>CAYLQT010000009.1:0-87333 GCA_964386035.1 uncultured Clostridium sp. | reverse complement strand
AAAAAACTTTCAAACCCCTGCTTTAAAGCGTTGATTTTGCATATGCACTGTGATAGAATAAACTATGAAGAAGCTCGAAACTCTTTTATAAAAGGCGAAAAATGAGAGGAGTATTTCATGAAAGGCGTTGTTAAGAAGCTGTTTGACCTTGAAAACGTCCGTATTCCCAAAGAAATGACCGAGATTTCGGTCGATCCCCAACAGGTGGAGGCGGAAGTGAACAGCCTGTCACTGCGCTATGCGAATCAGACTGCCGTGCAGACTGCGGACAGCGGAGACATCGTATACTGTGCGGCAGACGCACAGAGCTATCCGGACGGACGAACGGTTTTGCTGTATACTGCAATGGACATTCCCGGCGCACAGGAGGCAGCACAGGCTGTCATAGGCAAGAGTGTCGGTGACTGCGTTGCCACTTCGATCAACGAAAAAGCGGTCACGCTCACAGTTGAAAAGATAATCAGACTTATTCCGGCGCAGCTTAACGATGAGCTTGTCGCTTCCATCGGTATCGACGGCGTATCGACCGTTGAGGGCTACAGAAGCTATGTGACCGAGAAAAAGCTTGCCGATGCCCGCATGGAGAGCCATAAGATGGCAGTCAGCGAGGCGATGAACCAGATTATCGGCGGCAGTGAGTTTGAATATGACGAGGCGGATGTGGAAAGCTACCTCGATGAAAATCTCGACGAGATAAAGGCCGAGTATGAGGCGAACGATATGGAATTGCCGAGCAGAGACGAGCTGTGTGAGGCTATGCTGTATCAGCTTAAGCAGGGCTGGGCGGCAGAGGAGTTTTGCCGCAGAAACAATATAGAAATCGACCGTGAGGCGGCTGAAGAAGAGGCGGATCAGATGATAGAGATGATGACTCTTATGGGCGAGAATGTGCCCTCGAGAGAGGTCATGATAGAAGAATCACTGAGAAACTTCTGCGTCATGGCGCTGTTTGAAGGAATCGATAAATTTTTGACAGATGAACAGGGAGGTAACTGATATGGGCACTGTTGAACTCAACGACGAGCAGTGGGAGGAATTTTCCAAAGCCGATTTTGCCGTTATCGATTGCTATGGCGATAACTGCGTCGCCTGCGTTATGCTCGCTCCCTATTACGATGCGGTTGCAAACGAGATGCACGGCATTTCGTTTGGCAGAATAAATATCACCTATAACCCCGAGATTGCCGAAAAATTCAATATCATGGCGATTCCCACGCTGCTGTTCTTCCGCAAGGGAGAAAAGGTTCACGAGATAACCGGCTCCATGGAGCGTGAGGACTTGCTCAAGCAGATCGCAACATTACTTTATTCGTAACGGAGGGTTAAAATGGGAAAGGTCAGACTTAATGCGGACAAGGAAATTGTAGCGCACGTAAGAGAGGGCTTGAAAAAAACGGGAGGCTTTTGCCCCTGCCGTACCGAGCGTAAGCCCGAGTACAAATGTATCTGTGAGGAGTTTAAGGCTCAGTGTGCAGACCCCGAGTTTGAGGGCTATTGCCACTGTATGCTTTATTACAAGGAAAAATAAGGAGGAAAACAGTATGAAAAAATTTTTGGCGGTCATCCTGGCATTGACAATGGTATTCGCCCTTGTCGGCTGCAACAGCAGTCTGTTCAGCGATGACTCGGTGGTGAAGTTCGAGGAGCTTTACACCCACAATGATCCCGACGGCCTCAAGTATGACGAGCGCAAGGTTCTGATAAACAAGGACTTCGCCGCAACTATTGAGGAAGTAGTCAACGCTGCGGCTTATCCCAACACGCTCAAGCTTGACGACAGCGGCAATGTCATCGGTATGTATGACTATGACCCCGAGACGGGCAAGACCACAGGCTGGACCAACACCACCACAGGTGAGTTCGTTGCCGAGGCGCTCGATTTGGGCAAGCCCGATGAGTCACTTATGATTCACCTTGCCGGCACCGTTACTCTCGGCTGCGTCATCTACGGCAATGAGGGCAAGGCGGTTTCATCTTATCTGTATGCTTTCCTGTCCGATGCTGCCGATAAGGACACAGTCAAGGCCAACATGGAGAGCAGCTTTGCAGTGACTATGGAAGTCGAGAGCGACACCGTTCTTGTCTTAAAGCAGGACGAGGCGGCGATTGATGCCAAGTTCCAGGAGTGGCAGGAGCTTTACGGTCAGGTCCAGTCCGACAGAAGCGCCACAGCCTATGCCGAGAACATGAAGATGGAGCTGGGACTGAAGAACTACGGCGTTAATCCCTATGCTCCCTACAGTGCGATAGTTGACCCCGAGGGTCTCGAGTTCGACGAGAAGATTATACTTACCTCCTCCGGCGGATATTCGTTCTCGGATGAGTCACTTGAGAAGGAAATGAGTGTACGTACCGATGTTATCTACGGATACCAGGGCAAGGCGGTTGCACATTATACTTACTATGAGTACAACAACAAGGCCGCTGCCGATAAGCTTATGGATGCGGCAAACGGAAACTTCTTCGGTAAAGCCGTCAGAGTTTCGGACACCGTTGTACAGGATCAGCTCGAAGGTCAGAATCTTCAGGATATTATTCAGACCTACATCGGCTACAGCGTGTTGAAGGATGACAGTCTCAGCGCATATGCTGACAATGTCGAAGAGTCCTTCTTCATGATGCGCTACGAGGGCTAATTAAAAACGAAGCGTATGCCTATGCTTAGGCTGTGGCATACGCTTTTTGTTTAGGAGGATCTATGGCTAAACGAGTTAAGGAAAAGCATCTCGGCAACAGTTGGGCGGCTTTTTTTAAAACGATTCGTGACCTGCGGCTGCCGTGGTTTTGGATATTTTTTGCTTTGGCGTTGAATCTGACCGAAACCACCTTGATGCTCAAGCTTCCGGTGACAACCTCAAACCTTATGAGCGGAGATATAAGCGGCTCATCGCTGAGCGAGGCTGTGATTTATTATGCACTCACAGGTGTTATCGGCGTTGCGGCGGTTGCGGCAATGGTTCACGCACAGTCGTACAGCGTGCGCCGCACCCGTGAGAGGGTCTGGAAAAAGATGCTGGGCATGCGGATGGATTATTTCGACCGCAACGACCCGTCGGAGCTGATGAGTGCTGTCACCAACGACTCCGGAGCGGCACTGAATCTTGTAAATATTATTTTGAACTTGATCCCTGCCATCTATTATGTAATAGGTGCCATGGTAACAATAAACGAATACCACAGGGTGTTGGCACTTTCGTGCTTTATGCTCATACCGATAAAGTATCTGTATGCACTCATCATGGGCAGGGTGTTCCAAAAAAGCAGTCACAGCCTGTATAACCGAATCGGTAATCTGACAGGCTATTTGGCTGACCGCATCACGCATTTGCACTTAATTAAGACATATACTAATGAGAAGGAAGAAGAATCAAACGGCGAGAACGTGGCAAATGAGCTGCTCAAGGCCAATATGCGTATAGTCCATCAGGACAATATTGCCTCGGCTTTTGTTGCCGCTATGGATGTTCTTCAAAAATTTGTGGTGATAATCGTTGCGGTTATTCTCCTGCAAAAGAAAGAAATAAATCTTGCCGCATGGCTTGCGTTCTTCCTCTTTTCTCAAAATCTGTTTTCCTATATGGATCAAATCTTCGACAACTGGACTACGATCAAGAGCATCCAGGGCAGTTTTTATCGTATCACCGAGATTATGCAGAACGAAGATGAGCATTCGGGCGATATAAAGGAAGTACCCGAGGGCGGAGATATAGAGTTTCGAAATGTTACCTTTACCTATCCCGAGACTGAGGAGCCGGCACTGTGCAACGTAAGCTTTACTATTCCGGCAGGCAGCTCTGCGGCGATAATCGGACTTTGCGGCAGCGGCAAGACCACTGCCATAAGTATTCTCGAGCGTCTGTATATGCCCGATGAGGGTAGCGTGCTGATAGGCGGCACGGACATCCGTGATATTTCGCTTGCGGATTTCCGCCGGAAGATTGCCTATGTTCAGCAGGGTGCAGATATATTCAGCGGCACTCTGCGTGAAGCGTTGACCTACGGTATCGACCGACCCGTTGAGGACGAAGAAATATTTGCGGCGGCGAAAAAGACAGGTTTTAACGAATACCTGAGCCTGTGCCAAAACAATCTCGACACGGAGATAGCTTCGGGCGGCGGCTCAATGTCGGGCGGCCAGAGTCAGCGCCTTGTGCTGACCCGTGAAGTTCTCAGAGGCGGCAGTGTCATACTTATGGATGAGCCTACGAGTGCTTTGGATATAAATGTGTCCGTCAAGATTCAGGAGACTATGGACACTGTTTTTGCAGACAAGACCCGAATCCTCGTGACACACGACCTGCGCTTTGCACGCAAGTATGACAGGATATTTGTCCTTTCAAACGGTCACCTTGTCGGAGAGGGCACGCATGAAAGCCTGCTTGAAAGCTGCGAGGTTTATCGCACGATGAATGAGAATGTCGAGGAGGAAGAAATATGAAGAAAAATAAATCTCTCCTCAACCGCATGGGCAGCTACATAAGAGTGTTCAAGGGCGTAAAACTTCCGTGGCTGCTGATAATAGTCAGCACGGCACTTTCGATAGCAATGGGCAGCAGCGAGCTGATGTTTGCCACTTTGACAGGAAGTGTTATTGACGGAACGCAAAACGCCATTAACAGCAAGGAATTGCTGGAGTACATAGCAGTGACCGTGTTTTCTGCGGCATTGGCTATTGCAAGTGCCTATTCCACTCGCAAGATGGAAGAGGTCATCACAATGCGTGTGCGAGTAAAGCTGTGGCGAAAGATAATGCACCTGCCGACGAGCTATTACGATGCCGACAGCGGCAATATGCTCATCAGCCGTGTCACAAGCGATGCCTCCGCACCGTCTGCACTGTTTAGCACCATCGTTGTGAGCATCACCTCTGTGGTGACAGTTGTTCAGGCTTTTATACAGCTTTACAGCACAAATGTTATGCTTGCGAATTATTCGCTTATCATGGTGCCCGTGATAATGGCAACCTTTGCACTCTACAGCTTCTGGCAGTTCAAGCTCGGAGTTTACAGCACAAAGGTGACCGCAACGAGCCTCGGCTATTTGGCTGAGAGGGTACGCAGCTTCCGCCTTATTAAAAGTGCGGTGGCGGAGAAGCTTGAGGCAAAGCTCGGAAATCATACATTCAAGAATATGTATATTGCCGATTTGCTCATCTGGCTGTCCACAGCCGTGTTCCAGGTTATAAGCAGCTTGACCTCAATAGTGTTTATCGTCATAGTTTTCGTCATCGGCGGTCAGCTGATTCCCAAGGGCGAGGTTACTGTCGGTGATCTGACGAGCTTTTATATGATAACCACTGTTGTGGGCACTCACCTCGGTCTGTTCTTTATCAATTCCGGCTCTCTGTTCAGCACCTTCGGCACGATGAAGAAAATATCGCAGGTTTTGGACACTCCGGACGAGAAGGAGAAAGGAACCGATGTTCCTGTGCTTTGCTCGGACATTGTTTTCAACGATGTCACCTTTGCCTATAATGAGGAGAGGGATGTCATCAAGAATCTGTCCGTTAATATCCCCATGGGTAAGGTTACTGCCGTCATCGGCGGAAACGGTGCAGGCAAGTCTACCCTATTTAAGCTAATCACAAGACTTTATGAGCCCAAGAGCGGCGTGTTGAGCTTTGCCGAGGATGATATTTCAAAGTATGATTTGACACAGTGGCGTGACCGCTTTGCATATGTGTTCCAAAAGGATCCGCTCATAGGCGGCACGGTCAGAGAAAATCTGACCTACGGACTTGACAGAGAGGTGTCCGATGAGGAGCTTGCAGAGGCGGCGAAGAAAGCAAACTGCTACGACTGCATAATGGAAAAGCCCAACGGCTTTGACGAGGATGTGGGTCTCGGCGGTTCAAACTTCTCGGGCGGTCAGGGCCAGTGCATCTCCATTGCCAGAGCAATGCTCAGGCAGGCGGATATCCTTCTGCTTGACGAGGCAACGAGCAATCTCGATGTTCTCAGCGAGGCGGCAGTCACGGAGGCTATGGATAATCTGATGCAGGATAAGACCACGATTATGATAGCGCATAACTATGCGGCAACACGCAACGCCGACTATATTATAGTTATGAAGGACGGTACTCTTGAGGCGGCGGGAACTCCCGAGGAGCTGCTTGAGACCAATGAGTATTACCGTGCATTTGTGAATATTCTTTAAGATACTTCGGGGTGCGGTCACGGCTGCACCCTTTGAAGCCTTAAAAGCAGATAAAGTTTAGGAGGAATATATATGAACAGCCGCAGCTACAGCGGTTTTACCGTAAATCGGGTGACACCTCTTCCCGAGCTTGAGGCGGAGCTTTACCAAATGACTCACGACAAAACCGGAGCGGAGCTTGTTTGGATCAAGCGTGACGAAGAGAACAAGACCTTCGGTATAGCCTTTGAAACTCTGCCGTGGGACGATACGGGCGTGTTCCATATTCTCGAACATTCCGTTTTGTGCGGGTCGGATAAGTATCCGGTAAAGGAGCCGTTTGTGGAGCTGATGAAAAGCTCTATGAACACCTTCCTCAACGCCCTCACCTTTCAGGATAAAACCTTCTATCCCATCTCGAGCCGCAATGATAAGGACTTTGTGAACCTTATGCGAGTTTACCTTGATGCGGTATTTTGCCCACTCATATATTCCAAGCCCGAGATATTTTATCAGGAGGGCTGGCACCACGAGTTTGACGAAAACGGCGATGCTTCATATAAGGGCGTTGTGCTAAACGAGATGAAGGGTGCATTTGCGAGTGCGGATGAGACTGTTTCAAACGCTCTTAACCGCTTGCTGTTCCCCGATTCCCCTTACGGCTTCAACTCCGGCGGCGATCCGGAGAAGATACCCGATTTGACATATGAAAATTTTGTCGATACCCACCGCAGATTCTATTCGCCCTCCAACGCCTATATCTTCCTTGACGGCGATGTGGACATTGAAAAAACTTTGGGTATTATCAACGACGAATACCTTTGTAAATATGAAAAGACTGAGCGTATAGCACCGCCCGATATGCAAAAAGCGGTTTCGGGTGAGCGTGAGGATGTATACGAGCTTGCCCCGGGCGAGGATGCTCAGGGCAAGACAAGACTTGCGTTCGGCAAGGTCATAGGTGCGTTTGATGACCGTGAAAAGCTTGTTGCCACGCAGGTGCTGGCGGAGGTGCTTTGCGGCAGCAATCAGTCGCCGCTGTGCCGAGCTGTACTCGCAGAGGGTCTTGCCGAGGAAGTGAACATGAGCGTTATCGACGGTATTCTTCAGCCGTGGGTGATGCTGGATATCAAGAACCTGTGCGACGAAGATATTGAAAAGGTTGAGTCTCTGATTAAAACACAGCTTTGTGAGCTTGCCGAGAACGGACTTGACCATGCACAGCTTGAGTCCGTCATGGCATATACCGAGTTTAAGATGAAAGAGCGTGATTTCGGACACTATCCGCAGGGTATAATCTTCGGCTTCACCGCACTCGAGTCGTGGCTTTACGGTGGCGATCCGGCGGCGAACTTTGAGGTCGGAGACCTGTTTGTGCAGCTCAGAGAAAAGATGCATGAGGGTTATTTTGAGCAGCTTATCCGTGAACTGTTTATCGACAATCCGCACAGTGCGAGAGTTGTTCTCCGTCCGTCATATAAGGCAGGCGAGCAACGCCGTGCCAAGGAGAAAAAGCGTATAGAAAACGAGCTGTCCGGTTGGAATGGGGATGAGCGCCGTGCCGCCGAGGAAAAGCAAAACAGACTTCTTGCGTGGCAGGAGAGCCAGGATACCCCCGAGGTGCTCGATACTATTCCTCAGCTTGAGATAGAGGACATCCCCGACGAGCCGGAGAGCATCCCCTGTGAGGAAGCTGAATTTGCCGGAATCAAGGTCTTGAAGCACGAATTGCACACTGGTGGCATAGTCTATGTCAGCTTGTATTTCGATGCGGATAGCTGCACCGAGGAGGAACTGCCGTATCTTTCATTTGCGGCAGGACTTTTCGGAGAGACCGATACTAAACAACATTCTGCCGAAGAGATAGTCAACAAGACCCGACTACTCTGCGGCGACTTTGAGGCGCACCCATCGGCGTATGTTGTCGGCAGTGACCCCAAAAATGTTGCGGCAAAGCTGTGCGTGAGGTTCAGCACGCTTGAATCAAACCTCGAACAGGCTGTGAAGCACGTTGTCGAGCTTCTGACACAGAGCCGATTTGACAATGAAACCGCTCACGATATTTTGCGTCAGGCAAAGATGGACAGCTTCCAAAATATTGTTATGTCGGGTCATTCCGTGGGAATCAACCGAATCACAGCGCAGTCGTCACCGATAGGCGTAATAGATGATACCACGCACGGTGTCAGCTTCTATGAATGGCTCAAGAGAACGGACGACGATTGGAATTTTGAGAGCCTGAACGAAAGAATGAACAGCCTACTCAAGCGAATTGTTGTGAAAGCAGGGCTGATCGTCAGCATCAGCGGTGCGGATGACGAGGGTTTGAAGTCCGTTGCCCAAATAATATCCGACAACATTCCTCAGGGCGAGAGACTCCCGAATGCGGCAATAAAGCCGTGGGGTACACGCCGAGAGGGAATAGCGATTCCGGCGGATATTGCATTCGCAGTCGTAGGCGGCAACTTTAATGAGATAGGCGGCAAATACTGCGGTCAAATGCAGCTTGCAAGTCAGGTGATAAGCCTTGCATATCTCTGGAATGTCATCCGAGTGCAGGGCGGCGCATACGGCACGGGAATGCTCATGCGTGACAACGGCCTTGTCGCCTGCTATTCTTACCGTGACCCGAACGGTGCTCAGTCGATAGAGAGCTACCGTGACTGTGCGCCCTTCCTGCGTGAGATAGCCGAGAGCGGCGAGGATCTGACGGGATTCATCATCGGCGCAGTCGCAAACGGTTCTCCGCTGATGACGGCAAAGACAAAGGCGAGAGTCAGCGATGGATTTTATTTCTCAAAAACCACATGGGAGACCCGTTGCGAAAGACGCAGACAGCTTCTCGGTGCTACGGCACAGGAGCTTGTGCAGATAGCCGATATCATCGGCGGAACAATGGACAACGGCGGAATCTGTATGATAGGCGGCAAGGAGCAACTTGAAAATTGTCCCGAGCTTGAAAATGTGATAACGCTGTAAGCAATGATATAACCCCCACGGCCTGTGTCCAACAGACTGTGGGGGTTAAATTTAACAAGCAATGGTGGACTCATTTGAACAAATTTTTCAAAGAATCTTTTAATGAACCTTTTAAAGAATGGAGTCCCAATCCAATTACTTCGCTAGTGGTTCCGTTTTCAATGGTGTTTAATGTTTTTAAGAGCTTTTTTGACGGCTCATAACCTTTATTAGCCGCCTTTCTAAGCCACGCCTTTGCTTCGGACTGCATATTGGCTGAACTGTATATAGTTGCTAAATTATGCATTGATGGAGCATAACCCAGTGCAGCTGCATTTTCATAGAAGCCGCAAGCGGCCGATATCGCCTTATTCTTATCGCCACCGGAAATTTTAACTTTATTTTCTTGACACAAATATCCGAGGTTATGCCAGGCTTCGGGGATGTTGCCGAGGTCGGCGGCTTCGGTGAAATATCCGGCAGCGGATTGATAGTCTTTGCGGTGTGACATATCAATTACGCCGCAAAGATAGGCACATTTTGCACACAACTTGTTGTTTGAACCTCTCGCCAAGTCGCCGGCTGCGGTGAGAAATTCATACGCTTTATCTGCGTCTTTTTCTACGCCTTCGCCGTAAAAGTACATGGTGCCCAAATTGTAGGCGGCATAATAATTGCTCGATTTTGCTTTAAGTGCTCGGTAGAACCAATCAACCGCAATACGATTATCTTTATTTACAAGCTGTCCTTCTTTGTAAATCGTTCCCAGAACATTCATTGCTTCCGAAGAACCCAATTCTGCCGCTCTGTTAAAGCATAGCATGGCCTTTTTGCCGTCTTTGGGATAACCGTCATCGCCTCTGTAAAAATGCAGAGCCATGTTATATGTTTGATCTCTATGTTCTCCTTGTGTCATAAGTTTTCTCCTGACTTTAGCTTATTTATTGCATATAGGCGACCATATATTACAATAATATCCTTTGGAGTCATATCCACTTTCACCGGGACAGCGATAGAATCCGAGACTGTCATAGCCTCCCTCGCCCGGATAACGAAAGAATCCTTTGAAATCATAACCGCCTTCACCGGGAGAACGGTATATTCCGCTTGCATCGTAAGCACTTTCTCCGGGATAACGGAAAAAACCGAGACCGTCGTAATACCCCATTTCCTCACCTCAGAGTGATTTTAATAAGCAATCAATTATTTTTTATAATGAAAGCAACCGTTTCTGTCCGAAGGCTTGTTGTATCCGCCGTATGGGCCGTTGCAACGAACTCTGCCGTAGCTGTCTTTGTCATACCAATCCGCATAGATGCAATCCGAACAATTTCCTTCAAAGCATCCTTCGGGGATTTTAATTGTTATCTTTTCCATATTTTTCTCCTATTTTTCTCCGTGTGGAGATATTAAACTATTTCGAGCGGTTCTGCGAATATATCTGTTGACTCGGCGGAACTAACCGCACGATAAACAACAAGCTCTCTGTCGGGGAGCACATATATCGGGAAATATAATTGTCTAATCTGTGACGGCATAGCTTTCATAATGCTTTCGATATATCTTTTGTCCGCCGGGGACAGAGTTTTTACCCCCGCAAAATGCGTATGAAAAACACCCTGAAATTCTATTCTCCGTTCAGCCCATTTTGCAATCTCGCAGTTTAAGAAAATGCTGTTGGGGGCGTAACAGCAATGTGCAAAATCGGAGTTACCGCAGTCCAATACGACATGTGAGATCACGCCGTCACATTCGCTACCCAAAATGCCGCCGCTTTCCGGAGGATAGTCGGAAATTTTATTATATAAAATATTCAATACTGATAAACGGATTTTCATATGTCACATACCGCAAGCTACAATAATACATCGTTTGATGTATTATTGTACATCATTTGATGTATCTTGTCAACAACAAACGATGTATTATGCGATAATGTTTTTACATTGTGCGGAGGTGATTGGATGCAATACTACCCGAGATTGAGAGATCTGCGAGAAGATAAAGATTTGACGCAGGAACAACTTGTAAAAATTCTCAAGATGCATAAAACGACATATACGAATTATGAGCAGGGTAAGCGAGAGCCTCCGTTCGAGTTTATTATAAAGCTTGCCAGGTTTTATGATGTATCGACGGACTATATAGCAGGTTTGACCGATCGCCCTCAGCGAAGCAAATAATCATTGCGGTGCGACCTCGGCTGTGATAATATTAGGGTGAAGATTTTTCCGAAAAGGAGCGCTGCTATGGAAACCTTGAAATTTGACCTTTCGCAGACAGGCAGACAGTTCAAGATACTCAACGCCACAAACGGCGGCCCGTGGCACAGACGGCACGCAATTGATCAGTGGCGCACGAATTTTGAGGACTACAAGGCGGCGAAAATACCTTATTCGAGAAACCACGATTCGGGAGTTGAGGGCATTTACGGCGGCCCGTTCAGCCACGATGTAACTCGAATATTCCCCGACTTCTCCGCCGACCCCTATGACCCCGAGTCCTATGACTTCGCCTGCACCGATGAATCGGTTCTTGTCTGCCGCAATGCAGGGACAAAGACCTTCTATCGCCTGGGTCAAACGATAGAGCATCAAATTAAAAAGCACGGCACCCTGCCGCCCGAGGATTTTAACAAGTGGGCGGTCATCTGTGAGCATATAATACGCCATTATAACGAGGGCTGGGCGAACGGCTATAAGCTTAACATAGAGTATTGGGAAATATGGAACGAGCCTGACCTCGATGAGGATGATGCAGACAACAAGCGCACATGGGGCGGCACAAAGGCACAGTTCTTTGAGCTTTATGCCGTTGCCGCAAAGCACCTCAAGACGTGTTTCCCGAAGCTTAAAATAGGCGGCCCTGCCGTGGCGTGGCGTGAGGATTGGGCAAACGACTTTTTGCGTGAGATGAAAAAGCAAGCTGTGCCAATCGACTTTTTCTCGTGGCATATCTATTGCACCGAGCCGAAGTATATGACCGAAAAAGCTGATAGAATAAAGGCGATGCTCATAGATAACGGCTACGGCGAGGCAGAGAGTATTCTCAACGAGTGGAACTACGTCAAGAATTGGACGGATCAGTATGTCTACAGTCTCAAGGCGATTCACGGCGTTAAGGGTGCCGCATTTACAATGGCGTGCATCTGTGCGGCACAAAACAGCACAATAGATATGCTGATGTATTATGACACACGCCCATCTGTCTTTAACGGCGTTTTCGATTTTTATACCTATGAAAAGCTCAAGGGTTATTATCCGCTCTGCTGGTACGGAAAATTTTATGATACCGAACGGGAGATTCCCGCTGAAAACAGTGTTGAGAATATCTATTCCCTTTGCGGAGCTGATGCTCACGGCAAGACGCTGACCGTTGTTACATATTACACGGACGACGACTTGGCGGAGAATAAAACCGTGTTGGTAGATTTCGGCAGAGAGGGCAAGTATGAAATATATCTGCTTGATGACGAGCACGATGCACAGCTTGTCGATACCACCGACTCGCTTGTGTTCGATATGAAAAACTGCTCGGCGGTTTTGATAAAAGAGATATGATAAACGAGCGTCCGCAGAAACGGACGCTCATGCTTTTGGATCAAAATCGATTGTAAGTTTACTTTTGTTGTGGTGTATAACGCCTTTCGCATTGGCTCAAAAGCGGCGGCAGGCTGACCGTTGCACACGGCATGAGCCTCGAGGCATTGCACCGCCATCACAGCGGCAGGGCAGACAGCGTATCCCGAGAGATGCTCACGGTAAAGGAACTGAACGATGTGTTTTCTCCGTTTTTTGAGGTTGATATTGCTGTCTCGGACGATGAGAAATATGTGGTGTCGGGAAAGAAGCGGTAAAAAGCAAACGAATTTAACAGACGATACGGTAGGCGGTGTTTTGTGCTTACGGTATCGTCTGTTTGTGCTTTTTCCGTATATTACAGCCGCCGAGAAAGGCGTTGTTCATTTTTCAAGGTACACGGAAACCGACCTGCACTTTTTGCCCACCTTCCACCTCAAAGCACCTTGAATTGACCACCCGACTGCACCGATTGCCGTCGTTCCCAATCGGCGTGCGGCAATATAAAAATCCGCCGTTCCTTTTCGGAGCGGCGGACAGTCATTGCGGTGAGAAATCGGTTTATTATTTTAATTTCTCTATTACTTTTTTGATGGCGTTTTCCGGCAGATATTCTGTGCAACGGGCAAGGCAGTTTTTACGCATCGCCCGATGGTGCTCAAGGTCGCCTGACAGGTATTCCATTGCATCGGCCAACTGTTCAACATTGCCGACATCCACAAATACGCCGTCCTCGTTCTCTCTTATAATATCCTCGTTATAATTCCACCGAGTTGCTATAACCGGAAGTCCTGCGGCATAGGCATCAACAACGGTGTTCGGGTATCCCTCGTTGGGATAGAAGGTCGGAAACATCATTGCGAAATAGTTCTTCAAAACATCGGTGCTGTGCTGAAAATCAACTATGCCGCCGTACCTGATGTAATCGGGGAAGGACTTCATTGCTTCTTCAAAGGTTTCCTTATAAAGAGGATTGACGGCACCGTAAATGTCAAGCGAAAACTTCACTCGGCCCGCCCTTTTGTTTGCGAGTTTCACGGCATCGATACAGTCCTCAACGCCCTTTTCTTTCATAACTCTGGAGAAAAAGCAAAGCTTGAACGGCTCACAGGGAGTTTCGTCTGTGCAAGTTTCGTCAGCGATATTCATTCGCCTGAATTTGTTGACCAATACGACATTTTCAAATCCTCGTTTTTCCAAATCTTTGAGCATTGCCGGAAGTTCAACATAAATCGCATCAAGGCGTTTTAATACCGATACGGAGCTTGTGTTTTGGTCTAAGAATCTGCCGAGCCAGCCGCCGACCACATAATAGTGAAGCTTGCAGCGTTTGCCTATATTCGCTATATGCAACAGTGTCGGAAAAACCTTGAGGCCTCCCTCGGCGGTTAAAAACATCACATTTTCGCTGCTCCAAACAGCGGAGACGAAATTGCAAAACAGCTTTAGAGGGTTTCGTTTCCACTTGTATGTATCCACTCTTTTTACATTGTCCGCACCAAAGACTTTTTCGAGCTCTTCGGTGACGATCTTTGTCTTTACGCCTTGACCGTCGGATACATTTTGGTTTCCGCCAAAAAAGCCGACAACCGATAATTTCCTCATTGTTGAACCCCTTTTGTGTTATAAAAATATTGTGTGATATCGGGTGCTGATAAATTTTTTGCTGTGCGTATCTGAATTTTATTTAATAGTCTTGAATCTGCTCGGGTCACGGGGCTTAGGCTCGGGCTTCTCGTCCGGAACGCCTATTGCGACACCTATCATAAAATTGTAATCAGTGGGAATGTCGAGCCTCTCACGCCAATAGGCGCCCTTATCGGCATCGTCAAACAGCGGTGAAACGCTCGCCACTATACAGGTGCCGAGGTCGAGACCCTTTGCGGCGATACATATATTTTCAACCATTATTCCGGCATCTGTGTGAGAGTCGTTCTCTGCGAAAAGGACCGCAAAGGTCGGTGCGTTGTGATAAAACGGATTCTTGTCGCTCCTTGTGTGAACGGGTGTATCCCAGCCGACAATATTTTTGAAGTCTATCTGCATTTTTGAGAGCATATCGGCGTTGCAGATGAATCTGACATGGCACGGCTGACCGTTTCTCCCGCTGGGTGCGAGCATTGCCGCTTGGGTGAGTGTTTCAAGCTGATCGTCCGTGAGCGGTATGGGCTTGTATTCTCTTATCGTTTGACGCTCGAGGATAGCGGTTATTACATCGTTTTTGATTATCTCAGCCATCCTTGCGAACCTCCTTGAGTGCTTTGCGTATTACCCTGTCATTGCGTTCGACCTTGAGACCCTCGGTATAGCCCTTGACAATCTCATCAAATTCGTCGCCGTGCAGGCTTTTGAGGCAGTCGTCACGGTAGCGTGCGTAATATTGATCCGACTCCTCCTTCTCAGGCTCGTCCTTGAGCACGAGGAAGATATATTCGTCCATGATTATTACCTTGCACGCACCTGTTTTGAGCTTGCTGACTTCTTCAAAGAAACCGTCGGGATAGGAGCCTGTTCCCTTTTTGATAAACTGAAGCTGCTCGGAGGCTGTGACGGTCGGATGCTTTGCGGCGTATTTTTCAACTACCTCGCTCATGGTCTGACCGTTGTTGAGACTTGATTCGAGGTCGGTAAACTCCCTGTTCATTTCCGCTTTCTGGTCGGCTGTCATAACCACTGTATTGCCGCTTTCGTCGGTGGTGGTGAGATAACCGTTTATAGCACGAAATGAGATATAGTTCTCGGTATAGTATTTTTTTACATCCTCTTCGTTTACGGCACGCTCGCCGCCATTGTCAAAGACGAAATAGAAGAGTCTGTTTCGTGCGGCATCGGAGGTCTGAATCTTCATCAGGGTCTGCTTTGATATGCCGAGGTTCTCATAATATGCCGAGAAAACGTGCCAGATATCCTCAAGACTGTCGGACGCTGCACGCTTTTCCGCCGTGGTGAGTATGAGCTGCTCCTGCTCGAGCTTGGTGTTGACCGCAACATATTCACAGCACAGCTCTATTGTTGTGGAGATAAGCTCATCTTCGGTGGGATCCTTTTCCAAACCGTATTTTTCGGGGAATGCGTATACAGTGTCGAGATAATAGAGAAAGGTCTCGTAGTTTATCTCAGCACCCGAAATATTCAACACCGTTTTGTCGGATTGTGAGCAACCGGCAAAGCCGAGAAGCAGGGCGGCACACAGCAATGCGGCGATAACGCTTTTGAGCTTTTTCATCTTTTATCGTCCTTTCGTTTAGAAGTCAAGCCATTCGGTACAGTCCGCATCGGAGGGCATACGCCAATCGCCTCGGGGCGAGAGACTGACCGAGCCGACCTTGGGGCCGTCCGGTATGCAGGAACGCTTGAACTGCTGAGAGAAAAATCTTCTTATAAAGAGTCTGAGCCAGCCCTCTATCTGCTCGGGTGTATAAACTCCGTCAAACGCACGGCGAGCCATAAACATCAGCTTTTCGGGAGTAGTGCCGAAGCGATGAAAATGATACAGGAAGAAGTCGTGGATTTCATAGGGGCCTAAGGTGTCCTCTGTCTTTTGAGCTATTTTGCCCTGCTTGTCGGGCGGCAAAAGCTCGGGGCTGACGGGGGTTGCGAGAATTTCACGCAGAACCTCTCCGAGAGCGCCGCCCCTTTCGTCTGCGACGAAGGAAACGAGATAGCGAACGAGGGTTTTCGGCACGGAGCAGTTGACCCCGTACATACTCATATGATCTGCGTTATAGGTACACCAGCCGAGTGCAAGCTCAGACA
This sequence comes from uncultured Clostridium sp., assembly GCA_964386035.1. Lineage (GTDB taxonomy): Bacteria > Bacillota > Clostridia > Oscillospirales > Acutalibacteraceae > CAG-177. The sequence goes on along the minus strand of CAYLQT010000009.1, from coordinate 70,906 downwards.
GGTCTCCCGTGCCGACTAAGAGTGCACCGTCCTTGTTGGCGGTGTCCATGAGTATCTGAGTGCGCTCACGCGCCTGAACATTTTCATAGGTAACGTCAAGCACGCTCATATCGTGACCTATGTCCTGCATATGTTGAGTGCAGGCGGGAACTATATCTATTTCACGCAGCTCTGCGCCGATACATTCCGTGAGTGTGACGGCGCTTGACTTTGTGCGCTTTGTTGTGCCGAAGCCGGGCATTGTTATGCAGATTATATTTTCCTTGGGCAGTCCCAGCAGGTCGAACGCCTTGTCTGTGACGAGAAGGGCGAGAGCCGAATCAAGTCCGCCGGATATGCCGACCAGTGCTTTTTTCAGTCCTATGTGCTCCATTCTCTTGGCGAGTGCCGCCGCCTGAATGTTGAATATCTCGGCACATCTCTCTTTCCTCACCTTTTCGTCCGAGGGAACGAACGGATGTGCATCGAACTTGCGGTCAATGTCGCTCTCTTTAAGCTCGGGCAGGGTTATGTCTATGCGGCGAACGGAATCGTCCGCATAGAGTGCGGCATTGTCGTAAAATTCGCTGTTTCGGCGCAGGGACTCAAGCTTTTTGATGTCAATGCAGGCGGTGACAAGCGAACCGTTTCTCTCAAAGCGTGAATTTTCGGCAAGCACGGCTCCGTTTTCGGCAACGGTACACGCACCGGAGAACACAAGGTCTGTTGTGCTCTCTCCGACACCTGCCGAGGAGTAGACATAGCCGCAGTAGCAGCGTGCGCTTGTCTGCTCAATGAGGCTCAGACGAAAATCGTTTTTGGTGACCATTTCATTCGAGGCGGAGATGTTGACAAGAATATTTGCGCCGCTCAATGCGAGCACCGTTCCGGGGGAGACGGGAACCCACATATCCTCGCACACCTCAATGCCGATTACCGCACCGTTATCCGCACAGAAAAGCATGCTGCCGAAGGGTACTTCCTCGCCGCACAGCGTTGTGCTGTCGCATGGGCAATCGAGGCCGGAGACAAAGTGGCGTTTTTCGTAAAATTCATTGTAATTGGGCAGATAGCTCTTTGGCACAACGCCGATTATTCTGCCGCTCTGAAAAGCGACGGCACAGTTGAAAAGTCTGCCCCTGACCCTCACGGGCATACCGACCGTAACGAGGGCGGCAATGTCCGCACATTCATTTAAAAGGCGGTGTAGTGCATTTTCCGCACCTGCGATGAGCCTGTCCTGCGAGAAAAGGTCGGAGCAGGTGTAACCCGTCAGGCACAGCTCGGGCAGTGCAATTATCTGTGCGCCCGTGTCGGCCGCCTGTCTTATCAGCGGCAAAAGCGCATCGATGTTTTTATCGGGAGCACCAACCGTCACCCTCGGGCAGACGGCGGCAGTCTTTACAAATCCGAAATCAGTCAAAGCTATCACATCCGTTATTATATGATATATCAATTTATAGTATATACCAAATCGAAGTCTAAATCAATCCTTATTAAACGGAGATGACCGCATGAGCCTGCTTTATTCAATAGTTTCCTCGGCTAATTCCGTGCTGTGGGGTGTACCTCTGCTTGTTGCATTTACAGGCACGGGACTGTTGTTGAGTGTGAGAACGGGATTTTTTCAGTTTACGCACATCGGTCTGTGGTTCAGGGTGACGCTCGGCAGTATATTTAAAAAACGCAAAGACACGGCGGACGGCGCTATCTCGCAGACGCAGGCACTTTCTGCGGCGTTGGCGGCGTGCATGGGCACGGGAAATATTGTCGGCGTTGCGGCGGCGATAACGGCAGGCGGCCCCGGGGCGGTGCTTTGGATGGCGCTCAGCGCCTCGGTGGGCATGATGAGTGCGTGCTGTGAAAATATCCTCGGCATAAAGTACCGCCGCCGTGACAAAAACGGCGAGTGGATGGGCGGTGCTTTTATGTATATCGAGCATGGGCTTGGGATGAAGCTCTTGGCGAAGATTTTTTGCGTGCTGCTTGTCGTCGCCTCGTTCGGTATCGGTAACATGACGCAGGCGAATGCGGCGGCTCTCTCGATTGAAAGCACCTTCGGTCTGTCCCCCATGCTTACGGGTGCGGTGCTCTCCGTCGGCGTATTTGCGGTGACGGCAGGAGGGATAAAGCGAATTGCTTCGGCGGCGGAAAGGATAATTCCGCCGATGACCGCCGTGTTTATTCTGGCGAGCCTTGCGGTGATAATTAAGAACTACCGTGCCGTGCCGAGTGCACTCGGCAGTATTCTTCACGGGGCGTTTTCGATCAGGGCGGCGGCAGGCGGTGCGGCAGGCTACGGCATCAAAAAGGCGGTGCGATACGGCGTTGCCCGTGGCGTTTTTTCAAATGAGGCAGGGCTTGGCAGCAATGCGATAATCCACGCCGCCGCCGATACCGACTCCCCTGCGGAACAGGGCTGTTGGGGCATCCTCGAGGTGTTTCTCGACACTGTTTTGATGTGTACGCTCACGGCGGTTACTCTGCTCGTCTCCGGTGTTGACACAAAAGGCGGCGACGGCGCTTCAATGTGTGCAGAGGCGTTCTCAACCGTATTCGGCAGAATGGGAGAGGCGTTTGTAAGCGTGAGCATACTGATTTTTGCTTTCGCTACGCTCATCGGCTGGTCATATTACGGACGCAGGGGACTCGAATACCTCGTTGGCGAAAAAAGCCGAAGGGTATATAATGTCATCTATGCGGCGGCGGTATTTTTGGGGTGCATATCGGAACTGGAACTTGTGTGGGAGCTGTCGGATCTTGCGAATGCACTCATGGCTGTACCGAATCTCGTTTCGCTGTGTATGCTCTCGGGCGAGGCGGCAAGGGAAATAAAGGCATATCTAAAATGATATATGGTATTGATTTGTTGATATAATTTAATGTATAATATAATGAGTAAAATGTGAGAGGTGGCAAAATGATATATGTCACGGGCGACACTCACGGTGTGCCGGAGTATTTTGCCGCTTTTGTCAGGTACGGCGAGCCGTCATGGACAAAGGACGATGTGCTGATAATCTGTGGCGACTTCGGCTATCTTTTCTCCGACAGTGAGCGTGAGCACGAGTTTCTTGACCGCTTGAGCGAGAAGCCATACACGATATGCTTCTGTGACGGCAATCATGAGAATTTCAAGGCGATTTACCGCTACCCCGTAGAGTTTTGGAACGGCGGAAAGGTTCACAGGATAAGAAAAAACATACTCCACCTCATGCGAGGTCAGGTGTTTTCGATAGACCGAAAGAAGTTTTTCGTCATGGGCGGAGCTTACAGCATAGACAAGTATGTCCGCATAAGGGATAGGTCATATTGGGACGAGGAACTGCCGAACAACAGCGAATACAGGGAAGCGACAGCCTCACTCGGAGAGAACGGGCACAAGGTGGATTACATTATAACCCACACCGCACCGAGCGAGATAATACGCAGAATGGGATATTATCCCGACCCTCACGATGCAGAGCTTACGGGCTTTTTGGACTGGGTAATGCACGAGACCGAATTTACAAAATGGTTCTTCGGTCATTGGCATGAGGACAGGGCTGTGACAGATAAATTCAGAGCCGTTTATACCGAAATTGAAGCGGTAGAATAAATTTTCGAGGTCGGAGCAGTGGCGGATTTTTTATGCGATCTTCATATGCACTCGTGCCTGTCGCCCTGCGGCGACAGCGACATGACACCCTATAATCTTGTCAATATGGCAAAGGTCATGGGTCTTGATGCGTTGGCGTTGACTGACCACAACTCATCCCTCAACTGCCCTGCCGCAGAGAAGGCGGCGAGAGAAGCGGAGATTACATTTATTCCCGGCATGGAGCTTACCACTTCGGAGGAGGTACATATAGTTTGCCTGTTCCCCGAGACTGCGGCAGCTCTCGAATTTTCCGAGCTTGTTTCACAGCGTATGCCGAGGATACAAAACCGTCTCGATCTGTTCGGAGAACAGATTATTATGGATGAGGGAGACGGTGTTCTCGGATGTGTCGAAAATCTGCTCGGCACGGCGAGCTTTATTTCAATAGATGAAGCGGCATCGCTCGTTCACGGCTTCGGCGGTATCTGTTATCCCGCACACATAGACCGCCCGAGCTTCAGCGTAATATCAAATCTCGGATTTTTCGACCCCTCGTGGGACTTCGACTGTGCGGAAATATCCGCAAATGCAGACAGGGACAAGCTTCTTTCGGAGCATAAAATACTCAGCGATATGCGCCTTATCCGTGCATCGGATGCACATTTTCTCGAGAATGTCGGTTCGGGTTGCTGCACGCTGTCACTCGATAAATGCACGCCAGAGAATATTCTCAATGTACTGGGACTTAACCGAATCTAATCAATACATACTTTATCGATAAAATTTTCATAAATTTCGCTCGAAACTGTAGAAAAAGCGAGAGTCCTATGTTATAATTGCTTTTAATGCGAAGAAGGCTTTGTTTGCGAGCCTTTTACGCCTTATGATGTTAACTCTTTTCTCAAACTCAAGGAGGGAATGGCTACCAATGCTCAAAAAAATCAGTAAAATACCTTTTTCCGGCACTCCCGAGCAGGAGGAGAAGCTCAATGCTGTCATTGCCGAGTGCAAGGGTGACAAGAGTCAGCTCATGCACGTCATGCAGGAGGCACAGCTCATTTACGGCTATCTTCCGTTCGAGGTTCAGGCCATGATCGCAGAGGGAATGGATGTTCCGCTCGAAAAGGTGTACGGAGTATCGACTTTCTACGCTCAGTTTGCACTCAGCCCCAAGGGAAAGTACAATATCTCGGTATGTCTCGGCACGGCCTGCTATGTCAAAGGCTCACAGGCTCTGCTTGACAAGATAAGCGAGAGACTCGGTATAGGCCCCGGCGAATGCAGCGAGGATGCCTGCTTCTCGGTAGAAGCCTGCCGCTGTATCGGTGCTTGCGGACTTGCTCCCGTTCTGACCATCAATGATGATGTTTACGGCAGACTTACCCCTGATCAGATAGACGGTATTCTTGACAAGTATCTCAACGCCTGAGTGCTATGCGTGAACTGTCACTGAATATACTCGATATAGCTCAAAACTCCATTTCGGCAGGTGCGCCGCTGATAGAAATCTCGGTCACGGAGGACACGGTGAAGTCCCTTTTGACCGTCACCGTGGCGGATAACGGCTGCGGTATGGACGAGGAACAGCTTCAAAATGTCTGTGACCCGTTTTTTACAACACGCACCACCAGAAAGGTAGGCATGGGAATACCGCTGTTCCGTCTTGCGGCAGAGCAGACGGGCGGCAAGCTCGAAATAAAGTCCGAAAAGGGCAAGGGCACGGTGATCTCTGCCGAATTTCACACGGACAGCATCGACTTCACCCCTTTGGGAGACATAGCATCGACCGTCACACTGCTCATCTCGATGAATACGGACAGGGATTTTGTCTATTTCAGGGAGACGGACGGCAGATCGTTCAAGCTTGACACCCGTGAGATGAAAAAAATTCTCGACGGCGTGCCGCTGAGTGAACCCGATGTCGTGCAGTGGATGAAGGAGTATATCGAAGAGAATACTGCTAACCAAACGGCATAAGCCGGGAAAGGAAAAACAATATGAAATCACTTGCTGAACTCAACGCAATAAGAGATAAGGCAAAGGCCAATATGAACATCCGTGAGGACAATGCGGATGCCACCCGTGTGCTCGTCGGTATGGCGACCTGCGGAATAGCGGCAGGCGCAAAGCCGGTGCTCACCGCTCTTGTGGACGAGGTTGCACGCCGCAATCTTCACCACATCACAGTATCACAGACCGGTTGTATCGGTATGTGCCAGTATGAGCCTATAGTCGAGGTTCTCGAACCCGGCAAGGACAAGGTAACATATGTCAAGGTAACCCCCGAAATGGTTGCCCGCATAGTCAGCGATCACCTTGTCAACGGCAATCCCGTTTCGGAATTCACAGTCGGCGCAATCGCCAAATAACAAGGAGGAAAACCAATGTATCGTTCACATGTTCTTGTCTGCGGCGGTACCGGCTGTACTTCATCTCACAGTGCGGAAATCATTGCCGAGTTTGAAAAGGAGATAGCCGAAAAGGGTCTCGCAGACGAAATCAAGGTAATCAGAACAGGCTGCTTCGGTCTGTGTGCTTTGGGCCCGATAGTTGTTGTCTATCCCGAGGGTGCGTTTTACAGCCAGATAAAGGTTGAGGATGTTCCCGAGATAGTTGACGAGCATCTTATCAAGGGCAGAATCGTTAAGCACCTGCTTTATGATGATACCATAGCAGGCGACACCGTAAAGAGCCTTAACGAAACTCAGTTCTATAAAAAGCAGAAGAGAGTCGCACTGCGTAACTGCGGCGTTATCGACCCCGAGAATATCAATGAATACATAGCTATGGACGGCTATCAGGCTCTTGCAAAGTGCCTGGCCGAGTACACCCCCGAGCAGGTTATTCAGATAGTCAAGGATTCCGGACTTCGAGGCAGAGGCGGCGGCGGATTCCCGACCGGCCTCAAGTGGAGCTTTACGAGAAACAATGACGCAGACCAGAAGTATGTTGTCTGCAACGCCGACGAGGGTGACCCCGGCGCATTCATGGATCGCTCCGTGCTCGAGGGCGACCCCCACTGCATAGTTGAGGCGATGGCAATATGCGGCTACGCAACAGGCGCAAGCGAGGGCTATATCTATGTCCGTGCCGAATATCCGATAGCCGTCAAGCGTTTGCAGATAGCTATTGATGAGGCTCGCGAGCTGGGACTGCTCGGCAAAAATATATTTGACAGCGGCTTCGACTTCGATCTTCATATCAGACTCGGCGCAGGTGCTTTCGTCTGCGGCGAGGAGACCGCACTCATGACCTCGATAGAGGGCAACCGAGGCGAGCCCCGTCCGAGACCTCCGTTCCCGGCTGAAAAGGGTCTGTTCGGCAAGCCCACCACCGAGAATAACGTTGAGACCTTCGCCAACATTCCCCAGATAATCCTCCACGGTGCAGAGAGCTTTGCATCTATGGGTACAGAGCGTTCAAAGGGCACGAAGGTGTTCGCACTCGGCGGCAACATCAAGCACACGGGTCTTGTTGAGATACCCATGGGTACTACCCTGCGTGAGATAGTCGAGGACATCGGCGGCGGCATCCCCAACGGAAGAAAGTTCAAGGCAGCTCAGACGGGCGGCCCCTCCGGCGGATGTATTCCGGCAAGCCTTATGGATACCGAGATAGACTATGACAACCTCACAGCTATCGGCTGCATGATGGGTTCAGGCGGACTTATCGTCATGGATGACAGCAACTGTATGGTCGATATTGCAAAGTTCTTCCTCGACTTCACGGTTGATGAGTCCTGCGGTAAATGCTCTCCCTGCCGTATCGGCACAAGAAGAATGCAGGAGATACTCGAGAAGATAATCGCCGGCAAGGCAACTCTCGAGGATTTGGACAAGCTTGAGGAGCTGGCTCATTATATCAAGGAGAACTCGCTCTGCGGACTCGGACAGACCGCTCCCAACCCCGTGCTTGCAACACTCAAGTTCTTCCGTGAGGAGTATATAGCTCATATAGTTGACAAGAAGTGCCCCGCAGGTGTCTGCAAGGCGTTGCTCAGCTTCAAGATAGACAAGGATCTTTGCATCGGCTGCGGCTTGTGTGCAAGAAACTGCCCCGTTTCGGCTATAGTCAAGACCGACTACATTGCCGAGGGACACAAGCTGCCGTCCTATGAGATAGACACTTCAAAGTGCATCAAGTGCGGCGTGTGCATGGAAAACTGCAAGCGTGCCAAGGCAATCAGCAAAGGTTAAGGAAGGAGGGTCAATACAATGGAAATGGTAAACATAAAAATCAACAATATGCCCCTGAGCGTTCCCAAGGGTATATCCATACTTGAGGCTGCCCGTATGGCCGGCATTGAGATCCCGACCCTCTGCTACCTCAAGGATATAAACGAGATCGGCGCTTGCCGTATCTGCATGGTCGAGGTCAAGGGTGCCCGTTCGCTCGTGACCGCCTGCGTATACCCCGTGAATGAGGGTATGGAGATATTCACAAACACAGAGCGTGTACGCAAGAGCCGCAAGATGACTCTTGAGCTTATACTCTCAACGCATGACAGAAAGTGCCTTTCCTGCGTGCGTAGCGGAAGCTGCGAGCTTCAGCAGCTCTGCAAGGAGTTCGGCGTTGACGACGAGAGCCGTTTTGACGGCGCAAATCCCGTCCACGAGTATGACGATTCCGCTATCCATATGATCAGAGACAACGGCAAGTGCATCCTCTGCCGCCGCTGTGTTGCGGCGTGCCAGGCACAGCACGTTTCCGTCATCGGCGCAAACGCCCGTGGCTTTGATACCCACATCGGCTCCGCCTTTGAGAAGCCGCTTGACTCGGTTGCCTGCGTATCCTGCGGCCAGTGCATAGTCAACTGTCCGACAGGTGCTATATACGAAAAGGACGACACCGCAAAGGTGCTCGAGGCTATCAACGATCCCGAGAAGTTCGTTGTTGTCCACACAGCTCCGTCCATCCGTGTCACCCTCGGTGAGTGCTTCGGTATGCACATAGGCACCAATGTTCAGGGCAAGATGGTTGCCGCTCTCAGACGACTCGGCTTTGACAAGGTGTTCGATACCGATTTCGGTGCGGATCTGACTATCGTTGAGGAGGCAAATGAGTTCCTCGGCAGAGTACAAAACGGCGGAGTGCTCCCGATGATAACCTCCTGCTCACCCGGATGGATAAAGTATTGCGAGCACTATTATCCCGATATGCTCGACCATCTTTCAACCTGCAAATCGCCCCAGCAGATGTCCGGTGCGATAATCAAGACATGGTATGCCGATAAGATGGGTATAGACCCGAAGGATATAGTTGTTGTCGGCATTATGCCCTGCACAGCGAAGAAGTTTGAGACCAAGCGTGACGATCAGGCGGCATCGGGTTATCCGGATGTTGATTACTCGCTGACCACAAGAGAGCTCGGCAGAATGATAGAGAGTGCCGGCATATACTTCAAGCACCTGCCCGATGAGGAGTTTGACAATCCCCTGGGTGATTCCACGGGTGCGGCAGTTATCTTCGGCGCTACAGGCGGTGTTATGGAGGCAGCTCTGAGAACCGCAGTTGAGAAGCTCTCCGGCGAGGAGCTGAAGGCTCTCGACTTCACCGAGGTCAGAGGAACCGACGGCATCAAGGAAGCCTCTTACACCGTCAACGGTATGGAGATAAAGGTCTGCGTAGTCAGCGGACTTGCAAATGCCAACACTGTCATGGAGAAGGTCAAGAACGGCACTGCCGACTACCACTTCATTGAGATCATGGGTTGCCCGGGCGGCTGTGTAAACGGCGGCGGTCAGCCGATCCAGCACGCAGTTGTTCGCAACTTTGTTGACCTCAAGGCACGCAGAGCCGCCGCCCTCTATGAGGCGGACAAGGACCTGCCTGTGCGCAAGTCGCACGAGAACGAGGCTGTCAAGCGTGTGTATGACGAGTTCCTCGGTGAGCCCGGCAGTCACAAGGCACATGAAGTGCTTCATACCTCGTATGTCGCAAGACCGAAGTATAAATAAACAGATCAAAAAACTGTGTGCTCATAGGGCACGGAGCTTTGATTGATTTACAATCGACGGCAAGACCGCTCGGACATGGACGTTCGGGCGGTCTTTTGCGGCTGTCATATAAAAAAGAGCCGAAATGAAATCACGGAGGAAGCAGTATGACTGACGAAATATTTATGAAAAGGGCTATCGAGCTGTCGAGGCTCGCCGTGGAGCATGGCAATGAACCGTTTGGTGCGGTGCTGGTCAAGGACGGTGAGATAGTGTTCACGGGTGAAAATAAAATATATACCGAGCACGACCCGACCTTTCACGCCGAAGCAGGTCTTATCCGTGAGTTTTGCACACAGAACGGTATCACAGACCTTCGTGAATACACGCTGTATTCGAGCTGCGAGCCGTGCTTTATGTGCAGTGGTGCCATGGTTTGGATGAAGCTGGGACGGCTGGTCTACGCCGCAAGCAACAATGATTTGGAGCAGATGCTCGGAAATGAGGGCTGTAGCTGCTCCGAAATGGTGTTTGACAACTCCTTTTGGCATCCGCAGGTCACTTCAGGTGTTCTGCGTGAAGAGAGCCTTGAGATTTTAAAGAAGTATTTTGAAGAGCATAAAAAAGGCTGATTTTGTATCGGCAGCTTGAACATTATAAAAAGAATCCTTCCTATGCTGCTGCACGGGAAGGATTCTCTGCTTTGCATTTTTCAGTCCTTTATCTCCTCAAAAATTTCGGGAGATATTTTTCTATCCTTGAAGTAATACTCACGGTCGTGGTCGTTTATCTCTCTTGCCACACGGCAGGGATTGCCGTAGGCTACAACATTTGACGGGATGTCCTTTGTCACGACACTGCCTGCGCCTATAACGCTGTTGTCGCCTATAGTCACGCCGGGCATTATCAACGCCCCTGCACCAATCCAGCAATTCTTGCCGATGTGTACGGGCATATTGTACTGATAAGCCTTCTCACGAAGCTCGGGCAGTATCGGATGTCCTGCCGTGGCGACGGTGACATTCGGGCCTATCATTGTATAAGATCCTATATAAATGTGCGAATCGTCAACGGCGGTGAAGTTGAAATTTGTATAAACGAAGTCACCGAGATGCACATGTGCGCCACCCCAGTTTGCGTGAAACGGCGGTTCAATGTAGCAGTTTTTGCCCACCTCGGCAAACATTTTCTTCATCAGCTCCTGCCGCTTCTCCTGCTCGAGTGGGCGGGTGTTGTTGAAATCATAGAGCAACTCGAGCTTCTTTAACTGCTCGGACATTATAGCGTCGTCGCTCGGATAATAAAGCTCGCCTGTGTGCATCCTGTTCTTCATACTCATTTGACTTGCTCCTTTTGCGGTGTTTTTCGCCTTGATTATACATTATACAAGGATTTTTTTCCAGCACTTTTTATTATTTGTTGACTTTGAAGTGTCCAAATATTATACTTTAAATATATAAACCGTAGGAAGGGTGCGAAGAATGGATAAGTTTACACCTAAAACCATAGAGGAACTTAATGCCGAATTTGAGGCAAGGATAGCGAAAAAACAGGAAGAACAGCGTATTGCCGAACTCGAAAAGCAGTTGGAGGAAGAAAAGAAGCGTGTGGTAGAAGAGATGAGCTATGCGAGCGCACTCGATAATGCCGTTATTACCGCAACCGAGCTTGAGGATGACACCGCTTATTCGGGCGAGGAGCTTCCCGACGAAACACCTGCACAGGAGGATACATCAATCCCCGAGCAGCAGGGAAACGAATACGGCGAACCCGATCCCCACGGTTATTTCGGCGCTCCCATAGACAAAAGCCGCCCACGCAAGACCCTTTCGGAGGAAACGGTTGCCAAGGTTGAGCCGAAGTTCGACTTTGAGAGAACCTCGGATTACTCGGGAGCGATGCTCCAAAGCGGATTCAAAAAAGAGAAGAAAAAGCACAGGGGTGCAAAGGCTGTCTGTGCCGTTTTGATTGCGATTATTCTTGTAGTCTCTGCCCTGACTGCCGCAGTCTGCGTAGCGTCTGCGAATCCCGAAAAATTTGTTCTGGGCAGAAGCCTTCTTGTGTGTGAATACGGCGTTCCCGGCTCCAATATTTCGGAAGGCTCGCTTTGCTTAGTTAAGCAGGCGGATAAAGCGAAGGTGTCCGATGTTGTTGCATACCGCACGGGCAATTCATTCAGCTTTGCATTCTTCTCGACCCTGCCCGAGGATGCCGAGATATTCGCCATTGCGACCCACTGCATACCCATGCTCGGCAGATTCATTTTGAGCGTTACCGAGATGTGGATAGTTTATGCCTGCTGTGCCGCAGCGGCAATACTTCTTATTCTGATAATCCGCATAGCCGCATTCGGCTCAACCGAGCAGAACGTTACCGACGGTGTTCAGAGCAAAAAAAGCAGACGATAAAATCAAGAAAGCCGCTCAACTGCGGCTTTCTTTTTTGCCGTTTCGGTGTGCTTTAAAGGCTTTGCTTTTTAAAATCGCCGCAGTGTATTGTTCAAAAAATTTTCTTTCGCCCTCTTTCGCTCTTGACAAACGGTTGAAAAAATCATATAATCCATATTGTCGTGGGGGCGTAGCTCAGCTGGGAGAGCGTACGGTTCGCATCCGTAAGGTCGAGAGTTCGATCCTCTTCGTCTCCACCAAAAAGCACTTGCTGTTGCAAGTGCTTTTTTCGATGAAATCTGCCATTGTGGGAATTTGCCTTTGGCGCCTGTGCCGAGATGAGACTGCATTGCATTTTCTCTGCGGCGGTAGTATAATAAAGCCAAAATAAAACTGTGAGGTAATAGATATGAGAACAAGCAAGCTTTCGAGAGATGAGGCGTTTGCACTGCTCAAGCAGTATAACAACGACCCGTTTCATATTCGCCATGCCCTGACTGTTGAGGGCGTTATGCGCTGGTACGCAAACGAACTCGGATACTCGGATGAGGAGGAGTATTGGGGTCAGGTGGGTCTGCTCCACGATATAGATTTTGAGCTTTATCCCGATGAGCATTGCAAAAAAGCACCCGAGCTGCTTTCGGGCGGCGGTGTCGGTGAGGATATGATATATTCCGTCTGCTCGCACGCCTACGGCATCTGCGCCGATGTCGAGCCTGTACACGAGATGGAAAAGGTGCTTTTTGCCGCAGACGAGCTGACCGGTCTTATCTGGTCGGCGGCACTCATGCGCCCGTCAAAGAGCGTGTGCGACATGGAGGTGTCGAGCCTTAAAAAGAAATTCAAGGACAAGAAGTTCGCAGCAGGCTGTTCCCGTGATGTAATACGCATGGGCGCAGAGCGTCTCGGCTGGGAGCTTGAAAAGCTCTTCGAGCAAACTATTCTTGCCATGCGCTCATGCGAAAGCGACATAAACAGCTTTATGGATGAGTATAAATAATTTCACGCAAAGCTTTATAAAACAGTCAAACCCGACTTGTGCTCGCTGTCACAGGTCGGGTTTTCATATAAACGGTATTTTTTACAGCTCCGCTTCGATTTCCTTCACGGCATCTGAGACTATCTGCTTTGGGTCATTGCCGTAAATATCGAGTCCCTCGGCGGCGAAAAACTTAAATTCCTCTATGCCGAAAAATGAGCTCATCACGGTTTTGATATATTGGAATCCGTAGTTGAACTCGCCTATATAACCGCCCGAGGTGGTGACGTATATCAGCTTCTTCGCCCTGCAATAGCTTACGGGTACACCGTCACTGCCGTAGACGAAGGTCAGTCCGCCGACACACAGCGACTCAACATAGATTTTCAGCACGGATGGAAAGCAGTAGTCCCAATAGGGTGCGGCGATAACCACCGTGTCGCAGGCGGCAAACTGCTTCGCACAGTCGTAAACGGGGTCGGAAAAGTCCTTCGCCTTGGAGTCTGCACCCCTCTTTTCAAGTCCTGCCGCATCGAGCGGCTTTTGACCGAGAGAGGTAAGACGAAGCTCCTGCTTTTCGCCGTCCAATTTATCGAGCACCGCCCTTGCGAGCTTCATGGTGCGTGATTCGTCCTCGGGGCGTATGCACGCATTGACGAACAGTATTTTTTCCATAGCATCCTCCGATGAAAAATATTTGCATTGATAGTATATCACCGCTCTGCGGCAAAATAAAGACGGGGGATAAAAATATTGCAATTGACAAATTATGTATATATTGCTACAATGAACTGAAATTATGAAAGGCAGGCGGACAAGGTGACAATGACAATTATTTTATAAAATCGAAGTGCCTTTTTGCCCGTTTGCGAGTGATAACATATCTTTCAAATTTACAGGCATCTTCGATTTTTCGAGGGTGCATATTTTTTGATGGCTATATTTCTTTGCTTAGGTGGGACTGATTATAATGGCTTGAATGACCTGCTGCGGCAAAGGTGTCAGAGTTAATGAAAAAGGTGTAAAAATAATGCCAAAGCATCCGTTCCCTCCGCTATATGACAAAAATTCAAGGATACTCATCCTCGGAAGCTTTCCATCCGTTAAATCCCGTGAGCAGATGTTTTTCTACGGGCATCCGCAAAACAGATTTTGGAAAGTTCTATCCTCGGTGCTGGGTGCTGATACGCCTGTGACGGTGGAGGAAAAAGAAAAGCTTCTGCATGAAAATCATATCGCCCTGTGGGATGTTATAGCGTCATGCGATATAACAGGCAGCTCTGACAGCTCGATAAAAAATGTCATTCCGAATAATCTCGATGAAATACTCGAAAATGCCGACATAAGACAGATTTTCGTAAACGGTAAAACAGCCGAAAGGTATTACAACAAATATATCCGCACCGCCTGTCACCGCAGTGCGGTATGTCTCCCGTCAACCTCGCCTGCCAATGCCGCATGGAGCCTTGAAAGGCTTACAGTCGAGTGGGGAACAATAAGAGAGTTCTTGGATTGAGAATGTGAAAGGGTGCAAGGAAACAATATGAGCCGTGAACTGATAGCTGCAATTAAACTGAACACCGAAACGATTTTCGCCAATGCCGACATTATGCTCCAAACCTGTAATATGGATTATGTTCTGTGCGATATGCCGATTTGGAAGCACTGTTATCATATGCTGCACAGCTTAGACCAATGGTACATAAACCCGAGGGAATATGAGCATCCGCCGTTTCACACGGAGAACTTAAGTTCTCTTGATATTGCGAGTGGGGAAACGCTGTCAAAAGAACAGCTACAGGAGTATTTACAAAGTATAAAGGCGAAAATCACCGACTATTTGAACAGCCTTGATGATGAAATGCTCTACGAAGTGCCAAACGGCTGTAAGCAGAACCGCCTCGGACTGATACTGTCGCAGTTTCGTCATTTCTATGCACACTTGGGTAACATAAACGCAACAACGATAGTCGAGACAAATCAATGGCCGAGGGTTGTCGGAATCACGGGTAAGAGCGGTAAATCGACCTCGGGCTTGTGGGAGTAAGATTGAAAATTATCTGTGGTCTGTAAAAAGAAAAATTTAAGGAGAAAACCATGTTAGAAAAGATGGATGCGTTTTTCAACAAACGCTTAGACGGCTATGATGAACATATGCTGTCAAATATTGAATCTGCGGATGAGTTTTATCCGTTCACCGCAGAAAGTATGCCGCAAGAACCTGCGGCTGAAATTCTTGATTTGGGCTGTGGGACGGGTCTGGAGCTGGAATATTATTTCGCTCTCAACCCAACGGTAAGAATAACGGGTATCGACTTGACCGAAGGTATGTTGGATGTATTGAAAAGCAAGCTCCCCGACAGGGAGCTGACCTTGATTCAAGGCTCCTATTTCGATGTGCCGTTCGGAGAGGACAGATTTGACGGTGCTGTATCGGTGGAAAGTCTCCACCATTTCACAAAAGAGGAAAAAGTTCCGCTCTATTCAAAGCTGCACAGAGCGTTAAAGGACGGCGGATATTTTATTCTTACCGATTATTTTGCCCTATCCGATGAAGAAGAACAGAGACATCGTGAAAATCTGCTTGTTCTGAAAAAAGAGCAGGGCGTTGCCGACGACGAATTCTATCACTACGACACACCGCTGACCGTCGAACATGAAAGGGAAGCCCTGCTTGAGGCAGGCTTTTCTTCGGTCGAGGTGCTCAAAAGCTGGGGAGCTACGGTAGCTTTAAAGGCGATTAAACAGCAGAATAATGTCCGCTTTTAAACCGGGCGACTGATAGGCGACTGCGTTGGCTGTGCCGTATGTACTTGCCCCATAAAAAATTGATATTCCGTCCACACAAGACTGCGGTGGATAAACAAAAAATCCGTTCACTTTTGTGAACGGATTTTTTGGTCCGAGTGACAGGGATCGAACCTGCGGCCTGATGGTCCCAAACCACCCGCGCTCCCAGCTGCGCCACACCCGGATTTATTGAATTGCATGACGTTGCGGCTTGCGAAAATGCACTGCAACGACCGAATGATATTTTACCTTCTTTTCGCCCGTTTGTCAACCTCGGCAGAGGGCTTGTGTGTTTTATTTTTCCGTAACAGGACGAACCGCTTGTGAATACTCTGTAATGTATCAAGTTTTGGGAGGCGTGTTGCGGATATGGATTCTGTCGGCTATTTTCTCGGGTGTAGCTCACCCGACGGTTTTCATTCGTTTTTCGGAGAGATGTGTCCTCCACACGAAGGCGGCTATACATATATAATAAAGGGCGGCCCCGGCACGGGCAAATCGAGCCTTATGAAAAAAATTAACTCGATTCTTCGCTATGCCGGTGTGGAGACCGAGCTTATTTATTGCTCGTCCGACCCGTCCTCGCTCGACGGTGTTTATGCGCCGTCGCTCGGCTGCCTGATAGCGGACGGCACTGCTCCTCACGTGCTCGAGCCGAAATACCCCGGTGCGGCGCAGGAGCTTGTTGACCTCGGACGGTTTTGGGATAAATCGGCACTCAAGGCTCGAGCCGAGGAAATAATCAGACTTACCGATGAAAACGCCGCCTGCCACAGACGGTGCAGACGGTTTATTGAGGCGGCGGCTCTGCTTCGAGACGATGTTATGCGGCTGAGCCTTGCGGCAGTTGATACCGCTAAAATAAAGAGATCTGCCGCACGCATTGCTGCCCGTGAGTTCGGCACGCCGAGCGGAAGAATAGGCGAGGAAAGCCACCGCCTGCTCTCTGCCGTTACGCCCGATGGAGTTAAGTTCTTCGACTCGACTGTAAGGTTGATGTGTGACAGGGTTTATGTAATCGAGGATCAAAACGCCTCATGTGCGGCGGCTCTGCTCTCGCTTATCAGAGGCTATGCGCTCTCGGGCGGCTACGATATTGTGACAAGTCCGTGTCCGCTTTCGCCCGACGGTGAGCCGGAGCATCTGCTTGTGCCTGCCCTTCGACTCGGCTTTGTCACATCAAACCGCTTCCATATGGCTGACTTTGAGAACACGGTCAAGATAAGCTCTGCGAGGTTTACCGACAGGGTGAAGCTGAGAGAACACGCCTCACGGCTGAATTTCACCAAAAAGGCATATGCCGAATTTGTGGATGAGGCAATCTCGTCGCTTGTTGCCGCAAAGTCGGTTCACGATGAGCTGGAGAGCATATATATATCCGCTATGGATTTTTCTGTCATGGATGCACTCGCCGCACGGCTTGCCGGAGATATGCTCTCACGCCGCAATGCAAAATAAAAAATGGGGCATCCCGCAAAGGATGCCCCGTCAACTACGGGAAAAATTATTCGCCTACGACGTTGACAGCTCTGAGCTTGCTGGAATCCTTGGGATCCGGCTCTACCTCAAAGGTGACCTTCTGACCCTCGGTAAGGGTTCTGTAGCCGTCTGCTACGATAGCGGAGAAATGTACGAAAACATCGTCGCCGCCCTCATCGTTAGCGATGAAGCCAAAGCCTTTTTCTGCGTTGAACCATTTGACTGTACCCTTCATTACGGTACCTCCGTGAGATAATTTTGCATTCCATCATCTATGTTGTAAACGGATTCACATTTTGAGCCGGAATAGCTACAAAAAGAGACGATACATTCAGCCGACAACGCCGTTCTCGGCTTTTTGCATCGCCCGTGCGGTCCATAGAAACATTTGTCAGAATACGAACTAATTATAGCTTTAAGCCTTCGTTTTGTCAATAGGGTTTTTGTCGAATAATGAAAATCACAAGGAAAAAATTTTACGGTTGCCGATTTTTTATAACGAGATAGGGCGTTTTTTTAAAAGTCGCTGCTTAAAATAATCAGATGGAATAATATGCACGCAAAAGATAAAAATTCATATTTTACTCCTTGACTTTTTCCGCAGATGTGCTATTATTTACTCGTAAGGCGAGAGAGGGAATCGAATACCTTTGCGCCTATTACCATTGGGGAGTAGCTATGGGGAAACCCATCCGACTGTCAACAACCTCGCTTATAGCTGGCAGCGGACAAACCTTCAGTTTGAAGCAAGACCTTTGGCAGCTGAGGCTGCTGAAGGTCTTTTTTGTTTCCCATTTTGCCCTCCCACCGAATCTGATATACAATAATATAAAGAAAGGTTTTGACGCGCATGAAATTCTATCTCGAATCGATAGAGAAGGTCTTTTCGGCGGTTGAAAGCTCCGAAAAGGGCTTGACTTCAGCCGAAGCTCAAAAGCGTGAAGAAAAGTTCGGCAAGAACAAGCTCAAGGAAGCCGAAAAGGACAGTCTGTTCAAAAAGTTCATTACATCCCTGGCAGACCCCATGATAATCATGCTCCTTGTTGCGGCAGGCATCCAGGCTGTTGTTGCGGTTATCAACAGCAGATCGGGCTTTAAGATTTCCGAGTTTGCCGATGTTCTTGTCATTCTCGCCGTTGTTATCATCAACACGATAATGAGCCTTGTTCAGGACAGCAAGGCGGAGGCGGCAATGGACGCACTCATGGAGATGACCGCCGCTACGAGCCGAGTTCTCCGTGACGGAGAGGTTGTTACGGTAAAGAGCGAGGATATTACCGTGGGCGATATTGTCGTTCTCGAGGCAGGCGACGCAGTTCCTGCGGACTGCCGTATAATCGAGAGCTACAGTATGAAGGTCGAAGAGGCCGCCCTCACAGGCGAAAGCGTACCCGTAACAAAGCTTATCGATACGCTCAACTGCGTTGCAGGTAATGACGACATAGCGCTCGGAGACAGAAAGAATATGCTTTACAGCGGCTCGACTATCGTTTACGGTCGAGGCAAGGCTGTTGTTACCAACATCGGTATGGACACCGAGATGGGTAAAATAGCAGACGCTCTTTCCGATACTCAGCAGGAGCAGACCCCTCTTCAGAAGAAAATGGGCGAGCTTTCACATTTCCTGACAAAGCTTGTTATCGCAATCTGCGTGGTTGTGTTTGCAGTTGGTATTATTGAGTCTCTTGCTTTGAGCAACGAGCCCTTCTCATGGAGTTCGCTCGGTGAGACCGCACTTGATACATTCATCTCCGCAATAGCACTTGCGGTTGCCGCTATCCCCGAGGGACTGCCGGCAGTTGTTACGATAATCCTCTCCATCGGCGTTACCGCCATGAGCAAGAGACAGGCACTCATCCGCAAGCTGACGGCTGTTGAAACCCTCGGCTGTACGCAGATAATCTGCTCGGATAAGACCGGTACTCTCACTCAGAACAAGATGACCGTTGTTGACCATTTCGGTGACAATGAGAAGCTTATCGCAGAGGCAATGGCACTGTGCTCCGATGCTCAGATAGATGCCGCCGGCGTTGTCACCGGTGAGCCTACCGAGGCCGCCCTTGTCGGCTACGCATATTCGCTGGGCATGAGCAAGAATGACCTCGTTGCCGCAAGCCCCAGAGTCGGTGAAGCTCCGTTTGACTCGGGCAGAAAGATGATGTCCACCGTTCACAGCACGGCAAACGGCATTGTCCAGTACACAAAGGGTGCGCCCGATGTGGTAGTAAATCTTTGCAAAAACGCACTCATCAACGGCGAGATAGTTCCCATGTCCGATGAGATAAGACAGAACATCGCCAATGACAATAAGCGCATGGCAGACAAGGCTCTGCGTGTGCTTGCAGTTGCACTCAGAAAGTATGACTCCACTCCCGACAGCTTCGAGCCGTCGGATCTCGAGCAGGAGCTTGTATTTGTCGGTCTTACCGGTATGATCGACCCCGTCCGTCCCGAGGTTAAGGCGGCTATCGAGGAGTGCCGCGGCGCAGGTATCAAGCCCATAATGATAACGGGCGACCACAAGGATACCGCTGTTGCTATCGGTCGTGAGCTTGGCATAATCACCGACCCGTCGCAGGCTATACTCGGCGCAGAGCTTGATAAGTTCAGCGATGAAGAGCTTGTTGAAGAGGTTACAAAGTATTCCGTATATGCACGTGTTCAGCCTGAGCATAAGACGAGAATCGTCAATGCGTGGAAGGCAAGAGGTATGGTCACCGCAATGACCGGTGACGGTGTCAACGATGCTCCGTCAATCAAGGCGGCAGACATCGGTATCGGCATGGGCATCACCGGCACAGATGTCACAAAGGGCGTTGCCGACATGGTTCTTGCGGACGATAACTTCGCAACCATAGTCAACGCTGTTGAAGAGGGAAGAAAGATCTACGACAACGTATGTAAGGTTCTTCAGTTCCAGCTTTCAACTAATATGTCCGAAGTTATCATCATGTTCGTGGCTTCGATTCTCAACTTTGAGCTGCTTTCACCCGTTGAGCTTTTGTGGATCAACATGGTCACAGACTCCCTGCCCGGCCTTGCACTCGGCATGGAGAAGGCAGAGGGCAACCTGATGAAGAGAAAGCCCAGAGCCACGACGGACGGTATTTTCTCAAACGGCGCAGGCTTCGATATGGTCTGGCAGGGTATCTATCTTGCCGTGATCGAGCTTGCCTCGTATGTCATCGGCTACTATCTTGAGGGTGACGCAAGAGGCTTTGATGGCTTCTTCTCGGGCGAGCCGTGCGTCAACGCAATGGCAATGGCGTTCCTCACCGTCAACTTTGCCGAGATGATGTGCGCTATCAATATGCGTTCGAGAACAGGCTCCATCTTCTCAAAGAGTATGTTTAAGAACATGAACTGGTGGCTTATCGGTGCATTCACAGTGACAACACTGCTGACCCTTGCGGCGATCTATGTCCCCGGACTCAGCGACACCGTATTCGAGATCGATTCGGGAACATTCCAGTGGTATGAGCTGCTCATCTCCGCAGGTCTTGCACTTTCGACCATTCCTGCGTTTGAGATCGGCAAGGCTATCAGAAGAGCCTCTAACCGCAAAAAAGAAGCGAAAGCGGCATAAAATCAAACCGCTCACACAGCGGCAATACAGAAAAAGTCCTCCGTATGAGAATACGGGGGACTTTTTCTGTTCTCGGACAGCTCGGCTCGGTATATTAACAGAGGATATTGACAAAAAATCTATCGAAATAGAAAAACATATTAAATTTATCGGTTATTTTACTTATATTTAAGGAATATATTTAAAATTTTTATTGAAATCTATGGTAATGTGTGCTATAATTTCTTCAAAACTGCGGTAAAAATTTATGCAGTAAATCTAAAAAGCGCACTGCGCTCTGACAAGGAGGACTTTTTTTGAAAGCATATAACGCTCAGGACATCAGAAACATCGCCATAGCAGGTCACGGCTCAAGAGGAAAAACAACTCTTGCTGAGGCTATGATCTATACAGCCAAGGGAACCGACAGGCTCGGCAGAGTCGCTGACGGAACAACTGTGCTTGACTTTGACGCAGAAGAGAAAAAGCGCAAGGTTTCAGTCTCGTCCGCCCTTGCCGCAATCGAGTGGAACGGTGCGAAGATAAATATTCTCGACACTCCCGGCCTGTTCGACTTTGCAGGCGGCATGAGTGAGGGTATCCGTGCTGCGGACAGTGTGCTTATAGTCACTGCGGCAGGCTCCGGTTTTGATGTTGGCGCTGAGAAGGCTCTCAAGGCGGCAAACGCAAGAGGAATCTCGAGAATGTTCGCAATAACCCGTTGCGATGCCGAGAATACAGATTTTTATAAGACCTTTGCGGCAATCAAGTCCGCTGTCGGCGGTGCTATCTGCCCCGTCATCGTTCCCCATATGGAGAACGGCAAGGTTGCTTCTTATGTAAACCTCGCTTCACGCAAGGCGTTCATTTATGACGGCGCAGAGAGAAAAGAGATAGATATGCCTGCCGATCCTCAGCTTGATGAGATGCTTGACATCCTCACAGAGGCTGTTGCATCGAGCGACGATGAACTCATGGAGAAGTTCTTCGCAGGTGAGACCTTCACCCGTCAGGAGATAATCAAGGCTCTCAACTCCGGAGTCAGTGACGGCTCGGTTATCCCCGTTTACGCCTGCGCCGGCTATACCTGCGAGGCTATCGACCTGCTCCTTGATGAGATAGTCTATTCCGCACCCTCAGCCGCCGAAAAGGCAGGCGAGAATGACATTCCCTGCGACGAAAACGGTCATCTTGCGGCGATCTGCTTCAAGACCATTGCCGACCCGTTCGTAGGTAAAATGTCCTTCTTCAAGGTCGTTTCGGGCAAGATTACCTCGGACACTCCTGCGTATAACGCACGCACAGAGGAGAGCGAGCGTATGGGCAAGATAATCACCCTCAGAGGCAGCAAGCAGGAGGATGCCGCTTGCATCCCTGCCGGTGATATAGGCGTTGTGACAAAGCTTGCAGGTGTTAAGACGGGCGATACAATCTGCTCGGCAAAGCACCCCGCAGTGCTCGACGGAATAAAGTTCCCGACCCCCTGCCTTTCAATGGCAGTCAAGGTTCGCAAAAAGGGCGACGAGGAAAAGGTTGCGGCGAGCCTTATAAGACTTCTCGAAGAAGATCCAACAATTTCGTTTGTTATCAATAAGGAGACCCGTGAGCAGATTCTCTCAGGTCTCGGTGAACAGCATCTTGATGTTATCGTCTCGAAGCTCAAGAATAAGTTCGGCGTTGAGGTTGACCTCGCCGTGCCGAAGGTTGCATACAGAGAGTCCATCCGCAAGAAGATCGAGGTTCAGGGCAGACATAAGAAACAGTCCGGCGGACACGGTCAGTTCGGTGATGTTTTCATCCGCTTCGAGCCTTGCGAGAGCGATGATCTTGTGTTTGCAGAAGAGGTTGTCGGCGGTTCTGTGCCGAAGAACTTCTTCCCGGCAGTTGAAAAGGGACTGCGTGACAGCGTCAAGAGAGGCGTGCTTGCAGGCTATCCTATGGTTGGCATAAAGGCTACACTCTATGACGGCTCATATCATCCCGTCGATTCCTCGGAAATGGCATTCAAGACTGCCGCCAATATTGCATACAAGAACGGTATTCCGCAGGCGAACCCCGTTATTCTCGAGCCTATCGGCACACTCAAGGCATATATGCCCGACGAGAATCTCGGTGATATAATGGGCGATGTCACAAAGCGCCGTGGCCGTGTGCTCGGCATGGGCCCGTCCGATGAGCCGAAGATTCAGGAGCTTGTTGCCGAGGTTCCCATGGGAGAGATGGGCGACTTCTCAACGGTTCTCCGTTCCGTGACGGCTGGCAGAGGCTGGTTCACCCTTGAGTTCACTCGTTATGAGGATGCACCGCCCATGGTTGCACAGAAGGTCATTGAAGAGGCTAAGGCAAATGAGACCGAGGCTGACAAGTAAAGATACATAAACGAACCCCCTGCGAGAGTGCGGCACTTTCGCAGGGGATTTTGTATTGCAGGGTTTTATATAGGACGATATACAGCGGACTTAACCATTGTTGCAAACAAAAAAATCACGCCCGAGAGTTAATCTCGAGCGTGATAGCTTCGGTGCTTAATTACTTGTTGTCGTTTGTTTTAACAACAAACTCTACAGCTCCGCCTGTGTTGGAGACACAAACCTGCTGACCTGCAAAGCTTGCATAGATGTTGTCAATGGAAGCGTCAACAACATATCCCCATGTGCCGCTGACGATTTTGCCGGTGGTGTTGTCAATCTTAACAACGACCTTGCAGTTTTCATACTTGAGAAGGATGCTGCCCTTTGAGTAATCGACTGTGATGCCCGAAAGTGCATCAAAGACAGCGGTGATGTTGCCGACTGTGCCGACAGTGTGACCGACAGGGCCGGTGATGTTGCTCTTAGTGTACTGATCATCCGTCTGACCCTTGACATTGAGGGTGACGACTGTGTACTTGCCGTCTACAACCGCATTAGCGGAAGTAATGTCCGAGGGCTGAATGCTCTGATGGTCGCCGGGAACCTTGGGAACATCTATGGAGTTTGCCTTGAGTGCTGCAGAAGCGATTCCCTTGAATATGGACAGAGCTGCCTCTTCAAAGGTGTTCTTCGGAACAAAGTCGATACGCTTGAGGGTCATATACTGCTTGGCATCTATTGATTTTGTGTTAGCGGCGGCAGCCTTGTAGTAAGCTACAACACGGCTGACATTTGTGGAATTAAAGCCGGCATAGATGTTCGGCTTGTAGGTAGTGCTGTTGTTGTCTGACTGCGGATTGCCGGTTGACGAGCCGCTGCTGTTCTTCTCTGTGCTGTCTACCGCACTGCCTGTTTCTCCGTCAGACGAGGACTCATCCTCGGGCAGAGTGGCGTTTACGTCATCGTCGTTGATAACCTCTCCGTTGTAGGGAGTGGATTCGCTCGATTCCTCTTCGTCCTGCTTGTCGTTCTTGCAAGCGGCAAAAGAAAGAACCATGACGAGAGCGAGCATAGCGGCGATGAGCTTCATCAAATTCTTCTTCATCTTTATCTCTCCTTAAAAAATTTCTGTTGCCTGGTTTATATTTTAATTCATACTCAGCGTAAGGTCAAGAAAAAACTTGTAAAAAAACACATTAGAAAATTAATTTTTGATAAATTCTCAAGGCTAAATTAGAAAAATCACAGTTTTCAGGTGAATGTGTCTTTTCGGTTAATGCAAAAAGGCAAAAAGCGACCCACTTCGACTGCCGAAGTGGGTCGCTGAAATCCGATTTATTTTATGCGATTATGTCGCCCATGAGACCGGGAGCGGCGCATGCTGCGTTGGACTCATCGGTGTCAATGTGCATTGCAAGAGCGAACTTCGGACTGACTCTGACAACGACATCATCGAAAACGAGCGAACGGCCGTTTGTCTCAACCTTAACGCTGACGATCTGCTTGTCCTCGAGGCCGTATTTCTCGGCATCCTCGGGAGTAGCGTGAATGTGTCTCTTGGCCGCAATAACGCCGCAGTCAAGCTCAACCTCACCCTTGGGGCCGACGAGCTTGCAAGCACCGCTGCCCTCAATGTCGCCGCTCTCTCTGATGGGGGCGGTAACGCCGATTGAACGGGCATCGGTCAGGGAAAGCTCGACCTGATTTGCGGGACGGACAGGGCCGAGAATCGATACAGCCGGGAAGCTGCCCTTGGGGCCGACAACGGCAACACGCTCGTTGCTTGCAAACTGACCGGGCTGAGACAGCTCCTTCTTGACAGTCAGCTCATATCCCTCACCGAAGAGGATCTCAAGAGCCTCCTTTGTAACATGAACATGGCGAGCGGAAGTCTCTACAAGAACTTTCTTTTCCATTTTACATCCTTCTTTTCAGTTTAATATTATTGTTAAATGCGTTTTGAGGCAGGGTGTACCTGCCTCAAATTGATTTGCTTTCAGCTTACCACTTGATGGCAAACTCCTGGTCGATGCCGAACCAGATGGAGATGTCCATGCCGACAGCACGAAGCTGAAGGTTCCACTCTATGTGGTAAACAGCGTCGGTGACATGACCGTTAGCGTCAACGGTAGCGACTATCTTGCAGTTCTGGAAGCCGACCTTAACATTGCTTATTATGCTGCTTGCACCGCCTGCGTTAGCATATATCTGATCGGGAGTAACTACGGAGAAAGCCTTGGGAGCGTGGCCTGAGCCTGCTGTGACCTTATCGCTTGCAGGATCAGCCTTGAGAACGAGAGTTATAACATAGCCGCCGTTCTTGGGGTCTGCCTTTGCAGACTGAATGTCGGAAGCGGAGAGCTTGCTCGACCAGGACTGACCCTCTACAGGGAAGCCCTTGTTCTTTTCGGCAGCGGAAGTGTATGTAACATTCTTCTTAGACTCATCCTCGCCCATGTTGCTGGAGATGAGGGAGTTTGCAAGGCTCTGAACAAAGCCGGGGAGATTGCCGAGCTGTGCCTTGCCGACCTGGCTGTTCTTGAGATACTTGCTGGTAACGCTCTTTGAGGAGGGCTTTACCTTATTGATAGCGGTGTTGAAGTAGTTGACGATGTCGGCAGTGCTGTTCAGCGACTGAGGCTTGTTGTCGGTTGAGGGGGTTGCACTGCTCTGCGAACCCTTGGTTGTGTCATCGGCAGCCACGCTGTCGGTGGTCTCGGGAGCTACAGTTTCACCGTCGGGAGTGGTCTCGGACTCGGTGGAGTCATCAGCGGGAGTATCTGCATCTACTCCGCTTATGTCCTCGCTGCTTACATTGCTTTCGTCTGTGGTTGTGTCATTGTCGCCGTCTTCCTTTTTGCAGGCCGCAAAAGCGAAAACGACACACAGAGCAAGCACAAGAGCTATGATTCTTTTTGTCATTTTTGTTACCTCCGAAAAAATTTTCAAAAATCGTTCATGCCGAAAATAAAGCACGCTGACATCGGCACGGCTGGTTTCATTATAAAATAAAACAGCTTAAAAATCAATGGAAAATGAAAGATTTATAAAAGATTTATGTTTTATTAGCGGAAATTGTCTCTGACCCCTTGATTGAAAGGAAGTTTTCTGCAATAATATATTGTATATATTTACTGCATATATTACTGTGGATTGGAGTGCGGTTTAATGACTGATAATGAGAGGCTCGCTGAACTGCTGTTCGGCACTTCGGGACTTACGCCCGAGGACTGTGAGCTTAAATATCCCCCGAGGGATTTGCCCGAGGGTGCGAGAGTGACGAGGTTTTCCCCGAGCCCGACAGGGTATTTGCACATAGGCGGACTGTTCGGTGCACTTGTCGATTTCCTGACTGCGAGGGTCAGCGGCGGAATTACCTATTTGAGAATCGAGGATACGGACAAGAAGCGTGAGGTGGCGGACGGCGTTTCGGCTATACTCAGCGGCTTTGAGAATTTCGGCCTCGAGTTTGATGAGGGCGTGACGGGCTTTGACTCCGAAAAGGGCGCATACGGGCCGTACACCCAGAGTAAGAGAGTTGAGATATATCATGCTATAGCAAAGCGTCTTGTGCAGGAGGGCAAGGCTTATCCCTGCTTCTGTACTGCGGACGACCTTGCGAAAATCCGTGAGGAGCAGGAGAACGGCGGAGCCGATATAACCGGTTACTTTGGCAAATGGGCGAGATGCCGTGACCTGAGCTTCGAGGAGCAAAAGAGAAGAATAGAGGCAGGCGAGAGCTATGTGCTGCGTTTCCGCTCGGACGGTGACGAAAACAGGCGTATAGTCTTTGATGATATGATAAGGGGCAAGATAGAGATGCCCGAGAATATCATCGACGAGGTGCTTTTGAAGAGCGACGGTGTGCCGACATATCATTTTGCACATATCTGCGATGACCACTTTATGCGTACTACCCATGTCATAAGGGGTGAGGAGTGGATCTCCTCCGTGCCCAAGCACATTGCACTTTTCAAAGCTTGCGGCTACAGAGTGCCGAAGTACGCACATACTCCGCAGGTTATGAAGATAGACGAGGAGAGCGGAGCAAAGCGCAAGCTCTCCAAGAGAAAGGATCCCGAGGCGGCAGTCAGCTACTTTGTTGAGCAGGGCTATCCCAAGGAGAGTGTTATAGAGTATATAATGACACTCCTCAACTCGAACTTTGAGGACTGGCGCAGGGCGAATCCCACAGAATCCTGCTGGAAGTTCCCGTTTAATCTCAAAAAGATGAGCGTCAGCGGCTGTCTGTTCGATATGGCAAAGCTCAACGACGTGAGCAAAAATATCATCTCGCATATGACTGCGGATGAGGTGCTCGGCTATGTGCTCGCATGGGCGCAGAAGTATGACGAGGAGCTTTATTCACTGCTCGATTCCGACCGTGAGTTTGCAAAGGGAATATTCTCCATTGACCGTGACTGCCCGAAGCCGAGAAAGGATATTGCAAATTGGGAGCAGGTCAAGGCTTTTGTTTCCTATTTCTATGACAGTCTTTACACTCCCGATTATACTTTGCCTGAGAATATCGGTGCAGGCGATGCTGCGGAGATACTCGAGAAATATATTTCGGAATTTGACATAAACGATGACAAGGACGAGTGGTTTACCCGCATCAAGAATATGTGCGAGCCTCTCGGTTATACACCGAATGTCAAGGAATATAAAAAGAATCCCGAGGCGTTCAAGGGCCATGTGGGCGATATTTCGACCGTTATCAGAATCGCCGTGACCTCAAGGCGTAATACGCCCGACCTGCACGCTATCATAAAGCTGCTCGGAGAAGAAAAGGTTCGTGCAAGACTTTCCGATGCCCTCGCACACTACAAGGAGGAGAAGTAAAAATGTCCGATGTAAACCTCAATTCAAATTTTATCACCGATTTTATAGACGAGGATCTTGCAAACGGGGTCAACACCCGTGTGCAGACGAGATTCCCTCCGGAGCCTAACGGCTATCTGCACATCGGCCACGCAAAGGCTATATGCATCGATTTCAGCATGGCTGAAAAGTACGGCGGCGTGTGCAACCTGCGACTTGATGACACCAACCCCTCCAAGGAGGATGTTGAGTATGTCGATGCCATCAAGGAGGATATAGAGTGGCTCGGCTACAAGTGGAATGAGGTCTATTACGCCTCGAGCTACTTCGATTTTCTCTACGAGTGTGCTATAAAGCTCATAAAAGAGGGCAAAGCGTATGTCTGCGACCTGTCTCCCGATGAGATTCGTGAGTACAGAGGAACGCTCACCGAGCCCGGCAAGAACAGCCCCTACCGTGACCGCTCGGTTGAGGAAAATCTCGATTTGTTCAAGCGTATGACCGACGGCGAGTTCGCAAACGGCGAGAAGGTTCTGCGTGCAAAGATAGACATGGCAAGCCCCAACATCAATATGCGTGACCCTGTTATATACAGAATCGCCCATGTGTCACATCATCAGACGGGCGACAAGTGGTGTGTTTATCCGATGTACGACTTCGCACATCCGCTCTCCGATGCCGCAGAGAAGGTAACATATTCCCTGTGCTCGCTTGAGTTTGAGAATCACAGACCGCTTTACAACTGGTTTGTTGACGCTATAGGCTTTGAAGAGCCGCCACGTCAGATCGAGTTTGCACGCCTCAATCTCAACTACTGCGTGACGAGCAAGAGAAAGTGCCTCGAGCTTGTTGAAAAGGGCATTGTCAACGGCTGGGACGACCCGAGAATGGTCACTCTTTGCGGAATGCGCCGCAGAGGTTATCCTGCCGCCGCAGTGCGTGATTTCATAAGCAGAGTCGGCGTTGCAAAGGCGTACAGCGTTGTTGATTACGGCCTGCTCGAGGCCTGTGTCAGAGATGACCTGAACAAGAATGCCCCCCGTGCCATGGCGGTGCTCAACCCTCTGAAGCTTGTTATTGACAACTATCCCGAGGATAAGACCGAGGAGATAGAGGTTGAAATAAACCCCGATAAGCCGGAGCTTGGCAAGCGTAAGGTCACCTTCTCCCGTGAGCTGTATGTTG
Organism: uncultured Clostridium sp.; assembly: GCA_964386035.1. Lineage (GTDB taxonomy): Bacteria > Bacillota > Clostridia > Oscillospirales > Acutalibacteraceae > CAG-177. Next base: position 41,854 of record CAYLQT010000009.1, on the reverse strand, counting down.
AGCGTGAGGACTTCATGGCAGAGCCTGTCAAGAAGTACTTCAGACTTTTCCCCGGAAACGAGGTAAGGCTCAAGAGCGCATACTATGTCACCTGCAACTCATATGAGACCGATGAAAACGGCGAAGTTACCTGCCTGCACTGCACCTATGACCCCGAGAGCCGAGGCGGTGAGACCCCTGACGGCAGAAAGGTCAGAGGTACTCTGCACTGGGTCAGTGCCGCAGACAATGTAAAGGCTCAGATTCGCCTTTACGACCGCCTGTTCAACACAGAGAACCCTGCCGGAGAGGACGGAAACGGCGATTATCTTCAGAATATCAATCCCGATTCGCTCAAAATCGTTGACGGTTGCCTCGTTGAGGGCAGTGTCCGCTCGGCAAAGCCGGGTGATGTGTTCCAGTTCATGCGCCAGGGCTACTTCTGCATTGATAAGGACAGCACTCCGGATAACCTTATAATCAACCGCACCGTTGCGCTCAATTCCTCGTGGGATAAAAAGAAATAAGAAAGGGCGAGCCAAATGAAAGCTCTCAACAGAATAGTGACGGCACTCTTAGCCGCCGCAGTTTTTCCCGTGGCATATTTTACCGATCTTATGACCGTCTATATGCACGCTAACATCTATGATTCAAACATTGTGGAGAATCTGAGCATACAGAGAATAATAAGTCTCTTCACGGGAGACGGACTGTTTGCCGATATGGTCGGCAGCGGCACGGAATTTCCTGCGGCACTTGAAAGATATAAGGCGAATCTCATTGCCATAGTTGTGTTCTTTGCGCTTGCATTGCTTGTGGCGTTGGCGACGGTGATAGTTGCCGCAGTCACAAATTCGCAAAAGACAACTGCGATTCTCGGCACTGTCGGTCTGCTGTGTATGATAGGTATGATGATAGCGTTCTCGGGTGTCTCCACCGCCATAAAGGAAGGTTCACTTACCCTCGGCGGAATTGCCGGAATGACGCTGTTGAATCTCGTCGGCAAGCTCGTGCTTGTAACACTGAGCACCGCTCCGACTGTGATGCTTGTCCTGTTCTTGACGATAGCGATTTGGAATGTTGCATTTGTTATGATAAACCTCGGAGAAGAGGACACGAAGAAGACAAAACAAAAGAGCAAAAAGAAGAGAGCAAAATAAAAATGACCCGACTCGGTAAGTACACTGAGTCGGGTTTTGCTTATGGAGAAATCCCCTGCACAGGTGGGTAGTTGTGAAACAGTTTGTGGAGCGTGTCGGTATTGATACGCTCCACTTTATCGTTTTGTAAGCTTCTACCAACGCAAAGGCTTTTTCGTATGTATTACTGTGTGAGACCGAGCTTCTTTGCCATCTCGGCAGTTTTAAGCTCGAGCAGCTTCGACACGCCGTCCTCCTGCATGGTTACACCGTAGAGGACATCTGCCTCCTCCATAGTGCCTCGGCGGTGGGTGATGAGAATGAACTGGGTGTTCTTCGTCATTCGGCGTGCATATTGGGCGTAGCGTGTGACGTTTACATCGTCAAGTGCCGCTTCAACCTCGTCAAAGAAGCAGAACGGTGCAGGTGTGACCTTGAGAATCGAGAACAGCAGTGCTATGGCAGCAAGTCCCTTTTCACCGCCTGAGAGCAGGTCGATGTTCTGAACATTCTTGCCGGGCGGCTGAACCTTTATCTCAATGGCACATTCGAGCACATCAAGCGGATTTTCGAGGATAAGCTCTGCTTTTCCGCCGCCGAAAAGTTCCGAGAATGTCTGACCGAAAATTGTATTTATGCGGTCGAACTGCTCTCTGAACCGCTCGGACATCTTGCCCGTCAGGTCGCCTATGAGGGTGAGCAGCTCGGCTCTTGAGGATTCAACATCGTCTATCTGTGCCTTCATAAATTCGTAACGTTCGGACACTTCTTTGTATTCCTCGATAGCTCCGACATTGACATTGCCGAGTGCTCTTATCTTATTGCGTATCTCGTTCAAGGTGCGCTGTGCTTTCTGAGCATCCTCTATGACTATTCCCAGCTCCTCTGCCTCACGGCGGGTGAGCTGATATTCGTCGTAGAGCTTGTTCTGTGCATTTTCAAGCTCTCTCTGCATTGAGTCACGGCGTTCTTCAAGCCTTGCACGCTCGCCGGAGAGCCTCTCTCTCGTGTCGCTGACTGCACGTTCCTCGGAGCGAAGCTTTGTGCTCTCACCCTCGACACCGCTGCGTTTTGCGGCGAGAGCGGTTATTTCATCCTTCTTGCCGTTTGCGGCGGCACGAAGCTCTGCCGCCTGTGACTTGAGCTGCTCGATGAGTCTTTCTGTCTCTGACATCTGAGCGGTGATGCCGTCTATTTCGGCTTTAAGCTCGTCCGCATGACCCTCGTGGGAGTCTCTGCGGCGTTTGAGCGTTTCTATAGCCTCCTGCTTTGCCTGAACATCCTTTTTGAATGCGAGGATGCTGAGGTTTATCTCGCTCTCACGCTCTGTGTTCCGCTCACGGGTCGAGAGCATGGCATTGCGGCGAGAGTCTATCTCCGAGAGCTTTTCGTTTATTGTTTCGAGCTGTGAATTGAATTCATCTATCTTCTTTTGCGCCGCCGTCTGAGCTTCTTCGAGCTTGGCGGTGCGTTCTGCCGAGGTGCGCTTCTCCGCTTCGAGGTCATTCAATGCGGACTCGGCGGTTTCTATCTTGTCATCAATCATGCGAAGCTCGCCCTCACGGCGAATCTTCTCCTCCTGAGCCTTTTGAAGCTCGGCGGTAACTCCGTCATATTCCGCCTGAGCCGCCGATACCTCACCGGACAGCTCCTTGTAACGCTCCTGACGCTCGGCAAGCTCCTTTTCAAGCTTTGCAACGGTCTTTTTGAGCTGCTCTATGTCATTGCCTCGGCTGAGTATGCCTGCGTTCTGACCTCTCGAACCGCCTGTCATCGAACCGCCTGCGTTCATAACCTGACCGTCGAGGGTGACGACCTTGAAGCGGTGCGAGAAGCGTTTGGAGATAGCGATGGCACTGTCGATATTATCGGCAACGGCGGTATGGCCGAGCAGGCTTTTGATTATGGGCTGATATTCACTGTCGCACTCGAGCAGCCTGTCCGCCATGTCGATAAATCCGGCACAGCTCTCAAGACCGTCCTCTCTGAACGGACGGGGTTTAATTGAAGTCATCGGCAGGAAAGTAGCTCTGCCGGCACGGCTCTCTTTCAAGTAGGAGATGGCACGCTTTGCGGCGGATTCATCGTCGGTGACTATGTTCTGCACGGCGGCACCGAGAGCCGTCTCGACTGCGGCGGCGTATTTCGAATCAACCGTTATGAGCTGTGACACGGGGCCGTGAATACCTCTGAGAGTTCCTCGCTTTGCCTCACGCATAACGGCCTTTACCGAGCCGGAATAGCCCTCCATATTTTTCTCGAGATCCTCGAGCATTCTGATTCTTGCCTGCTTTTGGTGAATGTCGAGAGTTGCCGCATCAAGCTCACGGTGTAGCTTCTCGGCTTTTTCGGCTCTTGAGCGGACTATCATAGAATAGCCGTCTATTGAATTTGAAAGTGAATTTATGTTCTCAAGGCAGCCGTCAAGGTTCGCCTTGCTTGCCCTGCTCTGCTCTCTGAGTGCTTCGAGCAGACCGCCACGGGAGGCTATGACCTCATCGACAGTGCCCAAACGGGCGGCGATTTCCTCTGCGGAGGAGCGTGCGGTGCTCTTTTCAATCTGAGCGGCGGAGAGCTGTTCGTTTATAAGCCTTGCCTGTGCCTCAACGCTCTCACGCTCTGCCAAAACGGTGCCTTCCTGTTCCTTGAGCTTGCCCGTGCTGTCTAAAAGCTCAAGCAGTTGAGCCTGGCAATTCTTTATTTCGTCGTTTATCCTGTCTATTTCCTCGGCGGCTGCGGCTATCTGCTCGTCAAGGTGCTGTTCGGTGGCGGTGGCGGATTCCATATCCTTTTGGATTCGTTCTATCGTCTCACGGTTGTGGTCGAGATTGTTGTGCTCAACGGCGATTCTGCCGTCAACGGCGGTCGCCTGTTCCTCGTTTGCGGCGGACTCGGAGCGAAGTTCCTCGATTTTTACCGTGATCTCACTGCCGGCACTCATGAACTCTTCGATTTTCTCTGCGATTTCCTCGAGCTTCTTCTCCGTCTGCTCATAGTCTGCGGCGGCGAGGGTTATCTTGTCCTCCTGCGCCTTGAGTCCCTCACGGGACTGCTCTATTGTGCGAAGCCAGAGGCCAATCTCAAGCTCACGCTTTTCGCCTGCGAGGACTAAGAACTTCTGTGCCTTTTCACTCTGGGTTTTAAGCGGGCCTACACGACCCTCAAGCTCGGTGAGAATATCACGCAGACGCACGAGATTTTCCTCTGCCTGCTCAAGTCTGCGGTTGGCATCGGCACGGCGGTATCTGAAATGAGAAATACCTGCTGCCTCCTCGAGCATATCACGCCTTTGAGAGGAACGTGAGGAAATGAGGTCGGCAACTCTGCCCTGACTGACCATGGAATAGCCGTCACGGCCGAGACCGGTGTCCATGAACAGCTCGTGTATATCACGCAAGCGGACAGTCTCTCCGTTTAAAAGATACTCGCTCTCTCCCGAGCGGTAGTAGCGGCGAGTGACCGCAACATCGTCCTTGTCACAGTTGTTGAGTGAGCGGTCGGTGTTATCGAGTCTGAGGGTTACCTCGGCAAAGCCCATCGCTTTTCTGAGCGAGGTGCCGCCGAAAATAACATCCTCCATTTTGGAACCGCGCAGGCTCTTGGTGGACTGCTCGCCTAAGACCCAGCGCACGGCATCGGAGATGTTGCTCTTGCCGGAGCCGTTGGGGCCTATGACCGCTGTTATGCCTTTGCCGAATTCAAGAACCGTCTTGTCGGGAAAGGATTTGAAGCCCTGCAATTCGAGTGCCTTGAGTAACATTTATCTGCCTGCCTTTATAATAAACTTTAGTTTTTTTCTATTCTTATTTCACGGGGAGAAAGCTCCTGCGATTCTCTTATCTTGCAGAAATATCCGAGCGATGAAAGATGCTCGATGTTGCATTTTTTCTGCCCCGTCGCCTTTGAAAGCTCCTTGGGTGCCACGAAAACCGTGTAGTTGCCCTTTTCTCTGCCCTCAAGAGCCTTCTTAATAATATCCGAGTATATATATCCCTCGCACATTTCACGAAGAGCCGGATGATAAGCACCGGCAAGATAGCCGTTCTCGACATCGCCGCCCGAGTGAAGACCGAGCCTGATTACACGGATGCCCGATTGCTCAAACATCGGCAAAAGCCTTGCACACAGCACGGCGGCGTGCTCGGGCGATTGCGGAGTGTATTTGCCGCTCAGATAAAGCTCTGCGAGAGGTGTGTCTTTGATAACGACAGTGGGATATATCCTGACGGTATCGGGTAAGAGGGAGATTATATCTTTTGCGGTTTCAATGCTGTCCTCATCCGTTGAGCCGTAAAGCCCTGTCATCATCTGAAGTCCCGTCTCAAAGCCGAAGCTTTTCAGAAGCCTTGCCGCACGGAAAATATCCTCACGGGTATGCCCACGTCGGTTCAGCTCGAGCACCCTGTCATTTGTGCTCTGTGCACCCAGCTCAACAGCCGTTACACGGTACTTTTTGAGAAGTGAGCAGATTTCCTCGTCTATCGCATCGGGACGGGTGGAGACTCTTATTCCCTTGAAGCCGTTTTCCCCGATAAATTCCTGCGCCGAGGAGAGCAGTTCTATCATATAGTCCCGGTCAATGGCGGTGAAGCTGCCGCCGAAAAAGGCTATTTCACCGTCTCTTATCCCCTCGGGAGAGCTTTTTATGGCGGTGAGAGCCGCCTGCCTGACATCCTGTGCCGTCGGCTGAGTGCTTGCGCCCGATATGCTCTTCTGGTTGCAAAAGCTGCATTGATGTGGACAGCCTGCGTGCGGCACAAATATAGATACATTTATATGTTTCACGATTTTAATCCCATAAGCTCGAGAGCTTCTTTTGCCGCCGCCTGCTCGGCTATCTTCTTGCTTCTGCCCGAGCCGTGGCCGATGACATTGCTGTTGAGATGGACTTCAACGCTGAAGGTCTTGTTGTGGTCGGGGCCGCTCTCACCGACTAAAACATATTCAACAGCCTCCTCGGGGTTGCGCTGAACTATCTCCTGGAGAGTGGTCTTGTAGTCGGTGACGACGGGCTTCGCCTCGTCCGCCTTGTCGATAAAGCGTAAGACGAACTTCTTTGCCGGCTCAATGCCGCCGTCAAGATATATTGCGGCGAGCACCGCCTCAAAGGCATCGGCAAGTATGGATGGGCGTTCCTTGCCGCCTGTCAAAACCTCGCCCTTGCCGAAAAGCAGATAGTCCCCTATGCCGAGGGTGCGTGCAAATTCGCTCAGTGACTTTTCGCACACGAAGAAAGCACGGCGCTTTGTAAGCTCGCCCTCGGGCAGCTTGTCAAAGTGGTGGAAAAAGTGTTCGGCGGAGATAAAGCCGAGCACTGAATCTCCCAAAAATTCAAGCCTTTCGTTACAGCGTGTACCGTCCTGCCGCTCATTTGCGTAAGAGGAATGAGTCAGCGCCTCCGTGAGCAGCTTTTTATTCTTGAAAGTGTAGCCTATTCTCTTTTCAAGTTCTCTGTTGTCCATTGTTATTACTCCGTGTCGGCTGTGCTTACACTCTGAGCTATTGTGCCGACAATATTTTGTTCCGTGCAGATCTTTGCCTGCTTGATTGCGTTGCGTATTGCCTTTGAATCGGAGGAGCCGTGAGCCTTTATGACAACGCCGTTCACTCCGAGCAGGGGAGCGCCGCCGAATTCCGAGTAGTCCATTCTCACCTTGAGTGCGAGCAGACCGCCTCTTACCATGAGTGCGGCGAGCATGGTGAGTTTGTTTTTCTTGAATATGCCCTTGATGTTGGACATCATCGCACCTGCGACACCCTCATAGAGCTTTAAGATGACATTGCCGGTAAATCCGTCGGCAACGAGCACATCGCAGCAGCCGTAGGGGACATCACGGGACTCGACATTGCCTATGAAATTTATGCCCTCCGTGTCCTTCAAAACCTCGAAGGTCTCATGACGCAGACGGTCGCCCTTGCAGTCCTCTGTGCCGATATTGGCGAGAGCTACCTTGGGAGAATCGCACTTCATAAATTTTTCCGAATAAATCGAACCCATCTGAGCAAACTGCCTCAAGTGCTCGGCGGTGCAGTCTGCGTTTGCGCCGCAGTCAAGGAGCAGAAACGGCTTGTCGTTTGAGGGGAGGACACTGCCTATGGCAGGACGCTTTATGCCCTTAATACGCTTGACAATAAAGGTGGCACCCATAACGAGCGCACCGGTCGAGCCTGCACTGACGAAGGCATCACCCTCACCTGCGGCGAGAGCCTTGAGACCTGCCGCCATGGAGCAGTTTTTCTTGCTCTTGAGTATCTCGCCCGGCTGGTCGTCCATGGCGATGACACCCTCTGCGTCGATTATCTCTATGTCGTCGATATTGATGCCGGTCTGTTTTGCACAGGAATATATCTTCTCCTTGTCGCCGGCGAGAGCTATGTCAACGGAAAAATCATCCTTTGCACTGCGGCAACCCTTGATTATTTCGAGCGGTGCATTGTCGCCGCCGAATGCGTCAACTATTATTTTCATCTTTATTTTCTCCCTCAATGTATTTTCTCGCCGCCTCGAGACCACGCTGTGAGATCATCTCATATCTCTCCTGCTTTGAGCGGATACGCTCGGGCAGGGGCGGCAATATGCCGAAGTTTGCACCCATCGGCTGGAAGTCGGTAACACTTTCATCGCTGATATAGCGTGCGAGTGCGCCCATAACTGTCTCCTCGGGCATAACGAATTGATTCTTTCCCTCTATCGCACGAACAGCGTTGATTCCTGCAAGTATACCCGATGCGGCGGACTCCATATAACCCTCCACTCCGGTTATCTGACCTGCGAAAAATATTCTTCTGTCGCTTCTCAATGAGAAATCTGCATTTAAAAGCTTCGGTGAATTTATAAAGGTGTTGCGGTGCATAACGCCGTAACGCACAAATTCGGCATTTTTGAGAGCCGGAATCATGGTGAATACACGCTTTTGTTCACCGAATTTTAAATTTGTCTGAAATCCGACAAGGTTATACATAGTACCCTGCGAATTTTCCTTGCGAAGCTGGAGCACTGCCCACGGCCTGTGTCCTGTTCTCGGGTCACGCAGACCGACAGGTTTCATTGGGCCGAAGCGTATAGTGTCATCGCCCCTTATCGCCATTACTTCAATGGGCATACAGCCCTCATAAACGCCCTTTCGCTTGTCAAAAGAATGAGTTTCGGCACATTCCGCATTGATGAGTGCCTGATAAAATGCATCGTATTCCTCTTTGTTCATCGGGCAGTTGATATAATCGTCATCGCCGCCACGGTCGTAGCGAGACTGAGTGAAGGCACACGACATATCGAGACTTTGCGATGTGACAATAGGTGCGGCGGCATCGTAAAAGCTCAGATGCCCCGGGCAAAGGTCTTCGATTTTTTCGGAAAGAGCCTGCGAAGCGAGGGGGCCTGCGGCAATGATAACTATGCCATCATTCGGTATCTCGGTGACCTCGCCGCGGACTATATCGATGAGCGGATCATTTTCGATAACACTTGTGACAAGGGCGGAAAACTCGTCCCTGTCCACAGCCAATGCGCCGCCTGCCGGAACTGCCGTTTTCTTCGCACATTCCACTGTGAGTGAGCCGAGCAGCTCCATTTCGGCTTTCAACTCGCCTGCGGCACTTGCGGTACGCAGTGCCTTGAAGGAGTTTGAGCACACAAGCTCGGCAAAGGTCTCCTTTGAGTGAGCAGGTGAAAATTTATACGGCTTCATCTCGCACAGGGTAACTCTTATCCCTGCTCGGGAGAGCTGCCGTGCCGCCTCAACTCCGGCGAAGCCGGCGCCTATAACGGTGACTTTATTCATCGGTCTTTTTACCTTTTCTTGAGCTTTGTTTTTTGTATCCACAGCCCTCGCTGAGACACTCGACCACGCCGCCGTTCTTCTTGAAGAGCGACTTGCCGCAATTCGGGCAGGTATCATCGGTGGGCTTATCCCATGTCATAAAATCACACTCGGGCCAATTTGAACAGCCGTAGAAGGTGTAGCCCTTCTTTGTCTTGCGCTCAATGACCTTTGCGCCGCACTTGGGACACTTGGCGTTAGTTTCGAGCACGAGCGGCTTTGCGTTCTTGCACTCGGGATAGCCGGGGCAGGCGAGAAATCTTCCGTAGCGACCGGTTTTTATGACCATCATTCTGCCGCATTTCTCGCAGGGGATGTCTGTAATATCCTCCTCGAGCTGGATTTTCACATCCTTCATCTCTGCCTTTGCCTTGTCGAGCGACTTTTCAAACTCGCCGTAGAAATCGTCGAGCACGCTCACATAGTCAACATCGCCCGAGTCCACCTTGTCGAGCATATCCTCCATCTGAGCGGTAAACTTGACGTTGACTATACGGGAGAATTTATCCTTCAAAAGCTTAGTCGTAGCCTCGCCCAGCTCCGTGGGTACAAACTGCTTTGACTCACGCTTGACATAGGCACGCTTAACGATGGTGGTGATGATAGTCGAATAGGTACTCGGTCTGCCGATACCCTTTTCCTCAAACTCCTTGACGAGCGAGGCCTCAGTGAAACGAGGCGGCGGTGAGGTGAAGTGCTGAGAGGGCAGTAGTTCCTTGAGCTTGGGGTTGTCTCCGACCTTGAGCTCGGGGAGAAGTGAGCCCTTGCTGTCGTCGTCTGCCATCTCATATACCTTTGTGAAGCCGTCAAAACGCACCGAATAGCCTGCGGCGGTGAAGAGGCAATATTTGCCCTCTGCGGCATCATTTTCGGTTGCACCTGTTATTTCAACCTTCACCGTGTCCTGCACACAGCTTGCCATAAGGCTTGCCATGAAGCGCTTCCAGATGAGGTTATAGAGCTTATACTGGTCGGTGGTGAGGGACTCCTTGACACGATCGGGAGTCAGTGACGGGATAGCCGGACGGATAGCCTCGTGGCCGTCCTGTGCGTTTGCGCCTGTTTTATAGTAACGGGGCTTGTCGGGCAGATACTCCTTGCCGAAAATATCCTCTATAGCGGCAGCGGCCTGTGATCTCGCCTCCTCGGAAATTCTCAGAGAGTCGGTTCTCATGTAGGTGATAAGACCTGTTGTGCCGATGTCCTGAACATCAACGCCCTCGTACAGCTCCTGTGCGGTACGCATGGTCTTTTGAGTCTGGAAGCCGAGCTTTCTCGAAGCGTCCTGCTGGAGGGTGGAGGTGGTGAAGGGTGGTGCCGGATTCTTCTTTCTCGTGCCCTTTTTGAGGCTCTTCACGGTATATACAGCACCGTCAAGGCGTGCAAGCACGGCATCGGACTGCTCCTTGTTTTCTATCTTTATCTTTCCGCGTTCATCGCCGTAGAGGGATGCAGAGAACACCTTTCTCGACGGGGCAGTGAATTTTGCGTCAACAGTCCAATATTCCTCGGGCTTGAACGCTCTTATTTCCTCTTCACGGTCAACTATCATTCTCACCGCAACGCTCTGAACACGGCCTGCGGAGAGGCCTCTGCGAATCTTCTGCGAGATGAACGGGCTTAAACGGTAGCCGACAAGTCTGTCAAGTATACGGCGAGCCTGCTGTGCGTTGACAAGATTCATGTCAACGGCTCTCGGGTGCTCCATGCCGTTTTTGATGCCGCTTTTGGTTATCTCGTTGAAGGTGACACGGTTTTCGTCATTCAGGTCAAGGTCGAGCAGGGTGGAAAGGTGCCATGAAATAGCCTCTCCCTCACGGTCGGGGTCGGTTGCGAGAATAACTTGGTCACTCTGAGCTACTTCTTTCTTCAACTCGCTGACAAGCTTTTCCTTTCCCTTTATTACCGCATACTTGGGTGCAAAGCCGTGCTTGACATCAACGCTCAGCTTTGCCGCAGGCAGATCCCTGACATGCCCCATGGAAGCCACGACCTCATAGCCGGGGCCGAGATATTTTTTTATTGTTTTCGCCTTTGCAGGCGACTCGACTATAACTAAAGTGGACATTTTGTTTTCGCTCCCCTTTTTAGATTTTTTTGTAGCGCTTACCTGCACATAGGCAAACAAGGTCTTCAAGCTCAAGTTCTGTCATCGAGCTGACTACCTCCCATGGCGCAAGTCCGGTCTTTGCGGCTATTTCATCGGCAAACATCGGCTCGTCGCCTAAGGCATCATATATCTTTTTCGCCTTGTCCGACAACCCTATGGGTATCGAGACAAGCTTTTTGACTTGGTAATCGTCCTTCTTCGGCTCCGGCTCATATTGCTTTGCCGTGTCGTGCGGACGGTAGACGGTCTTGGGCGGTTGAGCCGCCTGCTCCTCGGTAAGCTCACGCTTGCCGCTTAAAAATTCGAGTGCTCTTTGAACATTTTCCTGCTTTATCATATCGGGATAACGCAGAGAATATTCGGTTATCAGGTCGTATATCGACAACAGCGGCCTTGCGCCGTCCTTTATCAGTTGATTCGCACCTGCGTACGATGAGTTAAACACATCTCCGGGCGGAGCGTAGACCTCACGCCCCTGTTCAATGGCACAGTTTGCGGTGATGAGCGAGCCGCTTTTCACACCTGCCTCGATAACCACTGTTGCCGAGCATAGGCCCGAGATTATTCTGTTTCTTATCGGAAAGGTTTTCACCGATGCCGAGGTGCCGGGCGGAAATTCGGTTATCAGTACGCCGTTTTGGGCAATGCTGTTTCTCAGCGGTTCATTTTCCATGAGGTATTTATATCCGAAGCCGCAGCCGAGCACGGCAGCAGTGTTGCCATCGGCATCAAGTGCGCCTCTGTGAGCACAGCTGTCTATTCCGAGTGCCGCACCGGAAACTACGCATATGCCTGCATATGACAATGCCGTGGCATAGCGATGTGCGAGATAACTGCCCTGAAACGAAGCTTTTCTCGTGCCGACGATGGCAACGCACACTCGCTGTGTTACGCACCTGATGTCGCCCTTGACAAAGAGCACAAGGGGCATATTGCGAAGATTCAAAAGGCTTTTCGGATAATCCCTGTCATCGGGAGTCAGGATAGTCCAACCGTTTTCACGGCATAAATCGACAACGCCCTGCATCTTTTCGAGAGAGCCTGCCGATAGCTTTTGTATCTGTCTGTTGGTGAGTACACCGCTCAATCTCCATTCTATCTCACCCTTGGAGTACATCTCCTCGGGGGATGGAAACACAGCGGTAATCTCATCTGTGACAGCTCCTGCACCCAGAGCTTCCTGGAGCCAGAGCCAATAGACCTTCTTGTCCATTGAAGCCTCCGTTTCCTGCCTATACCTTTTATATAGCTTTTTCTTATCTTATAAGCTCCCACATGAGCACAGCCGCGGCAGCCGCCGCATTGAGCGATTCGGCTCTGCCCTTCATCGGAATCGTGACAGGCTTTGTACACGCCGCCATAACTTCGGGCGATATGCCGTTGCCCTCGTTGCCGACTACGCATATTACCGAGCCGTTGATTTTTATGTCCGTTATGCTCTCGGCGGTTGCCGAGGGCGTGGAAGCTAAGGTAAGCATACCCTTTTTGGCGGCAAAAATCAATAGAGAGGGCAAATTTCCTGTTGCTAAAACAGAAATTCGCATCGATGAGCCCATAGCCGCACGCAGAGCTTTTGGGTTATATATATCGCATCCGCCGCCGACTATTACTCCGCTGAGTCCGAATGCCTCGGCGGTTCTGAGCACCGCACCGAGGTTTGACGGGTCCTGCAAATTGTCAAGGGCGATATATGTGCCATTGGGGTCGATGGAATCGTCCGACAGCTTCTCGAGCTGCTCGCATATGCAGAATACACCCTGCGACTCACGGGTGTCCGACAGAGTGCTTCCGAGGTCGTGGGGGATCTCATAGCAGTTTTCCGCCCTTTCGACAATCAACGGAATGTACTCGGAGTATTTGCCGAGTGCTTCATTTGTGAAGAAAGCGGATTTGATTTTAACACCTGTGGCGGCCGCATCGGAGCAGAGGCGTGCGCCCTCAAGTGCGAACAGCCCCGTCTCCCTGCGGAACGAGGCACTTTGCGACAGATGTCGAAAAAGCTTGATTTTTTCATTTGAGCGAGACGATATTCTCTCGAAATCCATATTGCCTCCGTAGCCAGTAAAGGAACTCGACTTATGAAAACACGGGGCTGTCGAAACAGCCCCGTCAACTTTTCTAATTTATCGATCAGCCGTTGAGGGCAGCCTTAGCCTGCTCGGTGAGAGCGGTGAAAGCGGCGGGATCGCTGATAGCGATCTCGGAGAGCATCTTACGGTTGAGATCGATGCCGGCCTTCTTGAGTCCGTTGATGAAAGTGGAATAGTTCATACCGTTGAGCTTTGCAGCAGCGGAAATTCTTGCTATCCACAGACGGCGGAAGTCACGCTTCTTCTGCTTGCGGCCGATGTAAGCGTACTGACCGCTCTTCATAACAGCCTGCTTTGCAGTCTTGAAAAGGCTGTGCTTTGAGCCGTAATAGCCCTTGGCAAGCTTAAGAACCTTATTTCTTCTCTTGCGAGTCATTGTTGCACCTTTGATACGTGCCATGGTTTTCTACCTCCGATTATAATTGAGTAATGAGCTGTCTTAGTCTCTTATTTGTAGGGGATGAGCTTCTTTATCTGCTTAACGTTGGTGGTATCTGCAACGGCAGTCTTGCGAAGATTTCTCTTGCGCTTGGTGCTCTTCTTGGTAAGGATGTGAGACTTGTTTGCGTGTGCACGTACCGGCTTACCGTTCTTAGACAGCTTAAAGCGCTTTTTAGCACCGCTGTGAGTTTTGATCTTGGGCATGAGTTCTTTTCCTCCTTCAACTTTTTGACCGGCTGACTGCCGGGATAATCACTTTGCACTCTTGGGTGCAAGGAACATGAGCATCTGACGGCCCTCAAGCTTTGCGGGCTTCTCGACCGATGCGATGTCGGCACACTTCTCGGCAAACTGAGCCATAATGGTCAGACCGAGGTCGGTGTGAGTCATCTCTCTTCCACGGAAACGGATGGAGACCTTAGTCTTGTTTCCTGCGGAAAGGAATTTTCTGGCATGACCGACTTTCGTATCAAAATCATGTGTGTCAATGTTGGGCGAAAGGCGGATCTCCTTAATCTCGATCACTCGCTGATTTTTCTTAGCTTCCTTTTCCCTCTTGGACTGCTCGAAGCGATACTTGCCGTAGTCCATAATCTTGCAGACGGGAGGCTTTGCCTGCGGAGCGATCTTGACAAGGTCAAGATTCTTTTCTGCGGCAAGCTTCTGAGCCTGAGCGGCGGAAACTATACCCATCTGTTCACCGTCATTGCCTATGAGCCTAACCTCTTTGTCCGTGATCTCTTCATTGATCTGCATTTCTTTGATACCTATGCGAGACACCTCCATATGCTCTGTCCGGATTGACCGGAAAAATCAAAGCGAGGGCACAGAGATGCCCTCGCTCAATAATCAACAAAAATCCAAAAAAAGGTTCTTATTGACCCGCGCGGACAAAACCCCGAAGGTGAGAGCTGAGGCACAATGCGTCACTCTGCTTTGTTGTACGCATTATTTTAACAGTATACACGGGGTTTGTCAAGCGTTTTTCAAAAAATATTTCTTACTTTATGAAAAGTATCGATGATGCGATCGAAAACTGTGCCGCATAGTAGAAAAGGTGGTTGATTATTATGTTTTTACCGGTGTTTTTGCCATTGGCAAAATACATTTCGGACAGCACCGCATCGGAGATAAGGAAGCAAAGTCCGCCGACAGTCATGAGTATCCATTGGGGCGAAAAAGATGAGGCGAGCATAGCACTTTGTGAGGTGAACAGTGTCATGGAGAGGATAAAGCCGTAGAGCGTCACTATCGGCTTGAATTTGCCGAAATTCACCTTGAACAGTTTCTCCCCGAACAGGGCATTGAACACGGTGACTCCTATCGACGGCACAACGGGGAACAGTGCGGTAAAAACAGTCCAATTATCGCAGAACTTGTAAACTGCCGCAATATAGCAGGCGTGGCCGAGCATGAATGAAATAAAGCCTGCGTATAAGAAATGACGCATATCTTTTTCATATATCCATTTGAGATCAAGCCAGATGTCGCCGGACAGACCGAGCTGAAGTCCGAAGATTATAAAGCCTGCATAGATTCCGTGCCCGGGATTCACATTGGCGGCGACTATTGCCGAGAGGACGAAGAAAAAGCTCGCTATTGCCTTGGAATACAGTCCCCTTGGCCCACCGTGCCGCACACGGAGAACAAGGAACACGATCACCGCAAGTGTTCCTGCCGAGAGAACCGCAAAGTAGAGCGATATTGTCAAATGTTACCCTCCTTTTTTCGGAGTTTTTTGAAAACTGCCGAAATAATTTCTTATATGTCGATTATAGCATACGGGGTATAATTCCACAATACAATGAAATGTAACATTATCGCCATACTTTATATTATGAATCGGGCGTGAAAACAGAGACAGCACGATAAAAAATCAGCCGTACCACATCGGGTACGGCTGAAAACGTATCAAATTACTTTTTCTCAACGCCGATGGTCATCTTTTCGCCGTTGATATTCCATTCCTTGCTCACGTCAGCGCCGACAGCGTAAACTATCTCGTCAGCGAGAACGTCGCTCTTGATGCTGTCTGCATTTTTCTCAACGATGGCGTTGAGCTTTGCATTGTCGCCGGTGTAGAGCTTGATTCTGTCCACAACGTCGAATCCGGCATCCTTACGCATGGTCTGGATCTTCGAGATTATCTCTCTGACAAAGCCCTCCTCGATAAGCTCGGGGGTGAGGTTTGTGTCGATAGCTACTGTGATACCGTAATCGGAGACAGCGAAGCTGCCCTCCTTCTGGACGGAATCAATCAGCAGGTCGTCAACGCCGAGAACTATCTCATTGCCGTCAATGTCGAACTTCAGCGCACCGTTGCTGTCAAGCTCCTGCTTTGCGGCGGAGCCGTCAAGAGAAGTGAGGTACTCTTTTATCTTGCCGAGGAATTTGCCGTATTTCGGGCCGACGGTCTTGAGCTGGGGCTTGAAGCTGTAGCTGACGAAATCGGCCTCGCCGTCAACAAACTCAAGCTCCTTGACATTAAGCTCGTCTCTGATAATGTCGGCATATTCGCCTCCGAGAGCCTCGTCTGCACGCACGAACATCTTGCCGAGCGGCTGACGGTTCTTGATATTTGCACCGTTTCTTGCGGCTCTGCCGAGGACGACAATGTTGAGAGCCTCATTCATTCTCTCTTCAAGAGCCTTGTCGAGGTAAGCCTCATCCGCTACGGGATAATCACACAGGTGTACGCTCTCGGGAGCGGACTTGTCAACACTGCAAACAAGGTTGCGGTAAATATCCTCGGTCATGAACGGAATCATCGGTGCGGCGACCTTGGACACGGTGACAAGTGCGGTGTAAAGGGTCATATAAGCGTCGATTTTATCCTGAGTAAGCTCCTGCGCCCAGAAACGCTCACGGCAACGGCGGACATACCAGTTGCTCATCTCATCGACAAAGTTCTGGAGTGCTCTTGCCGCCTCGGGGATGCAATAATCCGCAAGGAAGTTGTCAACGGTGGTGATAAGTGTATTGAGTCTTGAAAGCAGCCATCTGTCCATAGTCGGCAGTTCCTCTGCCTTGCGAAGCTCGTGCTTTGAAGCGTCGAACTCATCTATGTTGGCATACAGCACAAAGAATGCGTAGATGTTCCAAAGAGTGCCCATGAACTTACGCTGACCCTCGATAACTGCCTTGCCGTGGAAGCGGTTGGGAAGCCAGGGAGCGGAGTTGGTGTAGAAATACCAGCGGACAGCGTCTGCACCGTAGGCGTTGAGTGCGTCGAAGGGATCAACTGCGTTGCCCTTGGACTTGGACATCTTTTGACCGTTCTCATCCTGAACGTGGCCGAGGACAAGGACATTCTCATAGGGTGCTTTGTTGAAAAGCAGAGTGGAAATTGCAAGCAGTGAGTAGAACCAGCCTCTTGTCTGATCAACAGCCTCGGAGATGAACTGTGCCGGGAACTGCTGCTCGAACAGGTCGTGATTCTCAAACGGATAGTGGTGCTGTGCAAAGGGCATTGAGCCTGAGTCGAACCAGCAGTCAATGACCTCGGGAACACGGTGCATTTCGCCGCCGCACTTCGGGCACTTTATGGTGACTGCATCGATATAGGGGCGGTGAAGCTCAATGTCATCGGGGCAGTTGGAGGACATACTTTTCAGCTCCTCGATAGAGCCGATGGAATGTCTGTGACCGCATTCGCACTCCCAAATGTTGAGCGGAGTACCCCAATAGCGGTTACGGCTGATGCTCCAATCCTGAACATTCTCTATCCAATCTCCGAAACGACCCTTGCCGATGCTCTCGGGGATCCAGTTGACGGTGTTGTTGTTGCGAACAAGGTCGTCTCTGACCTCGGTCATCTTTATGAACCACGAATCTCTTGCATAGTAGATAAGGGGAGTGTCGCAACGCCAGCAGTGCGGATAGCTGTGCTCGAACACGGGAGCGGAGAAGAGAAGGCCTCTCTTGTCGAGATCAACCAGAACATCTCTGTCCGCATCCTTGCAGAACTTGCCTGCCCACGGAGTGCTTTCTGCCATGCAGCCTGCGGCATCGACGAGCTGAACAAACGGAAGATCGTAGTTTCTGCCGACATTGGCATCGTCCTCACCGAATGCGGGAGCGATATGGACTATGCCGGTACCGTCTGTGAGGGTAACATATGTGTCACAGGTGACATACCAGCCCTTTTTGCCGTCCTTGGACTTTGTGCACTCGAACAGCGGCTCATACTCTCTTCTCTCAAGCTCCTTGCCCTTGTAGGTGGCGAGAGTCTCGACACCCTCGGGGAAGAACTTCTCGACGAGAGCCTGTGCCATATAGTATACAGTGCCGTCCTCGACCTTTATCTTGACATAATCCTCATCGGGATTTACGCACAGTGCAACGTTGGAGGGCAGTGTCCACGGAGTGGTAGTCCATGCGAGGAAATATGCGTCCTCACCTATAGCCTTGAACTTGACAACAGCCGAACGCTCCTTGACATCCTTATAGCCCTGAGCGACCTCCTGCGAAGAGAGGGGAGTGCCGCAACGGGGGCAGTAGGGGACTATCTTGAAGCCCTTGTAGAGCAGTCCCTTCTCCCAAATCTGCTTGAGCGCCCACCACTCGGACTCGATGAATGTGTTGTGATAGGTGACATAGGGCTCGTCCATGTCTGCCCAGAATCCGACCTTGCCGGAGAAATCTTCCCACATACCCTTGTATTTCCAAACGCTCTCCTTGCATTTGGTGATGAAAGGCTCGAGACCGTATTCCTCAATGCCCTGCTTGCCCTCTATTCCGAGCAGTTTTTCAACCTCTATCTCAACGGGCAGACCGTGGGTATCCCAACCTGCCTTACGGGGAACCATATAGCCCTTCATGGTCTTGTAGCGAGGGATCATATCCTTTATAACTCTTGTCAGAACATGGCCGATGTGCGGCTTGCCGTTTGCAGTCGGAGGGCCGTCATAGAATGTAAATGTCTCGCACTCCTTGCGGGAATCGATGCTCTTTTCAAAGATATGATTCTCGTTCCAAAAATCGAGCACCTTTTTCTCACGGTCAACAAATTCAAAATTCGTCGATACCTTGTCGTACATATTTTTTCATCCTTTCATAAGTTAGGGAGCAACAAAAAAGGGTCTATGTCCATAACAGGACAAAGACCCGGCTTTGCAACCACCCACTACATTCAACTAAATGCCGCCCGATAACGGCGGGACGCACCGTCGGAATCTACTGGGCTGATGCTTTTCGATCCGCTGCTCGGGAGTGATTTTTGCTCTTGCATCAAGTGCCGACTTTCCACTGCCGCCGACTCACTTTGTCCTGACTGTGCAAGGCTACTGTCTCCGTCAAAGCCTTTTGATTATGCTCATTTACAGTGATTATAATACTTTTAAATTTATCCGTCAAGGGTTTAGAGGATAAAAATCATTCCTTTTCGAGCAGTTTGGAGAGACAAACTGCGGTGTCATAGGTGTTTTTTTCGGTCTGATAGACTGCCACGCCGTTTTGCTCGGCACGCCGTTTTGTGTCGTCGTCAAGCGGTGCGGATTCAGTCAGAATTATGCAGGAGATGTCGGCAAGAGCCGCAACGCCGATGGAGTTTATATTGCCCATGACGGTCATCCACGCATCGCCCGATTTTGCACGGGACATGACCCAACTCAAAAGGTCGCCGCAATAGCCGCCCGTGACCTCCTTGGAGAGGGCTTCGTCGTCCTCGCACAGAGTGGTGAGACCGAGTTGTTCTTTTAATTCGGCAACTGTCATTTTATGTCCTCCTTGTGCTTTCGTCTGAACGGTGCGGGAATATATTCCTGCATATTCGTTTCGTCAAGCTCGTCACGCATTGCAAATACGCAGTCGTGAAGCACTGCATTGCCGTGAACGATGTCCTCTGCCAACGCTCGGCAGGTGGGTGCGCCGCAGGTGCCGCAGTCAAGC
This sequence comes from uncultured Clostridium sp., assembly GCA_964386035.1. Lineage (GTDB taxonomy): Bacteria > Bacillota > Clostridia > Oscillospirales > Acutalibacteraceae > CAG-177. The sequence goes on along the minus strand of CAYLQT010000009.1, from coordinate 22,386 downwards.
CCGGGCAGGCGTTCAAGCAGTTCGGTTATTTTTGCCATCATAGCCATGGCATCGCTCACGTTGTCCGCAAGCTTTAATACGGATGACCCCTCAAGCGGACGCTCCCACAGCATATCGTCGGGAACGGTGTCGCCGTTGAGATGATTGGCGGACACGGGCAGATAGCGTCTGAGCTGCTGCAATCGTGCCTTTGCAATATACGGATTCTCAGCGGTCAGCGAGCCGCCGACGCAACCGCCCGAGCAGGCATTCAGCTCCACAAAGTCGAGCCGTTGCAGCTTCTCGTCTTCAATCTCCTCGAGCACTTTTATTACATTCTCTATGCCGTCTGCGGCGAGATATTTTTCCTTTAGCAGAGCTGCGGATTCGCCGCCGCTCGATGCCCAGCTCACGCCCATCAGTCCCGAGAGACACGCATCCTGCGGCTCTCGCAAATGATTCATCTGCTTTAAGAGCACGGGATATATGTCTTTCATCGCAATCACCGCATCGACATTCGACTCGGGCAGGCATATCGGCTGTTTGACGGCTGTTATTTTGGCAGGACAGGGAGTGATGAAAAATATTCCTATATCAGATGGGTCAAGCCCTGTTTTTTCAACAGCCTCCTGCCTTGCGAGCTGTGCCGCTGTCTCCATGGGAGAGTTGAGCGGCAGAACATGGGGCACGAGATGCGGGAAGCAAACCCTTATCAGCCTGCAAACAGCAGGACAGGCAGAGGATATGACGGGCTTCGGAATATCATTCTCCGCAATATATTTGCGAGTGGCATCGCTGACAAGCTCCGCACCTCTCGCCACCTCGAAAACCTCGTCAAAGCCGAGGCACTTGAGAGCCGTGATTATGTAGCCTATGTCATCAAGATTGTTAAATTGACCGTAAAGCGACGGGGCGGGGAGAGCCACCCTGTATTTGAACTCGATTATCCTGTTCATTGAGTCACGGTGCGAATACTTTGCATGGTGCGGACAGACACGGATGCACTCGCCGCAGTCTATGCAGCGTTCCGAAATGATGTTCGCCTTGCCGTTTCGCACACGGATAGCTTGAGTTGGACATCGCTTTATGCAGTTTGTGCAGCCCATGCACTTCTCCTCATCGAGGCGCACGGAGTGAAAATATGTGTTCATATAAAAGACCTTTCAGCCGTTTGCAGAGAGCAAACGGAGTCAGTGTGTGTTTACCTTCAATCTGATGGTCGTGCCGACACCTATCTCGGTGTCTATATTCATTTCGTCGGTGTATTTTTTTATGTTTGGCAGACCCATACCGGCACCGAAGCCGAGGTCACGAACCTTATCAGGTGCAGTGGAATAGCCCTCCTGCATAGCAAGCTCGATATTCTCTATTCCCGGGCCGTGGTCGGTGAGCACCATCGAGATAAAGTCGGGCGAAATTTCAATATCTATCTCACCGCCGCCTGCGTGGATGACCATATTTATTTCGCCCTCGTACATGGCGATAGACACATTGCGTATAACGGCAGGGTCAAAGCCGAGACCTTTGAGCACACGCTTTGTTTCGCCCGAGGCTTCACCTGCACGGGTGAAGTCCTCGCCGTCAACGTTAAAATGCAGTTTCATGTTATCCATTGACAGCCCTGCCCCCTCTCAGGCCCGACTGATAGAGCCTGCCGCAGGAGGTGAACATCTCAAGCTCAGTTTTGAGCACTACGATGTCAAGCTCACGGGCGAGATCCAGAATGGCGGCGTTCGGAGTTTTGCCGCGAACAAAGACGATGACCTTCATATCCATCATCTCGGCAGTACGCACTACCTGAGGGTTGACAAGCCCTGTGAGCAGAACCGCCTGCTCCTTGACGAATGCCAGCACGTCGCTCATCATGTCACTGCCGCAGGCTGTATGAACCTCACGGTCGGTATGCTCCTCGCCGCAAAGCAGCTCGGCGTTAAGTGTATCTTTGAGCTCTAAAACGGTCATCTTATCCCATCCTTTGGTGAAAATCTCAACTTTTTGCGGAAAAATCCTTTGATTTATGTTCATTATATCATATGAAATAATGATTTTCAACAGTGTAAATATCAATAAAAAATCACCGCACGTATTAGCGTGCGGTGAAGGTTGATTTTGAAATTAGCTGTTCTCAATGATGTGGGGCAGGATAAGAATATACTTGACCAGCATATACGCAACTGCCACGGGAACATTGACAACATTCTGCAGAAGATTCGACTTGAAGTCGGTCGGAAGATTCTCGGACACGGTCTCGGAACGCTTCTCGGTCTTCTTTATTGCATACTCGTCGAACTGATCGCATCCTGTTGCCTCGCAGGTGTCGTCATCGACATCGACGGTGTAGGCACGGTAGATGAGCTTGTCGCCGTCAATGGTGAAGGTGCTGAACATCGACTTGCCGGGCTGAGCTGCAACTGCGGCGTTCTCGAGAATGGGCTTCATTGCGTCCTCGTGAACACTGTAGCGCTTTGTGCCGGCCGTGTTCGGGAGAATGTGTGTGGTGCCGGTGGGATTGAGAGCGAAGGTCACCTGCTTGCCGTCGTAGGACTCGGTGATGTAGGTGGTATCCTGAATCTCATCGTCCTTGACCTGATATGTACGAAGATACATATGGTCGTGACCGGCGATGACAACATCGATGTCAAGCTCGTCGATAACGGGAAGCAGACGCTTGCGCATGATAACTGTATCGGGCTTGTTGATGTTCTTGCCTGCCGAATAGAAGGAACGGTGCATAAGCACTATCTTCCAGTGAGCGTCGGACGAGTTCATGTCGTTCCTGAGCCAGTTTATCTGCTCCTCGCTTATGGGATACATATCGTTGGTGTTGAGCACTGCAAAGTGAGCGTTGCCGTAATCAAACGAATAGTAAACGCCTGTGATGTGGTTCCAGCCTGCACTTGTGTCGAGATTAAACATATTGTTGAACCAACCCCAACGAAGATTGCCCTCGTGGTTGCCGGAAGCAGGAGCCATGGTGATGTTCATGAGAGTGTCGCAATTCTTTTCATAGAACCAATCCCACTCCTCGTCGGTGCAGTCGTTCACGAAGTCGCCTGCGTTCATAAGGAATGCGGCGCCGGGGCAAACCTGCATGGCGGTACGCTGAACCGCTCCGCTCTTGGTGAAGTTCTTCTCATTGCCTGCCTGAACATCTGCAAGAGCAATAAAGGAGAAAGCACCCTCGCCGTCAAATGCTGTCTCGAATGTGCCGACGTTGCTCCAGATACCGGTCTGCTTGTCACCGACTCTGTAGACATACTTTGTGCCGGGCTCAAGACCCTCAGCGAGAACCTTGTGGCAGTAGTTGTCCTTCCACTTTGAGCACTTGCCGGAGAACTCGAGAGCACCGTCAAAGCTACCGCTGAAGCCGTCAAGAGGCTTGACCTGGACATCGCTGCCGCACTTCTCTGTTGTGTACCAGCAGATTCCTCTGCGTGTTTTTGCGTCGCCGTTAAAGACGACACTGATTCTCTTTATCGAGCCGTCTGCACTCTCCTGCTGCTGTGCGAAGGTGGGAACTACCATGCAGGCAAACAGGCAAAGAGCCATAATTGCGCTGACGATTCTCAATACTTTTTTCTTCATCGCATATTCCTCCGATGTTTAAGATAATTAGATTCTACAACCAAATAGCACAAAAGTCAATAGCAGTTAGCAAATGCTATTGTGAATTGTCTATAAATTCAAAGTCTTCATCATCCATACATGAGGACAGCCTTCGTCATAGTCCGTCTCGCCTACGGGAATATATCCTGCTCCGGCGTAAAATTTTTCTGCCTGCCGCTGTGAGTGCAGCCACAGCTCGTTGCCGCCCTCGCTTTTGACATAATCCTCAGCGGCCTTGACTATCAGCGTGCCGAGACCCTTGCCCCGCTGACTTTTGCTGACTGCCAAACGCCCGAGTGTCATACGCCTCGTCTCGGGGTCGAGAAACACACGGCAAACACCTGCGGCGGTGCCGTCTGCGTATAAAACGATATGAGCGGCGAAACTGTCTGTTTCGTCAAATTCGGCTTCAAAGCCCTGCTCGTTGATAAAAACCTCTTGCCTGAGTTTCTTTGCCTCTTCGGGAATGGTTTTGAATATTTTGATCTCCATAAAATCTCACCTCAAGTTCTTTATGAATTATATCACAAATTTTTCGCACAGCCTATAGCCCTGATAAATCTTTTCAAACTATTGAAAGCGGAGATTTTTCAATATATAATAGAAATGTAAATTAAATCCTTTGGGAGGCATAATAAAATGAAAAAGCTTACAGTTCTTTTTCAGGGAGATAGTATAACGGATATGGATCGTGACCGCTCGAATATCCGCAACATGGGTAACGGATATCCGCTTTTTGCGGCATCGAATTTCCGTGCGGCGAATCCGAAGTTCCCCGTTGATTTCCTCGACCTCGGAATCAGCGGCAACAGAGTCAGCGACCTGCGTGACCGCTGGCAGAGCGATTGTCTCGACCTGCACCCCGACGTGCTTTCCGTGCTTATCGGAATAAATGACACCTGGCGCAGATATGACAGCAATTTGATATCGGAGCCGGAGGAGTTCGAGAGAATATACCGCTCTCTGCTTGAGGATGCGAGAAGAGAAAATCCGAATCTTAAAATAATTATCATGGAGCCGTTCGTGTTGCATACGAGCGAGGAGAGAGCGAGCTGGAGAGAGGATCTCGACCCGAGGATTATGGCGGTTCGCAGGGTTGCAAAGGACTATGCCGACGCATATATTCCGCTCGACGGCATAATGAACGCCGCCGCCATTGATACCTGCCCCGAGCAGTGGGCGGCAGACGGAGTTCACCCGACTCCCGACGGTGCGGCTCTCATAGCAAGCCACTGGCTTGACGCATTTGAAAAGGTTCTCGAGGAGTGCTGAAATGTCATTTGATAAAAGCTTTTCGCCCGTACTGCGTTTTGCTGTGATGAGCGACATACATATTGATGATGAGGACTGCATTGAGGAGCAGCGGCTCGAGAAGGCGTTGCGTGACCTCAAGCGTATCTGCGGTGATGACAGTAGATATGACGGCTTCGATGCCCTTGTGATAGTCGGTGACTTCGCTTCGAGGGGCACGGCGATACAGATGAACAAGGTCAAGAAGATACTTGACAGTGAACTGCCCTCGGACAAGAGACTGATAATGACAATGGCGAGCCATGAGTTTATGAGTGACGGCGAGGAGAATGCACTCAAACGCTTTGACGAAATTTTTTCGCTCACGCCCGACACTCATGCGGTGATAAACGGCTTTCATTTTATAGCCGTCACCACGACAAACGGCTGCCATTTTGACGGCGGCAAGCGTGAGTTTATCGCCCGTGAGCTGAAAGCCGCCGCAAAGGACACGGGCAAGAAGCCGATATTCTTCTTCCAGCATCCGCATATTACCGACACGGTATACGGCAGTATGAACTGGGGCGAGGATGAGATAACGGATATTCTGATGAATTATCCGCAGACGGTAGATTTTTCGGGACATTCCCATGCGCCGATAAATGACCCCCGTTCGGTGCATCAGAGACATTTTTCAGCTTTCGGCACCGGCACGTTGAGCTACTTCGAGCTTGATGAGTTCGACAAGGCACACGGTACCATTCCGCCGGAGGATGACAGAGCGGCGCAGTTCTTGATAGTCGAGGCGGATGAGCAGGGCAGAGTGAGGGTTTATCCCTATGATGTACTCAGCGGCAGCTTCTTCCCGTACACATGGGAAATAGATGAGCCGTGGAACCCCGATACATTTAAATATACGGATTCACGCTATGTTACCTCGGAGCGACCGAGTTTTGACAGCGTGCAGATAAGCATCGATAATATCACCGCAGACTCCTGCTCCGTCACCTTTGCACAGGCAACGGGCAAAGAACGACCCGACAGCTACGATATTTATTTTATCGCAGATGACGGGCTTATAAAGCGGCATCTGAATATCACTTCACGCTATTATCTCTATGATATGCCGCAGACCCTCACCGAGCAGGTGTCGGGTCTTGAGAGCGGCACGGACTACACCGTGAAGATAGTGGCAAACAGCTTTTGGCGCACAAATAGCGAGCCGATAACCGCACGTATGAGGACAAAGTGACACTTCTGCCGAATACGGCACTGCTCACAAGCTGAGTGTTCTCTGAATCCAAATGTGATTTTATCATTGTATTTGCGAATTAAGTTGGAGCAGGCTTTAACACGGCAGAGTAAAAACTTTTCGGTAAAATTGAATTTGACCGAAAAATCAATACGAATCGCCCCGAAAACTCAGCTGCTTTTGTGAAATTTTTGCCGCGGCACAGTTTGTTTTACCGATTGAATTGACTTTATATGCGATTGTGTGTTAAAATATCTTACAGTCGCCGGCGAGTAAATCGGATTTACAGTGCCGGTCAAAATAATTTTTAAATTTATAAGGAGGAATGAAGGTTGACTGATCAGAAAACAATGGCGTACATTAACCTTTATGCTGTCTTGGGAACACTGGAGAATCTCTGTGAGCTGGTTCCGGAGGCAAGCGCAATGCTCACCAACACAAAGCCGATCTCCATCGGGTTTGAGGTAAAGGACGGCCCGAGCGCCACCATTACATTCAAAAACGGCAGATGCAGAATGGAGCAGGGAGTCGCAAAGTGCGATGTCAAGCTTCCCTTCTCCTCTTGTGAAAAATTCAACGGACTTGTTGACGGAACGGCTACTCCCATTCCCTCAAAGGGTTTCCAGCACATCAAATTTTTGCTCAAATCCTTCCTTCCGCTGACTGATCTGCTTTCAAAGTATATGCGCCCCGAGGCAGCCGATCTTGAGGATAAGACTTTCTTTGAACAGAGCACAACTCTCATGCTTTACACAATAGCGGTTGCTATTTCTCAGATTGCAAACAATGACAAGATAGGTCAGTTCTCTGCCTCTCATATTGTTGATGGCGAGATAGGCTTCGGCATAAAGAACGGCCCCGCAGTCACCATCCGTGCAAAGAACGGCAGACTTGTAACTCTCAAGCAGCCCTGCGAGAATCCCCGTGCGGCTATGGAGTTTGCATCAATGGAGCTTGCAAAAGATCTCTTCGACGGTAAGGTTAATTCCGTTGCCTGCGTAGGTACGGGTGACATCACCATGAAGGGCATGATCTCGATGATAGACAATATGAACAGACTGCTCGACAGAGTTGCTCTGTATCTTGCATAAGGAGGGGAATCCTATGAGCTTTAAGATTAACGATTACACCAAGAGTAAGGAAATGTTCGACAGAGCCGCAAAGGTTATTCCTTCCGGCGTTTACGGTCATCTCGGTCCGGCAGAGGGTTGCTTCATTCCCGTTGAAGCGTTCCCCCGTTTCGGAGACAGAGCACAGGGTACCTATTTCTGGGATATTGACGGAAACAAGTTTATCGACTATATGTGTGCATACGGCCCCAATGTTCTGGGCTACAATGACCCCGATGTTGATGCCGCCGCACTCGAGCAGGCAAAGCAGTGCAACTGCACAACCTCTCCGTCCTATAAGGCAGTCGAGTTTGCGGAGCTGCTTGTTGACACCGTAAACTGTGCCGATTGGGCATTCTTTGCAAAAAACGGCAACGATGTCACCACCGCCGCTATCATGACCGCAAGAGCACACACCCACCGCAAGAAGATAATCTTCATCAACGGCTTCTATCACGGTATATCCCCCTGGACTCAGAAGGTTGATTATCCCGGCGTTATAGAAGAGGATGTTGCGAACAATATCTATATCGACTGGAACGATATTCCGGCTCTCGAGAGAGTTATTGCAGAGAATGAGGGCGAAATCGCAGCTTTCATTTCAACTCCTTATCTCCACGGCAACTTCTTCGACAACCAGCTTCCTGCAGACGGCTATTGGCAGAAGGTTCGTGAGCTTTGCACCAAGAACGGCATTGTTCTTATCATTGATGATGTTCGTGCAGGCTTCCGCCTTGACCTCGCCGGCAGTGACCATTACTACGGCTTCGAGGCAGACCTCATCTGCTTCTGCAAGGCGCTTGCAAACGGCTGGAACGTCTCCGCTCTTTGCGGCAAGGAGTTCCTCAAGAGCTCGATAAGCAGTCTGTCTTACACCGGTAGCTATTGGCTGAGTGCTATCCCGTTTGCCGCAGGTATCGCCTGCATAAATAAGATGAAGAAGCTCAACACACCTGCCCTGTTCCGTGAAAAGGGTCTCAAGGTTGGAGAGGGTCTCAAGGCGGCCGCCGCAAATAACGGCTTCAACCTTGTCGTCTCCGGTGAGCCTTCGCTGTTCTATCTGCGCCTTGCAGATGACGATTCCCTTATGCTCCATCAGGAGTGGGTAGCCGAGATGGTCAAGAGAGGCATTTTTGTAACCAGCCACCACAACCATTTCATCAACGCTTCCCTGAGTGATAAGGATATAGCACGCACTGTGGATATTGCGGAAGAGGCATTCCATGTCCTTCGCAAGAATCATCCCGAGCTGGGCTAAATAAAAATTGCAAAAAATCCCGTCCTGTTCTTTACAAGACGGGATTTTTTTGGTATCATATATGCATAAAAAATAAAAAAATATATTCTGTTGTCTTTCTCTTTGGATATTTTGCCCTTAACCGTACTTTTCGCCGGCTTTCGGGCATATCTATCATTATTATGTAAGCTTTGTGATTTGCGGTAAAACCGTTTATTCACTCAGATGATAAAAATGCTTTTTGCAAGGAGGAAATGTAAATGCCATTATCAAAGCAGGAATGGTTAGCACTTGAGAAAAAAGCTCATGAGCTTCGCAGACTTTGCCTGGACACCACATATTGGGCAGGCAGCGGTCATATCGGCGGCGGCATGAGCGTCATGGATATGCTTACCGTTCTCTATCACAAGTACATGAGACTTGATGTCAAGGATCCCAACTGGGCTGACAGAGACCGCCTCATCCTCAGCAAGGGTCACGCAGGTATCGCCTACGCTCCCGTGCTCGTGGATTACGGCTGGAACGATCCCGAGCAGCTCAAGACCTTCAACCATTCAAATTCCAAGATGGGTATCCATCTGGACTCCAACAAGGTTGTCGGCGTTGACGCTTCCACCGGTTCACTCGGCCACGGACTGCCCATAGCAGTCGGCACCGCTCTTGCCGCAAGAGTTCTCGGCAAGGATTACAAGACCTACTGCATCCTCGGTGACGGCGAGTGCGACGAGGGTTCAAACTGGGAGGCTGCAATGTCTGCGGCTAACTTCAAGGTAACAAACATGATCTCCTTCGTTGACCGCAACAAGTGCATGATCGACGGAAGAACAGAGGATGTTATGAGCCTTGAGCCGTTTGCAGACAAGTGGCGTTCCTTCGGCTTCATCGTCAAGGAGGTTGACGGACACAACTTCAAGGAGCTGTGCGATGCTATCGATTTTGCTCTTGCAAACGAGAGCGATTCTCCCGTCATGATAATTGCCAACACCATCAAGGGCGCAGGCATTAACTTCATGGAAGACAACTATCAGTGGCATTACGGTGCTGTTGATGAGAGCAAATATAAGCAGGCTATAGAGAGCCTTGATGCCTACTATGAGGCACGCAAGGCAAGAGCTGAAAAGGAGGGTGAATAATATGGCAGGCGGAATGACATATACAGCACTTGACTCTACCGCACTTTCCACCTCGGAATATTACGGAAAGACTCTTGTTGAGCTCGGCGCAGAGCATCCCGAAGTCGTTGCACTCACCGCCGACCTCGGCAAATCCACAAAGATCGGTATGTTCGGTGAAGCTTATCCCGACAGATACTTCAATGTCGGCATTGCAGAGCAGAATATGTTCGGCGTTGCCGCAGGTATGGCTAAGGCAGGCCTTGTCCCGTTCCTTTCCACCTTCTCTGTTTTCGCTTCTCTGAGAAGTGCAGACCAGCTTCACACCGATATTTGCTATCAGAATATCAACGCCAAGGTTATCGCTACTCATGCAGGCACTTCCTTCGGTCAGGCTGGCTCGACTCACCACGCTATCTGCGACCTCGCAGTTGCACGCTCGATGCCCAATCTCACCGTTATCTGCCCTGCTGACGGACTTGAGACTGCAAACGCAGTCCGTGCTGCTTATGCGACACCCGGCCCGTTCTATATCAGAATAAACAGAGGCTTTGATCGTGTTCTTTATAAGGAAGCCGATTACGGCTTCGAGGTCGGCAAGGCTGTCACCCTCAAGGAGGGTACCGACATTACCATTATCGCCTGCGGCTCCTGTGCATTCCAGGCTCTTCAGGCTGCTGAGTTCCTTGAGAACGCAGACGGACTCAAGGTCAGAGTCCTCGATATGCACACAATTAAGCCTATCGACCGTGAGGCTATACTCAAGGCCGTTATGGATACACGCCGCATCATCACCGTTGAGGATCACAATGTTATCGGCGGTCTCGGCAGTGCGGTTGCAGAAGTCGTTGTTGAATCCGGTAAGGGCTGTGCCTTCAAGCAGCTCGGCATCATGGATAAATTTGCTCCCATCGGACTTCATGAGGACATTATGTCAATGCTCGGTATCGACTCCAACGGTATCATTGACGCTGTCCGTGAGGTTATGGGCAAGGACTTCGAGCTTGATGACGATTGGGACGACGAGGTGTAAAAACCACGCTGACCCCATAAGGAAAGGAATGATCATATGGCATCAAGAGATGAGATTTACGCAAATAAACTTTTTCTCAACGCTGTCCTTCCGCTCATCAAGGTAATTGCAAACGATGTTCCCTCGCTTGCAAAGAAGTTTGAGCACGCACACGGCGTTATTCAGGTGAGCGCTCTCGATCCCGACAGTCCGGACGGCAAGGTGGCAACCCATTTTGTTGTCAACAGCGGCGAGTGGCTCGTCCACAATGACAAGGTGGATACCAATCCCCATGTCGAGCTTGAGTTCAAGAGCATAGAGGCAATGAACTCATTCTTCAAGGGCAAAATCGGTCTTTCGACCATGCCCAAGATGAAGGGTATTGCGAAGCACACGGGACTTTTCGCATCGTTTATGATGGTGCTTTTGAAAATGTCCTCGCTGCTCACCGCAAAGAGCATCCCCGAGGATGAGGATACAAAGCATCTGCTTGTCAAGTGCTACTTCTACCTCCTCTCAAGCGGTATCAGCCAGCTCAACAAGCTCGGACATCCCGATATTCACGATTGGACTTTAAAGAGCCCCGACCGTGTTTATGCGTGGGCAGTCAACGGCTACGATGACATCTCGGCTTATCTGCGTATAAAGGCAGGCAAGTCAAGATCCGGCAGAGGTGTTTATAAGAGAGCAATGCCTTTCTTCACCCTGCGCTTCGATTCGCTTGACAGTGCTCTGGGTATATTGATGAGCATAGACGATATGCTTGACTCTGCAAAGAAGGGCAAGCTTATCATGGAAGGTGCTCCCGAGTTTGGTGCACAGATAGGCGACTATATGCTCACCGTCGCAAGCTATATCCAGTAAGAGAAAGTTTAAAGGCTCCGTGCTGAAAAAGGTACGGAGCTTTTTTGTATTTTTATGCATAAAAACAGGACATTTTGGGTGATTTAGTTGCAAAAACTATTGCAATTTAAAGCGAAACAGCATATAATTTAGATAATATTCGGGGTGGGTAGTTTTAAGCGATATTCTTGATATGAAATAAGATTGTCTCCCGAAAGAACTTTAAGGAGGAACAAAAATGAAATACGCACTTGTCAACGGTCATATACTTGACGGCAATGCGGATATGGAGCCTGTTTCGGGGAAAGCGATCCTCGTTGACGGCGAGAAAATATCCGCAATAGTCGATGAGGGCAGTGACATTTCCGGCTATGAGAAGGTGGATCTCGGCGGCAAATACATAATGCCCGGTCTTATCAATATGCATCTTCATCTGCCGGCAAGCGGAAAACCAAAGAAGAAGGACTCCGACCCGAAGAAGCTTGTCCGTATTGTTACGAGCAATAACCTGCTCCGCAAGGTGATGAAAAAGATATGCCAAAGCATGGCACAGATGCAGCTCAACAGCGGTGTCACAACGATAAGAACTGTCGGCGGCGTTGAAAATGCGGATTCTTCCATCCGTGACGATATAAATTCGGGCAAAACGACAGGCCCGAGAATACTTGCGGCAAATATGGCCGTTTCCGTTCCCGACGGACACATGGCAGGCTCGCTCGCTTATATAGCCGAAAGTGCAGAGCAGGCGAGGGAATATGTTGCCAAAATTGCCGAGGATAAGCCCGATCTCATTAAGCTTATGATAACCGGCGGCGTGCTTGATGCAAAGGTCAAGGGCGAGCCGGGCGTGCTCAAGATGCCGCCCGAGTATGTCAAGGCCGCCTGCGATGAAGCACATAAGCACGGTCTTGTCGTTGCCGCCCATGTTGAAAGCCCCGAGGGTGTCCGTGTGGCACTCGAAAACGGTGTTGACACAATCGAGCACGGTGCTCAGGCGGATGAGGAGATAATCTCCCTCTTCAAGCAGAGAAATGCCGCACTTATTACAACTCTGTCGCCCGCATTGCCCTATGCGCTGTTCGACCTTTCCGTAAGCCACGCTACCGAGCTTTCTCAGTATAACGGCAAGATAGTTTTCGACGGTATTATCGACTGCTCGAAGAAGTGCCTTGAGAATGATATTCCCGTCGGCCTCGGTACAGATACGGGTTGCCCGTTCATCACTCACTATGATATGTGGAGAGAGCTGGTCTATTTCCATAAGTATTGCGGCGTGTCAAATAAATTCGCTCTCTATACGGCAACAAAGAGAAACGCCGAGATCGCTCGTATCGACGATGTTACCGGTACTGTTGAAGTCGGCAAGTGCGCCGATCTCATTGTCACCGACGGCAATCCGCTCGAGGATCTGACGACGCTGCGTGATGTTAAAATGGTAATGGCAAGAGGCAATCTCATCCGTGATCCCAAGGTCAAAAAGTATGAAAATGTTGAGCGTGAGCTTGATAAGTTCATCTGATTTTAAATGAAGGGGACTTTGAAATGAATTCGATAATTGTTTCGACTTTCGGCGCATTTACAGTGCTTCTGCTTGTGTTCGCCATTTCCGAAATAGTGGCGAAGGTATCAAAGGGTTGGGTGCCGTCGGTGCTCGTCATTATGATACTTATGCTTGCCGGATTTTCGACGGGACTTTTCCCGAAGACGATGATAGACGATGCCGGTGTTTCCGATGAGCTGTTTAAAATAGCCTGCGGACTGCTCGTCACTCATCTCGGCACGCTGATAAGCAGAAAAGAGATGGCGGCTCAGTGGAAAACTGTTATTATCTCGCTTATGGGCGTTGCGTCAATAGCAATAATCTGTCTCACACTCGGAACCGCACTCTTCGGCTTTGACAATGCGGTTGCGGCAACTCCGCCTCTGGCCGGCGGTGCAATCGCAACGGCTATGATGTCAACGGCCGCAAATGAGGCCGGCAAGACCTCCGCCGCACTCGTGGCGATAGTCTGCCTGTCGCTTCAGGGACTTATCGGTTATCCGCTGACCTCGTTCTGCCTCAAGAAGGAGACGAAGCGACTTGTGAAGCTCTACAGAAACGGCGAGTTCAAGGCGGCAACTGCTGCTGCCGAGGAGAAGAAGACCGAGAAAAAGAGAGCTACGAGCACTACGATAATCCTCTTAAAGCTTGCGCTTATAACTCTTGCGGCTTATTGGATAGACTATGCAACGAACAGCTATGTCCCGATGTATGTTGTCTGCCTGCTGCTCGGCTTTGCCGCTCATGAGCTAAAGCTTGTTGAAACGGATGCACTTCATGAGGCAAGCTCCTATGGCTTCGTTATGACCGTGCTTATGATGGGTCTGTTTAAGACTCTTGCAAGCTCCGGCACAGACGGCATCGGTTCGGTTATAGGCATATCCGCCGCACTTGTCGGACTTGCTACTGTTGCCATGGGTCTCATGGCGTTGCTTGCAAGCAAGATCTTCAAGCAGTCGTTTTATATGTGCTATGCCATTGTGCTCAACGCATTCTCTGGCTTCCCGATAAATATGCTGATAACCACCGAGGCTGTCAACATAAGCACCGAGGAGGGTGAGGAGAGAGCAAACATCACCGCCGAAGTTATGCCTAAAATGCTGGTTGCCGGCTTTGTCTGCGTGACAATAGTATCGGTACTGCTTGCAGGCGTGCTTGTAAGATTCCTGTAACAGTAAAGAGGACTGTCGTTTTGTTTCGACAGTCCTCTTTGAAATATTCAAGCAGGGAAGAATATAAATCTTAAAAACCTCACAAATAAGTTGCAAAACGCTGTGAAAAGTATTAAAATTAAAATAATAAAGCATACGGAGGGTTGAAAATGGACAGTTTCAGACATATGCCTCTTGAAAACATTCAGAATTGCCGTGACCTCGGCGGATATCCGATAAAAGGCGGCGGATTTACTGCATTCGGTAGGCTCTTGCGTTGCGGCAGACCGAGAGCGGCAACACGCAATGATATGCGCTTTTTTGAGGAATACGGAATAAAGAATGTGTTCGACCTCAGAGGCGATTCGGAGACTATGGCAATGCCCTCGGAGTTTGCGGACAGGGAAGATGTCAACTATTATCACTTCTCGCTTCTAGAGATAAACCCTGCCATACCGCAAGCTCATATGAGCCTCGGTGAGACTTACATAGCAAGCCTCAATGAGTGCAAGGACAATTACGCACGGCTGTTTTCACAGCTCGCCAGGGTGGATGGCCCCACAATGTTCCATTGCTTTCTCGGTAAGGACAGAACGGGCATAACCGCAGCATTGATACTCTATCTCACCGGCGTTTATATGGAGGATATTATTGCTGACTACCGCATATCATCAACCTATCTTGATCCGTTTTATCGCAAAGAGATAGAAAAGCGATCGGGTCTTATCTGGGAGGATAATGATAGTCATCTGCGCTCTGCTTCGAGCAACATCATAGGTGTGTTCGAGTATCTTAACAGGCGTTACGGTTCGGTCGAGGATTATTTTCTCGAGGCCGGCTTGACTGTGGCGGAAATTGATGCAGTAGGCGATATACTCAGAAAATGAATAGATGAACCGCTCAGGGCTTTTCGTTCTGGGCGGTTTGGTTTTGGAAATGTCGAGGACAATTAAGCTTTTATCAACATCGACCGAGATACGGCAAAAAAATCCGACCTGCACCGTAAACGCAGGTCGGACAAATTGTTTTATGCTGTCTCACTGAAGGTGGGAGCAATTTTGATTTTCAAGCGTAAAATGAAGGTAATCAGACAGATGCAAGGAAGCTGTCAACGTCTGTTATCTCTGCACCGTAAGTGTCCTTGAGGTACTTGATGCCCGACTCATAATCCTCCTGGGTGAAGGAATTGGTTGCATCCTTGGGAACTACGACATCATATCCAAGCTGATAAGCATCGGCGGAGGTGTGACGTACGCACATATGGGCGTGAAGACCTGTCACGACGACCGTGTTGACACCGAGCTCTTTCAAAAGCAGGTCAAGGTCGGTATGGAAAAAGCCGCTGTAACGTCTCTTGGGAACAACATAGTCCTTCTCACACAGACCGAGCTCGGGGATAACCTCTGCACCCTTTGTGCCTGCGATAGCGTGGTCGCCCCAAAGCTTAAGCTCATGATCAATGCCCTTGAGGTGAGCGTCGTTGCAGAAAATTACGGGGATATTCTTCTCTCTTGCGCCGTTGAGAAGCTCTGCGGTCTTGGGGACGATAGCAAGTCCTCTGTCGCACTTGAGTGCTCCTGTTACGAAGTCATTGAGCATATCAACGACAAGAATTGCATACTTTTTTTCCATAGCTGTCAGCTCCTTGAATATTATACCAATATTATACAATTATCGTTATATGGTGTCAATTAACGATAAATACAAATAAAAACACCTTTTCACCTTAGCTTTTGTGTGATATAATTCGATACAGTGTTACTTTAGAAAAAGGGGCTTCAAAATGGCAACTGCACTTCTTGTGGTGATTTTTGCCGCATATATCGGGCTCGGCATACCGGACTCCCTGCTCGGTGCGGCGTGGCCTGCGATATATGCAGACCTCGGTATTCCCGTGTCATATGCAAGCTACATAACCGCCTGCACCTGCGTGGGAACTATAATTTCAAGCTTCATGAGCGGCAGAGTTATAAAAGCTCTCGGCACGGCAAGGGTTGCACTACTCAGCACTGCATTGACCGCCGCCGCTCTGCTCGGCTTCTCGTTCTCGGGCAATATAGTCTGCTTCTGTCTTGTCGCACTGCCGCTCGGTCTCGGTGCAGGCTCTGTCGATACGGCACTCAACAACTTTGTTGCGCTCAACTACAAGGCATCCCATGTAAATTTTCTGCACTGCTCCTACGGCGTAGGCGTTTCGCTGAGCCCGTATCTGATGTCACTTGCCCTGTCCGACACGGGCGACTGGCGCAGGGGCTACAGAATTATGTTTATAATCCAATCCGCAATAGCATTCCTGCTCCTCGTTACAATGCCTATGTGGAAAAAAGTCAGGAGTAACAGCGAGGATTCAGACGAAGAGACTGTTGTGCTGTCTGTGCGTGAGGCCCTGTGTATGTCGGGCGCAAAGTCTGCCGCGGGCATGATGATGGGGTCGTGTGCTATAGAGTCGCTGTGCCTCGTCTGGGCAGGCACTTTCCTAGCTCAAACAAGGAGCATGACTGCCGACGATGCCGCCGAGCTTGTTACGGTGTATTTCGTCGGTATAACTGTAGGCAGGTTTCTCTCGGGCTTGCTGAGTATGAAATTCCACGGTAAGCCGATAATATTTGCAGGACAGCTCATTACGCTTTGTGCCCTGCTCCTGCTCGTGTTCGATCTGCCCGTTTACGCAACGACACTTGCGTTGTTTATGATAGGTCTCGGCAACGGCCCACTGTTCCCCGGCATGACTCACCTCACGCCGAAAGTATTCGGCAAGAGCGTCTCGCAGTCGATGATAGGCGTGCTTATGGGCTTCTCGTGTGTCAGCATATTGTTCTCGCCGTTCGTTTTCGGTCAGCTTGCGGAGCATATAGGCACATGGCTGTTTCCCTACTACGCCCTCGTCGCTTGTGCAATAATGATGGCCTCCACCGCAGTATTCTTGAAAAAGACAAAGGGTAAGCAGTGAGAGCTTAACGCACTTCTCGTGTCGTATTGCCGCTAACTGACAACCGAGCACCCCGTAGGTACAGCATAAAGTTCACTACGCTGTATGCAAAATCCGTGCTTTATTCCGCAAACACGCAGTTTTGTTTATCACACATCCATAAAAGGAGTTTTTGTTTATGTCTAAAATTTACACCTCCGCCGATCAGCTCATAGGGCACACTCCGTTGCTTGAGCTGACGCACATTGAAGATTCACTCAATCTCAAGGCTCGTATTCTCGCAAAAGTCGAGTATTTCAATCCTGCAGGCTCCGCCAAGGACAGAATAGCAAAGAAGATGCTTGACGATGCGGAAATGTCGGGTCAATTAACGGCTGATTCGGTAATTATCGAGCCGACCTCCGGCAACACGGGCATAGGCCTTGCTATGGTTGCGGCAGCGAGGGGCTATAGAATTATTATTGTAATGCCCGACTCTATGTCGGTCGAACGCCGCAAGCTGATGGCAGCCTACGGAGCCGAATTGGTGCTCACTGATGGCGCAAAGGGCATGGCAGGTGCGATAAAAAAGGCTGAACAGCTCGCAGAGGAGATACCGCACAGCTTTGTTCCCGGGCAGTTCGTTAACCCCTCGAACCCCCGAGCACATTATGAGACAACTGCCCCCGAAATTTTCGAGGATACAGACGGCGAGGTTGATATATTCGTTGCAGGAGTCGGCACAGGCGGCACGATAACGGGCGTGGGCAGATACCTCAAGGAGCAAAGCTCCGAAATAAAAATCGTTGCAGTTGAGCCGAAAAACTCCGCTGTGCTTTCGACAGGTATTTCAGGCACACACAAAATACAGGGCATCGGCGCAGGCTTTATCCCCGATGCACTCGACACGGATATTTACGACGAAATAATCACCGTCAGCGACGAGGATGCGTTTGAGACGGGCAGACTTATCGGCAAAAAGGAGGGCATACTTGTCGGCATCTCCTCAGGTGCGGCGGCGTATGCCGCAATAGAGCTTGCCAAACGCCCCGAGAATGAGGGTAAAACTATTGTTGTTCTATTGCCGGACACGGGCGACAGATACCTTTCGACACAGCTTTTTGAATAATAAACAACAACCCGACCGCATTGCACAGTGCAGTCGGGCTTTTGCTTTGTCGGTTTTGCGGTGGAACGGCTTTCTGTGTGGGACAGGGCTTGCCCCTGTCCGTCGTTTCTCACTGCAAACAAAACCGAAGTAAAAACTTGGCTCTCCCCTTGGGAGAGCTGTCACCGCAGGTGACTGAGAGGGCTTGCTCGGAGCGGTTGGATCAAAAAAGATTAATTTTATTTGCAAAAATCAGATGAACTCATTCGGCGTTTTCTTTTTGTCTAAAAAAGAAAACGCAGGCAAAAGAAAAGCAAACTCAGGACTTCGTCCCGAGACCCCACTTGCCGCCTCAGCACAACGACTGAATTACTGCTGTCACTTGCTACTCGGCACATACGCCGACAAACTCGCTGACGCTCAAACAAGTGTCGGCTGGTGCGGCTTGCTCCGCAAGCCGTCCCCTCGTCATATCAGTCGGTTTGTCCCGTTGTGCTTCGGCTTGTGGCGGTTTGCCGTTCTGGGTTTGCTTGTGGGTGTGCTCGGTTTTCGTGTCAGCGTTGCCGACAACGGTCAACCGCAAGCCCCATCCCTACGAGTGGTTGCGATCTTTGCGGCATTGGTTTCAAATAAAAAACAACCGCATGGTTGCCCATGCGGTTGACCTTGTTTGGTTTTAATTAGAAGCTCTGGCCCTTGTAGCCGCCGCCAACAGTAACGTTGAATACAACTTCACCGTACATGTTCTTAACGCTTGCGGAGATACCTGCCATTGTAATCTTAGCCTCGCTGATGTTGATCTTAACAAGATAGTAGTAAGAAGCATTGACTATCATGCCGGTCTTGTTGTCAACACGAGCCTTGATGTAAGCGTTAGCATATGTGAGCTTAACATTTTCCTTACCTGAGGAGAATGTAGCATTGAGCTGATTAAGAGCCTCATCAATGTTGCCGAGGGTTCCGACACCGCGAGCTACGGGGCCGCCGTTGTGAGCGTCGCCGGTTGCACCGTCAGTCTGATCCTTGAGGTAGATGATGTAGTCGGTGTACTTGCCGTCAGCAGAAGCCTTGCACTTAGCAGACTTGCAGTCGCTTGCCTTGAGGTCAGCGTGGCTTGCTGCGGGGATGTAGTCAGTAGCGGTTGAGTTGTTCTTCAGAACATTGTTGATGATACCGGAAGCAGCGGAGAAAAGGAAACCGGTCATGCCGTCGCCGTTGATCTTACCGCCGTTGCCGAGCTCCATGGTCTGCTGACCCTTGGGAGCGGGGTTGGTAGCCTTACGAGCCTTGACATAGTTAGCAACTATCTCAGCAGTGGTAAGGGCAGTGCTCTGGCTGCCGCTGGGAGTGTTGGGGGTTGCGCTGCCGTCAGCCTTGTTGGTCTCAACAGCATTGCCGTTAGCATCGGTGGAGGGCTCTGCGTCGCCGTTAGCTTCGGTGCTCTCGTCAGCGGGAGTGCTGGCGTCGTCGCCGTCTACGGGTGCGCTAGCATCGTCATCACCGTCGTTCTCAATAACTTCGCCGTTAGCGTTTGTGCTTTCATCAGCATCAGGGGTCTTGTCATTCTTGCAGGCTGCGAAAGCAAATACCATTGCAAGAACCATGACAAGTGCAAGAATTCTCTTCATTGTAGTGCTCCTTTTTTCTTTTTTGTTGTTTGTGAAGTTGAAAGTTCACGGTGTTTTCAGTTTACTCTAAATCTATTGAAAAGTCAAGAAAATTAAGATTATAATTTATAACATTTTTGTAACAAAGCGGTAAAATTCTCTTGATTTGCGGTTTATATCTGTATAAAATAGACTTGAAAGGTCAAAAAACCGAAAGGAGCAGAAAAATGGGACTTCTCGAAAGAGCCAAATGGATAAAAAGCCTTGTCGGAAATTCATCCGGTGCTACGGTGTATCTCAAAAATTTTGAGTGTAAAAAGCCGATAAAGGCGGCAAGGCTCAATATAACCGCATTGGGTGTGTACGAGGCTGTATTAAACGGAAAACGGGTGGGAGACTTTGTGCTCGCCCCCGGCTGGACTTCGTATACCAACCGTCTTCAGGTGCAGAGCTATGATGTGACCGAGTATTTAAAGAACACAAATGAGCTTGAGGTGACGGTTGCACAGGGCTGGAGATCACTACTCGGAAAGCAAGGAGGATTTAAGTCCCTCGGCTATCAGGACACGGCACTCATAGCCGAGCTTGCGGTTGAGTACACGGACGGTACATTCGAGTGCATTGCAACCGACGACAGTTGGGTTGCCCGTGAGAGCAAGCTGCGTTATACAAACATATATAACGGCGATGTTTACGATTCGACATATGTTCCCGACACGGCAAAGGCATGCTTCGAGGTCGAGATAGATAAAAAGATGCTTATCCCCTGTGAGGGCGAGAAGATAATCGAGCACGAGCGTATTCCGGCAGTTGAGCTGATAACCACGCCTGCCGGAGAGACGGTGGTTGATTTCGGTCAGAATATGACGGGTGTTATCGAGTTCAAAATAAGAGGCGAACACGGCAAAGAGGTCGCTATCTCCTGCGGTGAGGTGCTCGACAGCTCCGGCAACTTCTATAATGAAAACTACCGTGGCGCAAAAGCGCAGATACGGTTTATCTGCGGCGGCGGTGAGCAGACCTATAAGAGCAGGCTCAACTTCTTCGGCTTCAGATACATCCGCCTTGAGAATTGGAGCGCAGATGTGAAGAAGGAGGATTTTACGGCAGTCGTCATACATTCGGATATAAAACGCACGGGATATTTTGAGTGTGGCAACAGCCTTGTAAATCAGCTCTTCAAAAATATTATATGGGGACAAAAGAGCAACTTCCTCGATGTCCCGACCGATTGCCCTCAGCGTGATGAGCGTCTCGGCTGGACAGGTGATGCACAGGTGTTCATACGCACGGCAAGCCTGAACTTTGATGTGGAACGCTTTTTTGAGAAGTGGCTGCACGACCTCGGCGTGGATCAGACGAGAGAGGGCAGTGTGCCGAGCGTTATACCGAAACTTGATGAGGATGATGTAGGCGGTTCTGCGGCGTGGAGCGATGCGGCGGTGATATGCCCGTGGTGGATATATCGAACCTACGGCGACAAGACGGTGCTCAAGGAGCAGTTCGATTCCATGAAAGCGTGGATAGACTGGATGCGTAAACGCAGCAAAAACGGTCTGCGTGATGAGGGCGAACATTTCGGTGATTGGGTCGGACTCGATGCACCTGCCGGCAGCTATAAAGGCTCTACCTCGGAGCGGCTTATCGCCACGGCATATTACAAATATTCGACAGAGCTGTTCATAAAGGCGGCTCATGTCATCGGCAGAGATGTCAGTGAATATGAAAATATCCCGGATGAGGCGGCGGCTGCGTTCAGGCGTGAATATATGGAAAACGGCAGGCTGAAAAATGCTACGCAGACGGGATGTGTGCTTGCACTGTATTTCGGCATAACCGACTGTCCAGAGAATACGGCGGCACAGCTCAATGAGCTTATCAAAGAGTGCGGACATCTGAAAACGGGCTTTGTAGGCACACCTTATCTTCTGCACGCACTGAGCGAAAACGGCTATTTGAATACTGCCTACGAGCTTCTGCTCAGGCAGGAATACCCCTCGTGGCTCTATCCGATAACCAAGGGCGCAACGACGATATGGGAGCATTGGGACGGAATAAAACCGGACGGTACTATGTGGAGCAAGGATATGAATTCCTTTAACCACTATGCCTATGGTGCTGTTGGTGATTGGCTCTACTGCGTGGCGGCAGGAATAAACACCTGTGAGGAAGAAGCCGGCTTCAAGCATATAATTTTCTCGCCCGCAGTTGACAGACGGCTCGGATATGTCAAGGCGAGCATCGACACACGCAACGGTAAAGTTGCAAGCGAGTGGTCGGTTGACGGCGACAATGTGAAATATACGCTGACCGTGCCGGAAAAGTCAACCGCAACGGCGATAATCGGAAATGAAACATATGAGCTTTCTTCGGGCGTTCACACGTTTGAAAAGCCTCTGAGCTGACCTCAAACCGAGCTTCAAGTGGGCAAAGATAAAAATTTTTAAAAATCTTTGCCCACTTTGCAAAAAAGATATTGACAAATCGGTTTTGATATAATATAATAATCAAGCCTTGTTGATGACAGGGAATACATATGGCGGCATAGCTCAGTTGGCTAGAGCATTCGGTTCATACCCGGAGTGTCGTTGGTTCGAATCCAACTGCCGCTACCAATTTTTGGCCCGGTGGTCAAGAGGTTAAGACACCGCCCTTTCACGGCGGTAACACGAGTTCGATTCTCGTCCGGGTC
>CAYLQT010000008.1:0-89625 GCA_964386035.1 uncultured Clostridium sp. | reverse complement strand
GGACAAGCGATAATGTTGAGCCGAACGCTACCCACTGAATGATACAAAAACCAATTATCATTATTCTCTTATTCACTTCTCCACTGCTCGATCTCGTTCATCAGCCAGTCTGCCCACTCGGCTATGCCATCGCCGCTTTTGGCGCAGATTGTGAACACCTTGGCGTTCGGGTTGCGTCTGCGGATGTACTCCTTGCATTTGTCAATGTCAAAATCGAAGTAGGGGAGAACATCGATTTTGTTTATCAACACAACATCGCAAACCGAGAACATAAGAGGGTATTTCAGCGGCTTGTCGTCACCCTCGGGGACGGAGAGTATCATGGCGTTCTTGACGGCTCCCGTGTCAAACTCGGCAGGGCATACAAGGTTTCCAACATTCTCGAGTATCGCAAGCTCAACGCCCTCGGTGTCAAGTCCGTCGAGTCCCTGCCTCGTCATCTCAGCATCAAGGTGGCACATTCCGCCGGTGTGAAGCTGGATAGTTTTAACGCCCGTTTCGGCTATCTTCCTTGCATCAACATCGCTGTCAATATCAGCCTCCATAACGCCGATTTTCACCTTGTCCTTGAGTGCGGTGATCGTGGCGGACAGCGTGGTAGTCTTGCCGGCACCGGGTGAGGCCATGAGGTTTAGAAGAAAAATACCTTTTTCTTTAAGCTCACGGCGGAGCTTGTCGGCCTGTTCGTCGTTGTTTTGAAATACGCTTTGCTTGATTTCGAGTATTCTCACTTCGTCCATTTTTATCACCCTTAGTTAGATTTTCTATTGATATTTTATATCGGCAGATACTTTGTGTCAACAGCTTATCGGGAATAAAACGAATGAGCCTGATTTTTATAATCAAGCTCATTCTTGTTTTTTATTTATTCAGTATCGATATTGCGTCGGTAATAGTCTTTTCGTGAGCCTGCATACCGTATTTGTCAACTTCTTTTTTGTTTTTCTCGCCGTGGGTCAGGCAGCCTGCGCCGCCGATGCAGCCGCCGACACACGCCATGCCCTCGATGAAGTTTGCGTTGAGAACGCCCTTGCTCTTTTTGAGCAGAGCAGTGCGGCATTCCTCAATGCCGTCGCACGAGCAGGCGTTAAGCTCAAAGTCGTCGATTCCGTGCTCCTTGAGACCCTGAGCCACCGCATCGGCAAGACCGCCACAACGGGCGAAGATTCTGCCGAAATACGATGCGTTGTCGAGCACATCCTCATCGAGAGTCATTATATCAATGTCTCTGCTGTCGAACATTGCCTGAAGCTCTTCAAATGTCATCGCCGCATCAACATATGGTTTAACTTCTTCCTTCTGAACCTCGGCTTTTTTTGCGGTGCAGGGGCCGATGAATACGACCTTGCAGGGGCCTTCATGTTCTTTGATGTATTTTGAGATCATCGCCATGGGCGAAAGGTTGTGTGATACATAAGGCTTGAGCTCGGGGAAGGAATTTTCAATGTAGCTGACAAATGCAGGGCAGCAGGAGCTTGTGAGGAAGCCCTTTTCCGCCAGCTCCTTAGACTCGGCATATGCAACCATATCAGCGCCGAGAGCCGCCTCGATGACGGTGTGGAAGCCCAGCTTCTTGAGGCCCGTGATTACCTGACCGAGTTTAGCATATGTAAACTGGCTGGAAATAGAGGGGGCAACAACGGCAAAAACCTTGTATTTTGTGTTGTTCTCGCTCTTTTTGATAATGTCGATAACATCGAGCATATATGACTTGTCGGTTATAGCTCCGAACGGGCACTGGTATACGCAGGCACCGCAGGAGATGCACTTGTCATAGTTTATGGCAGCCGCCTTGTTCTCGTTCATTTTGATGGCCTTTATCTTGCACGCCATCTCGCAGGGACGCTTGCGGTTGATTATAGCTGTGTAGGGGCAGACCTTGGCACATTGACCGCACTCCTTGCACTTTGTCTTGTCGATGTGTGCAACATGGTCGCTGTCAAATGACAGAGCACCGAAGCGGCAGACATCCTCACAGCGGTGAGCGAGGCAGCCACGGCAGGCGTTGGTGACCTCGTATCCGCCCATGGGGCACTCGTCACAGGCAATGTCGATGACCTCAATGATGTTCGGATTACTGCCGATTGCTATTTTAACACGCTCGTCGAGAATGGCTCTCTCCTTATATACGCAGCAACGCATGGTGGGCGTGTTGCCAGGAACTATAGTTTTCGGAATGTCAAAAAGATTTTCGAGCAGTGTGTCATTCCACGCAAGGCGTGCGACCTCACGCAGAACCTTGTATTTGAGATACTGAACCTTAGTGTCGAACTTTCTCATTTATATCCCCCTTAGAAGTAACTGACCTTGACTCTCTTGCCCATCTCCTTCAAGCAGGCACAGAGCTCCTTGACCAGATTCATTTTTATATTAAAGTTTATGGGCAATTCCGGATTTTGATGGGCGGGGTTTATCGCTCTGCCGACATAGAAGTTAATATCCGTTGCCTCTTCAAAAAGCATTCGGCAGATGAGCGAGGCACCGTCACGCTTGAAGCCCCATTCTTCATACAGCTCGTTTTTACCGAGTGCATCCTTGGCGTAATCTATGACCTTGTTTATCGTGATAACACCCTCGGTCACGAGATCAACCCCTTCGATTTCCGCAATCGGAGGAACATCGCTTTGCTCAAAATTCAAGCTCGCCTTGAGCGGTTTACCGAGATATTTTGCGGCAATGGATGAGGTGGTGCCGCCGCAGATTATGTGCTTGCCCTCCTTTGAGAAGAACAGAGACATCATCCTGTCGCTGTCATCGGGATTGCGTGGCGGGCCGAAGAGCAGATTCATCGGCTCACGCTTACGTATCTTGACAACACAGGCGGTGGCATCATCACCCGGACGGTTGCCGTAGAGCTTGCCGCATTCATCAACGAGCATTGTGGAGAGTGTCTTTGCCGTGTAGCCTACGGGGATAAGCCCTGCCATAAACTCGGCAATGTCATCACGCTTCCAGCCGAAGTTGAATGCCGATCCGATGCCGGCGTGAGGACAGCCGTCACTCATCGCCACAAAAACATCGTCCTCCTGTAGCTTTATCTGCGACTTGAATATTGTCTTGCCGCCAATGCTCAACTCCGTTTCGGGATACTTGAATACTTCCCCGTCCCTTATCATAATGACATGGGGATTGTCGTATTGAATTATTTCGGCTGACTCGTTGTTTATCAAGTGGATTATGGTGAATGTTGAATATGCAACGCCTCTCACCGAGCATATCGGCAGCGTTGCGGCGATGGTGGAGACACATTCCTCAAGCGGCAGTCCCTCAGCCATCATGGTAGATATTATTTTTGAAGTGAGGGTCGAGAGTATACTCGCCTTAACTCCGCTGCCCAGACCGTCTGCGAGCACTATGACGGTGGAATCCTCGTCCTGCTCGATTATGTCAACATGGTCGCCGCAGAGCTGTTCGCCCTCGTGGTTTATACTCTTCCAGCCTATCTCGGCGCAGAGGTTATTCATTGCTGATCGACTCCTTGAGCTTGGATAGTGCTATCTTCGTTTCAGCCGCGGTCTCTCCGAGCAGAGAGGCTATCTCCTGAACGATTCTCATCTGCTTGTCAACAACCTTGTCTGCAATTTCAACAGTCTGGCGGCTGATGCTTTCTTTCTGTTCACGCACCGTCTCCTCCTCGGTAACATCACGCATGATGCAGATGAGATGGCGGTACTCCTTGTCGTATATTATTGTCTCTTCAACATACCTGTCGTATTCAGCGAGATAGCGACGCTTGTCACGCATATTTCTGCCCGTCTGCAAAACTTTCAGGAAATCCTTGGGGTCAAGCACACGCACCACGCCGTCTCCGAGAATGTCCGAGGCGGAGCGGAGATTCATAATTTTCAGTGCCGCCTTGTTTATCTGCTGAACCTCTAACTTTTCATTTAAAAGTATAAGTCCGTTGGGAGTGTTTTTGACTATGTTATCGGAAAAGCTCTCCGCTTTGTCCTTGAGATAGGGGAGGCACATGGAAATTTCCGCCTTGCCGTGGTAAATGGCGATTGCCTTTTCACGGCAGGTGTTGTAGCCGCACGAGCCGCAGTTCAGCTCGTCAGAGGGTTTCTTCTTACCCATTCTGTGGAGAATTTCTTCTATTTCCGCCTCAGTGGGTGGCAGGAGTTTTCGTTCAATGACGGAGAAATTCTTCTGAATAGAAAAGCTGTCCGGCTGTTCGACTTCAAAATCCTTTTTGCCCGCAAACTGTGACACCGACATATAGTCCTTGACGGGTGAACGGTGAAATTTTTCCATGACAGGGCCGCCGATGCAGCTTCCGACGCAAGCGGACATTTCAATGAAGCAGTTATGTATGTTGCCGCTCTCAATGTCCTTGAGTGCCGCCATACAGTTTTCAACTCCGTCTATCGCCATATAGGTGTATTTGGGGTTGTCAAGCTTCATTGTCTTGAGTATTCCGCCGGTGGTCGGGAAGAAACGAGCACGGCTGTTTTCGTTGGAGTCTACCTTTTTCTCAAGCTCAACGCCCTCCGATTTAAACCAGCTTGTCAGCTCGTCAAAGGTGAGCACGGCATCAACAAGACCGTCGTAATATTGAGCCTCGTCCTTCTTTGCAACGCACGGGCCTATGAATACGGTTTTTGCGTTGGGATAGCGGCGCTTGATGTCCTTGCAGTGAGCCTGCATGGGTGAGAGAACATTGGCGAGGAAAGGAAGCTCTGCCGGGAAGAACTTTTGAATAAGCAGATTTATTGAGTGGCAGCAAGAGCTTATTATAACATCTCTGCTGTCGCTGTCAATCATTTTTTCATATTCTGTCTTGACGATGGTTGCACCTATTGCGGTTTCCTCAACGTCGAAGAAGCCGAGCTTTTTAAGACCCTCACGCATGGAACGCATACCAACGCCCTCGTAGTTTGCGATAAAGGACGGGGCGAGGCTGACTATGACCGGATCCTCGCTTTGGAGCAGAACCTTGACCTTTTCCGTCTCGTCAACTATCTGCTTTGCATCCTGCGGACACACGACGAAGCAGTGACCGCAAAGAATACATTCGTTTCCTATAATATATGCCTGATTGCCCGAAAAGCGAATAGACTTTACCGGGCAATGACGTATGCACTTATAGCAGTTTTTGCAGTTGGATTTTTTCAGTGTCAGACAGTCCATGCCGATACTCCCTCTTTTCCCTCGTAAACGCCGTTATATCCGCTCGGCGTTCAGCTTTTTCAATACCTTGTCCTCAAAAAAATAGTTAAAGCCTTCAGGCGTGACACCTGTGTAGACATCGTCATCCACGGAAATTGTCACGCCCTCACGGTTACACTTGCCGGTGCAAAAGCTGCCGGCAAGCGTAACTTCGTTTTCGAGATCATATTTTTTAAGGGCATCTTCAAAAAGTCCTACGATTTTTTCCGAGCCTTTTAAGTGGCAGGCTGAGCCCACGCAAATCTGTATGATCATATGTTATACCTTTTATGCCTTTGCAAGGACGTTTTCGTTGAAAAATTCCTTGACTGTGTCGGGCTTAACGGAGAAGAACTCATCATCCACTGTTACGCATACACCCTGCTGGCATTTGCCCATGCAAAATGTGCCGGAGAGTTCGACCTTGTCGCCCAAATCGTTCTGTCTGATAAGATACTGAAGCTGTTCAACCACCTGGCGAGAGCCTTTGATGTGGCAGGATGAACCAATGCAAACGGTTATTTTCATCTTGTTTTACTCCTTTATTCGTAGTCCACAACGTCTATCCAGGAGTGGAGGAACTCACGTTCGGCGGCGTTGCCCTTGACGGTCTGAGAAGCCGCAACAATGGGCATCCACTTCTGTACATACTGTATGGCTGTGTCGCTCTTCTCGCAGAAAAGTGACAGATATTTCTTGGCGGCATCAATGTCGCCGTTGAGCCAGAAAAGGAGATAGGTGCGTGCGGCATCGGCGGAGGCGTTGCCCTGAGTGGCGTGCGACCAGTCGATGATATAAGGAGTGCCGTCCTCGGTGATGATGACGTTCGAGGGGTTGAAGTCGCCGTGGCAGACCTTGTTGTGCTTGGGCATAGACTCAAGGCGTGTGTGCAGGTCGTATCTGACTGTTGCGGAGAGATCCGTCTGGCAGATTTTTCTGTTCATCTTGTCCTTGAGCTTTGTCAGCAGGGGGCAGGTCTTTGTGTGCATTTCAAGCTGGAGATCGACGAAGAGTGAGAGGTACTCATCCTTCTTGTCGGGATCCTCCTGCATGAGCTGTGCAAGAGTTTTTCCCTTGATATATTCGGAGACGATAGTCCACTTGCCGTCAATGACGGTAACTTCGAGAATTTTCGGAATGTTAAGTCCGGTCTCTTCGATTCTTGCCTGATTGAGTGCTTCGTTGAGCACGTCCGCCTTTGAGTAGCCCTCGTCGAATACCTTCAGGCAGCGGTCGCCGTCACGGTATACTGTTTTGTTATTCCTTACAGCTATGATTCTATCAAGATTCATAAGTAGAACCCTCCTTATGCATTTATGCTTTTTCCTTGCCGTTTTTTGCTCTGTTATAAGCCTGCTTGACGCTGTTTACGCCGTTGCCCTCGGCGATATCGTCTGCTGTGGGCATGGGCTTCTCCTCAAAGTGCTTGCCGTAATAAGCGTTAAGGTACATTTGCTTTATCTCGCTCATCAGCGGATATCTCGGGTTAGCACCGGTGCACTGATCGTCGAATGCGTTTTCAACCATCTCGTCAAGGGTTGCGAGGAATGTCTCCTCCTCAATGCCGTAGTCCCTGATGGTTTTCTTTATGCCGACACGCTCCTTGAGGGTGTTGATGGCCTTGATGAGGTTTTCAAGCTTCTCCTTGTCGTTGCTGCCGCCGAGACCGAGGCAGTCGGCAATCTCCGCATAGCGTGCGAGAGTGTGAGGATGATCGTACTGTGAGAATGTGCCCATCTTTGCGGGAGCTTCTGCTGCGTTGAAGCGGATGACCTCTTCTATAAGCAGAGCATTTGCAACGCCGTGGGGCAGGTGATGATAAGCGCCGAGCTTATGTGCCATCGAGTGGCAGACACCGAGGAATGCGTTTGCGAAAGCCATACCTGCCATAGTGGCGGCGTTAGCCATCTTCTCACGAGCCTCTACATCGGTCTGACCGTTCTCGTATGCACGGGGCAGGTAGTTGAATATGACCTGAAGAGCCTGCTTTGCGAGACCGTCGGTGTAGTCTGTGGCCATAACGGAAGCGTAAGCTTCAACTGCGTGAGTGACAGCATCGATGCCGGAGGCCGCAGTCAGTCCCTTGGGTGCGCTCATATGGAAATCGGTGTCAACTATAGCCATGTTGGGCATGAGCTGATAGTCGGCAAGGGGATATTTAATGCCAGTAGTCTCATCGGTGATAACGGCGAAAGGAGTAACCTCACTGCCGGTACCTGCCGAGGTCGGGATGGCGATGAAATATGCCTTTTCGCCCATCTTCGGGAAAGT
Organism: uncultured Clostridium sp.; assembly: GCA_964386035.1. Lineage (GTDB taxonomy): Bacteria > Bacillota > Clostridia > Oscillospirales > Acutalibacteraceae > CAG-177. The sequence continues at coordinate 82,206 of CAYLQT010000008.1, read as the reverse complement.
GTAAACACGCTTGCGTATATCGATAAAGCGCATTGCCATATCCATGAAGTCGGCTTCGGGATGCTCATAAAGCACCCACATTATCTTAGCGGCATCCATTGCGGAACCGCCGCCCAGAGCGATGATGGTGTCAGGCTCGAAGGCTCTCATCTGCTCAACGCCCTTTTGAGCGCACTGCAAGGTCGGGTCGGGAGCGACATCACCGAAGGTGGTGTGAACAATGCCCATTTCGTCGAGCTTGTCGGTTATCGGCTTTGTGTAGCCGTTCTTGTAAAGGAAACCGTCGGTGACGATGAAGGCTCTCTTCTTGCCCATAACATTTTTAAGCTCATCAAGAGCTACGGGCAGGCAGCCCTTCTTTATATAAACCTTTTCAGGTGCTCTGAACCAAAGCATATTTTCTCTCCTCTCGGCAACTGTCTTGATGTTGATAAGATGCTTAACTCCGACATTTTCGCTCACGCTGTTGCCGCCCCAGGAGCCGCAGCCGAGGGTGAGCGAGGGAGCGAGCTTGAAGTTGTAAAGATCTCCGATACCGCCGTGAGAGGAGGGGGTATTTACAAGTATACGGCAGGTCTTCATGCGAGCGGCGAACTCGTCGAGCTTCTCGTGCTCGGTTATCTCGTTGAGGTATATCGAGGAGGTGTGACCGTAGCCGCCGTCAGCGATAAGCTGTTCTGCCTTGTCGAAAGCGTCGTGAATGTCGGTAGCCTTATACATGGCGAGCACGGGGGAGAGCTTTTCATGAGCAAACTCCTCGGAGATGTCAACGCTCTCAACCTCGCCGATGATTATCTTTGTTCCCTCGGGAACCTTGACACCGGCAAGCTCTGCGATTCTGTGAGCCGACTGACCGACTATCTTGGCGTTAAGTGCGCCGTTTATAAGAATGGTCTTTCTGACCTTCTCTGTCTCTTCGGGGTCAAGGAAGTAACAGCCTCTTGCGGCGAACTCGGTCTTGACCATATCGTAAACATTCTGATGAACTATAACCGATTGCTCGGAGGCACAGATCATACCGTTGTCGAAAGTTTTGGAGTGAATTATCGAGTTGACGGCAAGAACGATGTCTGCTGTCTCGTCAATTATTGCAGGGGTGTTACCTGCGCCGACGCCGAGAGCCGGCTTGCCGGAGGAATAAGCTGCCTTGACCATTCCGGGACCGCCTGTTGCGAGGATTATGTCAGCCTCTTTCATAACAAGGTTAGTCATATCGAGGCTCGGAGTGTCTATCCACTCGATGATTCCCTCGGGAGCACCTGCCTTAACAGCCGCATCGAGAACTATCTTTGCTGCTGTGGCAGTTGACTTCTTTGCACGGGGATGGGGGCTGATGATTATTGCATTTCTGGTTTTGAGTGCGATGAGGCACTTGAAGATTGCGGTTGAAGTCGGGTTTGTTGTGGGAATAACTGCGGCGATAACGCCTATGGGCTCGGCTATCTTCTTTATGCCGTATGCCTTGTCCTCTTCAAGTATACCACAAGTTTTTGTATTTTTGTAGGCGTTGTAAATATATTCTGCGGCGTAGTTGTTTTTGATTACCTTGTCCTCAACAACGCCCATGCCGGTCTCCTCAACTGCCATCTTTGCAAGCGAAATTCTCGCCTGGTTTGCGGCGGAAGCGGCGGCAAGGAAAATCTTGTCTACCTGCTCCTGAGTGTAGGTTGAAAATTTCTTTTCTGCCTCTCTGAGTGAGACGAGAGCCTTTTCGAGAGTTTCAACGCTGTCAATTGTCATTCTTTCGTTATTCATGGTTTTTATCCCCCTAAAGATTTACTGTTATATCTGTGCTTTCAGGTGTGCGAGCGAGAGTGCCATGTTTTCGTATCTTACCACGACATCGCTCGGATGCTTGAGCTTGCACGGAGCAAAGCACCATATTGCTTTTATTCCGCTGTCACAGAGCCGGTCGCAGACCTCCTGTGCCGCCTGTGTCGGTACGGCAATAACGCCTATGCTCACGCTGTGCTCCTTTAAGTAGTCGGAAAATCCGCTCATGGGAAGTATCGGCTTTCCGTTCTGACTTATCTCGGCGGTTGCAACGCTTGTGTCGAATGCGGCAAGAAGAGTTAATCCGTATTCTGAAAATCCGCCGTAATCGAGCAACGCTCTGCCGAGCTTGCCTGCACCGATTATCACAGTGGAACCGTTGCGGCCGTCTGTCAGAGCTTCGAGACTTTTGATGAGGTCTGTAACCTCGTATCCTATCCTCGGTTTGCCCGAGCCGCACATTGCACCGAGATCCTTCCTGACCTGAACCTCTCCAAGCTCAAGAGTTCTTGCAATTACAGTTGCCGAAACCGTATCTGTTCCGGGCGGCAGTCCTTTTAGGTATTTCAGATAGACGGGGATACGCCCCAGCGCCGCTCTGGACACCTCTGCCGTTTTCATACTGCACCTCCCGAAAAAAGTATAAATACACTTCTGACCGATACTATTCTAACTCATTCGGGCTTGTTTGGGAATTACCTCTTTTGTATATCGATATTAATAATATCGATATACCCCGGTTCTAATTGCACGATATTGTCTTTAAAGGGAAAAATATTTAATTTTTAATTACGTATTCGCGTTTTATATCTCCGTCAAGTGACTTCCATATAAATTTTGAATTTTCAAAGGTCATATATCCGTGGTGGCTGTTTTCCTTTGGAATGGATACCGAGCCGGGATTCATGTAAATATAGCTGTTATGCTCGGTGCATTTTGGGATATGTGTGTGACCGTTCAAAAGAATGTCTCCGCTTTTGAGCGGCGGCAGATTGTTTTCGTTATATATATGACCGTGTGTGGCGTATATGAGCTTTTTGCCGGTGTCGATTATGGCGTAATCGGCAAGCACGGGGAACTCGAGCACCATCTGGTCTACCTCTGCCTCGCAGTTGCCTCTGACACACAGAATCTCGTCTTTCATTTCGTTTAGCATTGCGATGACCGCCTTGGGTGCATATTCCTGCGGCAGATCATTTCTCGGGCCGTGGTAGAGTATGTCCCCGAGCAGTAACAAACGGTCTGCACCCTCGGCACGGTAACATTCAATTAGCTTGCGGCAGTAGTGGGCACTGCCGTGTATATCCGATGCTATAAGCCACTTCATTTTATTTTCCCTCTGCGTTGTCGAAAATTTTTCTCTTTGCCTTTACAAGCTGTTCAATGAAAAGCTCGTCAAGCTCCGTCAGCTCATAATCCTTGCGGTGAACGAGCACATCCTTGTACATCTTAACGTTTTCCGCACAGCTTTTTTGAATAAGTCCGTAGCGGTCAAGCAGCTCCTGCGGAATGGGGGAGACCCACATGAAAGTTTCGGGATTGCGTGAGAGCAGCTCAAACTGACTTGCTCTTTCAAAAACGAAAATCCTGCGAGCCGAGTTGTCCGGCAGTTCCTCCTTCTTGACCTCCGAGAGAGGGAGGGAGGGGACATATGGATCGGCGTGTGCTATTTCGATATAGTCACGCAGGCAGTCGAATGTGATATCGTTTTTGTCTGCAAGAGGACTGTCCTTTCCCATTAGCAGTACATACTGAAACTCTGTTATCAGCTCATATGTCAGCCCTTTTTCGTCAAAGGCTGATTTATAATATTTGTCATAGCTCTCGGCGTATCTGATTATACTGAGCTTGTACTCATCTTGAAGAATGTTTTTCATCGAGCGCATGGAATTTGTCTCTTTATAAAACACTTCAACCGGCGTGTCCTTGTCGAGCAGCTTTGAAAATTCAGCAAAGGCATCGGTGATATAGCTCGCTCTCGGAACGGAAACGGAAAACTTCTTCTTTTCCGTTGAGCCCTTGCTGAACAGCTCCTCAACCGTGTCAACCTGCCTGAGGATGGAGCGTGCATATCTGACGAACACTTCACCGTCGGGAGTCAGCTCCATGCCCTTTGCACTGCGGTCGAAGATGGTTACTCCGAGGCTTGACTCAAGCTCTTTTATCGCACGGCTGAGATTCGGCTGACTGACATAGAGCTTTTCCGAAGCCTTGTTTATTGAGCCTGTTTCTGCAATTTCAACTGCATATTTCAAATGTGCGAGATTCATATATGACCTCCGTGTGCCACTGTCGGCGGATAAATAACTGTTTATTATAATACCATAAAGCTACCGTAAAATCTATAGCATTGCAATAAGTAATGAACGATTTTTGTAAAAATACCGAGTAAAAAAGCATCCGCAGAGTCTTTCTGCGGATGCTGATATTATACGGTTGCCGTGTTAGCTTCGTTGTCATTGACGAACATCGGATTCTCCGGAGAGAAGATGGTGACTGCACGGTGTCCTACGTTAAGTTTAACCTCGCTTGCTTCACCGCCACATTCGCCGTCGAGCGTCCATATTTCGGGTTTATCAAAGGTCATTTTGATGTCCGACGCTTTTAGGTAGAGCAGAGTGTCTCCGTCGTAGTCACGCTTCATAATTTTCCTGAGCATAGCAAATGCGGAGAGGGGATTGGCGAGCCTGCGGACAAGCAGTAATTCAAACTTGCCGTCGTTGAGCTTAACGTCGTCCTTGTCGTATTTGAAGAGTCCGGCTACTGAAGTGGAATTGGAGAAAGCGCCAAAATAAAAATCATCCTCGAGAATGTTGCCGTCATGCTCAATTCTTATGTGTCTTGGTTTTACATCTCTCAGTGCCGGGATAATGTGCAGAATAAAGCCGTTTATGATGTAGGCGCTGTAGCCGAGCATATTTTTCATCTTCTGCGGCGTGCTGTAGGAATATGTAGTGCCGGGGCCGAAGCAGGCGACATATGAAAAGTGCCTGCCGTTGAAGCAACCGATGTCATAACTGTTGGTTTTGCTGGAGGCTATCAGCTCTGCGGCAGCTTTGAGGTCAGTGGGGATACCGAGCGTTACAGCGAGGTCGTTTGTCGAGCCCATCGGGATATAGCCTATCGGAATATCACAGCCCGAGAGCATCAACCCGTTTATTGCTTCATTTAATGTGCCGTCGCCGCCACAGCAGATAACAACATCGTGTTCCTTTGCGAGACTTTCCGTGATGTTCACGGCATCGCCGCGACAGGTGGTGTACTTGATTGTAAAGTCAAACACTCCGTCGGGAAAAGCCTCGACGATCTCGTTGAGGTCTTTGCGGCTTGCGTTTCTTCCGGCACAGGGGTTTATTATGAGCAAAGCTCTTTTTCTTCCGCATTTTTTTGATATACTGTCCATATTTTACCTCCGACTTCCCTCACCTTAACAATGATAATGGTAACTCTCAAAAGTAAATAAATTGTTAACAGATGCCGTTAAAATCAAAAAAATTCTTAAATATTTCCAATATATACCGTGACAGAATAAAGCAATATGTTATAATTTATAAAAAAGCGGAGGTACACAATGATACGAAATATCCTTTTCGATTTAGATGATACACTTTTCGATTTTCATAAAGCCGAGAAAACGGCACTTTCCAAAACGCTTATACATCTCGGCATTGACCCGAATGAAGAAACCCTTGCACTCTACAGCGAAATAAATGCGGCACATTGGAAGCGTCTTGAACTTGGCGAACTTGACCGCAACGGAGTTAAGGTCGGCCGTTACCGTGAGCTTTTCAAGGCGGTAGGCGTGGATGCCGACCCCGTTGCGGCTACGGCGTATTATGAAAGTATGCTCGCCATAGGGCATTATTTCATTGACGGCGCACCGGAGCTGTTGGAGGAGCTTTACGGCAAATACAGGCTCTATATCGTCTCAAACGGTACGGCAAAGGTGCAGGCAGGCAGAATAGAAAGCTCGGGAATCGCAAAATATATGGAGAAGATTTTTGTTTCCGAGCTTATCGGAGCCGATAAGCCGAGCAAACGGTTTTTTGATATATGTTTTGCCGATATTCCCGATTTTCGTCATGAGGAAACGGTAATAATCGGAGACAGTTTGACCTCGGATATAAAGGGCGGTATAAATGCCGGAATAGCTACGGTCTGGTTCAATCCCCATAAGCTTGAAAATAACAGCGATATAAAGCCGTGCTATGAGATTTCCTCTCTTTCGGAGATACCCGAGCTGATTTCTCATATCAGCCGAAAGAGCTGATTTACAAGAAAACACAATAAAAGTCCTGCGGCGGTCGGCAGAAGTGCGGAGAGTAATGTCCACTTTATGCTGCCCGTCTCTTTTTTTACCGTTATGAGCGTTGTTGAGCAGGGCCAATGCAGGAGCATGAAGATTATCACGCACAAGGCAGTGCGAAGATCCCAGCCGTTAGCAGTCAGTATTGCTTTGAGTGCGGCACCGCCCGTTTCTGCAATAGTGCCGTTTGCGAGATAACCCATGAGCATTATAGGCACAATGGTCTCGTTTGCCGGAAAGCCGAGAATGAACGCCATGAGTATAACTCCGTCCGTACCGAACACCCTTGCAAACGGGTCGAGGGCATCGGAGCACAGAGCGAATATGCTCCGGTTGCCTATATATATGTTGGCACTCAGCCAGATTATCAGTCCTGCCGGTGCCGCAACTGCTGCCGCACGCCCCAGAACGAACAGCGTCCGGTCAAACACCGAGCGCACAATGACTTTTCCGACCTGCGGAAGTCTGTAGGAGGGCAGCTCCAATATAAAAGATGAGCGTACACCCTTGAGCATTGTTTTTGACAGCAGAGAGCAACAAAAGAATGTCAGAACCACCGACAGAACAATCAGCGCAGTCAGGAGCACTGCACTCACGAGGGAGTCGGCAGGTGAGGTCAAGCCGCTTGCAATGAACAGCGAGATAAGCGAAATGAGTGTGGGAAAGCGTCCGTTGCAGGGGACGAAGCCGTTAGTTACGGCAGCCAAAATCCGTTCTCTCGGGGAGTCTATTATCCGACTGCCTGTAACGCCCACCGCATTGCAGCCGAAGCCCATGCACATGGTGAGAGCCTGTTTGCCGCACGCACCGGATTTTTTGAAACTGTGGTCTAAGTTAAATGCCGCACGGGGCAGATAGCCGAGATCCTCCAAAAGAGTAAAGAGCGGAAAGAATATAGCCATCGGCGGCAGCATAACGGCAATGACCCAACTGAGCACTCTGTAAACTCCGTCGATAAGGGCGCTTGTGAGCATGGGTGGAGAGTTTATCGCAAGCAGCAGCCGACGAAGCGTCGCACCGAAAGCATCGAACCATTGCGACAGCAGTGTGGACGGATAATTGGCACCGTAAACCGTCAGCCAAAGCACGGCGGTGAGCAGGAGAAGCATGGTGAATATTCCGACTTGCCCCGTGAAAATTTTATCGAGCCGTCTGTCACGCACGCTTTGGCTTGTGCGCCCCTTGACACATTGTTTGGCTATGTCCTCGGCTCTCATCACGGCGGCACAGGCTATTTTGTCTTTTGCCCTCTCGCAATTTAAACCGTAGCGAGCAAGTACGTTCTCGGCTTCCCTAATATCGCTTTCTTCAATGCTCACATCAATTTCTTCGCCTGACAGTATTCGCAGAGCGTCACGCCTCGGGTGCGGTGAGGTGGCGGAGAGGGCAGGTGTAAGTATTTCTGCCGCTTCCTCTATTCCCGACGGATAATGTATAGGTGTAAGAGGAGAGGGCGGCGAGAAAATAACCCTCTCCACCGCCGATATGAGCTTGCTCAGTCCTCGCTTTTTTCTGGCGTTTGTAGCCACCACGGGAACTCCGAGCAGCTTTGAAAGCTTCTCGATGTCGATTTTTATTCCTTTGTGCTCCGCTTCGTCTATTAGATTTAAGCATACCACGGTTTTCGGCGTTGCTTCGATTATCTGCAACACCAAATTGAGACTGCGTTCAAGACACGAGGCATCGCAGACCACGATGCAGGCATCGGCTTTGTCGCTTAAAATAAAATCTCTTGCGGCCTCCTCCTCTGTGGAGTGTGCAAAAAGCGAATATGTTCCCAGCAGGTCAGCGATTATGTAACTCCTGCCATCTTTTCGGTATTCGCCGCACGCCGTGGATACGGTTTTTCCCGTCCAGTTTCCAGTGTGTTGTTTTAATCCCGTCAGGGCGTTGAAAACAGTGCTCTTTCCGACATTGGGATTTCCCGCAAGAGCTATTACCGCATCGGCAGAGCCGACCCTCTGCTCGCTTTTCAGCTCACTGCGGCTTTGTGTAACGGAGAATCGTTTGAAGCTCATTTTGTCACCTCACACTAATTGATATTTCAGCCGCATCCTCACGCCTCAGAGCAATCACCGCACCTCGTATGAGATAGGCGGCAGGATCTCCCGATGCCGCTTTGCACAGACATTCAACATATGTGCCGTTTATCAGCCCTATATCCTGCATACGTCGGCGATCTGCTCCCGAAAATCTCATCCCTCTTACGATCCCACGCTGACCGACATTAAGTTTATCCAAAGAGACGACGCTCATAGTATCCACCCTCTGTAAAATAAAGGTTCTCGTTACCATAATATAAACCGAGGCGAAAACTGTGATTGGCTCAATGTACGCAAAACACATAATTTTTGATATATATTGCCAAAAAGTAAAATAAAATACATTTTTCTGTGCTATCATACACTCTGTAAAATTGCAATTGGAGGGAAAACCCATGGCAGCAAAAAAGACCGTATTTCTCACCGGTGCATCCGGTAATATGGGATGGGCAGGCTTTAAAGAGCTTTATAAGAAAAAGGATAAGCTCAACATAGTCCTGCTTCTCCGTGACAGTGAAAAGACAAGAAAGAAGTTCGCAAAGTATCTGGACGATCCCTGCGTTAAGTTCGTTTGGGGCGATCTGAAGAATTATGACGATGTTCTCGAGTGCGTTAAGGGCTCGGATTATGTTCTTCATGTCGGCGGAATGGTTTCGCCCTCGGCTGACTATTATCCGACTAAAACCATTCAGACAAACACCTCTGCCGCAAGAAACATAGTTGAGGCAGTTAAGGCTCAGCCCAACAAGGATGAGATCAAGGTTGTATACATCGGTACTGTTGCCGAGACAGGTGACAGAAACGCTCCCATTCACTGGGCAAGAACCGGTGACCCGATCAAAATCAGCATCTACGATCACTATGCAATCAGCAAGGTTATCGCAGAGAGCATATTTGCGGAGTCCGGTCTGAAGTACTGGGTATCGCTTCGCCAGTCCGGCATCCTTTATCCCAACATTCTCAAGAATATCGACCCCATCATGTTCCATGTTCCGATAAACGGCGTTCTCGAGTGGGCAACTGTTGAGGATTCCGGCCGTCTGCTTGCAAACATCTGCGAGGATGATGTTCCCGAGGAGTTTTGGAGAAACTTCTACAATATCGGCAGCGGTAAGGAATACAGAATCACCAACTATGAGTTCGAGGAGCTTCTTCTCGGCACTCTCGGTATCGGCTCTGTCAAGAAGCTGTTTGATGCCAACTGGTTTATCCTTCGCAACTTCCACGGTCAGTGGTATGCGGATTCCGATAAGCTTGAGGAGTACCTGCACTTCAGAGCGAATATTCCCGTCAAGGAGTATTTCAAGCAGATGATGACACAGGTCGAGTTCTATTACAAGCTCGCTTTCGTTGCAAAGCCCTTTGCAGGCGTTCTCAAGAACACCTTCATGAAGAAGCTTGCAAATACAAAGACCTATGGCACAATGTGGTGGATAGCCAACAATGTCGAGGACAGAATCAGCGCTTACTATGGCACCAAGGAGAATTGGGAGTCCATTGGTACCTGGGATGACTTCAAGGTTGAGCGTCCCACCGAGGAAGTTACTCTTCTTGACCACGGTTATGATGAGAGCAAGCCCACAAGCGAGCTCGATCTCGAGGATATGAAGAAGGCTGCCGCATTCCGTGGCGGTGAGTGCCTCTCGACCGAGATGACAAAGGGCGATCTCTTCACTCCTCTGAAGTGGAGATGTGCTCACGGTCACGAGTTCGAGATGACTCCGAACCTTGTCCTCAAGGGCGGCCATTGGTGCCCGCAGGAGCTTCCCTCGGATTGTGAGGGCAAGAAGTTCCATTGGGCATACGATGCAGAAGCAAGAGTCAACCCCTTCTTCGCTCAGGTTTGGTATCCTCTCCACGACAAGGACGAGAACAACGAGTACGACGAGCGTATATTCAAGGGCTTCAGCGGCTTCGAGAATATCTGATTGCCAAAAGCTTGATTTTCGGGAACTGTTCAGCAATGGACAGTTCCTTTTTTACGCTTGACAAATACCCCTATAGGGTATATAATTGTGCTGATGGGAGATGATTCTGTGAGCGATGAAAATAAATGCTGTGAGTGCTGCCGCCACAAGGTAACGCCACGCAGTGAGGAAAATGTAAAAGCACTTCAAAACAGGCTCAGCCGTATAATCGGTCAGCTCGGCGGAATAAAGAATATGCTTGATGATAACCGCTATTGCGGCGATGTGCTTATTCAGCTTGCCGCCGCTCAGAATGCACTGAGAAATGTAGGTTATATTATTTTACAGGAGCATATGGAGTCCTGCGTTGCCGAGGGCATCCGTGAGGGTGACAGCAAGGTTATTGCAGAGGCAGTCGAGCTTATCAAAAAGTTAAAGTAAAGGTGTCACTATGGAAAAGTTTAATGTTACGGGTATGACCTGTGCCGCCTGCTCCGCCCATGTTGAAAAGGCAGTGCGTGGAGTGGAAGGAGTAAAGGAAGTTTCCGTAAATCTTTTGACCAATTCGATGACCGTTGATTATTCTTCGCCTGCATCGGCGCAGAGCATATCCTCTGCCGTATCTGCGGCAGGCTACGGCGCACAGCCTCAAAGTGAAACAACTGCCAAGAAAACGGACAAAAGAGCCTCGCTTGAGAGTGCCGAGCCAAAGAAAATACTCTATCGGCTGATAGCCTCGCTGGTGCTGCTGTTGCCGCTGATGTATGTTTCAATGGGGCATATGATGTGGGGCTGGTATCTGCCGGAAGTCTTTGCCGATGATCCGCTCGCAATAGGGTTGTATCAGCTTCTTTTGACAACGGCGGTAATGATAATCAATCAAAAATTCTTTATAAGCGGAACAAAGAGCCTTTTGCACGGTGCGCCGAATATGGACACCCTTGTTTCACTCGGCAGTGCGGCGGCGTATGTTTACAGTACGGCGGTACTCTTTCAAATGTGCCATGCTGCAACGCTCGGAGATATTGCAACGGCACAGCATCATCTGCACGGGCTTTATTTTGAGTCTGCTGCAATGATATTGACGCTTATAACCGTCGGCAAGCTCCTCGAGGCGGTCAGCAAGGGCAGGACGACGGATGCAATAAAGGGACTTATGGATCTTGCTCCCAAAACGGCAACCGTTATAAGGGACGGCAAGGAGCAGACGGTTTCGGCGGATGAGGTTGTCAAGGGCGATGTGTTTGTCGTTCGACCCGGTGAGAGCATACCGGCTGACGGCAGGGTGATAAGCGGCGAAAGTGCAGTTGACGAATCTGCATTGACAGGAGAGAGTATACCTGTTGATAAATCGAAGAACAGCCTTGTCAGTGCTGCAACACTCAATCAAAACGGATTTTTGACCTGTGAGGCGACACGAGTGGGCGAGGATACAACGCTCAATCAAATAATAGATATGGTCGAAAATGCCTCTGCCACAAAAGCACCTATTGCAAAAATCGCAGATAAGGTCTCGGGCGTTTTTGTGCCTGTTGTTATGTCGATAGCTCTCGTTGCAGGTGTGGCGTGGCTCATTTCGGGCCAGACCTTCGGCTATTCGCTTGCCCGCGCAATAAGTGTGCTCGTCATAAGCTGTCCGTGTGCGTTGGGACTTGCCACGCCTGTTGCAATAATGGTCGGCAGTGGCTTGGGCGCAAAGCACGGTGTGCTGTTCAAAACGGCAACGGCACTTGAACAAACGGGAAAAACCGATATAGTAGTGCTCGATAAAACGGGTACTGTCACAAAGGGCAAGCCGCAGGTTACGGATATAATCTCGCTGTGCGGTGTCGGTGAAACCGAGCTTTTACAGCTTGCCGCCTCGCTCGAGAGTAAGAGCGAGCATCCGCTTGCAACAGCGGTGATGAAGAAGGCGGAAGAGGACGGAATAGCCGTAAAGGAAGTGCGGAATTTCTCGGCTCTGCCCGGGCACGGTGTCAGTGCTGATATAGACGGGAAGTCGGCTTTCGGCGGCAATGCCGCATTGATGAAGAGTAAAGGTCTGCTTGACGGAGAGAGCCGAAAACTTGCGGAAAGTCTTGCAAACAGCGGAAAGACACCTCTCTATTTTGCCTTTGACGGCAAGCTTGTCGGTATAATTGCGGTTGCGGATGTCGTCAAGGAGGACAGTAAAGAGGCAATAGAGGAGTTTGAAAAGCTCGGTATAAGAACGGTTATGCTCACGGGAGACAACAGCCGCACAGCTCACGCAGTCGCAGAGCAGATAGGCATAGATGCCGTTATATCGGATGTTTTGCCCGGAGATAAAGCCGATGCCGTCAAGATGCTTCAGCAGTACGGCAGGGTAGCAATGGTCGGTGACGGTATAAACGATGCACCGGCACTCACGCAGGCGGATGTCGGCATTGCAATAGGCGCAGGAGCGGATGTTGCACTTGATGCGGCGGATGTAGTGCTCATGAAGTCAAGCGTCAAGGATGTTGTGAAGTCTATCCGGCTGTCAAGACAGGTACTCAAAAATATTCATGAAAACCTGTTCTGGGCGTTTTTCTATAATTCTATTGGTATCCCGATAGCCGCAGGCGCACTTATCCCGATTTTTAATATCGCACTCAATCCCATGTTCGGCGCAGCGGCAATGAGTCTGTCGAGCTTCTGCGTTGTGACAAACGCCTTGAGACTCAATTTCTTTAAGCCGAGCCGACCGATTAGAGGCAAAGCAAAAACGCCTGTAAAGCTCCCCGAGCTTGAAAATAAAACAAAAACCACGGAGGAAACGACTATGACAAAGACAGTTTATATTGAGGGTATGATGTGCAATCATTGCACTGCCCATGTTCAAAAGGCACTTTCGGCACTTGACGGAGTTGCAAATGTTGAGGTAAGCCTTGAGGAGAAAAAGGCAATTTTGACTCTCGAAAAAGGTATTGACGATGCGGTTATTATCGATACTGTCAAGGAAGCAGGCTATGAGCCCGTAAAATGCGAGTGATTTAAAATAATCTTAAATAAATCTTGCAAATACCCTTGACATATCGACAGTAATTTGCTAAAATAATTGCCGTCGTCACAGGACGGCAATGTTTGCGGGTGTAGTTCAATGGTAGAATTCCAGCCTTCCAAGCTGGTTACGTGGGTTCGATTCCCATCACCCGCTCCATATGCGCTTGTAGCTCAGGTGGATAGAGCAACTGCCTTCTAAGCAGTGGGTCAGGGGTTCGAGTCCCTTCAAGCGCGCCAAGCCTGCGGGCATATCACCGATGTGTCCGCAGAATTAAAAATGGTGGGTATAGCTCAGTTGGTTAGAGTGCCAGGTTGTGGCCCTGGAGGTCATCGGTTCGAATCCGATTATCCACCCCAGCAACCAACGCAAAGCAGAAATGTTTTGCGTTTTTTATATAATCAATCGAATATTTTGGGGTGTAGCCAAGGGGTAAGGCAACGGACTTTGACTCCGTCATTCGCTGGTCCGAATCCAGCCATCCCAGCCATAGCATTACAGTCCTTGAAACCATTGAGTTTCAAGGACTGTAATTTTTTATTTGAAAATGCAGTAATAGAGAAGTTTGGATTATGAAATACGATGACATCTGTGAAAATGATGTTGCCCCGTTTGATGATGACTATGATCATGCAGTTGGGACGGACGAGATAATACTTCTTACGTGCTGACGGCTAATGAATTTGATTTCTCACGTCTAAAATATTTCAAGGCAAGAGGAAAAACGGCTGCAACATGAGCAGTGCGGAAAACTCTTGCCTTTATTTATATCGTCAGATAAATGAAAAGAATTTCATTTCAAATACTGTAGATTTATCCATCCCGATGTGCTAAAATAAATCCATACTGTATTGGGACTGAATGTTTAATGAATGACAGAATGTTCACAAATAAAGATTTGCGAGGGCTGATAATACCGCTGTTTGTCGAGCAGTTTTTACTTTTGCTCGTGGGCATTGCGGATACTTTTGTTATCAGCTTTGTCGGTGATGCGGCGGTTTCGGGCGTGTCGCTCGTCAATTCGTTCACCACGGTCGCAATCTATCTGTTCACCGCTCTTGCATCCGGCGGTGCGGTAATAATCAGCCAGTATATCGGAAATAAGGACAGTGATAATGCTTCACTTGCGGCAAGTCAGCTCGTGATGTTTTCGGTTGTTAGCTCGGTTGCAGTCTCGGTACTCGTGCTTGCTTTTGAACGCCCGTTGCTTTTTCTGCTTTTCGGCAGGGTAGAGGACGATGTTATGGCGGCGTGTGTCGAATATCTGCGTATTACCGCCTATTCCTTTCCTGCCCTCGCCGTCTATAATGCGGGAGCAGCTGTGTGCCGCAGTGTGGGCAAGGCGAATGTGTCTATGTACATATCAACTGCGGCGAATGTTATAAATGTAGTCGGCAATCTTTTTGGTGTGTTCGTGCTCAATTCAGGCGTGGCAGGTGTCGCCTATCCGTCGCTGATTGCACGCACCGTTTCGGCGGTTGCAGTCACATGGTATTGCTTTGCATACAGAAAAACTTCTGTCAGATATACCCTCTCGGGCGTATTTTCATGGCATGGTTCAATGCTCAAAAAGGTGCTCGGTATCGCTGTGCCAAACAGCGTGGAGAACGGAGTTCATCAGCTTGTCAAGGTCGCACTGAGCAGTATGGTGGCACAGTTCGGCACTTATCAGATAGCCGCAACCGGTGTGTCACAGAGTATTTGGTCACTTGCCGCTTTGATGGGTATGGCTATGGCACCTGTTTATACAACGGTTATAGGTCAGTGCATGGGTGCCGAGGATGTTGATGCCGCAAATTATTATATGAAGAAGCTGAACAAACTCACCTTTGCGCTGTCGATTATTTGGAATGTGCTCATCTTCGCATTAACTCCGCTGTTCCTCAAATTCTTTGCGATATCGGATGAGGCGAAGCATCTGGCACTTATCATGGTGCTTATAAATAACTCGATAAACGCTTTTGCCTATACCTTTGCAAATCCGCTCGGCAGCGGAATGCGAGCGGCAGGGGATGTCAAGTTTACAATGACAGTTTCGGTCACGCTGACTATAGCGGCAAGGCTTTTCTTCGCGGCATTGTTCGGAATGTGGCTGAATATGGGTGCAGTCGGTGTTGCAATAGGTACGAGCATGGATCTCCTGTTCCGTGGCGTGATATTCTATTGGCGGTATCGAAGTCAGAAGTGGACGAGGTTCAAGCTGATATAAATACATCTGTGCAAAGCTCAATTATGGATGATATAAAAATACCCGACACAAATGTGTCGGGTATCTTCATAATTTTTACTTAGTCCTCAACGGTTACCGTGCCGTCCTCGTCAACGGTGATTGTCATACCGTCCTTGACGTAGTTGAGGAACTCGTCACCGAGGCAGTCAACTGTGGGCATCGGATCATCGGTCCAAACTGCGGAGAGGATTGCGCCTGCACCGGCAAGGGAGTCAATGTGCTCGGAGAAGAGCATACAAGCAGGGTTTCTCTCCATGACCTTTGCACAGTAGAGTACCATGCCGCCGGTGGTTGAACCGATGGTCTGAGGCAGGCAGAGAGCCGTGCCGACCATGGGCTTGCCGAAGAGATCGGAATTGTTCTGGTCGCCGCACTTAGCGGTCTTGTCTCCGAACTGGAGGCTCTTCTGGAAGGAAGCAAGGGTGTTGAATCCGCCGTGTGAAACGAGAGCCTTTGCAGTGCATTTGCCTGCAACAACGGGGCGTCCTTTAAACTGTTTCATTTTACTTTGCCTCCTTTGTGATAATATCGAGAATCTCAGCGCTGGTGTAATAGCGAGATGTGGTGTATGTTCTGAGCTTGTTGGAGTTTGTTATAACCGGAGTCTTGCCTGCAAGAGGATTGTTCATGTACATCAGCGGGCATATGTAGCTCAGTACAACGCCTGTAGCCTTGAGTTTTGCGGCGTTGGGAGTTGCGTTGAACTTCTCAACAACAGCGGGAGCGGCGGTGAATACGGTCGGGATGGAGACCTTCTTTCTGCCGTTCTTCTTGAGGGACTCGCAAACATTCTCTGTCCACTCAACAAGCTGATCGTAGGAGAGGTGGGGGCAGCCGATGAAGCAGAGCTTCGGGGTTGCATCCTTGTTCTTCCACATTATGGGATAGCCGTTCTTAACTCTCTCAAGCTCGGCATCGTCAATGACATAAACCTGTGCGCCTTCTGCGATAAGGCTTTCGCCCTGCTCAACAGCCTCGGGAGTGAGGTTTTCAATGTGATACAGACCAACAGCACCGTTTGAAGCGGTAGCTGCGCCGAAGTCCTTGAGGTAAGCCTTAGCGTCGCCGTTAAGCTCGGTGCCGATCCACTGATCGAGACCCTTGACAAAGGGAACATCTTCCATGACCTTCATGCCGATAGCGGAGCCGAGAACCTGAGCCTCGGGCTTCTTGGTGGTCTTTATTTCAACAATCCATGTTGCCTTTCTGCCCTCATCGGTGACAAGACCGAAATAGGGGACACGGCCGACGATTGAACCGAAGAGCTCGATTATGCCGGAGTTTCTGTTGCAGCGTGCGCCGAGAACGGAGTTTGCGTAAACAACAGCCGAGGACTCAGCCCATGAAAGAACCTCGCCCTTATTGGGGGTGTTGCCGACTTCGTCCATGTAGCAGGTGCAGGTGTAGGACTTGCTGTCGATAAGACCGAGCTTTGAAAGCTGTTTATCATAGCTGTCCTGCATATTGTACATAAACTTCTTGAAGATGAGATCCTTCAAAAGACCCGAGGGAACCTTGGGATCAAGGGGCTTGGGATCAACAGAGAACTTCTGGCTCGATAAAGCGCCGCCCTCGATAAGCTGATCCATAAGGTCATAGACAGGCTGCATAACGCCGAGGCCGAAGCTTGTGACGAGATGTCCCATCTTGCTGGTGACGGGAACCATCTTTGTTGCTCCGAATGCTTCACCGTACATAACAAGGGTCTTCATGACCTTTGCCATAGTTTCGCCTTTACCGCCGTTGAGGATTTCCTCCTCCTCGGGGGTAAGGTGCATTTTGTAGTTCATTATATATCCACCTTTCATAAATTTTCGGCGGAGATACCGCACGGTATACTTCCGCATATATAACAAATAAATTTTAGCACAAACATCTCGTAAATTGATTTGCAATTTAGAAAAATAGCCGATAATAAATAAAAAATTATCGAATTTTTGCACCAAAACAGATGAAAACAAATTTTCCTTGCAAAAAAACCTGCGATATGCTATTATCTCCTTACTTTTTATTGGGGGATGTTTGTCGTGATAGGACTTAAAAGAGGTGATGTGCGATTATTCGAGCACAGCTCCGAGTGGGAGTGTGAAGCACAACGGACGATCGCAGAACTTCGTTCGATTTTTGGCGACGATGCCCTGGACATTCAGCATGTGGGCAGTACGGCGATAAAGAGCATCAAGGCGAAGCCGATAATCGATATAGCAGTCGGTGTCGAATGTTTTGAGAATGTTCTCAAGCACACGGACGAGCTCCTTGGAGCAGGTTATCATTACCGACCCAAAACCATGGGTGGAGCACAGCTCCTTTTCGCCTGCGGCAGTTATTATGAGGGCGGCGATGTTCAAACTCATTTCATCCATGTAACAAAGTATAACAGTATGGATTGGCTCAACTATATCAATTTCAGAGATTATCTCAATCAAAATTCCGCCGTGGCTTTGGAGTATGAGAAACTCAAGGAAAGCCTTGTGGAATCTCTCGGCAACGAAAACAGCCGTGATGAATATGTAAACGGCAAGAGCGAGTTTATAAAATTCACCTTGCGAAAGGCTACAGCGTGGTCGTTTTTGGGCAAGA
The DNA here is from genome assembly GCA_964386035.1 of uncultured Clostridium sp. GTDB lineage: Bacteria > Bacillota > Clostridia > Oscillospirales > Acutalibacteraceae > CAG-177. Next base: position 64,367 of record CAYLQT010000008.1, on the reverse strand, counting down.
GAGTAAAAATCAAAATCGACAGACCGCTGGGCTATCTTCATCAAAAAGAGAGCTATCAGCTTTTATATCCGCTCAATTACGGCTATATCCCGGGTGTTTTGGGCGGAGACGGCGAGGAGCTTGATGTCTATCTTGTCGGAGTAAATGAACCTGTCAAAGAGTTTGAGGGCAAAATAATCGGCATAGTCCACCGAAACAACGATGTTGAGGATAAACTCATTATGACACCGCTGGGTGTCAATATAACTCAAAAAGAAGCGGAGCAGGCGGTACATTTTCAGGAGCAGTATTACGATTCACATATAGAGCTTTTGAGTGAATAATATGCTAAAGAGCATCGGCAAAGTGCCGATGCTCTTTTTGCAGCTATTATCAATTTCAGAATCGGTTTGTATAAAGCCGATTGTTTCTTATGTGCAGGCGGCTGTCGTTTATAATATTTCCTCGTTCTCAAGCAGATAAGCCGCACCTATAGCGCCTGCATCGTTGCCGAGCACGGCAGGACGAATAAGGTGAGAATCCGAGTCGGGGAGAGCGGCAAGAAAATCCTTGAGCCAGTATTGACGAAGCTCTATAAGTCCGCCACCGAGCACGATACACTCGGGGTCAAAAATACATTTTACCGTGTCAACAACCGCACACAGGTCGTTTATGAAAACTGACACTGCCTGACGGCTTTTTTTGTCGCCGCCGTCGGCAAGCTTGAATATCTCGTTGCAGTTTTGACATTTTACGCCAAGCTCCTTTGCTGTGCGTATGAGACCTGTAGCCGACACATATTGTTCGGCGCAGCCTGTTTTGCCGCAGTTGCATTCACGACCGCCTGCGTGCAGGGGGATGTGGCCTATTCTTGCGGCGTGAAAATTATTTCCGTTTAAGAGCTTTCCGTTTATTGAAACGGCACCGCCGAGACCCGTTCCGAGGGTCAGCATAACAGCGTTTTTGCAGTCCTTAGCCGCTCCGAAATAGCTTTCGCCTATAAAAGCCGCCGCCGCATCGTTTACAACATAAACACGCCTGCCAAACTTTTCTTCCACAGCCTTTTTTATCTCAAATCCCGTGAATCCCGGCAGGTTGTCGGTGGCGTATAGCACCTTTCCGGCATATGGGTCGATGTCGCCGGCTGACCCTATGCCAATGCCGGCATCAGGGCCGACTGTATGCAAAAGCTCACTGATTGCCGCAAACAAGCAACTCTTTACGCCCTCGAGTCCGCGAGATGTGTCGGTGGCCTTTTTAGTCCTCGAAGTGACAGTGCCGTTGCTGATAACAGCACCCTTTATCGAGGTTCCGCCTATGTCGATTCCGATATGCTTCATATTATTCACCGAAAGCCTTCATAAAATGCTTTGTTATATCCATCGGGCGTGTTATTGCACTGCCGATAACCACGGCGTAAACGCCTGTTTCGAGCACGTTCTCCAACTGACCGACCTCCCAGATGCCGCCCTCTGCGATGATGTGAGCGTTGAGGGTTGAGGTCATCTGCTTGAGCAAATCGCAGTCGGGTATTGCAATGCCCTTGGTGTATTCGGTGTAGCCTCTAAGCGTAGTGCCGATGTAGTCAAAACCCAGCTCGTCGGCACGCTTTGCCTCCTCGTAGTCGGAGCAGTCTGCCATTATTTCGACCTCGGGTGCGTTTTCACGGATATATTTTATCAAATCCTCGAGCTTTTCGCCGTTGGGACGGGCTCTCTTTGTTGCATCGAGTGCAATGACCTTGCATTCGGTGGTTAGTAACGCCTTGACCTCATCGAGCGTAGGTGTTATGTATACCTCGGAATCGGGATATTCTGCCTTGATAATGCCTATAACCGGCACATCGACCGAGGCGGTTATTTCGTTTATGTCCGAGACATAGTTGGCTCTTATGCCCGCCGCACCACCGAGCACTGCCGCATGGGCAAAATGCCCCATCATGTGAAGTCCATATAACGGTTCGCCCTTGACCGCCTGGCAGGATACAATAAGTCCGTGTTCTTTTAAATTAGCCATGTTATCACTCTCCGCTAATATTTTCGCCTTTCGCCGCCTAAATGTCAATAGGATAATAGGCTTATTTGAAAAATAACAGCTCCCTCATCACGAGAGAGCTGTCAAAGGTTCTGTTACCACCTGTTTTCCACATATTCGCAGAAGGCGTACATATCCTTGATTTCGAGCTTAGTGCCGTCATCGAGTATGGCGGTACCGCTCCAAAGTCCGTGAACCTGATGCGAGTGCATACGCATTACAAGTGCGTTTGTGTCGCAGTGATGGTCATAGAACGGTGTCATAACGAAGTCGAATCTACCATCCTCGGAAACGAAGTGCCACGGCTTCATATATTTGTCGGGCTTCGGGAATGTTTCAACATCAACCGCACCGAACTTGTGTGCCTTGCCGTCGTAGAATATGCAGGTCTCGGTGGCGTGACTTTCGTCTCCGATTCCCCAGGTTATCTCAAAGCCGAATGTGTGCTTTTTGCCGCTTTCGTCTGTGATATATGTAGCACCGTTGCCCCAGTACCAAACAAGGCTGTAAGGGGTATTTACACGACCCCAGTCAAGGCAACAGAAAGTATCTTCTTTGGAAAACTCCAACACTTTGTCGCCCCACTTGAAAGTTCCGCCGCACGGCATACAATTCTGCTTCGTGGTCATAAAATAGCTCTTTGGAGAATTTTTGAACGGGAGGACTGTGGTTATATTCTCAAGACCCTCGGGAATATCAACGTCAAATTTACATTCCACATCGCCCGACTTAAAATATATCGTGCGCTTCGTCTCCTCTGTCAGCACATCGAAGACGGCCTTGCCGACCTCAAACTTTACATGATTGGGCACATCGCCCTTCGGAGGCAGAACATATTTGTCCTTGCCGCCGAGGAAAACAGCCATGGGATTGGTCAGCGCACCTGCGGCGAGCTTCTTGCTTTTGTCGGGATTTTTCAAATCAACGAGCATTGCGGATGCGTAACCGCCCAGGGTGATGTTCGCAAAGCTTACCTGAACCATGTATTTGCCGTTGGAAATTTGATAGAAATCCCATTCCTTACGGTGTCTGACAGGTGTTGATTTAGTGCGGTCATAGTCGAATACCATGTGCCTTGCCCAACCGGGAGAGAGCAGAGTGCCGTCGTCGGCAAAGAGCTTTGTCGGTTCGGTGTATTCTTTCTGTACGCTCTTGACCTCGCCGTTGAGCCAGCTCGGATATGTCCTGCGTGTTTCGCTCATTGAAATTCCTCCTGAAATTTATTTGTGTTAGTGCCGTGCGATTTTATTAAATTATAGCATAAGTCACAAAAACATACAATATTTTTTTGACTTTTCATTAAAACTGCCGCAGGCTGATGCCTGCGGCAGAGTTTATTAACTGTAGCTTTTTACCCCATATTTCCCAAAGCAGTCATATACTTTGAGTTAGTCGGGATGAACATATAGTTGAGGAACAGGACTTCGTCTATATTGTTCGACTTGACAAAGCTTGCGAGCTTTACATCCATCTGTCTCGGGTCGATGACATAGACTGTCTTGTAGTTGTTGCACAGCCACGGCACGAATGCGTTGGCATAACTTTCCTTGATAACAACAATGCTGCGTTCATTCGGAGCGTCTGTGGTTATCTTGGTAACACCGTGGTCGCCGCCGAGGAAGGCGAGATACTTGTTTGATGAGGTTATCTCGGTGTTTACGACCTTGACCTTGTAGTGACTTGCAAGTGTAGGATCGGTGTCGGAGGCTATTGCCTCGGTCTGTGTTGAGGGGATGAAGTATTCAACATAGTCGGGGTCTTTCTCAACAACGGAGCTTTGTGTCGCTCTGTAGAGCGTGCCGAGGAATGGGGAGAGCTTGCCGGTCTCAAGGCTGTTAATATCAATGGGCGTGAAGCCTGCCTGTTGAGCAAAGGCGAGATATGCGTAATATGCGCCTCTTGCTGTCCAGTGATGATCGCTTCGGAAGTAGAGGTATTCGTTGGTGTGCGTGGCAAGCTGCGAATACGCATCAACCGTTATGATACCGTTTAATTCACCGTAGATATAGTTGATTCCCATATACTGTGAATGTGATTTGCCTGTGTTGTATTTCTTCGGTGCGTAGAACTCGATCGATGTCGGCGCCATGAGGCTGTAAACCTTTGCGTCGGGCATTTCGGCTCTCAAGCGGTTGAGCGTTTCTGCGTACACATCCATTTTTGAGTAGACGTTTGTGTACTGCTCCATGAGCCTGTTGCCGAGCAATACTACGTAGTTGCTCTTGTATACGGTTTCCTGAGCATCATCCGGCACGGTAACAGCGTTTTGCGGCTGTGTTGTCTCGGTGCTGCCCTGCGTGGTTGAATCGTTTTCGGTGGAATCCGGAACCTGAGTGGCCGAAGTTTCTTCCTCGTGGGAGAGTGCCTCTCCGTCACCGACTCCGCCGTTGTTTTTGATTATCGTTTCACCGTCACCGAGGGTCAGGAATGAATAAAATGCCTCGATTTTATTGCTTATCTTTACGAGCATATTCCTTGCGGGAAACTGGTCGTTATAATATTCCTCAAAATCCGAGGTGAAGTCTCCGGAGAAATAGGCGCTCAGAGAAAACGACGGCCTTTGTGCGAGGTTTCTGTTTTCCATCTCTGAGGATTTTTCATCCTTGTCAAAGAAGCTGTAGAAGCCGACAACGGCAAATATCGCAATTATCACGCTGAAGGAGATGACGGAAAAAATTTTTTGAATATTTTTCATTTCGTGACCTCCTTAGAATCTGAAATACAGGAACGGGTTATAAGTCGATCCTGCAAGCGAGGTTACGCAAAGGACGAGCATAACCACATTGAAAACGGTGTTGAATATCGGACGTGCCACAGGTGAACGCTTCTGGAGCTTATCGATTCCCGACTTGACAAGCTTTGCAACAGGCACGCACGCTATGGCGGCTATAATGATAAACGGAATGTTGTTTACTATCATAGCGCTCATTACGGGATCGCTCAGAGCGTTGCCGGATGCACCGAATGCGACTGAAAATGCGGTTTTCATTGCGGAGAAGTCCTCAAAGTAGAATATCATCCAGCCGATGAGCACTACAAACATGGAGTATATCCAACGAATGACCTTCGGTGTTTTATCGAGTATATTTTTGAGCACGAACTTCTCGAGGCAGAGGAACACAAAGTAGTAAAGTCCCCAAATAACAAAATTCCAGCTTGCGCCGTGCCACAGTCCGGTAAGCGTCCAAACAATAAAGAGATTGAATATTTGGCGCGGAAGCTTGACACGATTTCCACCCAGAGGGATGTAAACATAGTCTCTGAAGAATGTGCTCAGGGTGATGTGCCACCTGCGCCAAAAGTCTGTTATAGAGGTTGAGATATAGGGATAAATAAAGTTTTCGGGATAGTCAAAGCCGAACATATGCCCAAGACCTATCGCCATATCCGAATATCCGGAAAAGTCAAAGTATATCTGGAACGCATAGAGCAGCACGCCTACCCAAACACTCAAAACTGCGGCGGATTCAACATTCTCGAGTAGCGATGAGGCGAGTGAACCGGCATAGTTTGCGATGAGCACCTTCTTGCCGAGTCCTGCCATGAATCGAGTCATGCCGTCTGCGAATTTTTCAACCGTTATTGTGCGGTGCGCTATCTGAGTGTCAATGTCGGAATATCTGACTATCGGGCCTGCAATAAGCTGGGGGAACAGAGAGACAAACATTAAAAAGTCAATAAACGACTTTTGTGCCTTGACCTCGCCTTTGTATACGTCGAGAGAGTAGGACATCGTTTGGAATGTATAGAACGAAATTCCTATCGGTAGCGAGAAGGCAGGAACTCTGAGTGCGATATTGAATACGCTGTTTATCGTTGAAATAAAGAAGCCGCTGTACTTAAATGCCATAAGCAGTCCGAGATTTATGACTACGGAGAGAGCGATGAACAGCTTTGTTATCTTCTGCCCACGGTATTTCTCAATTCCGAGCGAAACGGTATAGTCGAGTACGGAGCTGAAAATGAGTAAACAGACCCACACTGGCTCGCCCCATGAGTAGAATATCAGTGATGCAATAACAAGCACTATATTTTTCAGCTTGTCATTTTTTACCACGAAGTAAAAGAACAACGTCAGCGGAAAAAATATGAACAAAAAAACAAGACTTGAAAAGACCAATTTGCGGCCTCCTTTTGATAATTGATACCAGCATAACTTAAAAATAATTATACACTCTTTTGTCTGTTTTTCAATTACAAAACGGTTACAAAAGCGAGTTGCAAATTATAAAGAAAAGGAGCATCTTTATGATGCCCCTTTTGTGAGTATGAATGTTAATTTTTTCAGATTATCGAGGAAATTATCTGCTTTACGATCTCAACAACGACCTTTGCCACAACGGGAGCAATGACCTTTGTGAGGTTTATCATAAGTTTTACACCCTCAATGACGATTCTGACCAGAATATACCAGTTGCCGAGGTAACGCTCGAGCATATTGGTGTCCATGCCCTTAAAATCGGGATCGACAGGAGTGTAGGAGGTGTCGTTCTTGACTATCTTGCACTCGTCGATGAGCTCTCCGGTTTCAACATCGTAGGTCTCGAGAGCAAAGGTGTTTCTTGTGAACTCAATGGTGGAGTAGCTCGGATTGGGGGAGGTGTAGCTGAATTCAAGCCACTCGTAGTCGTAGTGCTCGTCACGGTTCTTGCCGGAAGCGGAGCTTGCTGTGAAGTAAACGGTACCCTCGGGGTCAACAACTGTGCCGTCCCTGTCGTAGGTTTGATCCTTAACAGGCTCGTCGTTCTTCATGAAATAGGAGCGGCCGTAGAGATGCTCATGACCGGTCAGGCAGACGTCTATTTCAAATCTGTCGATTATTGCACTGTAGATAGCACAGAGCAGCTCGTTGTCTCCGTCAGCCGCATGATGTCCTGTGCCGTAGATGTCGTGGTGAAGCATCGCAACACGCCATGTTGCATCCTCGTTCTTGGCAATGGCATCAAGTGCGAACTGATACTGATCGTAGACATTGTAAATCTGAGTGTTGAAAACGAGGAAGAGAACATCGCCGTAGCGGAACCAATAGTTCTCGTCAACGCTTGCGGGAGTAGTGCCGAAATACTCATTGGGGTTGTTGACATAGAAGGGGTATGTATCGCCCTTCTTGTCGTGGTTGCCTACTGTGGTGGCCATAGCGTAAGATCTGAGTGCGGCGGGGGAAAGAGTGCCTGCCCACTCGTTTGCACTGTCACCGTGCTGAGTCTGGTCGCCTGCAGAGACGATGAAGCTGATGTCATCGTTGTTGTCAAGAGCTGTGCCGAGAGTTTTCTGCCATACATAGGCATTATCACGGCCGTCCTCAACGTTGCTGTCAACCTGCATATCGCTGATGTAAAGTATCTTGAACTCATCGGTGGAAAGAGTTCTGTACATAGTAGGCTCGCTGAATTTGCCGTTGCTGCCGTATGTGTAATAATAAACCGTATTAGGCTCAAGTCCGGTAGCAGTGACCTTGTAGACCTTCTGGCCTGTGTAGCTGTCCGTGATAGCCTTGCCGGTGAACTCCTTGAAGCTCTTCATGTCTGCATCCTTGCTCAGGCGTACCGAACCGGACTGAGCGGTATCGTTTGAATGCCAGCAGAAATTGAGCTGAGTTGCATCGGCACCGGGGGTCAGTGCCATGAGTGTGTTGTCCGTTCTGACTGTTTCCCAATAGCTGTCCCAATCGGAGGGGGAGAGCGTATAGTTGCCGTCTGCCGATGTACCTACAACGAGGCAGGAGGCAAGCATAAGGAGCACAAGCAGAATGGATAATGAACGTTTTGCGGTTTTCATCAAAAATTCTCCTTCGCTTTTATTTGCACGATGATTATAGCATATATTTTTTTGTTTTTGTAGATATTTTTAGTAAAACGCCGAAAATTTTTATAAAAGCTATGGAAATGTCCGACTGTAAGTGATATAATTTATACTCACAGTTTGCTGTTATACAAAAAATTAAGAACAGGGGATTTGAAATGAAAGTTATTGTTTTAAAAGATGCCGCACAAGTCGGTGAGGAAGTCGGAAAGATATTCTGCAATGCCGTTAGAGAGAAACCCGATTCCGTTCTCGGACTTGCCACCGGTGCTTCTCCGGTTCCTACATATGAATATATGGCACAGCAGTACCGTGATGGCAAGGTGAGCTTCAAGGATGTTAAGACTTTTAATCTTGACGAATATTGCGATCTGCCCAAGAGTCACGCCAACAGCTTCTATTCATTCATGGTCGAGAACCTTTTCTCGAAGGTGGATATTGATTTGAACAATGTCAACTTCCTTGACGGCAACACCGAGCCTGAGGCTGAGAGCGCACGCTATGCACAGGCTATAAAGAATGCCGGCGGAATTGATATTCAGCTTCTCGGAATCGGCAGAAACGGCCATATTGGTTTTAATGAGCCTGCCGATGAGTTTACCGATGAGGCGTTCAAGATAAAGCTTACAGACAGTACCATTGAAGCAAATTCACAGTATTTCACTGATATTGCCATGCCGCATTATGCTATAACAATGGGTATCGGTTCAATAATGAGAGCGTCTAAGATAATTCTTATCGCTACAGGCGAGAGCAAAGCAGAGGCGATAAAGGCAACCGTCGAGGGCGAGGTCACTCCCCAGTGTCCGGCATCCGTGCTTCAGCGGCACAAGGATGTTACAATATTCCTTGACGAGGCGGCAGCAAGCCTGCTGACAAAATAAAATACAGAAAAGCAGCAGAGCCTTCGATATTCAAAATATCGAAGGCTCTGTGTGGTTTTAACGTTATATTTTCATCTTTTTCATGGCGGCTGAAAGTGCCTTGCAAAGTGCTGTACCGAGCACGGCACAGGAGACAGCTTCAATTATACCGTTTATTCCGACAAATGCCACGGCGAAAGCAAAAATATTTGCAGAACCCATTGATGACATAAGCTCGAGAATTACCGTTGATTTGCTGAAAAGCAAAACAAGAGTTACTGTAAAGAGCACCGTGTTAAGTATGGGGCCTGCTATGCAGGCGATAAGGTGATGTGCGAATTTCTGCGTGCCCTTTGAGGTCAGTGCCTTGAAGATTAGACCCGTGAGCCAACCCATGAGAACTCTCGGGACTATGCACACTATTGCAGTGAATACGGGATTTACCGCAAGCAGGGCAACTCCGAATGCACTCATGCCGAAGCACTGAATGAAGCTTGTTATGCCGAATACCGCACCGAGGAAAAGTCCTACGGTAGGGCCGAGCAAAACTGCACCCATGACTACGGGTATCGTGATAAATGTAATCTCGATAGCACCTGCTTTAAGATAACCGAGTGGTGTAAATGCCATAACGATTATCAGTGCAGTCAGCAGTGCGGTAAGCACGAGACGCACGAGCTTTTGCCGTGAAACGGTGGCGGATGTTTTTGACATAATATATTCCTCCTTGCTGTTGCTCCGAAAAACGGATGCAGCGCAAAATTGACGGGTCTATTATCAAAAGCATGGCTTTTAATATTTATTTTTTGTTCTTTTCATAGATTATACGGAGACCTTTGAGTATAAGCTCGGAATCGTATATCATTTCGTGACGGCAACTCTTGATTATCTCTCGTGAAAGACCGCCTGTGGCGACGAAGGACTGAACCTTTCTGCCAAGCTCATCTTCCATTCTGTCGCACAGTCCGTCGAGCATTGCCGCTGTGCCGAAGACTACACCGGACTGCATACAGTCAACCGTATTTGTGCCTATCGCTTTTTTTGGTGCAGAAAGGCTTATCGCCGGAAGCTGTGAAGTTTTGGATGAGAGGGCGTTGAGCGAAATGGCAACTCCCGGAGCTATAGCACATCCGCAGAACGAACCGTTTTCGTCAACAACGTTGATTTTCGTTGCAGTACCGAGGTCGATGACAAAGCAGGGCAACGGATAAAGCTTTGCTGCCGCAACCGATGCCGCAACGAGGTCGGCACCTGCCTGAGATGGGTCGTCTGCAAGAATGTTTATTCCTGTTTTAACGCCAGGGCCGAGTATAAGCGGAGTTTTCCCGGTTATACGCTCGGCGGCTCCGGCGATGGCACCGGTAAGCTCGGGCACAACCGAGCTTATCGCACAGCCATCAAAGGACTCGAAGCTGTAGCCGTAGAGCGTGAAGATGTTTTTCAGCTCGATGGCATATTGATCCTCTGTGCGAGAGCGGTCGGTGGCAAGCCTTGACACAAACTTAAGCTCGTCCCCAAGATAAGCACCGAGGGTAAGATTTGTGTTGCCGATGTCTATTGTAAGAAGCAATTTGCTCACCTCGATAAGCGATTTTCATTACACCATAATTATACACCATAGCGTGAAAAAAAGCAAACCGTAAATTTCACTGTTTATTTTCACAAAATACTATGGTATAATTAGCTATTATAAAAGGGGGGACGGTATGCGGTGTACGCTTTGTCCGAGAAATTGCGGAGTTGACAGAGAAATATCGCGTGGCTATTGTCAAAGCGGCAGTGCCGTGAGGCTTGCCCGAGCCGCCCTCCATTTTTGGGAAGAGCCGTGTATAAGCGGAATAGGCGGCTCAGGTACTGCCTTTTTCTGCGGCTGTAATCTTCGCTGTGTGTTTTGCCAGAATAGCGAGATAAGCGGTGCGGATTCGGGAATAGAGATGTCGGATATCGAGATAATGCGTGCGTTTGATCGTCTGATAGAGCAAGGAGCACACAACCTCAATCTCGTTACCCCGACGCATTATGCCGATTCGATAGTGCGGATATTAAAAGAATATTCGTCTCCCGTGCCTGTGGTATATAATTGCGGCGGATATGAATCTGTCGAAGCTTTAAAACGCCTTGAGGGGCTTGTTGATATTTATCTGCCCGATTTCAAATATGCGGATAATACACTCGCCTCGAAATACTCAAATACTCCCGATTATTTTGAGCGTGCGTCCGAGGCGATTCTCGAGATGAACAGACAGGTGGGCGTGCTCAAGCTCGACAGTGAGGGTATAGCTCGAAGCGGACTTGTCGTTCGTCATCTCATTTTACCCGGTGCAGTCTCCAATACCAAAAAGGTGCTTCACTGGGTAAAGGACAATTTGCCCGATGGTACTGTAGTCAGCCTTATGAGCCAATATACGCCGTGCGGCAGAGCAAACGAGTTTCCTCCGCTTGACAGGCGAATATCAAAGTACGAATATGAAATAGCACTCAATACCATGCTCGACCTGGGATTTAATAACGGATATATTCAAAGCCGCCGTTCGGCGCAAAAGGATTTCATTCCCGATTTTAAGTCTCTCGAGGGATTGAGGCAAGTATAGAAAGGAAGTTTTAATATGACCGGTTTTATCGGAGTGGGAAATATGGCGAACGCCATAATAAAAGGCATGATAGCCTCGGATGCGGTAAAGGGCGAGGATATAATGCTCTTTGATATCAGTGCGGAAAAGACAAGGATTGCCGCTGAGGAATACGGGGCAACCGCCGCAGAGAGTGCTCAACAGCTTGCCGCAAGCTGTTCGGAGATAGTTTTGGCAGTCAAGCCTTACGATTTTGCAAAGCTTCTCAAATCGCTTGATGCCGTGTTAAAGGAAAACGACCCTCTCCTTATCTCCATAGCCGCCGGAAATTCGATTGAGTTCATATCGTCCTTTTTGAGCTATGAGCCGGCACTTGCGAGAGTTATGCCGAATATCAACGCCACTATAGGTGCCGCAATGAGTGCATACTGCCCGAACGAAAGAGTTGATTCACAGCAAAAGGATTTTGTTGCAAAACTTTGTTCTTCAATAGGTGAAGCGGTTGAACTTGAAGAGAAGTTTTTCTCGGCGTTTGGCGTTATAGCCGGTGCCGCACCGGCATATGCTTATATGTTTATCGATGAGCTCGCCCGTGCAGGTGTAAAAATCGGTATGAATAAGCAGGTTGCATTGAAAATTGCCGCACAGACAGTCCTCGGCAGTGCTCAAATGGTTGCCCAAAGCGGCGAGCACCCGTATGCACTTGTCGATAAGGTCTGCTCACCCGGCGGCACCACCATTGAGGGCGTTGCGGCACTCAACGAAAACGGTTTTTCAAATGCAGTTATGCAGGCAGTCGTTGCCGCTTATGAAAAGGATTTAAAACTCTCCGGCAAATAAGCAGAGAGGGTAAAATGAATATTATATTATTCGGAGGAATGAAAAATGGTATTACCGGTAGCACTTCAGCTCTACAGCGTAAGAGATGAGCTTGAAGCAGATTTTGAAGGAACGGTCAAAAAGGTAAAGGAACTCGGCTATGACGGAGTTGAGTTTGCGGGACTTTACGGCAAAAGTGCCGCTGAGGTCAAGGCAATACTCAAAGAGGTCGGTCTTGTTCCCGTTTCCGCTCATGTTTCGCTTGATGAACTTCTCTCTGACACTGCGGCAGTTGTTGCCGCTTATAAGGAAATAGGCTGTGAATATATAGCTGTTCCTTATCTTCCCGAGGACAGACGCCCCGGTACAGAGGGCTTTGCCCGCACTATCGAAGATATCAAGAATATAGCTGATGAGTGCATTAAACAGGGTATACAGCTTCTTTATCATAACCATGATTTTGAGTTTGCAAAGCTTGACGGAAAGTATGCACTCGATATTCTCTACAGCGAAGTTACGGCAGACAGACTTCAGACCGAGATCGACACCTGCTGGGTCGGCGTTGCAGGCGAAGACCCGTCGGCATATGTGCTTAAATACAGCGGCAGAGCACCCGTTGTCCATCTCAAGGATTACTATATGCAGGGCAGAGAAAAGCCGAAGAAGCTTTATGAGCTTATCGGCATTGAGGATGACAGCGAGACCGAAAGCGAGGAGACCTTTGGCTTCAGACCTGTCGGCTACGGTGTTCAGGATATGCCCTCGATACTTGATGCCTCCGTCAAGGCAGGTGCAAAGTGGGTCGTCGTCGAACAGGACAGACCCGCTACCGGTGATACCCCGATTAACTCTGTAAAGCTCAGCCGTGAGTTCCTCAAAAAGCTCGGCTGGTAAGGAATATTTGAAAGGACGGTAACTCAATGGGCGAAAACAAGTGCTGGTATAAGGAAATGTCCGTGTATCAGATATGGCCTCGTAGTTTTTGCGACGGAAACGGAGACGGTATAGGTGACATCAAGGGTATTATGTCAAAGCTTGATTACATAAAGAGTCTCGGTGTCGATGCAATCTGGTTTTCTCCGCTTTACAAGTCTCCACAGGAGGATATGGGCTACGATATAGCCGATTACAAGGATATTGCCGAGGAATACGGTACACTCGATGAGTTTAAAGAACTGCTCGCCGCTATACATGAAAGAGGCATGAAGGTTATTATGGATCTTGTCATAAATCATACCTCCTGTCAGCACGAGTGGTTCCTCGAGAGTAAGAAGAGCAAGGACAATCCGTATCACGACTACTATTTTTGGCGTGACGGCAAAAAAAACGGAAAGAAGCCGCCAAACAACTGGCTTTCAACCTTCTCGGGCCCTGCGTGGAAGTATAATGAGGAGCTGAATCAGTATTATCTTCATCTCTTTGCCGAGGGTCAGCCTGATCTGAATATGGATAATCCCAAGGTTAGAGCGGAGATAAAGGATATTATGCGCTTTTGGCTTGACATGGGTGTTGACGGCTTCAGAGAGGATGTTATTACATTCATTTCAAAAAAGCAGGGACTTCCCAACGGATTCCCTCTGCCGGTCGCAACGGGAATCGAGCATTATAAGAGCGGGCCGCATCTCCAGGAATACCTCGGAGAGTACAGAAAGGTTTTGGATGAATACGACTGCATGACAGTCGGTGAAGCACCGATGATGACCCCCAAGACCGCTATGCGCTTTATAGCCGAAAACGAGGAGCAGAAGCTCAATATGATGTTTCATTTTCAGCATATGGAGGCAGATTGTCTTTTCTATAGCTGGATAAGAGCGCCGTTCAGCCTGCGTAAACTCAAAAAAGTTTATAATAACTGGCAGACAAAGCTTTACGGCAAGGCGTGGAACACACTTTATGTTGAGAATCACGATCAGCCCCGTATTATAAACAGATACGGCAGTCTCAAGTACAGAGTGGAGAGCGGAAAAATGCTCGCTACCATGTACATCTGCCAAAGCGGTACGCCGTTTATCTATCAGGGTCAGGAGATCGGTATGGTAAATATCGGTCTGCCGGAGATTGAGATGTACGAGGATGTTTCAACTCATAACGCATATAACACCATGCGTAAGTTCGGCTTCAAGCATGATACTGTTATGAAGGTTGCAAAATATGCTTCAAGAGACAATGCGAGAACTCCCGTACCGTGGAGTGCCGAGAAGAATGCAGGCTTTACCACTGCCGACAAGCCGTGGTTCTACATTAACGATAACTACACGGAAATAAATGTCGAGGCGGCAGAAAAGGATGAAAATTCCATTCTTCATTATTACAGAAAGCTGCTCAGACTTCGTAAGGAAAATCCGATAATTATCTATGGCGACTTTAAGCTTCTCAATAAATTCAGCCGCAAGCTGTTTGTTTATGAACGCAGCTATGAGGGACAGAGAATGCTTGTTATCAATTCGTTCTCCGAGAAGCCCGTCAAGTTCAAAGCTCCGTCGGATTTTGATATAACCGAATCCGAGTTGCTCATATCGAATTACGACTGCGATAACAAGTCAAATTCTTTTGAACTTCGCCCCTATGAGAGCAGAGTTTATCTCATAAAATAATAATCAACCGCCGTTCTCAATGATGAGTGCGGCGGTTGTGCTTTTTGTGTGTCTCAGTCTTCTTTTACTCTGACTCTGAGGGGGATTCCCATGCTGTCAGCGAGCTTTTGACATTCGGCTATTTCCTCCGGAGTGATTACATCGACCACGGAGAATTTAACTGTCGGTATCGTCTTTTTGCACTCCTGTGCAAAGAGCAGTACCTCAGCAAAGGAGTCCTCTCCGAATTTCGGCCGTGATATTTCGTTGTAACGCTGTGCGTTTGGTGCATTGAGGCTGATGGAAATAGTATCGATAATTCCGGAGAGGGCAGGGATCACATCCTTTTGGTTGACGAGATTCCCGAGTCCGTTTGTGTTGATTCTCAGTTTGATTTTGCTGTATTTGCCTTTCAGGTACTTTCCGGCAAGAATGAGGTTGTCAAAAGCACAGAGTGGTTCGCCGTAGCCACAGAAGGTGACCTCGGAAAATTCCGAAAAATCAAAGCTCTCGAGAGCACTTATAATTTCATCGGCAGTAGGGTCTGTATTGTGCCACAATGTCTCTGCGGAGCCTAAGCCGTCACCGTTTGCTCTTATGCAAAAGGTGCAGCGGCAGGGGCAGCGGTTTGTAATATTGAGGTATGCCTTGCCTCTGTAAGTGTAAATTATATCAGCCATTATTCTCTCCGTTTTTTATTTCAAAAATTTTCTTTTAAATCCTGCTGAATCAAGTGCAAGACCGAGCACGATATAAACAGCGGCACTTGCACCGGTTTGGATTACATTCGGCAAAACAGCCGCAAACGCTCCCCAGGTACCGAAAAGTATTTTGTCGGCAAGATAATATCCGCCGCAGGTGATTATGAGCGAGGGGAGTAGTGCCGAAAGATTTCTTGCGTTTATGATTTTTTCTTTTTTTGAAGTGAAAAAGAAAACTATCAGCGTTTTAATAATGACAGTCGGGATAGTCCACATCGGAGCTGTAAGTGCATCAGCAAGCCCTGCACCAATCGCCGCCGCAACAGCGGCATAGGGGGTTGGAAGCATAGAGGCACAGAGAAATATGAAAGCGTCTCCGATATGAATATATCCGTTGCCGGCAGGTATGTGCATTATGTAAGCGGTTATAACTGTTATAATTGCCGCAAAAAGTGCTGCGGTAATTGCGTTTGTCAGCCTTTTGTCGGGCTTTTTTTGTTTCATAATATAACCACCTTTCAACGCTTTTATTGATATTACCACTTCAGCAGCACTTGAAATTTGCAAATAAGAAATACAGTAACAAAATTTTTCGTTTGCCTTCGGTGTCAATTTCTCGATTGTGGATTTTTTGTGAATTGTTGCACTCGGGTGTTGAAAAGAATACATAATATATGGTATAATACCACGATGAAAAAAAGGCTTTAAAGGAGGGTTTGTCTTGAAAAAACGTATTGTTGCTTTACTTTTGCTGTTATCTCTTGCAGTAGTTGCTTTCAGCGGTTGCGGCAATGCAAAGATGAAGCCGCCCACAAGTCTTATGCGACCGCCGCTCGACTCTAATATAAACGGCGATCTTCGTGATGCTTTTATGTCCTCAGTTACAGGTAAGGGCAAGGCACTCTCATCGGATGTCGTGCTTATATCACCGTTGACAGGCGAATATCGTTCCGCATTTGTGTTCCATGATATTGACAATGACGGTGAAAACGAGGCTATTGTCTTTTATATGCTTGAAAGCGAACCGTCGAAGAGCCATGTGAATATACTTGATTTCAAAAATGGTAAATGGACTTCCGTCAACGATTTTTCAGGCTCCGGAACGGGTGTAAACTTTGTACGCTTTGTTCAGATGACGGAAAGCGGATGCCCGGTGATTCTTGTTTCTCAGAGCCTTTATGAAAGTGATTCAAGTAAAATTCTCTCTGGATATGTATGCGAATCGAACAACGGGAAGATGTCGGTTAAGAATGTTTGCACCGAGATTTATTCCGTTATGGAGAACATTGATGTTGACGGTGACGGCCAGCTTGATGTTTTTATAATTCAACAGGATCTTTCCGTCAACGCATCTCCGAGATCCACCGCCAAGGTGTTCAAGATGAATTCGAACAGTGCGTTTGAGGAATTTGGCTCGGCAAGGCTTGACGGTGGAATAAGCCGTTACTGTGCTGTTCAGTCGGAAAAGATTACACCGTCATCGCCGCTGAAAATCTATGTTGATGCGGTCAAGGGAGACGGTCAGGTTATAACCGAAGTGATTTATTGGAGTAGCGTGAGCAAGGCTCTTGTTACGCCTGTATTCAGCACGGATACGCAGTCGAATATACTCACTCGGCGTGTTGAGTTGCTTGCCGCACAGGATTATAACGGCGACGGTGTTATTGAGATCCCGAGTCAGCGGGCGTTCCACGGCTCCAGGAAATACAGCTCTCCTAAGAATCTGTATGAGCAGATGAATGTTACAAGCTGGATAGAAGTGAAGTCAGATAATGAATATGTCTTTACAGATACTCTTGTCAACTCCTCCGATTCTTATATAATCTATATCGATATGCTCGAAAAAGTTATGGGCAGCTTTACCGTTTATGCTTATGACAGCACTCATATGTGGGTGTTTAAGGAATACGGTACCAGGTATGATTATGTCGGTGACGATCTCTTCGTAATAGTTGCCGTGTCAAAAGAAACGGCTGAAAAGGACGGAATATCACCGGAGAATTATCTTATTGAAGATGAGGATACTGTAGTTTATTTTGATGCGAGGAAAAAGGGCGCAAAGGCCGGAATAACGGCACAGTCCGTCAAACCCTGCGTAAAGATTTTTAAAGTTAAGGAGCTGAGCTGAAGGTGAAAAAGGTTCTCGTAGCGGAAGATGAAGCTTCTATAAGAGAGTTTATAGTCATAAATCTCAAACGCAACGGTTATGAAGTAGTTGAAGCGGCAGACGGAGCACAGGCTCTTGAAAAATATAAGGCTTGCGGCGACATTGATGTTGCGGTGCTCGATATTATGATGCCATATGTTGACGGACTTGAAGTGTGCAAACAGCTCAGAGCGATGAACTCGAACATAGGCATAATAATGCTTACTGCCAAGGCACAGGAGATGGATAAGGTTTCCGGTCTGCTCATAGGTGCGGATGATTATGTTACAAAGCCGTTTTCAACCTCGGAGCTTATGGCGAGAGTGGATGTGCTTTACCGTCGAGTGGAAATGAGCGCAGGGCTTACCGAACAGCATAACGATACGATCGCTTCGGGCGAGTTTTTGCTCAATATGCGTAACAGAACACTTACAAAAAACGGTGTGCCGATAGAGCTTACTCAGGTTGAATTTCAGATTATGGAATATTTCTTCACGAATCAGGATGCCGCTCTTTCGAGAACGGATATTCTTGAGAAGGTATGGGGACAGGGATATTACGGAGAAGAAAAGATAGTCGATGTCAATATTCGCAGACTTCGCATGAAGGTCGAGGACGATCCCTCTGCACCCAAACATCTTCTCACAATGTGGGGTGTCGGATATAAATGGATAGCGTAAGATGATTTGATTTACTTGAAGGGAGGCGGACGAAAATGAAAAGAGTCGGCGGTATAACACGCAGATGGATGAAGGATATATTGAGTGTTGTTATCGTACTTGTGCTCTCCGTTTCCGTTGCCGCCTGCGTGTTTGTAAAAAGCTATTACTACTCCTCGATTAAAAATGTTCTTGATACCAACTCCGGTGAGCTTATCACTACATTCTTCAATATCTACGGTTCAAATACCGAAGACGGCTTTGCTGTTGCAGGCAGGGAGTTTATTGAAAATTGCGGTATGCTCGGTCAGATGGAGATTTGGATAATCGACAGCACCGGAACCGTTCTCGTGTCATCAAGTGGCTTTGAAGTGGAGCCTCGGCAGAATATGCCGGATTTTATCGAGGCAATGTCGTCTGCCGCAGGCAAGGCCGATTGGGTCGGCAAGCTTCCCTCTGGTGAAAGAGTGATGACCATGACCGAATCTGTCACCAATACGGACGGAACTACCGCCGGAGCGATAAGATATATAGTTTCACTCATGGATGTTGACAGGCAGATAAATAAAATCTGTGCCATAATCGGGATAATTGCCGCTGTGGTTATGCTAATATCGAGTATACTCGGATTGGCATTTACACGCTCAATAGTCAGACCTTTGAGAAAAATCGGTGCGGTTACGAGTAAGGTCGCAGACGGAAATCTCGATGCACGCATTGAAAACTACAAATACGACGATGAGATCGGTGAGCTGTGCGGTCAGATAAACTATATGATAGATGAGCTTAACACAGCGGATAAGCTCAAAAACGACTTCATTTCCACAATTTCGCATGAGCTTCGCACGCCGTTGACTTCTATAAAGGGTTGGGGCGAGACACTCATGCAGGTCGGAGATTCCGATCCGGCGCTTACGAAACGAGGCATGAGCGTAATAATAAGCGAAGCTTCAAGACTTTCCGGAATGGTTGAAGAGCTTCTCGATTTCTCAAAGATTCAGAGCAACAGAATGAATCTTCAGTTAAAGAAAATCGATGTGCTCGCAGAGCTTGATGAAACTGTATTTACCTTCCGAGAGAGGGCAATTAAAGAGGGCATAGAGATAATTTATAACGCACCGGAGCTACCTGCTCCCATGCAGGCGGATGAGGATAGGATACGTCAGGTGTTTATAAATATCTTCGATAATGCAATAAAATATAATTTCCATGGCGGCAGAATAGTAGCACTTGCACAAATAACAAGCCCTACGGTGCTCGAAATATCCATAAGTGACACCGGTAAGGGAATATCGCCCGAAAATTTGCCGAGGGTCAAGGAAAAATTCTTTAAAACGGATAACACCGTGGCAGGCTCGGGCATAGGCCTTGCTGTTGCGGATGAAATAGTGAAGCTTCACGGCGGAACATTGGGGATTGACAGTATTCTCAACGAGGGAACCACTGTTACCATAACGCTTCCGATTGAAGAAGTGACATTTGTTGATGAAAAGGAAGTACAGGATGAAGAATCAAAAGCCTAAAACAAAGTACGGCTCTGTCGGCGGTCAGGCGCTGATGGAGGGTATAATGATGAATGGACCCGAGGGCAGGGCAATGGCACTGCGTATGCCCGACGGCAGTATATCGGTCGAGGAAAAGGAGTTTACTCCGCTCAAGGACAAAAACAAATTTTTTGCCATTCCGTTGGTGAGGGGTGTCGTCAATTTTATTGAGGCACTTGTTTTCGGCTACAAATGTCTTATGGAGTCAGCGGAAAAGACAGGGCTTGACGATATCGGTGAGCAGGAGGAGGATATGTCCAAGCTCGACCGTTGGATAACCGATCACTTCGGTGAAAAGATGATGGCGGTTGTCGGTGCAATTTCGATGGTACTCGGTCTTGCACTTGCATTTGCGCTTTTTGTGTGGATGCCGACATTCCTGTTTGATATGTTAAACAGGCTTGCGGACGGTCATATTACGATATGGAGAACTGTCTTTGAGGGCGTGCTGCGAATAATAATATTTGTTGTCTATATGATTGCCGTATCCAAGATGAAAGAAATAAAGCGTGTGTATATGTATCACGGCGCGGAGCACAAGTCGATTTTTTGCTATGAGAGCGGCGAGGAGCTGACGGTAGAAAATGTCAGAAAGCAGAGACGCTTTCATCCCCGTTGCGGAACAAGCTTCATTTTCGTTATGATACTTCTCAGTATCCTTGTCTCGTCGCTTGTGGCATTCCTGTTCCCGAGTCTTACCGCTGTCAGACCTGTGTGGATATGCGTAAAATTGCTTATAATGCCTTTTGTTATGGGACTCGGATATGAGTTTATAAGATATGCAGGCAGGCATGACAACCTGTTTGTGAAGATTCTTTCTGCCCCCGGACTCTGGATGCAGAGAATTACCACTGCCGAGCCGGATGACAGTATGATAGAAGTGGGAATTGCGGCAATAAATGCGGTTATACCGCACGAGATCAATGCCGATGGAATCAAAGACGACGAACCGGAGGATGACAGCAGTTCTCAGAGCTGACTTTAAACATATTGCCGAAAGAGGGTAATACAATGACTGCTCAAAATGCTTTGCGGCTCGCTTCACGAAAGCTTTCCGATGCGGGTGTCGAAAACTCCGCTTTTGATGCCGCCTGTATTGTCGAGCACATAACCGGTCTGCCTCGTGTGCGTGTGTTGCTGTCCGATGAGGATATTCCGTCGGAACAGACGAGCGCAATAGAATCGGCACTTCTTCGCCGTATCTCAGGCGAACCGCTTCAGTATATTCTCGGTGAGTGGGATTTTTACGGCAGGACATTTGTTGTCGGCAGCGGTGTTCTTGTGCCGAGACCCGAGACGGAGCTTTTAGTGGAGCTTGCACTTGAAAAACTTGAGAAAGTTGAGAGTCCTACCGTTTTTGACCTGTGTGCCGGAAGTGGTTGCATAGGACTTACAATAGCGGCGGAAAGACCCGATGCCAAGGTTTTTTTGTTTGAAAAGTACGAACAAGCTTATTCTTATCTTGAACGAAATATCGAGAAGCTTTCACTCTCAAACGCTGTGGCTGTGCGTTGCGATATAACAAACGGTTGCCCGAATGACATTTCGGCTGTTCCGAGTCTGATAGTTTCAAACCCGCCTTATCTTCGCAAGGACGAGCTGACTGCTGTGTCCAAGGAAGTCAGCCGTGAGCCTGTTACCGCACTTGATGGCGGTGAGGACGGCGAGGATTTTTACCGTGTTATAGCAGAGCTGTGGTTACCGAAAATAAAGCAGAATGGCGGATTGATTGTCGAATGTGATCCTGCACAGACTGTTTCCATAGCAAAAATGCTTGTTCCCGGTGCATCGAGGGTTAAGATAGTAACCGATACTTTCGGACTTCAGCGTGCGGTTTATGCCGATGTATACTAAAATCAGTAAAGGAGCGATTTAATGCTTCGTTCTATTATCAGAAATGGTTTCGGAATAGAAACACTCATCGGGCTTTGTGCAAGTGCCTTTGTTGTGTTCTGCACAATGCCGATTCACGAGTTTGCTCATGCGCTTACCGCAAATAAGCTCGGAGACAACACTGCCAAAAACAGCGGACGGCTTACATTAAATCCGTTAGCACATATTGATATTGTGGGTGCGGCTATGATTCTGCTGGTCGGGTTCGGATACGCAAAGCCTGTTCCGGTGAATCCGAGAAACTTCAAGAATCCCAAGGTCGGTATGGCTGTTACCGCCGCCGCAGGTCCCGTGTCCAACCTTATTATGGCTACGGTGTTTTTGCTGTTGTCAAACATTTCTTTTGCGATTTACTGTAATACGGTTGAGTCGATAGTGGCGCAAGTTGCTTTTTTGTTTTTCTTCTATGCGGCGATGATAAACGTAAGCCTCGCCGTGTTCAACCTTATTCCAATACCGCCGCTTGACGGCTCGAGAATATTTGGAGTTTTTATTCCAAATAAAGTTTATTATAAAATAATGCGGTATGAACGCTATATAATCGCCGTCGTTTTCTTTTTGATTTGGTTCGGCTGGCTTTCGACTCCGCTTAATTGGTTCACCGATAAGGTCATTTACGGCATATCATGGCTCGTATCAAGACCTTTCGGTGAATACGGCGATCTGTTTATGAGATTTGTTGCGTGAGGTTTTTATGGAGACTCTTTCATACAAAATTGAATCCTTCGAGGGGCCCATGGATCTTCTGCTCCATCTTATCAGTAAGCATAAGGTGAAGATAGAGGATGTTCCGATAATGGATCTGATAAACCAATACCTCGACTATATGAAGCTGCTCAAAGAAGAAAATCTCGAAGTTGCGAGTGAATTTCTTGAAATGGCGGCTCGTTTGGTGTATATTAAAACAGTATCATTGCTTCCTGTCCACGAGGAAGCGGACAGGCTTGCCGAAGAATTGCGAGGCGAGCTTACCGAATACCGTGACTGTCAGCTTATGGCAGGCAAACTTGCGGAGCGTGCCAACGGATTTAACTACTTTGAGCGTGAGCCGCAGGTTATAGATGCGGACATGACCTACACTAGATTGCATGAGCCGTCGGAGCTGTATAAAGCTTATATGGCGGCAGTTGGAAAAGGTAAACGCAAGCTGCCTCCGCCCGTTGAAGCCTTCTCGGGTATAATAGCGAGAAAAATTGTTTCCGTGTCATCACGTTTTTCGTACATACTCAGAAAGCTCAGTAAAAATAAAAAGCAGCGATTTGCCGCTTTCTTTGAGCGTTCAACCTCAAGGTCTGAGATGGTGGCGACTTTTATGGCGATGCTTGCGCTTGTTAAGTCCAAAAAAGTAGAGGTTCATGGAGACGGCAGTGATGCCGAGGTTGTGCTTGTAACAAATAAACGCTGACCTGTGTTGAGGGGAGAATCAGAGGTTTGACTTTTAATCAAATGCGTGCCGCCGCAGAAGCTATACTTTTTGCGGCAGGTGAGCCTGTTGAAGTGGCGAAAATCGCACAGGCTCTCGATATAGAAACAGAAGATGCCGAAACTGTTTTGCGTTCGTGTGCAGAACAGCTTGATGAGCGTGAAAGCGGAATCTGTCTTTTGAAGCTCGAAGAAAAATATCAGCTTTGCACAAGGCAGGAGTATGCGGAAAACATCAGGAGTGTACTTGATATGAAACGCAATGTTCCACTTTCCTCGGCGGCGTTTGAGGTGCTTGCGGTGGTTGCTTATAATCAGCCTGTCACCAAGGCATATGTTGAGCAGGTGCGAGGAGTTGACTGCTCCGGCGTTATTTCGACCCTGTGCCAAAAGGGGCTTGTTGAAGAAAAGGGGAGACTTGATCTTCCGGGCAGGCCGCTCCTTTACGGAACTACTCCCGAATTCCTCAAATGCTTCTGTATAGAGTCTCTTTCCGATTTGCCCGAGCTTCCCGATCACGATGAGGAAAAAGAAGCCGAGAGTGATGAAGGTGACACTCCTGAAATCGCAAATGCGACCGTTTCCGCAGAAGCTCCCGTGCAGACTGCTGTCGCACCCGAACCCGAGGACGATGAAACGGATTTTGATTTTGATGAGTTTGATGTTGATACCGCAGAGCTCGAAAATATGTATGAATGACAGTAAGGAGGTGCTTGTTTGACGGCACTCTACATAGTACTGGGCATTATTGCACTGATAGTGCTTCTCTTTTGCATAAAGGTCAGTGTGACCGCTACATATGATGAGACTTTTACGCTTGATATCGGTTGGCTTTTTTTGAAATTCAGAATTTATCCTCTGAGTGAAGAACAGAAAGCAAAGCGTGAGGCAAAAAAGGCGAAGAAGAAAGCCAAGAAGAAACCCGAAAAAGCGAAAACAAAAGAAGAAAATACGAAAGAACCTCAAAAGCCAAAGAACAATATTTTCAAGCAGTTTTATGAAAATCAGGGCTTTGATGCAACGCTTGAGCTTATCCGAACTGCGGCAAGCCGTCTCAGCGGCTTTATGAAGCGAGTGTACAAAGCTTTTGTGATAGAAAAGCTGGTGCTTCTCTTGAAAGTAAGCTCGGGTGATGATGCTGCACACAATGCGATAAAGTACGGCAAAGTATGTTCGGCTGTCTATCCGTCACTTGGCTTTGTTTGCTCGAATATGAAAGTGAAAAAATATGATGTCAATGTTGTGCCCGATTTTATATCGGGGGAGAACAAGGCGTTTTTTGAGCTTTCACTCTCGGTAAGACCGATAAAGCTGACAAATGCCGCAATAGCTTTGGTATTCAGCCTTGTATTCAAGGTACTTATAAAGCTGCTCAAGGGCAGTAAAGATAATAAATCAGTTTAAACTTATAACGAAAGGGCGGACTTAAAA
This sequence comes from uncultured Clostridium sp., assembly GCA_964386035.1. GTDB lineage: Bacteria > Bacillota > Clostridia > Oscillospirales > Acutalibacteraceae > CAG-177. Next base: position 39,931 of record CAYLQT010000008.1, on the reverse strand, counting down.
TGAAAGAACAGTCAGCATCCGGAATTCTCGGAACTTCAATTGAAAAGATAAAGGATCTTGTGGATGTCAGCACTATTATAGGCGACCCCATGGATCTCGGAGACGGAATAAAGGTTATCCCCGTATCTAAAGTTTCTTACGGCTTTGCATCGGGCGGTTCCGATTTTCCGTCCAAGTCAAATGCCGAGCTTTTCGGCGGCGGCGGCGGAGCAGGTATTACCATTACCCCCATCGCTTTTATCGTTGTAAATAACGGCGAAGTTACAATTAAACATATTTCAACCGAGGAAGGCTCGGTTGAGAGAACTATCGGCATGATTCCCGATGTTGTCAACAGTGTTAGTGATGTTGTCAACAAGCTCGTTGAATCAAAGGGTAAAAAGACCGAGGATAATCTCGAAGGCTTATATTGATTTTTTATCGGCACACCGCATATTTATTATCATTATCAGGATAATGAATGGCGGTGTGTTTGGTGAAATTACGGATAACTGTATTTCTGTCGGTCGTGCTCCTGCTTGTGTTTATGAGTGTGCCTGCTTTCGCACAGCCCTCGGTATCTGCCACTTGTGCTGCGCTTATGGTTGCGGATACCGGAGAACTGCTTTACGGTAAGAACGAGCACGACAGGCGTTCCATGGCGAGCACAACCAAGATAATGACCTCGCTTATTGCGCTTGAGGCATTGACACCGCAGAGGAAGATAACCGTCAGTGCCGATATGCTAAATGTCGAGGGCACCTCTATGGGATTGCTCGACGGCGATACCGTAACTCTTGAGGGGCTTGTCTACGGTATGCTGCTGCAATCGGGTAACGATGCAGCGAATGTTGCGGCGATAACGCTCGGCGGCAGTGTTGAAAGATTTGTCGAAATGATGAATGAGCGTGCAAAGCGGATAGGTATGTCCGATACGCATTTTGAAACCCCGTCGGGACTTGATTCCGAACAGCACTATTCAACAGCTTACGATATGGCGTTGCTCGGCTGCGAGGCAATAAAAAATCCGAGTTTTGCGGTCGTATGCTCACAAAAGAGTGCCGCTGTGTGTTACGGAAATCCACCTTATCGCAGAGTGCTTACAAATCATAATCGGCTTCTTAAAATCTACGATGATGCTGTCGGAATTAAGACGGGATTTACCAAAAAGAGCGGCAGATGTCTTGTCTCTGCGGCAAGGCGAAACGGCGTTACTCTTGTCGCAGTCACGCTCAACGCTCCGGATGACTGGAATGACCACTCGCAGATGCTCGAATATGGATTTTCACTTGTTGAATCCCGTACTCTCGGTTTTGATACGGAAGGTTTATCGTTAAAAGTCGCAGGTGGCGAGACTGATTTTGTAAGTGTGAAGCTTGCTCGGCTTCCAACTGCGATTTTCAGAAAAAACAGTGCGACCGATATAAAGAATCGAGTTTTTATGAAAGCTTTTGAATATGCCCCTATATCGGAAAACATCGTTGTCGGGCGAGTGGAGTTTGTCAGCGGTGAAAAGGTAATAGACAGTGTCGAATTGGTGACTGCCGGTTCGGTCGATGCAAAAAAAACTGAGACAAAGCCTCCCGAAAATAAAAGCAATCTCAAACGCTTTTTTGGAAAAATAATCAATATGATAAGAAATTGGATGTGAATCATTTGTCGGATGACAGAATCAGACTTCAAAAATATCTTTCGGAATGTGGCGTTGCATCACGCAGAAAATCCGAGGAACTTATATCAAAGGGCAGCGTTAAGGTGAACGGTATTGTTGCGAAAATCGGTGATACTGTTGATCCGAAGCACGATGTCGTTATGCTCAACGGCAAAAAAATCGAGAATAAAACAGTTGCAAAATATATAATGCTCCACAAACCCAGAGGTTTTGTTACGACCATGAGTGATGAACTCGGGCGCAGATGTGTAGCATCGCTTGTCGAGGATGTCGGAGAAAGGGTATATCCCATAGGCAGATTGGACAGAAATTCCGAGGGACTGCTCCTGCTTACAAATGACGGAGAGTTTGCCAACGCTGTTATGCACCCGTCAAAGCATGTTGCCAAGGTATACCGAGTCACAATAAGACCCGATATAACCGATTCTCAGATAGCGCAGATGACCGACGGAATGATGATAGACGGCAGAATGACAGCGCCCGCACAGGTTACAGTGCTTGAAAAGCAGGACGGAAGAGCGGTTATTGAAATAGTTCTCTTTGAGGGCAGGAACAGACAGATAAGAAGAATGTGTGAGGAACTCGGCATAGAGGTCGCACGGCTGAAAAGAACCTCTATAGCCGGCATAAAACTCGGTATGCTGCCGCAGGGTAAGTGGCGTGAGCTTACGCCGCAGGAGGTATCTCATATTCTTATTTCCGCAGGTGCAAAGAGCGGCAAAAAAGAGAAAAAGAAGAGGTAAAAGATGCTCGAATTTAAACCGTTTGATATAGATGATAAGCTTCACGGTTACCGTGCTCAGGAAAACGACGAGGTGATAGGAGAGTGCATATTCTCGGTTGACGGACTTTATGTTGAGGTGTTGGAAGTGAAGTCCGAAGACCCTCTGACTGCCGAAGGTTTGGTACGAAGTGCGTTGAACTTTGCCGCCAATAGAAATGCGTATATGGCACGTGCCGATATTAACAGACTTTCTTCCGAACCGTTTAAAACACTCGGCTTCGAGGAAGAAAACGGCTTTTATGTCTCAGATATTCCGTCGGCGCTGATGGGAAGCTGCTCGCATTGCGGCAAATAACCGCTTTTGTGCTCCCGACTATTGACAAATGTGCTTAAAAACTGATAAAATAAAATGATTTAAAAGACCGACAAAAAGGAGCCTTCAAGATGATAAAGAGTATGACCGGATACGGACGGGCTACCGGCTCGTTCGACGGAATGGATATAACTCTTGAAATCAAGAGCGTCAATCACAGATATTTTGAGTTTTCATCCCGTGTGCCGAGAAATTTCGGATTCCTCGATGAGAAGCTCAAGAGCTTTTTTCAGGGTAAAATATCAAGAGGCAAGGTGGAGTGCTACGTTCAGATAGACACTGCCGGAGAGACCTCTGCCACTGTCAAGGTCAATGAAGCACTTGCCAAGGGCTATATGGCGGCATATAAGGAGCTGTCCGAGCTTTGCGGCATTGAAAACGATATAAAGGTTTCGGATATTGCAAGAGTCGGAGACATATTCTCCGTTTGCAAGGAACCTGAGGATGAGGATAAGATCTGCGCCGATGTCTTGAGCGTTGCGGCTGAGGCTCTCGAGAGGTTTATAACAATGCGCACCGTTGAGGGCGAAAAGCTCAGAAACGATGTCACATCGAGACTTGATTTCATCATCGACAAGGTTGGCTTCATTGAGGAGCGTTCTCCGCAGACGGTCAAGGAATATAATGATAAGCTTCTTGCCCGTATGAGTGAGGTTCTCGGTGATGTCCACGTGGACGAGCAGAGGCTGCTGACCGAGGCCGCAATTTATGCCGATAAAGTCGCTGTAGCAGAGGAGACCGTCAGACTTCGCAGCCATATCGATCAGTTTAAAAAGCTGTTTGAAGAGGACGGCGGTGCGATAGGCAGAAAGATGGACTTCCTCGTTCAGGAGATAAACAGAGAGATAAATACTATCGGCTCAAAGGCTCAGGATATTGAGATAGCACGCTGTGTTGTCGATGTTAAGGCTGAGATCGAAAAGATCAGAGAGCAGATACAGAATATCGAATAAAACTGTGGAGGCACGAAAATGAAGCTGATAAATATTGGCTTTGGCAATATGGTCAACGCCAACCGTCTTGTAGCTATAGTCAGTCCCGAGTCCGCCCCCATAAAGCGTATCATTCAGGACTGCAAGGAGAGAGGAACTCTCATAGATGCTACCCACGGCAGACGCACACGAGCCGTTATAATAACAGACAGCGACCATGTAATACTTACTTATCTGCAAAGCGAAACCGTAGCAAACCGCCTCAACAATGACGGCGACGAGCTTGATATTGAGGAGGAAGAGGAAAATGAATAACGGTCTGCTTGTAATACTTTCCGGCCCGTCGGGCTCCGGTAAAGATACCATTCTTACTGAGCTTACGAAGAGAGATATGAACATAAAAATCTCCACATCTATGACAACACGCAAGAAGCGTGAGTGGGAGATTGACGGAATACATTATTATTTCGTCGATGAGGATTATTTCAAACGCAAGATAGACGAGGGACAGGTTCTCGAATATGCAAAGTACGGTATAAATTTCTACGGTACTCCCAAAGCTCCTGTTGATGAACTGCTTGCACAGGGGAGAACGGTTTTTCTCAAAATTGAGGTTCAGGGTGCCGAGAAGATTCGCAAGCTTTATCCCGAGGCTGTCAGCATATTCCTTATGCCTCCGTCAATGGCGGCTCTTGAGGAGAGACTTCGTTGCCGTGAGAGCGAGGATGAGGAGGACATTCAGCGCCGTCTTACCATCGCCGTGGACGAAATTAAGAGAGCGGTCGAGTATGATTATATAGTCATCAACGACATAGTGTCCTATGCCGTGAGCGATATATGCACAATTCTTGATGCTGAAAAGCAAAAAACCTTCCGCTGCAAAAATATTATAAGTGAGGTAATCAACAATGTTTAATCCCGATCTCAGAGGAGTTCTTAAAAATCATCTCAGCCGTTATTCTCTTGTTACGGCAACGGCGAAGAGAGCACGTGCTATTTCCGAGGATGCCGAAGAAAGGCAGGAAATACTCACAGAAAAACCCGTCTCCATGGCTATTGAGGAGATTCTCAGAGGCGATTATATAATCATCGAGCCCGAAGAGATTCGCAATATCTGATTTTTTTCACGGAGTGTGACTTTGATGTACGCACAGGTCGCCGTTGAGAATGTCAACTGCACATTCGACAAGGCTTATGACTACAGCATACCGCAGCAGCTCGAGGGCAAGGCTCTCGTCGGCTGCCGTGTTGCCGTGCCTTTCGGCAAGGGTAGCAAAATGCGAGTGGGAATAATTACACGGCTGACCGATTCAACTGACAGTAAAAGAATAAAGTCGATTTCAGCGGTGCTCGATGAAGCGCCGCTTCTTAGTAATGAGATGTTGGATTTGGCCCGCTGGATGTCAGAACAGACCTTCTGCACCTATTATGAGGCAGTGAAGGCGATGCTTCCCGTGGGAATCAATCACAAGATAATTCGTTCGTTCTGTGCTGTGCCGGGAATAGATGAGACAAGACTCGGTGAGCTTTCTGCGGATGAGAGACAGGTGTATGACTATCTGCTCTCACGTTCGGGATATGTGAAGCCTGAAAATTTTCTCAAAACTCTCGGCTTTGATATATCAACAGATATACCCGAGCGGCTAATGCACCTCGGACTTCTTGCTGCAAACGATGATGCTGTGAGAAATATCGGGGATAATAATGTTAAAATGGTGCGCTTGAGCGAAACTGTGGAGGATGTAACTCTCACCAAGAAGCAAAACGAAGTTGTTAAAGTGCTCGAGGATATAGGTGCGGTGAGCATAAAAGAGCTTTGCTATTTTACCGGTTACACACCTTCTGTGGTATCCGCACTTGAGAAAAAGGGCGTAGTGGAATGTTATGAGCGTGAAGAGCTACGAAGCTTTGTCAGCCGTTACAATGCCCATAGCAACTATGATAGCGGCGAAATCAAGCTTACCGATGAACAGCAGACCGCATATGACGGACTATTTAGCGACTATAAAAAAGAAAAAGGTATCACCGCCCTGCTTTACGGTGTCACCGGCAGCGGCAAAACCTCCGTCTATTTAAAGCTTATCGATAATGTTCTGTCTGACGGTAAAAATGTTATTGTCATGGTGCCGGAAATATCGCTGACTCCGCAGACGCTCTCGGTGTTCCACTCAAGATACGGTGACAGTGTTGCTGTGTTTCACAGTGCACTTTCCGCAGGCGAGAGGACAGATGAGTGGAAGCGTGTTAAAAAAGGTGATGCACGCATAGTTATCGGTACCCGTTCTGCCGTGTTTGCTCCGCTTGAAAATATCGGACTAATAATAATCGACGAGGAGCAGGAGCATACATATAAATCCGAACAAACTCCCCGTTATAATGCCAAAAGCGTTGCCAGATTCCGCACTGCGTGGCATGGAGGTCTGACATTGCTTGCTTCTGCGACCCCGAGTGTTGAGTCGTTTGCGGCGGCCAAGAGCGGAAAATATTCTTTTTATGAGCTGAAAAACAGATACGGAAATGCTGTCTTACCGAAGGTTGTTACGGTGGATCTTCGCAATGAACAGCAGAGTGAAAATCATGAACTCAGCCGTGAGCTTATAAAGGAGCTTAACAAGAATAAAGAGGACGGCAAGCAGTCGATAGTACTGATAAACCGTCGTGGATATAATACGTTTGTGTCCTGTACATCCTGCGGTGAGGTCGTAACCTGTCCGAATTGCAGTATCTCAATGACATATCACTCCGCAAACGGCAGACTTATGTGCCATTATTGCGGCTATTCTGTGAGCTTTACACAGGAGTGCCCGTCTTGCCATAAGCCTGCACTCAGATATGCAGGCTTCGGAACTCAGCGTATAGAGGATGAGATAGAAAAAGCAGTTCCGGGTGCTCGAATTATGAGAATGGATACAGATACCGCCTCATCACGGTTTGCACATGAGGAATGTCTTAACGCCTTTGCGAGAGGTGATTATGATATACTCGTAGGTACGCAGATGGTGGCAAAAGGGCTTGATTTTGAAAAGGTTACTCTTGCGGCGGTTGTGTCGGTAGATCAGCAGTTATACAATGATGACTTCAGGAGCCTTGAACGAACCTTTTCTCTGCTTACTCAGGTAGTAGGTCGCTCCGGCAGAGGAAAGCATCCGGGAAAGGCGATAATACAGACCTTGACGCCCGAAAACGAGGTCATTTGTCTTGCGGCGAGGCAGGATTACGATGCGTTTTTTGCAACTGAGATCCGTATGAGAAAGCTGATGATATATCCGCCGTTTTGCGATATATGTGTAATAGGCTTTTCAGGAGCGGACGAAGTAAAGACCCGTGTTGCCTCACAGCGAGCTCTTGACAAAATAAAAGAGCTGACTGAAAGCGAATACAGAGATGAAAAGCTTATAGTTCTCGGGCCTTTGCCTGCAAGGGTTCCGAAGGTAAACAAGAAGTTCAGATACAGGCTTATAATCAAATGCAGGAACACAAAAGGCTTTCGCAGTATGATTACTGAGGTGCTCAAATCATTTTACGGTGACAGTAAGTTTTCAAGTGTTTCCGTCTATGCGGATATGAATCCCGAAATAACCGTCTAACCCAAGGAGGAAAATGAAAATGGCAATGAGAAACATAGTTAAGGTTGGAGACCCTATGCTTAAAAAGCACAGCAGGGTAGTCGAAAAATTCGATGACAGACTTTCACAGCTTATCGATGATATGAAAGAGACAATGTACGCCGCCGACGGTTGCGGACTTGCCGCAGTACAGGTCGGTATACTCAAAAGGGTAGTTGTTATAGATGTGGGTGACGGTTTTATGGAACTTGTTAATCCTGAGATAACATATAGCGACGGTGAACAGCAGGAGGCAGAGGGCTGTCTTTCTGTTCCGGGAGAATACGGCACAACTATCCGCCCTGCGGTTGTCAAGGTTAAAGCACAGGACAGAAACGGCAAGTGGCAGGTGTTCAAGGGAGAGGGACTCAAGGCGAGGTGTTTTTGCCATGAGATAGACCACCTTGACGGAGTGCTTTTCACTCAGCGCCTTGTAAATCCAACTGTTGAGAAGGAGAATATATGAGAATAGTCTTCATGGGCACGCCGGATTTTTCCGTGCCGTGTCTCCAAGCACTTATAGATGACAGTCACGATGTTTGCGCTGTATACACTCAGCCCGATAAACCCAAGGGCAGACACGGTGTTTTGACACCGCCGCCCGTTAAGGAATTGGCGCAGAAGTATAATATACCTGTCTATCAGCCGAAATCCCTCAGAACAGAAGATGAAAAAAACTTTTTTGACTCTCTCGGCGCAGAGCTTGCGATCGTTATAGCATACGGTAAAATTCTGCCTGTTGAGATACTTGAGGCTCCGAAATACGGCTGCATAAATCTGCACGCTTCGCTTCTTCCTAAGCTTCGCGGTGCGGCACCGATACAGTGGTCTATTGTAAACGGTGAAAAGCGTACGGGCGTTACTTCAATGCAGATGGATGCGGGTGTCGATACCGGAGATATGCTCATTTCAAAAGCTGTTGATATAGGCGAAAATGAGACTGCCGAGGAACTTTATGACAGACTTTCGGTTATGAGTGCCGAGGTTATGCGTGAAACGATTGATGCGTTGAAAAAAGGCGAATTGAAGCCTGTGAAGCAGAATGATGCCGAAAGTACACATGCTCCGATACTTACCAAGGAGCTTTCTAAAATAGATTGGAACGATTCTGCACAACATATACATGATAAGATAAGAGGCCTTTATTCGTGGCCGGGTGCGGTTGCGAGCTTTGAAGAAAAGGTTATAAAGCTCCATTCCGCTCGGATTTTCGGCGAGTGCGACGGTGAGCCGGGTGAAGTGGTTGAAAACGGCAAGCACCTCGTTGTTGCGTGTGGCGACGGCAGAGGAGTCGAGATACTCGTGCTTCAGGCACCGGGTAAAAAGGCTATGCCGGCACAGGATTTCCTCAGAGGTAATCCCATAGAACTCGGCGCAAAATTTGATTAAACAGAGGTTTTAATATGGGTTGGTTGTATTACGGCGATTATTATTTTATTATCCTCGTTATTCCTGCAATGATATTAGCGGCAATAGCACAGCTGATGGTAAAAACTACTTTTGCCTCAAAGTCTAAAATGCTAAGCTCACGAGGAATAACGGGCGCACAGGCAGCAAACAGGGTGCTCTCGTACTACGGAATATCCAATGTTCAGATTGAGCGTGTCTCGGGCAATCTTACCGACCATTACGATCCCAAAACAAATATAATCAGGCTTTCCGACGGCGTTTATAACAGCACTTCGATTGCCGCAATAGGTGTTGCCTGCCACGAAGCAGGCCATGCGGCACAGCACACCGAGGGTTATTTGCCCATAAAAATCAGAAATTCCATAATCCCACTTTGTAATATCGGCTCGACAATCGGTATTCCGCTTGCGGTAATAGGATATTTTTTGAGCTTCGAGCCGCTTGTGACGGTTGGACTTATGCTCTATGCACTCATAGCCGTGTTTCAGTTTGCAACTCTGCCGGTAGAATTTAATGCAAGCCGTAGAGCCATGAAGGTTATAGATGAGACCGAATTACTTGATAAAAGTGAGCAGTCCGGTGCCCGCAAGGTGCTCACAGCGGCGGCGATGACATATGTTGCATCGCTGATAGTTGCACTTGCGAACTTGCTTAGATTTGTGCTGCGCTTTAGCAATAGAAATCGAAGAAATTAAACGAGGTGAATCGTTAAATGAGTAAGAACGCACGCCAGAGTGCTTTTGAGATTCTTTTCAAGGTTGAGCGAAACGGAGCGTATTCCAATCTCGCACTCGATGCACACCTCTGTGCAAAGGATGCCGAGCCGGGTGAGTCAGCATTATTGACTGCACTTGTGTATGGCGTGCTTGAGAGACTTATAACTCTTGATTATAATATATCACTCTATCTTAGGCAGCCGTTAAAAAAACTTAAACCCGAGGTGCTTGTTGCACTGCGGCTGGGAGCATATCAGCTTTTGTTTATGGACAAGATTCCCGTGAGTGCGGCTGTTAATGAGAGTGTAAAGCTTGTCAAAAATAACCGAGCTCAGTTTGCGGCAGGACTCGTGAATGCTGTGCTCAGAAAGGTTGCGGCAAACGGGCTAAAACTTCCTGAGGATGAAACCTCACTTGAATACATAAGTGTGAGATATTCCGTTCCCGTTTGGCTTGCAGAGCTTTTTATAAATGCGTATTCAAGGCAGACCGCCTGTGATATTTTTGAGGCTATGTCGCAAAGAGCAAAGCTTTATGTCAGGGTCAATACTTCAAAATGTACTGCCGAAGAGTTGTCGAACGAGCTTTCAAAGCAGGGTATTGAGACAAATGCAGTTGATGGAATCCCGAATGCACTCGAGCTTGTAAACGGTGGTGCATTAGAACAGCTTGAGGCTTATAAAAAAGGACTTTTCCATGTCCAGGATATTTCCTCTCAGCTTTGCTGTTTGGCGCTTGATCCTCAGTTGGGTGAAACCGTGTATGATATGTGTGCCGCACCGGGAGGTAAAAGTTTTACTCTTGCGGAAATGATGGGGTGTAAAGGCGAAATACTTTCCATGGATGTCTATCCGTCAAGGCTTTCGCTTATTGAAAACGGAGCGGAACGTCTCGGACTTGATAATATAGCCACCATTCCGAATGATGCATCCAAAGTAAATCCGATGCTTAAAAAAGCCGACAGGGTCTTGTGCGACGCACCGTGTTCGGGACTCGGCATACTCAGAAGAAAGCCCGAGATACGCTACAAAACACTTGAAGATATTGACAAACTACCGATTTTGCAGTATGATATCCTGTGTTCATCTTCCGAATATGTAAAGGTCGGCGGCAGATTAGTTTATTCAACCTGTTCGCTCAATCCTGCGGAGAATGAAGAAATATGCGATATGTTTCTTTCAGAACACAAAAACTTCAAGGCGGTGGAACCGCTTTCGGGCGTTAAAGGTGTTGAGCTTGACAAAAAGTATCTCACCCTGATGCCGAATATACATAAGACAGACGGCTTTTTCATAGCCGCATTCGTCAGAACGGAGTGAGTCTTTGAACAACCTTGATGTAAAGTCGATGAACTTTACGGAGCTTTCCGAGGCTCTTTCCGCGATGGGACTTCCGTCCTATAGAGCGAAACAGATATATTCATGGATACATCAAAAATGTGTGTCCGACTATGACGAGATGACAAATATCTCGCTTTCGCTCAGAGAAAAGCTCAAGGAAGAATTGCCGCTTAAAAGCTGTACTATCGAACGAAAACAGGTGTCTGCAGAGGACGGCACGGTTAAATATCTTTTCGGCTTCGGTGAAAATGAATATGCCGAGAGCGTTTTGATGAAGTATAAGTATGGCTATACTATTTGCGTGTCTACGCAAATAGGCTGCAAAATGGGCTGTTCGTTTTGTGCATCCACCTTGGGCGGATATGTCAGAAGCTTGCGTGCGTCCGAGATTCTCGGTCAGATATATGCCGCTCAACGAGATGAAAATATCCGCATTTCTCACATTGTGCTGATGGGAATGGGAGAACCGCTCGATAACTTTGACAATGTTATGAGGTTTCTTGAACTTGTGACCGATGAAAACGGTCTGAATATCAGTATGAGAAATATATCGCTCTCAACCTGCGGTATAGTTCCGGGTATTTATAAAATGCTTGAAAAAAGACTTCAGCTCACTCTTTCAATTTCACTTCACGCACCGTATGATGAGCTTCGCTCAAGAATAATGCCGATAAACCGCCGCTATTCAATAGATGAGTTGATGCCGGCTTGCCGTGAATATGCAAAGGTGACTTCAAGAAGAATATCTTTTGAATATGCGATGCTCGGCGGCGTTAATGACAGTGACGAGTGCGCTGAAAAGCTGGCAAAGCTATTGAAGGGTATGCTGTGTCATGTCAATCTCATTCCCGTGAATGAGGTGGCGGAAAGTCCTTATAAGCCGTCTACTCCCGAACGCATTGAACGGTTTATAAGTATACTCGAAAAACGGTCAATAAATGTTACTGTAAGACGAAAGCTCGGCTCTGATATAGATGCCTCGTGTGGACAGCTTCGTCTTAGGAAGATAAAAGAGCAGTAAGCTAACGCTCAGGACTTTTTTCTCAATTTCGGGGGAAGATATGAAGATTGTTGCAAAGACAGACAGGGGAATAGTCAGAAAAGACAATCAGGACTCGTTCGCTGCGGGGGAATTACCCGGCGGTGTAGCTTGGGCTGTCGTCTGTGACGGTATGGGCGGTGCGGCAGGCGGAAGCGTTGCCAGTCAAACAGCCGTAAAGATGATAAGTGAAAAAATAGCATCCAAATATCAGCACGGAATGAGCGATAATTCGATAAAGAATCTTCTTACTTCGGTTATAGAAAATGCCAATTCGTCTATATATGAGATGTCGTGTGCGGTAGATACGCTCAACGGTATGGGAACTACGGTGGTAGTTGCTATTGTGAAGGAAAATGAGTTGTACCTTGCTCATGCCGGTGACAGCAGAGCTTACCGTGTCAATGATAGTGGCATACAGCAGCTTACAAGAGATCATTCCATAGTTCAGGATATGGTCGAGCACGGCGAGCTTACCGAGGAACAGGCAAAGGATCACCCTCGTAAGAATATAATTACAAGGGCGTTGGGAGTAAGTTCGGATATAGAGTCCGATTATTATCAGGAAACACTTGATGAGGGAGACGTTATTATCATTTGCACCGACGGTCTGACAAATTATGTTGAGACCGATGATATATATAATGCCACCAGAGATAATCACTATTACGAGTTTGCAGACAGATTGATAGCTCTCGCCAATGAAAACGGCGGCGGAGACAATATTACTGTTGTTGCAATGGCGTTTTAGTCTTTTGTATTCGAACGGAGTGTGAATTTTAATGGATAATTATATCGGAAAGAGGCTTGACGGTCGTTACGAGATCCTCGAGGTTATCGGTGTCGGCGGTATGGCTGTAGTCTACAAGGCTTATGACAATATCGATGACAGAATTGTTGCGGTCAAGATTTTAAAGGATGAATTTCTCGCAAGTGAGGAGTTCCGCCGCAGATTTAAGAATGAGTCAAAAGCGATAGCCGTTCTCTCTCATCCGAACATCGTGAAGGTTTATGATGTCAGCTACGGTGATAAGCTCCAGTATATTGTAATGGAGTATGTCGAGGGTATAACCTTAAAGGAGTATATTGAACAGCAGGGTGCTATTTCGTGGAAGGAGACTGTACATTTCACAACGCAGATTCTGCGTGCGCTTCAACACGCTCACGACAAGGGTATTGTTCACCGTGATATAAAGCCGCAGAATATAATGCTGCTTGAAAACGGAACTATCAAGGTTACGGATTTCGGTATTGCACGCTTCAGCAGAAGCGAGACCAGAACTATGACCGATACAGCTATCGGTTCTGTGCATTACATCAGTCCCGAGCAGGCTCGAGGCGACATAACCGACGATAAGTCTGATCTTTATTCTGTCGGCGTTGTTATGTATGAGATGCTTACGGGTCAGTTGCCGTTCCAGTCGGATAATTCTGTTTCTGTTGCCATTATGCAGCTCCAAACAGATCCTGTAAAGCCCCGTGAGATTAACAGCTCCATTCCTGAGGGACTTGAGCAGATCACTATGCGTGCAATGCAGAAGAGCCCGAGAGACAGATACCAGACTGCGGCGGAAATGATACTTGACCTCGAAGAGTTCAAACGCAATCCCTCAGTTAGATTTGACTACAGCTATTTTGTTGATACAGAGCCGACAAAGTTCGTTGATAAAACAGCTCCCGTAACCGTTTCCAGAGCACCTTTCAACGAAGCAGGGGCGACAGAGAAACGCTCGACCTCCGAGGAGTCGGTTGTTTCCGAGAAAAACAAGATGATACCGATCCTTTCGGGTATTGCAATAGGCTTTGTTGCGGTTCTTGCAATAGTTCTTATTTGCCTGTATTTCTTTACGGATGTTTTCAACAGCAAGCTTACAGTTCCCAAACTTATCAACAAGAATTATGCCGAAGAGATACTTAATAACGATGAGTATGAAGACTTCGTTATCAAGGTAAATGAGGTTCAGAACAGCTTTTATGAGCCGGGTCAGGTCTATAATCAGGATCCTGCCGCCGGTACAAAGGTTGATAAGTCGAATAATGTTATAACCGTTACGGTTGCCGTCAGCGAAGAGAAGGCACCTGTACCGAATGTTTTGAAATATCAGCTCAACGATGCTATAACAAAGCTTAAAAATGCAGGCTTCGAGGTTTACTCGGTGCCGCAGCAGAGCACTGAAAAAGCCGGTACAGTTCTGAGCACCTCGCCTGAATACGGCAGAGAGGTTTCCAAAGGCTCCACAATTACGATTTATTATGCAAGCGAGCAGGAACTTGTAGAGGTTCCCAAGCTTGTTGATGAAACTCTTGAAAATGCCAAGGCAATTCTTGAGTCACTCAATCTTGAGCTTGATGAAAATGTTGACCGCAAGGACAGCGACAAACCGGAGGGCACTGTTATAGAACAGAGCTATGCCGAGGGCGAAAAAGTTCCTGAGGGAACAAAGGTCAGGGTTACAGTCAGCACAGGCGTTCCCTCATCATCATCTGCGGATGTTGTGATCACGCTCCCGAAGTATTCCGGTGGCGTGTCAAAGACGATAAAAGCAGCCAACAACAATAATGTGTTTATGGATCAGTCCGTAATACTTGACGGAAGCGAATACACGATAACTGTCAATGGCTCGGGAAGCACTAACCGCATTAAGATTTATATCGATTCCGAGCTTTACTATGAATGCAATATCGATTTCACTAAGAGTCCGGCAGAGATAAGCAATGTCAAGAAATATGAATCAACTGAGAGTGCGGTAGTGCCCGATGTTTTGGGAAACAGAGAGGCTGCGGCGATAAATACGCTTCGCAGTCACGGATTTAACAGGGTTGCCGTCGATCACACAACGGTGAGTGATTCTACAAAAAACGGCGTTGTTCTTTCTCAGTCGCCCAAGGGTAATTCCAAAAGCTATCCGCTTGACACTACTATAACTTTAACCGTCGGCAGATTTGTCGGCTAAGGTCGGTACTATGGCTGATATAAAAAAAGGAATAATATTAAAGGGTATCGGTGGTCTTTACTGTGTAGAGACCGCCGATGCGGTATTTGAGTGCAAAGCTCGGGGAATATTCAGAAAGAGCGGACAAAAGCCGCTTGTCGGTGATGAGGTTGATATACTGATTGGCTCGAGCGGCACTGAAAATACTATTGAGAAGATATACGAGCGCCGAAGCGAGCTTATGCGTCCGCCTGTTGCCAATATTGACAGATTGTTTATTCTTTCGTCCGTGCGTGAACCGAATCCGAGCACGCTGATAATCGATAAAATGACGGCGATAGCTTGCAGTAAAAATATCGAGCCTGTTGTGGTTATTACAAAGGACGATCTCGGTGATACTTCGGAGCTGCGTGAAATATATGAAAAGGCAGGTATACCGTTCTTTTCCGTCTCGGCAAAGGACGGAAAGGGTGCAGATGAAGTCAAGGCGATGCTCAAAGGTCATATAAGTGCATTTTCGGGCAATACCGGTGTCGGAAAATCATCATTGCTAAATCTTATCTCGCCGGAGCTTTCCCTTAAAACAGGCGAAATAAGCGATAAATTGGGTCGAGGACGGCACACAACAAGGGCGGTCGAATTGTTCCCCATTTGCGGCGGATATGTTGCGGACACACCGGGATTTTCGTCTATTACCGGCGAAAACAGCGAGATGATTCCCGTTGATGAATTGCCGTTTTGTTTTCCCGAGTTTGAAAAATATCTTGGAAAGTGCAAATTTACTTCCTGCAGACATCTAAATGACAAAGGCTGTGAAATAGTTGCGGCGATTGAGCGTGGTGACATAAGTGCTTCACGCCATAACAGCTATATGGCACTCTATGACGAAGCAAAAGATATTAAAGAGTGGGAGAAAAAATAAGCAGAGCGAGTAACACGAAAAACCGACTTTGTATATAATGGACTGAAGGCGAGACTGTTATATGTAAGGGCGGTGATGAGCGTGAGAAGATGCGGATGTGGCAGAAATAATGCAGTGTGGACTGCAGTATTTGCGTTTGTAACCGGTGTTATCGCTGCCAAATTTTTTCCGTATTCACTCCTGATAATTCTTGTGCTTATACTGCTTTTACTTATCTGCACTGCCTCACGAAGCTTTTGGTGACGGAGGGTGAGAATGGGATGAAAGTAGTTGTAGTCAGAAGCCCCAAAATCTTTTCCGGAGTACTTAGGCTCATTTTCGGGATTAAAAAACAGGAGCAAACAACATAAAAACAGCCGAACAGCAGTATTGCTGTTCGGCTGTTTTTGTCGATTATCTGTTAGTAAGGCTGAACTGTTATAGGCTTATCCTGACTTTCGTGTTCAATGGAAATAAAATTATTTCTGGGTGCGTAAGCCCAACGCATTTCAAACGCTTCCACTGCGTCCAGCGGTATGTAGAGCTGATCTCTGTGTCCCTTGTAGACCTTTGCGGGAAGCTTAAAGTCGCCTCTGTCGGTTGTTGCAATGTCGCTGTCAAACGAAAATTCCGCATTGTGTCCGTATACGCTGAGATACACCTTGCCGGGAGTCTTTATTACCTCGCCGCCAATGAAGCCGATGAGCACGGAAAGGGGAGCGAACCATATGCCATCATTACATTCGCAGGGTGTGCTGGCACTGCAAAGACCGAGATCCATGCCCTTGTACTTCATTCTTGTTCTGTTGTATATCGGCGCAAGAGCAGGAGGGTCGATAGTATCGGTAGTCTTGTCGATAATGCAGCGGTCGGCGATTCTGCCGTCGTTAAGATAGGAGGTGAGGGTTAGCTTTGCTCCGTCAACCTCGACTACGGCAACCATCGATACAGGCTCTTCCTGCGAATAAAATGCACTGTGCCAAACCTTGGGAACAGCTCTTGTTCCGGGGGGATTCTGATTTGAATTTCCGAGCATATAGTGGATAGTACCCTGTGAGGGTCTGTCGAAAATTTCTTCATTTCTGACAGGGAAGCTTCTCGAGAAATTGTGCTCATGGCCGGAGAAGATGATATCAAGCTTTTCCATGCCCTCGCGCATTACGGGATAAGCATCGTAGTTCTGGCAATCCGAGCCTGAGTAGCATATGGGGAAGTGATAAGTGCCGAGCTTCCACTGCTTATCGCAGGCATCGAGATCCTTTATAAGCCACTCGTTGACCTCTTCGGGGCCATTTACGCCGATTACGCTGAAGTGAACATTGCCGTAATCAAAGGTGTAGTTCTCGGTTTTCCAATTTTCGGGGCCGTTGTCGGCATAGGAGCCTTTGAACTGCTTTCCGAAGAACTCGGCAGGCTCGGAATAATACCTGCCTATTCCGTTTTTGTAGTCCTTGAAGCCGCGGTTGTCGTGGTTACCGAGAGTCATCATGAAGGGGACGTGCTCTATTACATCAACGAGTCCGCAGAACGCACCGTTCCATTGAACTTCATGTTGTCCGCAGTCGGTGTTGTCGCCGCCGGTGAGGATGAAACGAGTGTCGGGATGCTCCTTGAGAACGTCCTTGAGGAATTTGTTGAATCCCGAGTAATCGGGGCACTCAAAGGGTGAACCCTTCTGCTGGTCGGCTACGCAGATGAACTTGAATTTAGTAAGATTTTCGGGAGCGGTTGAGAAGTAAAATTCTTTGCTCCTGTGAGAATCATCACCGCAGGTGTAGAAATATTTTGTGTCGGGTTTGAGACCGGTTATGTCTGCCCAGAACATATTGCTGATGTCAATATCACTTTCAAAAACATCTGTGACAGCTTCTACACGCTTTATTTCATCGCTTCCGTCCTCGTGTACGAGAACATATCCGCTTTTAATATCTGTGCAGGTTCTCCATGTGACAGTCATCGAGGAGGTTGCATCACCCTTGATGCTCAACATTATGTGATCCGGCTGTTCAGATGAGCCTCTTATGGGCTTAACTAATTGATTCATTTCTATCTCCTTTACTTTGCTTTTTATAAAGAATCTACGCTGATAAACGCAGTAACTTTAGTTGAATGGGGTGCTTATGCGATTGTATCTGAAGTTGTTTATCTCGCCTCGCTGACTGCATCTGTATATGCTCATAACAAGTCCGATTGCGATATATATGCAAAGATTGGACGAGCCGCCCGAGCTGAAAAACGGGAGCGTGATGCCTATGCAGGGGAGAAGCTTCAAACACATTCCGATGTTCATGATTGCCTGAGAACCGATCATAACGGCTGTTCCGTAGCAGATAAGAGAACCCATGTTTGTGTTCGCTTTTTTGCCGACTGAAATTATTTTGATAATTATGAGGGCGATGAGTGCAAGCGCCGCAAAAGCTCCGACGAAGCCAAACTCTTCGCCAACAACGGAGAATATCATATCGCTGTCGTTGACCGGAACCGAGTGTGATTGAGTGTAGGCACCATTTAACAGTCCTCGTCCGAAGAACTTTCCGCTTCCTATTGCGTTGACGCTCTGTTGCTGCTGGAATATATATTTCTTATACAATGCCGTGTCGAGCTTATCCGGGGAATATACGGCGAGGATTCGACCCTTTTGGAAGTCGCTGAAAAAGCCGAACCAAAGTATCGGCACTGCCGCAAGTATAACTGCTCCTGCGGCGGCGAAATATCTTGCCGCAAGTCCCGAGGCGAACATCATTCCTATGAATATAAACACGAAAACAAGTGCCGAGCCGAGGTCGCCGGTCAAGATTACCAATACCGCCGGAATTCCTCCGTGTACACATAGGAGGAGAGCGTTCTTGATTTTGTTTATCTCGTCACCTACATAGTCAAGATG
This sequence comes from uncultured Clostridium sp., assembly GCA_964386035.1. Taxonomy (GTDB): domain Bacteria; phylum Bacillota; class Clostridia; order Oscillospirales; family Acutalibacteraceae; genus CAG-177. The sequence goes on along the minus strand of CAYLQT010000008.1, from coordinate 21,423 downwards.
AACCGAAAAGGTTATTATAAACGCTATCTTGAAAAGCTCGGACGGCTGAAAGTTTATAACTTTGAAGTCAAACCAGGTTTTTGCGTCGGGTCTGTCGGGCGGCGCACTGCCGAACGGAAAGAGCAGAAGCATCATCAAAAGACAGATTCCGCCGATTACCATCCAGAATCTCAAAACAAGCTCATAGTCTATATACGAGATAATGATGCACATAACTGCACCGACAAGTACCGCAAGAAGCATAACGAGAGCGGTTCGGCTTATCAGCTCGCCGTCCTTGAGTGTGCTGTATGTCGCACTGTATACCATTAACACACCGAAAAAAGATGTGAGCAAGCAAAGCGACAAAAGCAGCTTGTCAGTGGTTTTTAATCCTCTTTTGATTGATTGGAGTATGTTCATTGTCTGCTCCTTACAAAATTATACTGATATTATAGAGCGAAATTTAATCAAATTCAAGTAAAATACTTTTATATCTTAAAAATGTGTGATATAATTATTTGAATTTAAGGCAAGGTAGCGATTTTTTTAGATGAAAACAGCTTTTCATTCTTATTCATCAAATGAAACTGAAAATTTCGGCTCACAGCTCGCAAAGAGCCTGATCCCCGGAGATGTGGTAGCACTCTTCGGTGATCTCGGCGCAGGTAAAACCGCCTTCACGAGAGGATTGGCAAAAGGCTTGGGCTTTAACGGCGAGGTGAGCAGCCCCACCTTTGCGTTGGTGCATGAGTATCCGGGGGATATATCGATATATCACTTTGATATGTACAGGATAACTACATGGGACGACCTATATTCAACGGGATTTTTTGACTATCTCGATATGGGTGGTGTACTTGTTATTGAGTGGAGCGAGAATATAGAAAATTGTTTGCCTGATGGTACAATAAGAGTGACCATATCCAAGAATGATAACGAAAATGAACGAATTATTACTTTACAGCGAGGTGAGTAAAACGAAAATTTTAGCACTTGATTCCTCAGCTAAGACCGCAAGTGCCGCAGTTGTTGACGGTGACGGACAGCTTATAAGCGAATCTTTTGTCAACGCAGGTCTTACTCACAGTGAAACGCTTTTGCCGATGGTTGACTCCGTTTTAAAGCTTGCACGCCTTACTATGGATGATATAGATGCCTGTGTAATAACCGACGGTCCCGGTTCTTTTACCGGTATAAGAATAGGAATAGCCGCTGTTAAAGGACTTGCCATGCCGTATAACACACAATGTTGCGGTGTCTCAACTCTCAAGGCAATGGCGTATAATCTCAAGGACGAGGAATGCATCGCTTGCTGTGCTATGGATGCACGCTGCTCGCAGGTTTACTCGGCTGTTTTTCACTGTGGTGGAGGAAAAGTCGAGCGTTTAACGCAAGATGATGCAATACCTGCGTCAAAACTTTCGGAAATACTTGAAAAATATGCAAATGAGCGTATAATTTGTGTTGGAGACGGAGCACATATAGCGTATGATGCCGTTAAAGACAATTTTTCGTCGGTTGAACTTGCAGAGGGCAGAAGGCGTTTTCAGTCTGCTTTTGGTGCGGCAAGTGCCGTGCTTTGTGAGAAAGCCGAGCTTGTGCCTGCGGCGCAGCTTTTGCCGGTATATCTCAGACCTTCTCAGGCGGAGCGTGAACTAAGCTTGAAAAAAGGCTGATTATTTTAAATATTTTTAAAGGAGAACTTGATTATGATAGCTCTTGCCGCCGATCATGCGGGATTTCCCTTGAAAGAGGAAATTAAAAAACATCTTTCGGACAGAGGTTTTGAAGTCAAGGATTTCGGGACTGACAGTGATAAGTCAGTTGATTATGCGGTCTTTGCCAAAACAGCAGGTGAGGCTGTGGCCTCGGGTGAATGTGAACTCGGAATTTTCTGCTGTGGCACAGGTGTGGGCATTTCCATGGCAGCAAATAAAGTGAGAGGAATAAGAGCCGCAAACTGTGCGGATACTTTTTCCGCCCGTATGACAAGACTTCATAACAATGCCAATGTACTTTGCCTGGGTAGTAGAGTTATCGGTGCAGGGCTTGCACTTGATATGGTTGACCTCTTCGTAGATACACCCTTTAGCGGCGAAGAGAGACATCAAAGGCGAATCGACCAGGTCATGGCGATAGAAGAAGAAAAGTTTTCAAAATAAGGCAGTAAATTTTTAATTTATTATAAATAAATGGAGGAAACTAAAATGGCAAATGTAACCATAACCAATCATCCGCTTATTCAGCATAAGCTCTCTATTCTCAGAGACAAGCACACGGCTTCCAAGGAGTTCCGTGCTCTCATCGGTGAGATAGCAATGCTCATGTGCTATGAGGCAACCAGAGATCTTCCACTCAAGGATGTTCAGATCGAGACTCCTGTAGCACCTATGACCACAAAGGCACTTGCAGGCAAGAAGCTTGCTTTTGTTCCGATTCTCAGAGCAGGTCTCGGTATGGTTGACGGTGTCCTTTCTTTGGTTCCGTCCGCAAGAGTCGGTCATATCGGTCTCTATCGTGATCCTGAAACTCTTCAGCCCGTTGAGTATTATTGCAAGCTCCCCGGCGACATCGGTGAGCGTGAGGTTATCGTACTTGATCCCATGCTTGCAACAGGTGGTTCTGCTATCGATGCTATCACTCAGATAAAGAAGAGACAGCCCAAGTCTATCAAGTTTATGTGCGTTATCGGAGCACCTGAGGGTCTCAAGGCTCTTACAGAGGCTCATCCCGATGTTGATGTTTTTGTTGCTGCTCTTGATGAGAAGCTCAACGATCATGGCTACATAGTTCCCGGTCTCGGTGATGCGGGCGACAGAATCTTCGGCACAAAATAATTGTACTTGAAATACAGTTCGCTTTGTGATATAATCAATTCAGTAAATTTTGGAGGTGCTATGTAATGAAACACATTAAGACCATTAACGCTTCGAATCTCAAGGAGAGTGCTGCTAAGGGCGGCTGCGGCGAGTGCCAGGCTTCCTGCCAGTCCGCTTGCAAGACTTCCTGCACCGTTGCTAACCAGAAGTGCGAGAAGTAAGCTGATTTGAACCGTAATTAGGGGCAGGCTGTGCGCCTGTCCCTAAATTTCTGCCCTAAACTTTCAAACAGTGGAGATAAGATTACAATGATACATAAGTATTTTTTAAATGGCTATTACATAGTCATTGATGTCAACAGCGGTGCCGTCCATGTGGTAGATGAGCTGGCATACAGACTGCTTGACTTCTTTAATGATAAGTTTGACGGAGAGTGCCCGCCAGATGTCCTTGGAACGCTCTTGAACGAAGGCTTCAATGAGCAGGATATAAGAGACACCTATGTGGAATTGGCGGCTCTGTGCGCCGAGGATTCGCTTTTTTCGGCTGATACCTACAGGCCCTTTGCCGATATGCTCACGGCGGCACCGATAAAGTCAATGTGCCTCAACATTTCTCATGACTGCAACCTCAGATGTGAGTATTGCTTTGCGGCTCAGGGCGATTTTGGCCATGGCAGAAAGCTTATGCCCTTTGAGGTCGGCAAAGCCGCAATAGATTTCTTGATCAAGCATTCCGCCAACAGACATAATCTCGAGCTTGACTTTTTCGGCGGCGAGCCGCTTATGAACCTCGATGTTGTGAAACAGGTTGTCGAATATGCAAGATCGATAGAAAAACAGCATAACAAGAATTTCCGCTTTACTATAACCACAAACGGCGTTTTGCTTGATGATGACAGCATTGATTTTATCAACCGTGAGATGTCGAATGTAGTGCTTTCTCTTGACGGTAGAAAAGAAGTCAACGACCGTCTGCGCCCGACGGCTAATAAGAAGGGCAGCTACGATGTAATAGTACCTAAATATCAGAAGCTCGTTGAGGCGAGGGGAGATAAGGAATATTATGTCAGAGGTACCTTTACTAAGTTCAACCTTGATTTTTCAAAGGATGTTGAGCATCTCAATGAACTCGGTTTTGATCAGATTTCAGTCGAGCCCGTTGTAACCGATCCCGACCTGCCTTATGCACTGACTCAAGCAGACCTTCCTGCTATCGCTGAGGAATATGAAAAGCTCTCTAAGCTTCTCATCGAAAGAAAGAAAAACGGCACAGGCTTCAATTTCTTCCACTTTATGATAGATCTCGATCAGGGGCCGTGCGCTATAAAACGACTCAGAGGATGCAGCTGCGGCAATGAATATGTTGCAGTTACTCCCGAGGGTGATATTTATCCTTGCCATCAGTTCGTAGGCATGGATGAGTGGAAGATGGGCAACGTGCTTGACGATTCGGTTGACTATGAGATGAAGAAGATGTTCTCAAAGGCAAACATCTATTCAAAGGAAGAATGTGCGAATTGCTGGGCGAAGTTCTATTGCAGTGGTGGATGCAATGCAAACAATATGCAGTATAACAACACCATCTTCAAGCCCCATAAGCTTTCCTGTGCACTTGAGCAAAAACGACTTGAGTGTGCTATTATGATAAAAGCTGCACTTGCGGATGAATAAAAAAGGCCGTCAGCTGACTTTCAGCCGACGGCTCAATTTTTATAGTAAATGCCCCCGGAAGGATATTTTCCTTTCGGGGGCAACTGAATTTACAGTCTTTTAGCTTGCGCTGTTGCTCATAGCGAGCTTTTTCTTGAATGACTTGTTATAAGACTTGAGAGCTTTCTCAATCTTCTTTTCATTTCTGTCGAGCTTGTACTCATCGGACTCCTGAAGCTTAGTGAGCTGATTTTCAAAGTCGGAACTTGCCTTTTCAGCACGGATCGTGCTCTTCCAGGCGTAATCGGTGCCGCAGAAGTACATGATGTGATAGCCGTATTCGCTTTCGATTATTTCAGTGTCGCCGGCCTTTCTCTTTGAGTCGATGGACCAGTTGAGGAAGTTCGTAACATAGCTTGAGTTGCTGGTGATTCCGGAGATAAGACCGCCGTCAACTGCGCTGCCTTCATCTGCCGACTTCTCCTTTGCAAGAGCAGCGAAAGAATCTTCAGTCTTTTCGCCGTCCTTCCATTGCTTGTAGATTTCCTCGGCTGATTTCTTTGCGGCAGCCTTCTGCTCGTCGGTAGCCTCGGTTGTTGAGCTTGCATCATCAGTGAAAGAAACAAGAATATGTCTTACATCGGAAGCAAGGGGGGCATATGTGCCCTTGTTGATGAAGAGTATAACATATGAAGTAACGGTGCCGCTGCTGCTGACTTCAAAGAGCTTGACATCGCCGGACTTTCTTGCACTGTCAAATGCCCACTTAGCGGCATCCTCGGAAACATAGGATGTTATAGTGGACTTTGAGGATTCGGTGAGTGCAGTTGCGGTGTCGGCATCGTAATCCTCTGTGGAGCTGTTTGCTTTCTTTGCCTGCTCGAGGAAAGCCTTTTCGCTTGTGCAAGCCTTGAGAGCCTTTTCAGCCTCTGCCTTTACCTTGGCAACAGCAGCCTCCTGGCGGCCCTTGTACTCGTCATCGCTTTCACCGTCTTTCTTTGTGAGGGTTTCAACCGCAAAAGAAAGAGTTCTTGCATCTATAGCGTTATAGGCGCTCTTGTCGGCATCATAAGCAGCTTTTATCTCATCGTCTGTATAAGAATCGGTGAGGGAAGCGGAAAGGTCATTCTGATATCTTGTGACGATTTGCTGCATCTCAATCTGATTGCGAAGGAACTTCTCGTTTACACCCTTGCCGTAGCTTGCGCTGAGGTAAGCGTTGAGAGAATAGTTGTTCTCTGCGGCGGTGTTTCTGAGCTCTTCGATCTGCTCGTTTATGTCCTTTGTTTCGTCGTCGGTGAGCTTGTATCCGGCCTTCAAGGCTTCGTTGTAGAGAAGCTTGTAGGTGCAAAGGGAGCTGATAGTCTCTTCTGCAATGTAATCGGAAAGAAGCATCTCGTCTCCTTCTCCGGTAGGATCAAAGGTCTGCTCGTCGGGAGATTCCGTGGGGTCTATTCCGAAGTCATAACCGTAATAGGCATACTGCTGAGCATAGGAATAAATGTTGTTGAGGTACTGGCCGTAGTAATAAACAAACTCGACCTCCGAAACCTTAACCGCACTGCCCATTGAGAAAACCGTTGTGTTCTTCTTTATTACGGCTGAGTCGTCAACTATTTTCCAGACAAGTCCGACTGCAATAGCAGCGACAAGAACGATAGCAATTACCTGCTTGATTATTTTAGAAGCGGCTTTTTTCTTCTCGCTGTTCTTCTGACGCTTCTTAGCCGACTGAGCAAGGCGGGCCTTGCGGTCTTCACGGTAAGACTCGGCCGAACTACGTGTGGTATCTTTGTTTGCCATTTTTTTTCATCCTTTTCTGTTTAAGGTTGATTTAAACCGAATCCCTGTTCGGTCGATAACATTCTTATTTTATACTATTTTATGATTTTTGACAAGTCGAAAACGCAAGTTTTATACTTATTTATATTTAGTTCATAACTTGTCAAAGCTCATTGTTTAGAAAAGCCTCTTTAAACCAAACGCTTTTGACCTCAAAATCCTTTCCGTTGAGATAATTGAGAGACTGAGCATCGGTGGAAAAATCGAACTTCAGCTTGTATGAATAAAGAAACTGTTTTTTATAGCCGCTCTCTTTGTTCATGGAATTTCGCCCATATTTGCCGTCTCCGAGCAGGGGATGTCCTATCGATGCGAAATGTGCTCTGATCTGATGAGTTCGTCCGGTAAGAAGTTCGACCTCAACAAGGCTCATACCGTTATTTTCAGCGAGAACTCGGTACTTTGTTTTTATCTCCTTACCTGCATCAACACGGTGCGTGAAAACTTTCACAAGATTTTTCTTTTCGTCCTTTGTCAGCCAGCCGTGCAGAGTGTCTTCTTTTTGCTTTAGTGTACCGTGAACAACGCAAAGATAGAATTTTTTAATCTCTCTGTCTTTGAGCTTTTGATTCATTATTCTGAGTGCTTCGGCATTTTTTGCGGCCATGACGATGCCGCCTGTGTTGCGGTCGATACGGTTTATCAACGCCGGAGCAAAGGAGTTTTCATCTGCCGGATTATAGCTGCCTTTTTCATATAAGTAGCGTTTGATGCGTGTGAGCAGAGTGTCGTTGTATTCTCTTTCGTCGGGGTGGGAGAGCAGACCGACCTTTTTATCAAGAAGCATTATGTTCTCGTCCTCGTATAATATGGACAGACTTGTTGATGCGTGCATAAAATCGTATCGGTCAAATCGCTGTTCAAAAAATTCATCGTTTATGTACATATCTACTGTGTCACCCTCGTTGAGACGGGTGGAAATTTCGCATCGCTTATTGTTGAGCTTTATACGCTTTAGGCGAATGTATTTGTACATAAGTGAGTCGGGAAGGTTCGGCACACTCTTTTTTATAAACTTATCGACACGCTGATTCGCATCGTTTTTGCCTATTGTGAAGCTTTTCATGTTTCGGCTCTCTCCTGTAATCGTATATGCTGCCAAACATAACGGCAGCTGCTTTATTATACATCATTTTAACGGGTATGAACAGACCCGTAACAAAAATAATAAAGCTTCGCAATATATGCGAAGCTTCGAATACTCAGTTTATTACACAAATCGCTATATTGAGATATGTCGCAAATGTTACCCAAAGAAGGTAGGGGATTAGCAGATATCCGGCAGCTTTTTTGATTTTATAAAAGTATAGAAGGTTTGCTAAAACGAGAAGCCACAAAATGACTATCAGCACAGCCGCCGCTGTACACATTTGCAGTGCAAAAAAGAGTATTGGCCAGAGAAAGTTTGCAAAAAGCTGTACTGCATAAAGAATGAGTGCATTTTTCTTGCTGCTTTTCGGTGCAGAAGATATATACACAAGAAACGATGCTATTCCCATCAGGATGTAAAGAACAGTCCAAACAACGGGAAAAAGCCAGCCGGGCGGCGAAAGCGGCGGTTTTGCCATTTCGTCAAAAGTGTCCATCCCACCGCCCGATATAAGTGCGGCGAGTCCGCCAATCGCTAACGGTATTGCAATGAATATGAAAATCTTAAACTTTGAATTTTTCAAAGTTACACCTCCAATTAAAAAAGCAGTGTAGTTGGCTTTTAGATAAAGAAAAACAACTAAAAATTCCTTGTGACAAGAAAAACTTGAACTTCGCACAGTTTATATATAGTTTATAAATATTTTATAATTTTGTGTGCTTTATCGATTGAAAAAAGAGACAGAGTGTTGTATTATATTTTTTGTGGAGATATGTGTGAACTTGTCACATATTAGGGTTACACCGAACAAAAGGGAGATTTAATTGGAAAAGCTGGTTTCTATCATTATGCCGGCCTATAATTGCGAAGCTTATATAGGAGAGAGTATAAGGTCGGTACAACAACAGACATATGAAAATTGGGAATTGATTATTACCGATGATTTGTCGAGCGACGGAACCGTTGATTTGGTCGAAACGCTTGCAAAAAACGATACAAGAATCAAATTGGTTAAGTCGAAGGTTAATCTCGGACCTTCGGGAGCGAGAAATATTGCAATCGAGGCGGCTCAAGGCGCTTATATTGCATTTTTGGACAGTGACGATATTTGGTATCCCGAAAAGCTTCAAAAGCAGATAAGCTTTATGGAGGATAACGACTATTTATTTAGCTATACTTCCTATGAGAAGATTAACGGCGACGGTGAGCCTACCGGTGTTGTAATATCTGCGCCGAAAAAGGTGAACTATAAAAAAATGCTTTATTACGGCGACCCTATCGGAAATCTTACAGTTGCTTTCAATGCCGAGAAGCTTGGCAAGTTCTTTGTACCGGATATAAAAAAGCGTAATGATTTTGCTCTTTGGCTTCGTATTATGTCCAAATGTGATTGTGCATATGGTATTGACGAGGTTTTGGCGAGATATCGTGTACACGGTGGTTCTGTTTCATCGGTGAAAAAGCGTGAACTGATAAAGTATCACTGGTATCTTTACCGTCACATTGAAAATCTGTCGGTTGTTAAAAGCTGTACGGCAATAGTGACACTTATTATAGTTAAATACCTTCGTTTAACTTCGGAAAGACTGCAACGGTTAGGATACATAAAAATTAAAAATAATAAAGTTAAAAACAATAAAGTCCAAAGTAAGAGAAGTAAAGCAGATGCGTAAGCGTCTGCTTTGTTTTTTGCGAAAGAGCCGAGATGTGAACTGTCAACCACATTCACAATCTCGGCTTCGTCAAAGACAGCAAATATTGAAATGCACTGCTTAAAAGAAATACATTAAAATCTTTAAAACCCAAAGTGCCCGAAATAATATCAACTTTTGCTGCCATTCAAAGTATATGTAATCTCGGCTAAAAAATACATTTTTATTTTGGAAAATTATGCTTTATTTTCCCGATACCGTAACGCCGTCAAACTCAACCCACGGGATGAAAGAAATCCCGTCGCTGTCCTGTTCTTTTGATATTGTTACAATGTTGTTGAGCATCTCTTGGATATTTCCGCTAATCATGGTTTCGCTTACTGCGGGGCCTATTTTGCCGTTTTCGATTATAAAGCTGTTCTTTGCAACTGCGGAAAAATCTCCGTTTGAGGACGGCCTTCCGCCCGAAAGTCTGTTTACAAGCAAACCCTTGTCAATACCTTTGATCATTTCTTCAAGAGGCGTATCTCCGGAGGGAACCTCAAGGTTGCCTCCGCTTGAGGGAGAACGGGGGAAACCAGTTTTGTTTGCTCCATATTGTGACAGCACAAAAGCCTTCAATACTCCGTCTTTTATTATGTCGAAATTCTCGGCAGGGTAGCCGTCGGGTGTGAAGCGCTGACCGACTGTAATACGCTCGTCGAGTGGTATACTGCGAAGAGTCAGCTGCTCGCTTGCCACCTTTTTGTTGAGTGAGTTCTTCCAGGGCGAAGATCCGTCAACCAAAACGCCGGTGGAAGCAAAGAGACTGAGCACGGTTCCCAATAGGTCTCCGAAGCAGTCGGGAGAATATATTACCTTGCCTACGAATTTTTCTCCCACCGAAATTGTGTTGAGCTGTTTTTCACTGTCTGCAAGCAGATTGCGCTGAATACCGATGTCCATAAACGGTTTGTCAAGATTATCAAACACATTGGAATATCCGTTGAAAGACGATGAGCTTGTGCCGTCGTGAGCGGAGAACATCGTGTTGAATGAATATTCACCGTGTGAATACTTGAGAACGGTACCGTTTGTGTTCATGTATATTTTCTCACTGTATTTGTAATCCGAAATGAACTGTTCAAAGCTAACCTTTGGAAATTCGCTTTTTGCCTGTCTCAAAAATTCATCGGTTCTGTCAAAAAGCTTGTCAAGCTCCGGCTTAGAAGCACCGGAACGGTATTCCGCCCTTGCAGTGAACGGTGCTATTTGCACGGCTTTGTCCGAAACCGATGATTCTGCGGCTGCTATGCACTGCATAGCAGCCCTGTCAATAGCCTCTTTTGTAGACTGATTTATGGAAATAACGCCTTTTTTGCCGTCTTTTATTGCTCTCATTGAGATGTGTACACTCAATATTGAACGCATCAGGCTGAACTTTCCTCCGTCAACATTAAGCTCGTCTTTTTTGCTTTTGCGGACAATACACTGAGCGGCATCCGCACCCTCCGCTTTGAGTGCACTGAGTACATATTCTGCAATTTCAAATATTTCCGTCATTGAGTTTGCCCCTTTCTCAGCGTCCGCCGATATTTACCTTGCACTTTACGGCAGGGCCACCCATGCCGACAGGCATCGGCTGTTTTTTGCCGCATATGCCCGAACATGACCATACCATATCGTCGGAAAGCATATCGACGGTTTTCAGCATGTCAAATGCAATACCCGATATGGTTGTATCTTTTATGGCTCTGCCGAGCTTGCCGTGCTTTATCTCATACCCCATATTGACCCCGAACATAAATTCACCCGTTGTGTCGGCCTGACCGTTGCCGGTGTCTGTCAGATAGTATCCGTCATCTATGGAGGCTATCATATCCTCAAGCTTATCCTTTCCGGGAAGAATGGCTGTGTTTCTCATACGGATAAGCGGCTCATCGGAATAAGAGAACGCTCTTGCATTGCCTTGCGGCTTTACGCCGAAATGTGCGGCACTTTCCCGATTGTTCATATATCCTTTGAGAATACCGTTTTCGATTAAGACAGCATCCTCGGCAGGCGTTCCCTCGTCGTCAACAAAGACAGGCAGGGGGGCCAAAGCACCGTCCGGCAGTGTGTGTGCGAAATCTATCATTGTAACAAGCGGACTTGCGACCTGTTGGTTGAGATTGTGTGCCGCAACCGAACCGCCTAAAACGAGATCTGCTTCCACTGTGTGACCTACGGCCTCGTGCGCTAATATGCCGGCGAGATTCGGATGCATTACAACCTCCTTGTATCCCGCCACCGAATACACTCCCTCGGCTTTTTTCATAAGCTCCGTATACAGCTCGTCTATGCCCTCAAAAAGTTCGTTGGGAGCGGAAAAAATATCATTGAAAAAGCCTCTGCCGCCGAAAATCTTGCTTAGCTTTACATTTGCACCGTCGTTAGCACGAGCTGTCAGGCTGACATATATAAAAGTTCTCGGAACAAGTGAATATGAATCATATCCGTCACCGACAACAAGCAGCTTTTCCATCGAGTTTTCTTTGATAGTTACTGAACGTGCTACGAGTGACGGGTATTTTTTAACAATGTAGTTGTCCACATCTTTTGCAAAGTCGATGCAAGTCTTTTGGTCACAGTCAATGATATCACCGTTCATGGCGATTTTTCCGGCGTTGACGGATGGAATTATAATCGATTTATCGCCGGCTCTTGAGCCCAAAAATGCGGCGTTGTCTTTTGCTGCATTAAGTACATTCTTTATGCTTTGATCGGAATATTCAACGCTCGACGCAAGACCGTAAACACCGTTTTTGAACACCCTGGCATTTATTCCGCTTACCTCACTGCGTGAATTACCTGTGAGATTTCCGCTGAGAAGGTTTACCGTGAGCGAGGTGTTTGCCTGTGCACGAAGCTGGGTATAGCCGTCAAGCGATGCTTTGTAATTTGAAAGCATATCTTTTATCATATGACTGCTCCTTTTCGTTGATGTTCGTTTGATTTATTATATCACCGATGCTGTTTTTTTCAACTCACAATATGAAAGGCATCATCTTTTTAATTGACTTTGTGTTCGTTGAATGCTATCATTTTAACGCAAAATCAAGACGGAGGAAGCTGAATGGGAAAGTTTGAAAAAGTTCTTGTTGCAAGTGATTTTGACGGCACTCTCAAAAATGATGACGGTATAATAACCGAGGATGTTATACATGCAATAAAGTATTTTATCTCCGAGGGCGGATATTTCACCGTGTGTACAGGCAGAACATATCAGGGCTTTCATCTTTACAACCCCAATTATATAAATGCTCCCGTTTTGTTGACTAACGGTTCAACGGCATACGATTACGAGAAAAAAGAAACGGTATATTTTAACGGCATAACAGCAGATAAAGGGATACCTCTTGTGCGTGCGATAATGAAAAATTTTCCGGATGTGTCCATTGAAATGTATCCGTTTAACAGTACCTATGCAATAAATCTTGATGATACCTCCCACAGACATTTTACCAGTCAGGGTATACCGTATCAAATAATAACCGATCCCTCTCAGGCGGAGTTTCCGTGGGCAAAGCTGATGCTTGCGGCAGGAGAACGTTCGCTTGAGGTTCAGCGGTTTATTCGTGAAAATTTTGACGATCCGATATTTCTTCCGACTACAGGGGAGTATATCGAGATAATCAAAAAAGGCTCAGATAAAGGAGTCGGCTTGCTCAAGCTTGCGGATGCACTCGGTGTTCCGCACGACAGAGCCTTCGCTGTCGGAGACGGATACAATGATATAGAGATGCTTATAGCGGCACAGGCGGGATTCGTTCCCGAAAACGGTTCGCCGGAAGCTCTCGAACACGCCGACTATGTTGTGCGTTCCAACAACGACGGTGCGGTTGCGAATGTAATAGAAATACTTGATAAAATTCTATAAATCCCGTTTATTTTTACTTATTGCCTTGAAGAATCGTCGGCAAAGTATTATAATAAACAGAGAGCTTATCAGATCCCATAAGAAGGAGACTTTTATATGGAAGCAAAACAGACTAATTTTGCCGTCATCGGTCTCGGTGGTCGAGGCTGCGGAAATCTCAGAGAGCTTGTGAGCATCGATGGCGTAAAAGTCGTTGCGGTGTGCGACAAGTATGAAGATCGTGCTCGCAAGGGTGCTGAAATAGTCAAAGATTTGACCGGTGAAGAGCCGGATTTTTACCTCGACTATAAAGAATTGCTAAAGCGTGATGACATTAAGGCTGTTATGTGCGCCACAACTTGGATAACGCACAGCCGAATAGCAGTGGACTGCATGAGAGCAGGAAAGCACGTGGCGATAGAAGTCGGCGGTGCGGCATCAATAGAGGAGTGCTGGCAGCTAGTAAGAGCATCCGAGGAGACCGGCAAGTTTTGTATGCTACTCGAAAATTGCTGTTATGACCGCAATGAAATGGCATTGCTTCGTATGATGCGAGAGGGTATCTTTGGTGAAGTTGTCCATATGCAGGGCGGTTATGAGCATGACCTCAGAGACGAAATAGGACTTGGCAGAGAAAAACGCCACGGCAGAATACATAATTTCAAGAACCGCAACGGTGAGCTGTATCCCACTCATCAGCTCGGCCCCATTGCAAAGGCGTTGCATATAAACAGAGGTAACAGATTCCTGACCCTCACATCAATGGCGAGCAAGGCGAGCGGTCTGAATCACTGGCTTAAAAATACACAAGGTGAGGACTACGACCTTGCAAACTATAAATTCAATCAGGGCGATATAGTCACAACAACCATAAAATGTGCCCACGGTGAGACTGTAACGCTTGTTCACGATTGCACGTTGCCTCGCCCTTATTCGAGAAATTATAAGATTCACGGCACAAAGGCGGCTTATAATGAGGATGCAAAGGGCATCTATATTGACGGTGTCACAGGTCACGATGAAAATGGTTGGATGCACCAATGGGAGCCGTTTGAAAAATACCGTGACAAGTACGAGCATCCTCTGTGGAAAAAATACGCTCTTGAGAGTGAAAAGCACGGTCACGGCGGTATGGACTATCTGGTGTTCTCGGCGTTTGTTGAGAGTGCGATGTACGACCTTGAACCGCCGATAGATGTTTACGATGCGGCCACATGGATGGCGATAACCTGTCTTTCCGAGCAATCGGTTGCAATGGGAGGTATGCCGGTTCCGATACCTGACTTTACAAATGGCTTGTGGATAGACAGAGAACCGGCAAGACGCAGCAGATATAACGCAGAGGAAATCTGTGAGGAATTTTTTACCGATGAGGAGAAATGCAAATGAGCTATTATATAGGTGTTGACGGAGGCGGAACCAAAACCGCATTTTCGCTTTTTGATGAAGATAAAAATATTGTAAAGACCGTCTATACCCCCGGTAGTAACCATGAAAATCTCGAGGGATCATTTGATGAGGCGAGTGCTATTATTTGGGGCGGAATAACCGACCTTCTCGGTGAAGCAGGTATTTCTCTTGATGAAGTAGCCTTTACTCTTATGGGACTGGCAGGTATCGACCATCAGTTTCAGCATGATATAATGTGCGAGAAGCTCAGTGAAAAAGGTCTTTCAAATTTCGCTGTTTATAACGATGGATATATTGTAGTTCAGGCAGGCTCGGAGAGCGGTGCGGCTATCGGATATAACTGCGGAACAGGTACTTGCTGTAACGCTATTGACTCAAAGGGCAATATGCTTCAGCTTGCAGGCCTCGGTGAGTGTACCGGGGATATCGGAAACGGAACCTGGATAGCACAAACCGCCTTCAGACTCATATATGACGAGGTTTATCTCGGACTTGAGCCGACCATGATAACAAAGCTTTATTACGAAAAGTTTTCGCTTAAATCCCGTGAAGATTTTGTGGCAACAGTTGCAAAGCTCGAGACTGAGGAAGCTCCGATATACATCAAATCGCTTATCGGCTTCTTCTTTGCCGCCGCCGCAAACGGTGATAAGCCTGCGCTTGCAAAGGTCGAAGAGATGGCACAGAGAGGTGCACAGCTTATTTCGGCTCTTGCAAAGCAGATGGATTTTGACGGCGATGAGATTGAAGTGGTGCTTTCAGGCTCTATGCACACTAAGCTTCCCAACGATATTTATATCAGCAAGATGCACGAGTATGCGGAAAATATGAGCGGCAGAAAGCTCAAATTCATTAAGCTTGACAAAGAGCCTGTTACAGGTTGCGTAAATTGGATATTCAGACAGTATAAGTAAGATTTTAATTGAAAAGGAAGTTATAGATATGAAAGAAATAACAGTAGCAGTAATTGGCTCCGGCAGCACATATTGCCCAGAACTTGTTGATGGCTTCATAAAGCAGCAGTCCTCTCTCAAGCTCAAGAAAATATCCTTTATGGACATTGATGAGCGCAAGAGGACGATCGTCGGCAATCTCTGCTTGAGAATGCTCAAAAAAGCCGGAATCGAATGTGAGACTCTCCTTACCGATAACCTCGATGAAGCACTTCAGGGTGCCGATTTTGTTGTCACTCAGATAAGAGTCGGTATGCTCCATGCTCGTTATCTTGATGAGACCATTCCGCTCAAGTATGACCTCATCGGCCAGGAGACCACCGGTATCGGCGGATTCTTCAAGGCACTTCGTACAATCCCCGTTATGCAGCATATCTGCAACAGAATCGAGGCTATCTGCCCCGATGCGTGGCTTATCAATTTCACCAATCCTTCGGGAATTATCAGCGAGTTCATACTCAACCACACAAATGTAAAGTCCATGGGTCTTTGCAACGTCCCGATTAACATGATCGATGATACGAAGGAGGCTATGGGTGACGATTGCGACATTACTTATGTCGGACTCAACCATCTGAGCTGGATCACCTCCGTTAAGAAGGACGGTAAGGAGCTTATTGACGATATGCTTGCTCAGGGCTTCTCGACCAAGGTTATGGCAAACATAAAGGATGACGGCTTCTCTCTCGATTGTCTTAATGCAGTCCGTGGTATTCCTTCATCCTATCTTCAGTATTATTATTGCAGAGATGCAAAGCTTAAGCACCAGAAGGAAGACGAAAAGTGCCGTGCCCGTGTTTGCATGGAGATAGAAGAGGATCTTCTTGAGATGTATTCCGATGAGACACTTGTTACAAAGCCCGATCTTCTTGATCAGCGTGGTGGTCACAAGTATTCTCTTGCAGCTGTTTCCCTCATTGATTCAATCGCAAACGATAAGAGAGATGTTCAGATAGTTAATATCAAGAACAACGGCACAGTCGATTTCATGGATGATGACGATGTTCTCGAGATAGCCGCTGTTATCGGCAAGGACGGTGCGGAGCCTGTCGCTATAGATAAGGTCGATAATAAGCATATCATCGGACTTATGAGAGTTGTCAAGGCTTATGAGAAGTATGCGGTTGAGGCGGCTATGACCGGCTCCGAGGCTGCGGCTCTCAATGCTCTGCTCGTACATCCTCTCGTTGGCGATTGGGAGAAGGCTTCCAAGTGCTTCCAGGAGATGAAGTGGGCACACAAGGCTTATCTGCCCGAGTTCTTCCCGAACGATGTCGTAATTAAAATGTAATTTTAAGTGTAAAAGCGTCCCGTCGGATTTCCGATGGGACGCTTTTGTTGTTAATTTAGTATTTTATAAGCTCCTGAGCCTGCTTTAAACTCTTCTTTTCACCGCAGGCATAAAGTCCGCAGAGTGCCGCACCGAAAGCGGCTTCCTCTTTGTGTTGCGGTGTATTAAGCTCCAGGCCGAAAGTAGCTTCAAGCACCTTTTGCAGTGCCGGGTTCTTTCTCAGCCCGTTGCCCGAGCCGATGAGCATTGTGCGCCTCTCGGAGCAAGCGTTGTACATTTCATACAGCTCGTCTGCCATTGAATGAATAACGCCCCATATCAAATGCCCGGGGGTGAAATTGTCAAGCCCAATATTTTTGATGAACCCTCTCTTTGTCGGATCATCTCTTGTGCCCTCGAATTGAGTGCTTACATCAAGGCGATTGAGAGGTTCCGGTGCTTTAAGATATTCATCTATGCATTTGTAAGCACTGTCGCAGTCAGAACCTGTAATAGAGGCACATTCTCTTATGAACTTCTCAAGAGCGGCGAATGCCATGCCGCCGCAGAGAGCCGAGCCGACACGAAGCATTATGTCTCCGCAGCAGGGACGGAGCTCAGTGCCGTAAACTGTGTCAAGCTTCTGTGTCGCAAATGACACCTGACTGCCTGTACCGATATTGACAAGCACACATTTTTCCATATCGCATACCGAGCCGATAAAACTCATTTGATTGTCTCCGCCGGCAACACAAACGGGGATACCGTTGTGCTCACCTATGATTTTGAAATCCGAGATGACACGGGGTAAAATATCCGGATTCATTCCGACAGCGGCGACAGTAGACCTGTCAAAATCAGATTTTTTCAAATCAAACATACCGAAGCTTGCGGCATCCGATGAATGTGTTACGGGTGCGGTAAGATTGCAAAGTCGCAGCGCAAAATAGTCGTGTATAGTGCAGCAGGATACTGCGTTGATAGGTACATTTTTTGTCTCGGAATGAAGATAGTATGTAGAAAGTCCGAAACCGGTTGACATTGAATATCCGCTTGACAGGCTGAGCTTTTGAGCGTAGGTTATACCGTCGTCACAGACAGCATTTGCACCCTGAAATTGCCATGTGAACAGGGGACTGACGGCGTTTCCGAAACGGTCAAGATATACGATTCCGTGCATTTGACCGCTTATTCCTATTGATGCAATATTATCAAATTCCGCCGAAAGCTCATTTGTCATCAAGATACATTCGTTGATGATGCTGTCGGCATTTTGGATTCCTACAGTGTCTCCGATTCCGGGGTTAGGTCGGGTTATGCTTTTCAATACTTCGCCCGAATCGCTGTCGAGTGCAACGGCACATACTGTTGTTGTTCCTATGTCGATTCCGAGAGCTGTCATTTCTTCGCCTCCGATTACGCTTGGTTTTTTATATAATACCACCTTTTCGTTAATCGGTAAACTAATTTTTAATAATTGTACACATTATATGGCTAATTTTAAGAAGTTGTGATATAATCAATACAGCTTGAATTTTCGGAGGACAAAAAATGAAGATTTCATTGGTGATCCCTTGCTACAATGAACAGGATAATGTTGAAATTTTTTATAACGCCGCTGTCGGTGCATACAAGGATAAGGGGTTCGATTATGAGCTTATATTTGTAAATGACGGCAGTCGGGATGACACAATGGCGAAGCTTCGTCAAATATATACCTTGAGCAATGAGAATGTAAAGGTTGTCGGTTTTTCCAGAAATTTCGGCAAGGAGTCGGCAATTTATGCAGGCCTTAAAGAGAGCAGAGGGGATATGGTGTGCCTTATCGATGCCGATATGCAGCAGCGTCCCGAGCTCGTGCTTGATATGATGAGGGTTCTTGATGAGAAGCCTGACTATGATGCCGTTGCCTGCTATCAAGAGGACAGGCGTGAATCTAAGGTGCTTGCGGCATTTAAAAACTGTTTTTATAAGATTATAAATAAAGTCTCCGAAATTGAATTTAAGAGCGGAGCGAGCGATTTCAGATTGCTCAGACGCTGCGTGGTCGATGCGATTCTCGAGATGAGTGAGTATAACCGCTTCTCAAAAGGGATATTTTCTTGGGTGGGGTTTAATACCTTTTATATGCCCTATACTGTTGAGGACAGAGCAAACGGCATATCCAAATGGAGCTTTACTAAGCTGTTCAAATATGCTGTGGACGGTATCATAGCATTCACCACAACTCCGCTCAAAATCGCAACATATATCGGTCTTGTTTCATCGATGGCTTCCATAATTTATATGCTGGTTGTTATAGTTCAAAAGCTTGCATTCGGAATAGAGGTGCCCGGTTACGCCACTATAGTGGTTTTGATTCTTCTGCTTGGCGGATTGCAGCTTTTCTGCATCGGTATGGTAGGGGAATATCTCGCCAAAACTTACATCGAAGCAAAGCACAGACCTATATATATTGCAAGAGAAGTCCTTGACTATAAAAACAAACAACGGTGAAGAAATAGTTTAAATACAAAAAAGTTACGGACAACGCTGATGAGATAGTAAAAGCCTCCCGCGACTATGTCAACGAGGGGCTTGCACACGAGCGTTCTGATAATATCTCCGATTTTGCAAGGGGAAATGTCAATCTGCGTATTGACGGCAGGGACTATAATGCCGAGGTTGTTGTCGGAACAAAGAAAAACGGTGACATGCTGCTTTATGATGTAATGAATCTGAAACCGACAAGCATAAATGAAAAAATATCGATTGCCGGTTATCAGACAGACAATCAAAAAGAAAGTCGTCCGACAGTCTCAGCAATCGACAATAGCAATATATCACAGAAAAAAGTTATGTCAACCCCGTTTCTGCGACAGTGGACGGACAGAGCGTTACGGTGAACGGTATAGACCGCATTAAGAAAAACGGAAACAGGACGCAGATGTATGTCAAAACGCAGGACTTTGACAGCGCTTTGCAGTCAACCGCAAACAGATATAACAATCTTGAAGTCAGTCAGCTGAGACAGGCGTACTATGTCGGAGTAAATGAGGAGACAAATGCGCCGAAGCTCTACAGCAAAAAAGAGGAAACTCGTGCGGAAAAGAAAGGCGGACTTCTGAGAAACTATACTCGAAAGCTTTCCGCAGAGCAGTCCGGAAGTGTATATGTAATGGAAGCTCTCGCCAAAAAATACGGCTTTGTGGTGGAGGTCAGGAGATACAATAGCTGACGGAGCGGCAAACGGCGTATATGACCCGAAAACAGGCAGGATAATCATAGCACTTGATGCTGAAGAAAATGCATACCTGAGAGTTGCAGGACACGAACTGTATCACTACATAGAGAGCTGGAATCCGGAAGCGGCTACGGAACTTAGAGAATATGTTGTAGGAGAGCTAAAAAAGAGTGACAGCTATGATTATGAAGGCAGAGTTGATGAGCTGAAGAATCTCTATGAAGGCTTCGATAACACGGATATAGAGTCGGAAATAGTTGCTGAGTGTATGTTTGACGTGTTTGATGAGAACACCATACGCGAGCTTGTTGAAGAGAACAGACCTCTTGCGGTGAAAATTCAAAGCTGGTTCAGGGGCTTCATTGAGAGCATAAATGAGGCTCTGACAAAGCTCGGACTGAAAAGCCCGGAGGTCAGAGCGCTTGAAGACAATATGGAGGCTTTAGAGAACATCAGCAGCATGTTTAAGACTGCTCTTGAGGGCGCGAAGGAGAAAAAGAGCGAAAAACATGAAATGGAATAGATCGAAGAATTGAAAGACAAGCACCTGTGATATTGCAAATAGGAGAAGTTTTGAAAAATTCTATTGAAATAAACGAACTTATTCCCAAAAAGCAACTTGCGAAGAATAGTTATGTGCTTCTTGGTGTTGCGCAAAAAAATGGAGAACGACACATAATATCTTCTATCGTAAACAGCTTTACAAATGAGATTGAGCAAGTTGATGTTTTATATTCAATAAATGTAAAAAAGAATCGGCTGTCTCGAAGACCAGAGCTTCAGGCAATGCCCTATAATCTCTTACCAATTCCACTATCAGTATATCGGATCTGCTTGAAATTGTCAAGCCAAAATTTGAAAAGGTAACAAAGAGCCAGCAGTTCAAGCGTTGGTTCGGTGACTGGGAAAAGAAGCCGAATACTGCGAGCAAGATTGTCAACGAGGACGGAACACCGAGGATAATTTATCATCAAACTGCGGCGGAGTTCAATGTGTTCAGCAATGCAAATCCGCTTGCCGGACGCAACGACAGCGAAACGCCGAACGGATTTTTTGCAAAGGACAATGATGCGGATATCGGAGTTGACGGAAACAAACAGATGGCATTGTACGGTGACATGAAAAAGCCACTACGAGTGCTTGTGAGATCTGTCTCGCTATATTCAGTACCACATAACGCCATCTGCGGTTCTCTTTGCAAGGAGCTTCATCGGCTTCGATGTACCTTCAAAATCATCAAAAATATCATCTAACTCTGTGGAATCCTCAAACACGCCGAAAATTATTCTGTCTATGTCGGCTTTTTCTTCGTCGCTCAACTTCTCCCAAGCAAACTCAAACATATCCTTGGCCTCATCATAATCCAAACCGTGATAGTCCATAAAGCCTGCACCGTTCTTGATATAGCTTTCCACTAAATACATTGTTAAACTTCCTTTCTGCCATGTTTATATTGGAAAATGTTAACTGTAGCTGTAAAGATGTTCACATTTTGTTTCCGGCGTTAAAAATCAAACATTTTCAAGACATATAATACAAAAAATACTTAAAGTCAAAAGCCTTGAACCCGTTGTATATCAACGTGTTCAAGGCTTTTACCTGGTGGAGATAAGCGGGATCGAACCGCTGACCTCTTGAATGCCATTCAAGCGC
>CAYLQT010000007.1:0-92422 GCA_964386035.1 uncultured Clostridium sp. | reverse complement strand
GCAACGGAGAAAGGAACAGTATGACCGCATTGCGGCATTTGCGAAGATGCTGACGGAGCAAGCTGAACTGCCCATCGACTTCAGTGATGACCTGTGGCTTGTAGCGGTTGACCATGCCACGGTTAATGCAAACGAAACCGTCACCTTCACCTTTAAGGACGGAACGGAAATCACAGAGCAAATGTAAAAAGGCTCGGAGCCTGGGGAGAAATCCAAGTTCCGAGCCTTAATTTTGCTGTTTTGATATGCACCCATGCGTAGATAATTCTAACGATAGGGGTTCTTTTTAACGCAGAACGGCATATTTTTGCCAGCCATAAGTTCAACGATTGCAATGATTTTTCTGTTTTGAGAGGCTGTTGCTCAATGGGTGCATTGTAGGTACGAAACCCCTTACTATTACAAGCCTTTTTCGCATAAAAATAACGAACCGACAGTCAATAATTGTATCAACTGTCGGTTCTGCTATGGTGCGGATAACAGGAGTTGAACCTGCACCGAGTTGCCCCGACTAGAACCTGAATCTAGCGCGTCTGCCTATTCCGCCATATCCGCATATTGTCTCTAAATTTTACACGGTGAGACTTGCCGAGGGTGAAGCTGCATTTTCGCTTTGATCACCGATAAGTTTGGCGGGCTCCAAAGGAACCCGCCATGGTGCGAGAGACGGGACTTGAACCCGTACGGGATTACCACACGCCCCTCAAACGTGCGCGTCTGCCGATTCCGCCACTCTCGCAAATCGTATCTCTGAGTTCGTATCTCCGTGTCCCTCAGAACGCTGTTTATTATAGCAAAAGGGGGCATGGATGTCAAGCGTTTTTTCAAAGTTTTTTCAATATTTTTCAACTATTTTTTTACGCTGATTTTTATTGCATTTTGTAAATTTAACTTATTGAGTAATATTGATGTTTTCGCAAATTTTATCTGCTATTGCTTTAAACACCGGCGCACAGTCGGATGCACCGCCTGCTCCCCTCTCCTTCAAAACCGCTATTACATATTGCGGCTCATCCGTCGGGAACCAGCCCGCAAACCATGTATTGTAAAGCTCCTGTCCGTTCTCTGTTTTGCCCGTCTGTGCAGTTGCGGTTTTACCGGCGGCGGTGGTCACACTCGGCTTCGCTCCGCTTCCGTTGCCGTTTTCCACAGCACTTTTGAGGAAAGCCGAAATAAGCTTCGCTGTCTGCTCACTTATAATGTACTCCCCTGCTTTTTTTGCGTGTTCCGCCGTTACCGTCTCGCCGTCTATTGCCTTTTCCACAAGATATGGAGTGACATAAGCTCCTCCGTTTGCAATAGCCGACATATATGCCGCCATTTGCACCGGTGTCGCCGTGAGTATTCCCTGACCGAAAGCAAGATTCGCAACCGCCGCTTTGGAATCAAGCTCACCGAATTTCGGCAAACATCCTGCCGATGAGCTTATACCGCCGCAAAAGCTTATTTCTTTACCGAACCCAAGTGAAGCGAGCGTCAACAGAAGCTGTTCTCTGTCGAGCTTTTGGGCAAGGTTAATAAAATAAGCGTTGCAGGACTTCTCGAGTGCTCCGCACATATCCACTTTTCCGTGTGCTCGATGCTCATAGCAGCCGAACTCCGTATCGCCTATTGTTATGCTCCCTGTACAATCATAAACAGCATATGGGTTCACACCCTGTTCAAGTGCCGCCGCAGCTATAGCAGGCTTAAAAACAGAGCCTACGGCAAAAGCGGACATAGCTCTGTTTATAAACGGCGAATTTGCGTCATTAAGGCTCTTTGCAAGATCGTTCGGGTCAAATGTCGGGCGGCTTGCACAGGCTCTTATTGCACCCGTTTTTGGCTCTAAAACAACCACTGCACCGAGCTCTACACCGCAGGAATCCATACAGTCCTCGACTATCCGCTGTATATCAAGATCGATCGTAAGATACACTCCCGATTCTCCTAATTCGCCGTCGATTCGTGTTGTTATATCGGCACCGGTCATAACCTTACCATAGGCATCAACAGAAAACACAGCACTTACACTCTGCCGATTATTTTTAAAAATATCATTGAACGCCTTTTCGATTCCGTAAACTCCGTTGCCGTCGAAATCAGTATAGCCAACAATGTGCGCCGCAGGCTGACGAATGGAATATCTGGTATTTGCCGTGATGATCTTTATATCATCTGATTTCACATACTGTGTCACTCCTACTGTGGCAGGCTTCCCTTTTTCGAGATTTCGGTAAACTCGCTCAAGCTCATCCGCACTCAATACATCACGCAAAGCGGAAAGCGCCTGTGCAGTAGGCTTAACAGCGGCATAATACTCCTCGCCGTCGTTTGTGATAAGTCTACCCTTGCAGTCATATATCGGCGCACCGAGGTTAGACAATGTAATACTGCGTGAGTTTTTCGCACCGCCGACAGCGGCATCAATACCCGTTGATAAACTTATCAGCTTGAGGCTTACTACTCCCATTAAAATACATATTACAAAAAACACAACGACTGCACGCTTAGGCATAATATCAGCTCCCTCATCTTAGCATTGACATAAAGAAGCTTTATAATACCGAACGGCAGTCGCAAGGTTTATTTTTTATCGGTTTTTCGGCGTATAAACGCCCCCACAGGCACGTCTGCGGTGCAATCAAACGAGAACTCCGCCATAGGATTCGGCGCGTTATCCACAGGCTCTCCGAGCGAATTTTTGAGGTTTTTGACAGTTATGACGGTGGGTGCAGAGCCTTTATTCATTATTTCAAGCTCATCACCCTCAAAGAAGCGGTTACGTTGGCTGACGGTAAGTGTTCCGTTTTCGCTCTTGATAGCAATAGCAGAGACCTCCCAATCACGCACATAGCCGCCTTTGTAGTATATCTGTGCATCGTCTCGGGGCGAGCCGAAGAAAAAACCCGTGCAATAGTCCCGATGACTTATCTTATACACCTCGTCCTTTATCCAATCGGAGGGCACAAAGCTATCCAACTGAGAAAGCATATATTCATCCACGGCACTCCTGTAGGCATTTGTGGTGACGGCGGTATAATACTCCGTCTTTGCCCTGCCCTCTATCTTGAAGCTCGTTATGCCCGTTTTCACAAGCTCGGGGATATGCTCAATCATACACATATCCTTTGAATTCATAATATATGTTCCGCTCTCGGTTTCATCGACAGGGAAATATTCACCCGGGCGGGTATTTTCCATTATGTTGTATGTCCAGCGGCAGGGTTGTGAACACTCGCCTTTATTGGAGTGTCTGTCCGTCAAATAATTCGAGATAAGGCAACGCCCCGAATATGACACACACATAGCACCATGCACAAAACATTCTATTTCCATTTCTTTTGGCATTTTCGCCCGAAGATCTGCAAGTTCATCAAGCGAAAGCTCACGGGCAGGAACTATACGCTCCGCACCGAGGTCAAAGAGCATTCTCGCTGACTCCGCATTTGCAACTCCGGTCTGCGTTGAAATATGTATCGGGACATTCGGTGCATATTTTTTCGCATAAGAAAGTACACCGAGGTCGGAAATTATCAGGGCATCCACCTTGGCGTTGTTCGCCGTCTCGAGAAAGCTCGGAAGCTCTGAGAGCTGTGCGGTGTTTGGGATTATATTGCAGGTAAGATACACCCTGACACCGTTGCTGTGGGCAAAATTCACTGCGACTTCAAGCTCGCTGTCCGAAAAATTCTTCGGAGCGGCACGCATACCGAAGCGAGAGCCACCTATATATACAGCATCGGCACCGTAAAACACCGCCGCTTTAAGGCGTTCCATATCTCCGGCAGGGGCAAGTATCTCGGGTCTTTTTATCTCCATTTTATTCTCCTTGGAAAAGGGAGCAAGCTATCGCCTGCTCCCCCGTTTCTTAGTTTTGGCTGAAAGCCTTGAGGACGTTTGCATCGTGCTCGCTCTTGGTCTTAGCCATATAGATATTGCCGAACTTATCATGGCAGAAGTAATAGTAATTTTTGCTCGAAGGATAGAGTGCCGCCTTTATAGCAGCCTCACCCGGATTGCATATCGGCCCGGGAGGAAGTCCCTGTGCCGAATAGGTATTATAGGCATCGGCATACTTCTTGACAAGATTCACATCGGTTATGGGCGTAATATACTTTTTAATGTAATCCTTGGTCGAATCACACTCAATTCTGCCGTTAGTCTGAGTAGGATTCTTCAAACGATTATGAATGACCGCAGAAATAAGATTCATCTGACTGTCATCTGCCGCCTCACGCTGAATTATCGAGGCAATGGTAATTATTTCATCAACAGAATAGCCGAGCTCCTTAGCACGCTTGTCATACTCTTCTGTCCATATATTGCTGAAAGCGTCAAGGAATCTGCGTATTGCCATATTTGCACTCTCGCCCTCGAAGAAATCATAGGTTGAGGGAAACAGATAACCCTCGAGGCGGTAGGTTCTGCTTTCACTGTCCTTTATCGACGAGAGAACAGAGTAGTCAAACGCCGACTCGGACAACGCCTGATAAAAATAGTTTGAGGTGCACACGCCGTATTCGTCAAGTCTTGCGGCTATCTGCGGAATTGACCAGCCTTCGGGGAATACAAGAGTCACCGTATTCGGGCCTGCCTGAACCGCTCTGCACTCATAGAGCATCCCTTCAACACCCATACTCGCCTGAAGATAGTACACGCCGCTTATATATTCCGGCTCGGGAGGCCCCACAAACAGCACCTTTATCTTATAGCCGAGCTTCTGTATGGAATTAAGTCCGCTCTCCATACCTGTGCCCTTGGCGGCGGAAGAGATTTTATAGAAGAACTTGCAGAAAGCTTTATTCTTGATTAGTCCGTTATCATCAAGAATATTGATTATCTCGTTTGTTGTGGCGTTCTGCGGAATATTGACAGTGACTATATCGTTACTGCGGTTTATTGCGACAACATCATTGATACACGAAATGGCAATAATCGAAAAGCAAGCGGCTATAGCAACTATCACCACGATAAATGCAGTGAGAACAATGGCATCAAGCGACTTGTCCGTTTTGTTCTTGGTTGCCGTCGCATTACCGCCTGTTGAACGGCTCGTCTGCTTTCTGGCAGGGCGGCTTGAGAAATACACCTCACCCTTATAAGCCGGAGTCTCGTCCTGCTCGACGGCAGTATTTGTGTCATCCTCATCTATGTGGATAACAAAGTTCTTGACCTTTTCTCTTCTGTCGGGTGTTCCGGGCGTTGAACCCGAATTCTGGTCGTTATAAAGCTTGAGTGTTCTTTTCATATGTAACTCCTCTCAACCGTTTGAAATTACCCTTTTTTCGCTGATTACTATATCCGTATGCTTGTCAAAGCAATTTTTCGGCAGCTCGGTACAAATACAGGATTCATAACACAAGCCTACGGTATTGCCGCCGAAATGCGATAAAAATCTATCATAATAGCCTTTGCCGAAGCCGAGGCGATAACCGTTTTTATCAAACGCCAATGCAGGCACCACGCAAAGTCCCGATTTATAATCCTCAACAATCTCGCACCGTGACTTTATCGGCTCAAAGATTCCATATGCACCGCTTTCAAGGTCGGCAAACGAAGTTATATAATAAAACTCCATTTCGCGCTCGCTCGGGATACAGCGTGGTACGGCAACACGCTTTGAGCGTTCAAAAGCGTTCTCTATAATTTTCCGTGTATCGACCTCTATAGGACTCGAAACATAGATAAACAGAGTTTTGCACTCTATGTATTTCCTGAGATTTACAATACGGTGAAATACACCGTCATCGAGCCTTTGCTTTTCTTCCGCACTCATTTCAGCCCTGATACGTTTGTATTCGGCTCTCAAAGCTGATTTTTGCAGTTGAACATCGTCATTCAGGAGCATTGAAGTGACTCCTCGATTTTCTTCATCTTATCTTCGCCCACAAATTCGGTTCCTATAGCTATACCGAATTTCACGGCACTGCCCATGCCTTTTGCAGTTATTATATTTCCGTCCGTTACTACAAACGAATCCGAAAGCTTCGCACCTTCAAGCTCACTCTCAAAGCCCGGGAAGCAGACGGCAGTCTTGTCTTTCAGCAGTCCTTTGTGTCCGAGAATCGACGGTGCAGCGCATATAGCGCAAATAAGCTTATTGTGTTCTACCGCATAGTCAACAAAAGCGTTGACCGTATCCGAATGCTCAAGATTGAGTGTACCGGGCATACCGCCGGGCAGGATAACAGCTTCGAGGTCGCCGCTCGGAGAAACGGCACTGTCTATCGCATCACACACAACGCTTATTCCATGAGCGCCGGTTATAACATCCGAGCCGACTCCGACCATAACAACCTTGAGCAAGGCTCTGCGGAGCACATCCACGGTTGCTAATGCCTCAACCTCTTCAAATCCGTTTGCAAGGAAGATATATATCATTTCGTTTCTCCTTATTTTATCCGAGAGTAAAACCCATATAGGCGTTTTTGATATGCTTAAAAGCGGCTTTTGCATCTTCGCTGAGCGGCAAGAGCATTGCATTATGGCGAACATCAAAATTATCTGCCGAAAGAGGGAAACCGAGCGGCAGTCGAAAAGAAAAGCTCTCGCAATCACTTTTTGCCAGTAGTGCGGCGGCAAGGTCGGAAAAGCAGCCGTGCATTGATGCACATTCACGAACAAGCAGAGTGCTGTCCTCTTCGTCAAAAAGCGCATATGCGGTACAACGCCCCTCCACGAAGGCGGCAACGCTCTTACACTCGGCATTTTCGTTTTCTTTCATCGCATAGCAAAGCTCGGGAATGTCCCAAACAAAGCAGTCGTTGCCCATGAGCATATCGCTATACACCAAGGCTACATCCTCGGCACTCGGTGCGCCTACACGCACTGACCTGCTCGAGAGCAATTCAAGCTGTTTACGATTAACGCAAAGACTCTTTTCCTCAAAAGCTGGAACATATCCGAAGCTTGAATAATAATCAAACAGGCTGTTCTCGGCAGGAACAAGGCAGATGTAATCAAGCCCCTCATCGGCACACAATTTTTCGGCAAAGTATAACGCCTTGCCCATAAAGCCTTTTGATCGATAAGCCGGATGAGTGCAGGCGGCATAGAGATAAGCCGCAGTGAAATACTCTTCCGAAATTCTAACTCTGCCACGAAGCAGGTAGAGAGCCGAACAGATGACTCCGTTTTCACGCACTGTGACGGTGTTCCGAGGCTCAAAGCAATCTTCCATAAAAGCGGATATATACTGTTCTGTATCACCGAAGCATATTTGCCACAGCGTTGAAAGCTCTGATATATCATTGTTTGAAGCGGTAGAAATTATCATTTCTTTGCCCTTGCCACATATTTTTCAAGGAGGATGTCCGGATAATACGAGAGCTTCGCCTTACGCAAACCCTCTGAACCCGTGTCATCTTCTCTGTTGATATATTTGTATTTTGAAAGTGCGTTTGCGGCAAATTCACGGTTTATCATGGGATATGCACCTCTGACATCTGCATATGCCTTTTCAACATGGATGCAGAACACCTCGGGATTCATCTCCTCACCGAAGGTGAACGCCACTACCCTGCCGTTCGCTCTTATCAGTCCTCCGACAAAGCCGAGAGAGAAATAATTATCAAAGCTCAAATTTATCGCATCAAGCTCATCATCAATCGCATCGGGATCCTTTTCTCTGTTGAGCCGCTCCCATTCGGCGTTCATCGCCCTGCACTCGTCGATATTCTCGGCGGTTATCGGCTCATAGCTCCACTCGTTATCACGCTTAAAGGCGGCAATATGGTTTCGCTTGCCGTGATACTTTTTGCCCGGGAGATTGATAAGGTCGCTTGAAAGATAGATATAATCATAGCTGTCTCTGATTGGCTCAAACTCAAAGGTATCGGGAAAAAGTTTTTCGACCTTCTTAACACATTCGTTGTTAAGTCCGAACATCGTAAGTCCGACACCGTACTTCTCGGAATCCTCCATAAGGCTCTCAATCGCCCTTTTTAGGTCTCCGTCACCGACAGGGAAACCGTAAATAGGCTTACCTCTGCCGTTTATCGAGAGCACAAATCCATCAAAATGTGTAATGCGGATATTATAAATATTCTTCCAGATATACATATCACCGAAGCTGTAATCACAGCCGAAGCGCCTTGTATTGCTGATTATGGGGGCAACCCACTGCCTGTCCTCAACTATCGGAGGACGAAAATTCAACATAAATAACATACTCCCCGAATTTAATACATCTAAGTATAACAAAAAAATACAGTTTTTTCAATAGCCCGTAAATCAAATGAATGGCAATACAGGCAATTCTTTTTGTATGAAACGCAGAGAACTACGATATTTTTGACCGACAATACCCGATATATACAAAAGTGCGCCAAGTGCAACACCCGACGCACTCCGTATATAAATCAAAGCAATAGCGGCTCAAGCTGTACACCTGCGAGTGCAGTGACTGCCGCATCGTATGTCTTTGAAAAATCGGCAACTATGGAATTGGGCTTATTTATATAATCGTCCTGACGCATCGGGACAAAATAAATGTTTTTCGTGTTGAGTAATCTGCCGATATTGGCCGCTGCCGCCCCGAGTGCATCATTTGTCGAAACAGCAATCAAGACCTTTCCTGCGTTTCTTATATGAGCCTTTGCGGCAAGCGTTACGGGTGTATCGGTAATACCGTTTGCAAGTTTTGCAAGGGTATTGCCTGTACACGGCTCGATTATCAGAATATCAATAAGTTTCTTCGGGCCTATCGGCTCGGCATCCTTTATGGTATGAATTATCTCCCTGCCGCAAACAGACTCGATTTCATTGATAAAATCTGCCGCCTTTCCGAAGCGAGTGTCTATCGAATATACATTTTCTGACATTATGGGTACTATATCCGCACCAGTTGCTTTCAATTCCTTCATCTGTTCAACGGCTTTTGACAATGTGCAGAAAGAACCGCACATCGCAAAGCCTATACGGGTATCTTTCATCAGCTCCCCTCCTTTATTATATTGAGTATCGCATCCGCTATAATCTCTCCTGCGGTTTTGGGGGCGGTTTTTCCCGGAAGCGAGCCAGGTACCTTGACATTTAATCCGAGTTCCTTTGCACAGGCAAGATCCGTGCCGTAAGGTGCGGAAGCTATATCGATAACGAGGCAGTCTTTTTTCAAGGCGGAGAGTACAGAACAGTCAAGTACAAGGCTCGGGACGGTATTAACGAGAAGATCGAAGACCGATGCACATCTCGCAAGCTCCGTAATGCGGACTGCGGAAAGTCCTCGTGTCCTCGCCCGAGCAAGGTCACTGCATTTTCTTGCCGCCACCGTTACATCTGCACCGAGTGCCGAAAGCATATCCGCAAGCACACTCGCTGTTCTGCCATAGCCTGTGACGGCACACCGAGAAGCGTGAAGAGTTATCTTCATATTATCCATTGCTATTTTTATAACTCCCTGTGCGGTCGGCACAGCGTTGTTGACCGCCAATTCTTCACGCTCAAAATAATCGAATACTCTTATCCCCTTTTTAAAGAATCCCGATTTCAATTTGCTGTCCATCATTCCGGCAAACACGGTTTGCCCCCGTTCAAGGGCATCGGAAAGCTCGCTTAATGTAAGTGAACAGGCGTTGAGATGAACTCCGTCTCGACTGACAGGCAAGGGCAATATGATACCATCCGCCCGTGCCGCAGCCGAAGCGATACTTTTATCCCCTGTTACGGCGAGATCAAAACTATTCGAGGGCGAGGCAGCATACACCTCAACATCAAATCCGCTGTTTGCAAGACACTGTGAGGTGTAGAGCATGCGTTCATCTCCGCCGACTGTGAGAACTTTTTTAATTTGCATCTGTATTCCTCCCTTGCCTCCCTTACAGTATATGAATCTCGCCTTTTCGAGGTAATGGCTTTGTAACAAAATCTTTATAAAAAAATGATATATTTTTCTTTTCGACACATTATAATATATGATAAGCATTTATAATTATCTATATATGTATATTATGAAGCAAATTCTGTTTTTGGCTCGTTTCAGAATATGCTGACAATAACCGGAGGCTGTTATGAAGAAAATTGATGATGTTCTCAAAGAAGTAAAAAGAGTTCATTTTATCGGAATAGGCGGCTCGGGAATGTGTCCGCTCGTTGAAATTCTCCACTCGAAGGGCTATGAAATATCCGGCTCCGACAATAACGAGAGTGACACATTAAACCGTGTGCGTTCTCTCGGGATACCCGTTGCCATGGGACAGAGAGCCGAAAATATCGAGGGCGCTCAAATGATAGTTTACACTGCAGCTCTGCTCCCCGACAATCCCGAGCTCTGCGCCGCCAAGGAGTCGGGTATACCGACCTTTGAACGCAAGGAAATGCTCGGCGCAATAACAAGAATGTTTGACGACTGCATCTGTGTATGCGGAACTCACGGCAAGACTACCACAACGGCTATGCTCACCCAGATTTTCATTCAGGCAGGTGCAGACCCCTCTGCCGTAATCGGCGGCAAGCTTCCGCTGACCGGCACTAACGGTCTTGTAGGAAAGAGCGAGCATATGCTCTGCGAGGCGTGCGAATTTGTTGACACTTTCCTGTCACTTTCTCCCGACGTATGCGTGCTGTTAAACATTGACGAGGATCATCTCGACTATTTCAAAACTCTCGACAACCTTATCGCATCGTTTACAAAGTTCGCATCGATGTCCACAAAGAAGGTTATATATAACGGCGATGACGAGAATACCCTGCGTGCCATTGCCGGAGTTCATAACAAAAACTTCATAACCTTCGGACTCAAAGAGGGCAACGACTTCAGAGCGGATAACATAGTGCTTGAGCACGAATTTGCAAGCTTTGATATTATCAAATACGGCGAAAATGTCGGCAGAATAAGTCTCGGCATTCCCGGCGAGCACAATATCTACAATGCTCTCGCCGCCATCGCCGCCGCAGATAATGCAGGACTTGAAATGGACAAAATAATAGCCTGTGCCGAAAACTTTCACGGAGCAGGCAGACGCTTTGAGATACTCAAGAGAATAAACGGGATTACCATAGCCGACGATTATGCTCATCACCCGAAAGAGCTTGAGGCAACGCTGACTACAGCTATGGGCATGGGCTTCAATAAGGTTTGGGCAGTGTTCCAGCCGTTCACATATTCACGCACAGCGATCCTATTTGACGACTTCTGCCGTGTGCTTCAAATCCCCGACAGAACCGTGCTCACGGAGATAATGGGTTCTCGCGAGAGAAACACTTACAACATATACACCTACCAGCTTGCCGAAAAAATACCCGACAGCGTTTGGTTCAACACATTTGACGAGGTTGCCGATTATGTGGTTGAAAATGCCGAGGAGGGTGATCTTATAATCACACTCGGCTGCGGCGACATTTATAAAGCGGCGAAAATCATGATAAGCAAGCTTGAAAAGCAGGAACAGCAATGAAAAAATCACCTTTTGAAAAGCTGAACGCAGTATATCGAAAAACCTATTCACTCGACAGAAAAGCGGACTCCGATTTTTTCGATTGCGTTAAAGAAGTTTATTTTTCGCCCGAGGTTCAAAGCCTTGTGCAGTACCCACAGCACGACAAAATGAACAGGCTTCAGCACATAACAAGCGTAGCTTATCTCACATTTAGAATATGCAAACGCTTCGGTCTTGACTATGAAAAAGCCGCCAACGCCGCAGTTATGCACGACCTTTTTTACTACGATTGGCATGAAAACGACTGGAGCCACCGTCCGCACGGATACAGGCACCCTGCTTTTGCGGCGGCAAACGCAAAAACGCTCTGCGGAGATAAGCTCGACAAAAAGAGTGAAATGATGATACTTAGGCATATGTGGCCGCTGACTCCCATGCCGCCAAGCAGTCTTGAAGGATTGGTGCTCTCACTCTCCGACAAATACTGTGCATCACGGGAAATGAAAATAGCAAAGCAGAACGCCAAGAACGTCCAAACGGATTTATGGGAAAAGAGATGAATCGATGAAAATATTCATGACGATAGTT
Source organism: uncultured Clostridium sp. (assembly GCA_964386035.1). GTDB lineage: Bacteria > Bacillota > Clostridia > Oscillospirales > Acutalibacteraceae > CAG-177. The sequence continues at coordinate 80,477 of CAYLQT010000007.1, read as the reverse complement.
ATATATGTACTGTACTTTTTCTTCTACAGTGCTATAGGCTGGCTCGGTGAGTCGATATACTGCTCAATTGGCGAAAGAAAGCTCATCAACAGAGGTTTTCTGAAAGGGCCGATGTGTCCGATTTACGGAACCGGAGCACTGGCGATGGCATTGACTCTCACTCCCGTCAAAAACCTCGACATACGCATACCGATTTTCGGTCACAATCTGCTCATAACTCCCCTGCTCGTGTTCATTGTGGGAATGATTGTGTGCGACATAGTGGAATTCATCACAAGCGTACTCATGGAAAAGCTTTTCCACGCAAGGTGGTGGGACTACTCAAACAAGAAGTTCAACATTCAAGGTCGCATCTGTCTCGGACACACATTCTATTGGGGCATTGCATCGATTTTATTTCTCTACATTGTTCATCCGATCGTGGTCGAATGTTTTTCCCGTCTCCTTGATTCGGCGGCAATAATCGCCTTTTGTAGCATACTCGTGATTTTCCTCGTCGATGTCGCATTTGCAGTCTACAGAGCACTCGATGTACGAAAGGTCATGGACAAAATCAAGTCGCTCTCCGAGAACCTTACCTCGTTTAAAGACAGCATAAAGAGCGGCGTTTCGGACAAAGTTTCGCCTTCGCTCGATGATGCAAAATTAAAGCTTGAAAGCTTTAAACGTGACGCAATCGTCCAAATCAAAGAGGTTTTCCATGTTATCCCCAACAAAATTGCAGAAAAGTCAAACGGCAAAATCAAACTTAACCGTCACTTCATAAGCTCCTCCAACCTCTTACCATATGCCCAAAAGCAGCTTAAAAAGCTTGAAGAGATGTATGAGGAAGTTAAAAAGGCTTTCTATGACGACAGCGATGAAGATCTGTTCTGATTCAATACCAAAACAAAGCTCCGCCGCAAAAACACGGCGGAGCTTTTTACAGTATAAAATCCTCTGTATTTTTAATACAGAGGATTTTTGTTTTGTTACCAGTTAAGGCTGACTTCGGCACCGTTTACCCAATAGGTCTTGCCGAGTACATATCCGTATTCTTCGAGTGCGCCGGCAAAAGCCTTTGCCATCTCTGCGCTCTTGCAGGTGATGCTTGCACGAAGCTCAAACTCCTCGGGAGTTGTGGTGGTCAAAGGAGCATATCCGGTGAGCCACCAATGGCTCTCATCCTCACGGTGGAAGAAAAGTTTACCGTTCTTATAGAGATCAAAAGACATTTTCAGGCAGTCCTCATCGCTGACACAGTTGTAAAATTCAATTTCACGGTCGGGCGACTTTGTATATATACCAATCTCGGCACCGCTGCCTGCCATATACTGTCCCTTCCAGATCTGAATCATCCAGTCCTTCTCCTCATACTCAAACTTGAAACGCTGAGTATCAAAGAACATCAAAACATAAGGTGCACAATTGTCATACAGCTCGCAGTAACCGAAAAGTCGCTGCCAGGGATACTTGGGATTATAGAAGATACCCTGCTCGGAATCATAATCGAAGCCGATATAAAGGATTCCGTGACCGTCAACGCCGTAAAGAAGTCCTGTTGTAGGGTCATAAACAATGCCTAAGCCAAGCTCCTTGATTTCGGAATCTTCTTCGGCCGCCTCGTCAAGAGGAATATACACAAGTTCGTCTTGAGCGACTTCTACCTTTTCTTCGGCTATCTTTTCTTTTGCAATTTCGATAAGCTTCCGAGACTGAGCTTCATCAAGAACTCTCATGTCCTGCGGAGCCGCCTCAATATCCTTTGCAATTGTCTGCTCGGAAACGGGCTTCATTGCCGACTTTTTAATGGCGCTATCATCAGCAGTAGGCTTTTTGATAACCGTTACTACCCTTGAGCTGCTCTGCGGCTTTGCATCCATGAACTCACGTGTCACGCCTGCCTCAATGTTTTCGGATCCTTCGGCGGTGTCAAACTTTGCAGCGGTCAACGCAATAGCCTGAACAGCAAGCACAAGTGCAAGAACAGCCGAAAGAATCGCAATGATTTTTTTCTTTCCCGACTTTCGCATAACGTTACCTCCGTTTTGTTTTACTGGGCACAAGCCCTATTATACATATTCCGGAAAAAAAGTCAATACAAATTGGCTTTTTCTCTAAAATATTTTTAAATTTGAAATATTTGTCGAATAAAAGATTAGAGCGCGGTCAGGTTGCCGCATTCATACGACAAATTGACCGTGCTCTTCAACACACCTGACAGAATATAGTATTATACAAAATCAGGTAAAAATATTCTCGATTTTTTAAAAAGTAAAATATATTTTTACATTCTTCTGAGTGCATCGATAGGTTGCATCTTAGCCGCTCTGCGTGCAGGATAGATTCCGAAAAATACTCCGATGGCGGTTGAGAAGCCGACAGCCACAGCAACGGTTGAGAACTTCATTTCTATCGGGATTCCCATATACCCTGCCACAGCGAACGCACCGACAGAACCGAGTATCAGCCCTATCAAGCCTCCAAGCAAGCAAAGGATAATCGACTCTGTAAGGAACTGGAACAGAATCGTGGATGTCTTTGCACCGAGAGCTTTTCTGATGCCTATCTCCCTTGTTCGCTCCGTAACGGTAACGAGCATTATATTCATAACACCGATTCCGCCGACAAGAAGCGAAATGGCACTGACCGCAGCGATAAAAGTGGTGAAGATATTTATAACCGTATCCAAAAGGTCTATATAAGTTGCCATATTGACAAGGTTATAAGCATTCTTACTGAAATTGCCATGCCTTGTATAGAGCAAATTCAGTGCAGCACTACCTGCCGCCTCAAGTTCCTCATCCGAGTTTGCCATAATGTAGCACATCTCATAGCGTCCGGAGTTTCCGTTCAGTGCATTGGTGAGAGTTGCCGGTACCATTATGCTGCACATAGTCTGAGCGTTTTCCAAAAGCGATGAAGCATCCGTTGACATATTCTCGGCTGACATCATTGCGGCATCCATAATTCCGATAACCTTGACTTGAACCGTCTGATCGTTGACAGTGAAGCTCATCTTCTCGCCTACCGGATTTGAATAGCCAAAAATCGCCTTTGCTCCGACCGAATCGAGCACAGCAACACGGGCACCCGTCTCATACTCTTCGTTGGTGAAAAACCTGCCGCTCAACATTCCTGCCGAGAGCATATTTCCTATATCGGCATTGCCGCCAATTGCAAGTCCGAAGCCTTCGTTAAACTTGGTAGAGACACTGCCTATTGATATAGACACCTGAGAGACATATGAAACACTTTCGAGATTCTTGATAGCCTTAATATCCTCTGCGGTTATATAATCCGAGGCATCGGCTTCCTTGCTGTTTATCGTGATATTGATAACACTCGAGCCCATATCCTTGATCATGCCTACGATATAGTCTCGGCCGCCGTTTCCGAGGGTTATTATCGCTATAACCGCCGCAACGCCGATTATAATGCCGAGCATTGTAAGCAACGATCGCATAAGATTGGTTTTAATAGAGAATATTGCTATTCTTATATTTTCTTTAATATTCATCCTTGACCTCCGGCGGTGTTACTTTGTAACCTTAACCTTGTCGCCGTCGGCAAGGGTAGTACCTGTTGGGACTGTGGTAACAATCATATCGCCAACCTCACAGCCCGAAATTATTTCATAGCGAGTATTATCCGAGATTCCCAGCTCAACGGGCGAAACCTTTATCCGCTTTGTCTCAGGGTCATAGATATAAACATATGTACCCGTAGCGTCATTTTTGACCGCCTCGCTCGGAACAACTATTGCATTTTCCTTTGATTCAACATCTATCGAAATATCAACATCAAGCCCGATGATTATGCTCGATGTCGGCTCCGCTATAGTCACCTTGGCATCAACTCCGCTTGCCGAGCCTGAGCCAATAAGAGAAGAAAGCGATGCACTTGAGCCCTGTGATGCAACGGGACTGATATAGGTTACAACACCGTCAACAACACTGTCGTCCGTGGCAGTAACACGGCAGGGTGTATCAAGATTCACTTTGAAAATGTCCGCCTTGCCGAGAACAAAATCAACAACAAAAGGATAATACTCGACGGTTATTCCGCTCTGAGTCTGACCGAACAGTGCGGCAATAAGCTCCGAAACATCGGTTCCGCCGCTTGCAAGGTTTATTATAGACGAAAGATCAAGCTGCGCCGAGGCTGCCGAACGGCAGGTCTGGCCGGCGGTTATATTCACCTCGCTGACAATACCGTCATATTCCGCAACCCAGCCTTTTTTAAGTGAATTAACCGACGCTGTAAGGGAATCAAGTTCCTTCTTTTCGGCTTCCATAATTGTTTTATATGTGCTCTGAGTTATATTGCCCGACTGTGCTTCAAGAGTGATCTTCTTTAACTCGAGCTGCATTTTCTCCATTTGAAGCTCCGAGACACCCGAGCCGAAGATATTTGAATTGCCGCTGTTTATAAGATCATCAAGCTTCCCAAGAGCACCGACTATATCATCCATACCGAGTGCCTTTGAAATCAGCTCCCAAAACCTGCTTGTAGCTTCGGTATCGGTCTTATCCTGTGAAGCGTTATCGGAGCTGCCGTTATTACTGTTCTGCTTTTCCTGCTCGGCAATCTCCCTTTCTATTTCGGCAAGTCGCTTTTCTATTTCTTTAAGCTCGGAAGAAGAAGTGACTGCTGTATTCTTTGCGTTGTTATAGTTCTCCACCGCCGTGAGATATGCCTTCTGCTTTTCTGCAAGGGTGGAGTTGAGCGATGATGTGTCAAAGGTTGCAAGAACATCCCCTTTTTTGACACGCTCGCCCACCTTGACATTTACGCTGATCACCTTTGTTCCGTCAATCGGAATAAAGGTTCCCTTCTGCACCGATGACACCGTGCCCGAGAAATCGAGAGTCTGAGTTATAGAATCTCTCACAACCTCGGTCGCACCAACCTGCGGCAGCGGATCCGGTTTAAAAAACAAATAGAGCACGCTTGCAAGTATTGCGGCGCACAACACAGCAAGAACTGCCACAAACACCTTTTTCTTTGTTGACCATTTTTTTGTTTCCATAAATAATCTCTCCATCCGTTGCCATTTTACCGTAAGTGCAGTTTAAAAACGACCATGATAAACTAATATAAATTATACAGATAAATTATAAATACTCTGCTGTACAAAATGTTAATATTCTTTGAATTTTCAAAGTTTTTTCAAAAAAACAAACATTTAACCGAGCATATTCTCTCTATACAAATATTTTATTACATCTAAACGATTTTTTCAAGTCGCAAACTGCCGAAGAATAATTTAATTGAAACTTTTTTCATATAGATATGTAAACTGAAGCAAACGGAGATTTTTATATGAAAAAATTTTTAGCTTTAATTATTATTACAGCAACAATGCTTTGCGCCTGCTCGGTTCAGCGATATTCCGACGTGGATATGTTTTGCGAACTTTTTAACAACAGGTATCAAAGCAAGCTTTTAAACATAGAAAATGCCGTTGTCACCGAGGAAAACGGGTGCAGACAGTATAATTTTAAAGTCGGAGGCGATACTCTGATAAGTCTATGCACCGACAGCGAAAAAGTCCGCATAAAGCGAGTGTGCGTTACTCTAATTGGAAATGTAGAAGATATAACAGGCGAAAAATTTGAAAGCTTTTTATCGCTTATCTCATGTATCACATTTGCATTTTCAGGCAAAGAGGACAGCTTTGAAGAGCTTTCAATGCTTCTCGGAATACCGTCGGCAAGCAAATATTCAACCGCAATAACTCAATACGCAGAGAGCCGAACCATGCGCTACACCTATTCGGCAGACATTGCGGGAGTGTGTTTTTTCATTGAAAACAAGAGTCTTTGCATTGAGTCTGAAACCGCTCTTACTCTGCGAGGCGAGTAATGATTCAAAAGGGAGCCGAACATATCCCCTGTTCGGCTCCCTTCTTCATTGCTCATCTTCTTTTAGGCTTCTGTATTTCTCTCGGGTGGCAAGTCCGCCGCGTATATGCCGCTGTGCCTTGTTGATATCAAGTATTTCACGCACCTCGCTGTAAAGCTGAGGATTGACATTGCGAAGCCGCCTTGCGACATCCATATGTACCGTTGACTTTGATACGCCGAACTTCTTTGCCGCAGCCCTGACGGTAGTTTTATTTTCCACTATATACTCCGCAAGCTCGACCGCCCGTTCCTCTACAATTTCCTTCAAAACGAACCCTCCCGTTTTTAATATCGCTAATAGATATGCAAAACGGGAGGGTTGTATTCATTTAAAGTATAAGTACAAATGTGCCGGCGGTTATGAGCACGCCGCCGAGTACCGTTGTCCATGTAATCTTTTCATGCAGAACAACGAACGCGAGTATCATACTGATAACGACGCTGAGTTTGTCAATGGGGACTACTTTTGAAGCTTCTCCGATTTGAAGTGCACGGTAATAGAATATCCACGACAGGCCTGTAGCTATTCCGGAGAGAATTAAAAATATCCAGCTCTTCACACCGATATTGCTTATCCCCTCATGTGCTCCCGTGGCAAAAACTATCCCCCACGCAAGCACAAGTACCACTGCCGTTCGTATTGCGGTCGCAAGATTGGAGTTTACTCCGTCAATGCCTATCTTGGCAAGAATAGAAGTAAGTGCCGCAAACACCGCCGAGAGCAATGCAAAAGTTACCCACATAACAGAACCTCCTTTTTTATTCGACTTTTTTTCCAAAGCTATCACCTCTTTGGCAGCCGTCATAAGGCGGTCGTCACTGTTTATATTCTCGTATCAAGCAAATCCGTGTACTTCTCTTTAAACTCGGTAAATGTACCGTTATCGAGATTTTCACGAATCTTCTCCATAAGAGTATTATAGAACCAGAGATTATGCATAACGCACAGCCGCATTGCGAGCATCTCGCCGGACTTAAACAGATGGCGAATATATGCTCGTGAATGTTTTTGACAGGTTGGGCATGAGCACTCGGGATCTATCGGGCGAAGATCACGCTCATATTTTTTGTTGTTGAGATTTATTATGCCGCCCATTGTGAACAGATGTCCGTGGCGTGCATTGCGACTGGGCATAACACAGTCGAACAAATCCACACCTCTTGACACGCCTTCAAGTATATTGCCCGGAGTACCGACACCCATAAGGTATCTCGGCTTATCAGCCGGCATATACGGCTCAACTGCCGAAATTATACGGTACATATCCTCCTTCGGCTCGCCCACTGCGAGTCCACCTATAGCATAACCGTCAAGGTCAAGTGCCGCTATTTTCTTCATATGCTCAACACGCAGGTCATCAAAGGTACAACCCTGATTTATGCCGAAAAGAAGCTGTTCTTTATTGATTGTATCTGGCAGAGAATTAAGTCTCTGCATTTCCGCCTTACAGCGCTCGAGCCAACGGACGGTGCGTGCACAGGACTGCTCGGAATATTCATACTTTGCAGGATTTTCAACACACTCGTCAAACGCCATGGCGATAGTTGAGCCGAGATTGGACTGTATCTGCATACTCTCCTCAGGCCCCATGAATATCTTGCGTCCGTCAATATGAGAGGAGAAATAGACGCCCTCCTCCTTTATCTTGCGAAGCTTTGCAAGCGAAAAGACCTGAAATCCGCCGCTGTCGGTGAGAATAGGCCCATCCCAACCGGTGAATTTATGCAGTCCACCCAGCTCCTTCACAAGCTCATCGCCCGGGCGAAGATGCAGATGATATGTATTGCAAAGCTGAACCTGGCAGTGAATATCTTTAAGGTCATATGCCGACACTGCACCCTTTATGGCACCGCAAGTGGCAACATTCATAAACGCAGGGGTCTGAACAGTACCGTGAACAGTCTCAAACTCAGCACGGCGTGCAGTCCCCTCTTTTTTTATAACGGTAAACTTCATCTGTATTCCTCTCAAATGGGTTCCATATTTTATGAATATATTATAGCAGATAAGACATGTTAAATCAACAAACGGAGACTTACAAATTGTAAGCCTCCGTATTTTTTAGAATAGACCGGTTATTTTACCGTTTTCGTCAACATCTATCCGCTCTGCCGCAGGCGACTTGGGAAGTCCCGGCATGGTGAGAATATCACCTGTCATAACGACTATAAAGCCTGCACCGGCTGAGACCTTGACATTTTTTATAGTGACCGTGAAATTCTCGGGTGCTCCGAGCTTTGTCGGGTCATCGGAAAAGCTGTATTGTGTTTTTGCAATACATACAGGCAGCTTATCAAAGCCCAAAGCGGTCAGCTGTGCTATCTGCTTCTTAGCCGCAGGCATGACGGAGATGCCATCTCCGCCGTATACCTTTTTGACAACGGCTTCTATCTTGTCCTCAATAGTGCCGTCAAGCTCATAGGCATAGGTGAAGTCACCCTGTTCCTCATCGCAAAGTCTGACTACCTCACGGGCAAGTGCCTCGCCGCCTTCGCCGCCCTTTGCCCAAACATCGGAGAGAACGGTATTGACTCCCAATTCTTTACACTTTTTAATTATAAAGTCAATTTCACTGTCCGTATCGGTCGGGAAACGATTCACCGCCACGACGCACGGGAGCTTATAAACATTCTTGATGTTAGACACATGGCGAAGAAGGTTCGGTATGCCTCCCTCGAGTGCTTCGAGATTTTTCTCACCGAGCTGTTTTTTGTCCATACCACCGTGCATTTTAAGTGCACGGACAGTTGCAACGACCACAACCGCATCGGGAACAAGGCCTGCCATACGGCACTTTATATCAAGGAACTTCTCTGCACCGAGATCAGCACCGAAGCCTGCTTCGGTAACTGTATAATCGCCCATTTTAAGTGCAAGTCTCGTTGCCATAACGGAGTTACAGCCGTGTGCAATATTCGCAAACGGGCCGCCGTGAACGAAGGCAGGAGTACCCTCAAGTGTCTGGACGAGATTCGGCTTCAACGCATCCTTCAACAGAGCGGTCATTGCGCCGACAGCCTTTAAATCGGAAGCGGTGACAGGCTTATCGTCATAGGTATAGCCGACAATGATACGACCCAAACGCTCTTTAAGGTCGTTTATGGAGCTTGCAAGGCAGAATATGGCCATAATTTCGCTTGCTACGGTTATTTCAAAGCCGTCCTCACGGGGAACTCCGTTCGCCTTGCCGCCCATTCCGTCCACAACAAAACGGAGCTGACGGTCGTTCATATCAACACATCGTTTCCATGTAACTCTGCGGACATCGATACCCAACGCATTACCCTGCTGAATATGATTGTCTAGCATTGCTGCAAGGAGATTGTTCGCCGCACCTATTGCGTGAAAATCGCCCGTAAAATGAAGATTTATATCCTCCATCGGAACTACCTGGGCATAACCGCCGCCTGCTGCTCCTCCTTTGACTCCGAAAACAGGGCCGAGAGACGGCTCACGCAGAGCAACCGTGACATCCTTGCCTATTCTCGACAGTCCGTCGGCAAGACCTATGGTAGTAGTAGTCTTGCCTTCGCCTGCCGGAGTCGGCGTTATTGCCGTGACCAAAACCAGCTTACCGTCCTTACGGTCTGTCTCGTTCAAAAGCGAAAGATCGATTTTCGCCTTGTACTTGCCGTACTGCTCGATATATTTTTCATCGAGATGCGCTTTTTTTGCAATTTCGGTTATCGGTTTCATCTCGCACTGCTGTGCGATTTCGATGTCTGATAAATAAGCCATATGCGTCAAGCCTCCGATATTATTTAAAATATTTCACTGCCGCCTCAAACATACGGATATCATATTCGCCCAAAACATTCTTATAAAGTCCGTTGCCGATACGCTCGCTGTGTCCCATCTTACCGAAAACTCTGCCATCGGGAGAGGTTATACCCTCGATTGCATACATTGAGTTGTTGGGATTAAAATGAACATCGCTTGTAGCGTTGCCCTCAAGGTCAACATACTGCGTTGCTATCTGTCCGTTTGCGGCAAGCTCCTTTATGAGTTCCTCGCTTGCAAGAAAACGACCTTCGCCGTGAGAGATCGGAACATTATAAATATCACCGACATTTGTAAGTGCAAGCCACGGCGACTTATTGGAAGCGACACGGGTACGCACTATTCTTGACTGGTGGCGTGCTATTGTGTTGAAGGTAAGTGTCGGGCAGTTTTCATCGGTATCGATTATCTTGCCGTAAGGCACAAGTCCGAGCTTTATAAGAGCCTGGAAGCCGTTACAGACACCGCACATAAGGCCGTCACGGTTCTCGAGCAGGTCAGTAACGCCCTCCTTGACAGCCGCATTGCGGAAGAAAGCAGTTATAAACTTGCCGCTTCCGTCAGGCTCATCACCGCCGGAGAAACCGCCGGGAATGAATACCATTTGTGCGCTCTTAAGCTCGTTTGCGAACTTCTCGATGCTCGACTGTATACCCGATGCGGAGAGGTTATTGATAACAATTATCTCCGGCTCTGCACCGGCATCACGCATAGCCTTTGCACTGTCAAACTCGCAGTTTGTGCCCGGGAATGCAGGAATGAGCACCTTGGGTTTTGCGGTTTTAATTGCAGGTGTGGGATATGACTCCGCCTTGAACTCAAAGTTCTTCATCGGGGTCTTTTCATCGGCTATATTGCAGGAATAAACCTTTTCAAGCTTATCCTCATATATGCCGAGCAACTCGTTTATTCCGACGCTCTCGCCGCCGAAGGTCAGCTTGCCGTCATCGGTAACAGTACCAACTAACGTTGTGCCGTCTATCTCCTGCTCAGTCTCAACAAGGAACGAGCCGTAGGAATAGCCGAACAGCTCGGAAATGCCGAGATTATCGGCAAACTCAAAGCCGAGGCCGTTGCCGAACGACATCTTCATCACAGCCTCTGCAATACCGCCGAGGCACGGAGTATAGCAGGACACAGCCTTGCCCGAACGTACAAGCTCCGTCACCTTATCGAACACCGAAATGAGCGATTCTGTATTCGGGAGATTTGTGTCCTTGTCATAATCGGGAGTTATAAGTACAAGCTTATCGCCTGCCTCTTTGAACTCGGGAGAAACAATGCTCTGCACCTTTTCGGTGGTTACAGCGAATGACACGAGGGTCGGAGGAACATCGAGCTTTTCAAACGAACCGCTCATTGAATCCTTTCCGCCGATAGAGCCGATACCAAGCTCCTTCTGAGCCTTAAATGCGCCGAGCAATGCCGCAAGAGGCTTGCCCCAACGCTTGCCGTCTGTACCGGGCTTCTCGAAATACTCCTGGAAGGTGAGATAAACATCCTCGAACTTTGCACCTGTTGCAATAAGCTTTGAAACAGATTCAATAACTGCAAGATATGCACCGTGATAGGGACTTTTCTCGGTGATAAACGGATTATAGCCCCACGCCATAAGTGAACAGTCATCGGTATGCTTCTTTTCGACCGAGATCTTCTGCACCATCGCCTGAATGGGTGTAAGCTGATTCTTGCCGCCGAACGGCATAAGGACAGTGCCTGCGCCTATAGTCGAATCGAAACGCTCGGAAAGTCCTCTCTTTGAGCAGATATTGAGGTCATTTGCAATTTTCTTCATATTCTCCGCAAAACCGCCCTCGCACTTTTTGTCATATGCTTTGGGAGCTTCGGGAGTGATAACTATATGCTTATCTGCACCATTTGAATTCAAAAATTCACGGCTGATGTCAACAATCTTGTTGCCGTTCCAGTTCATCACCAGACGAGGCTCTTCCTGCACGACTGCCACGGGGCAAGCCTGAAGATTCTCCTGTGCGGCAAGAGCCAAAAACGCATCCACGTTGTGCGGCTCGACTACAACAGCCATACGCTCCTGAGACTCGCTGATAGCAAGCTCAGTGCCGTCAAGTCCCTCATACTTTTTGGGAACTGCGTTAAGATTTATCTCAAGTCCGTCGGCAAGCTCACCTATAGCAACCGAAACACCGCCTGCACCAAAGTCATTGCAGCGCTTGATCATCTGTGTAGCCTGCTTGTTTCTGAACAGACGCTGAAGCTTTCGCTCCTCGGGCGCATTACCCTTCTGAACCTCTGCACCGCAGGTCTCAACAGAATGGGCGTTATGTGCCTTGGACGAACCTGTTGCACCGCCGATACCGTCACGACCGGTGCTGCCACCGAGCAGTATGACAACATCGCCCGGAGTGGGAACTTCACGGCGCACATTCTCCGCAGGAGCGGCAGCAATAACAGCGCCTATCTCCATACGCTTTGCGGCATAGCCGGGATGATAAATTTCGTCTACAATACCTGTAGCCAATCCTATCTGATTGCCGTAAGACGAGTATCCGCCTGCGGCAGTTGTAACAATTTTACGCTGAGGTAACTTTCCGGGAATTGTCTCGCTCACGGGAACAGTGGGGTCTGCCGCACCGGTGACACGCATTGCACCGTAAACATACGCTCTGCCCGAAAGCGGATCTCTTATAGCACCGCCTATACAGGTGGCCGCACCGCCGAAAGGCTCAATTTCCGTGGGATGGTTATGAGTCTCATTCTTGAACAGCAGAAGCCACGGTTCACTGACACCGTCAACATCAACATTTATCTTGACAGTGCAGGCGTTTATTTCCTCGGACTCATCGAGCTTATCAAGCATACCGTGCTCTTTAAGATACTTAACAGCGACGGTAGCTATATCCATAAGGCATATCGGCTTAGTACGACCGAGTTCACGGCGCACAGCAATATACTCGTCATATGCACTCTGCAAAAGCTCGTCCTCAAACTTAACATCGTCAATGACTGTGAGGAAGGTTGTATGACGGCAATGATCCGACCAATAGGTATCTATCATACGGATTTCGGTTATGGTGGGCTCTCTGCCCTCGGTCTTGAAATAGTTCTGGCAGAATGTAATATCATCCGCATCCATTGCAAGACCCATATCGGCTACAAACTTCTCAAGTCCCTCTCTGTCAAGGCTTAAAAAGCCGTCAAGAGTCTTAACGGTAGTGGGAATATCATAATTCACAACCAGTGTCTCGGGCTTTTTAAGCTCCGCTTCACGAGCCTCAACGGGGTTGATGACATACTTCTTTATTTCTGCTATGTCACCCTCGGAGAGTTTGCCATAGAGAGCATAGACCTTTGCCGAACGGACTATCGGACGGTCTCCCTGAGAGATTATCTGAATACACTGAGCGGCACTGTCCGCACGCTGATCAAACTGACCGGGAAGATACTCGACAGCAAAGACTGCGGCATCGGGAAGCTCAAGCTCGCTCGACACAATATCAAGCTGAGGCTCGGAGAAAACCGTGCCTATTGCATAATCAAACAGCTCCTCGGTGATATTCTCCGCATCGTAGCGGTTAAAAATACGCACATCGGTGAGATTTTCAATTCCGAGAAGTCCCCTTGCATCGGAGAGCAGGGCCTTCGCCTCGTTTGCAAGTTCTTTTTTCTTTTCAACATATACTCTGTAAACCATTTAATCTGCCTCCACTGCTTTGAGAGCTTTCGCTCCGATGTCGGTACGATAGTAACGGTTGCCGAAATGTATTCTTTCAACCTTTTTATAAGATTCGTCAATAGCCTCTTTAAGAGAATCCGCAACGCTTGTAACACCTAAAACCCTGCCGCCGTTTGTCAAAAGCTTGCCTTCATCAAGGCGTGCACCTGCGACATAGACATTATCAGCAATATCCTCGGGAATAGATATTTCATAGCCTTTCTCATAAGAGGACGGATAGCCGTTTGATGCCATAATGACACAGCAGGCATTTTTATCGCTGAACTCAACCTTTATATCCGAGAGAGTCTCATTTGTGACAGCCTGCATAACAGTGAGCAGATCCGTCTTGAGAAGCGGCAAAACCACCTGGGTCTCGGGATCACCGAAGCGGCAATTATACTCGATGACCTTGGGGCCTTTTGGAGTAAGCATCAAGCCGAAGTAGAGGCATCCCTTAAACGTTCTGCCCTCTGCCTTCATTGCCCGAATCGTGGGCAGGAAAATCTTCTCCATACACTCATCGGCTACAGCATCGGTGTAATACGGGTTAGGAGCAACCGTTCCCATACCGCCGGTATTGAGTCCCGTATCGTTGTCACCTGCACGCTTATGATCCATAGAGGACACCATGGGCACAACGATGTTGCCGTCGGTAAACGAGAGGACAGACACCTCGGGACCTGTCAAGAACTCCTCTATGACGATATTATCTCCGCTTGCACCGAACTGCTTATCCTGCATCATCGAAACAACTGCCTGCTTTGCTTCTTCACGTGTCTCGGCAATTATAACACCCTTGCCCAGAGCCAATCCGTCAGCCTTTATAACAGTAGGTATAGGTGCTGTTTCGAGATAATCGAGAGCCGCATCCATATCGCTGAACACTTCATACTCGGCGGTGGGTATGCCGTATTTTTTCATAAGGTTCTTTGAAAACACCTTACTGCCCTCGATTATTGCCGCCGCCTTATCGGGACCAAAGGACGGTATACCTTTATCCCTGAGCGCATCGACACAGCCGAGCACAAGCGGATCATCGGGTGCTACCACAGCATAATCCACTTTATTTTCAACGGCAAAGCTCACTATGCCGTCAATATCTGTCGCAGAAATATTTATACACTCTGCATCACTTGCCATACCGCCGTTTCCGGGCAAAGCAAATATTTTTTCAACGCCGCTGTTTTCTTTGATTTTCTTTATAATGGCGTGCTCTCTTCCGCCGCCGCCAACAACTAAAATTTTCATATAAACACCTGAAGAGATAAATATTAGTGGTGGAACAAACGCATTCCGGTGAATGCCATTACCATGCCGTATTTGTCACAGCAGTCGATAACGGCATCATCTCTGATAGAGCCGCCCGGCTCTGCGATATACTTTACGCCGCTGCGCTTTGCACGCTCGATATTATCGGAGAACGGGAAGAACGCATCCGAGCCGAGAGCAACGCCGTCAATAGTAGCAAGATAAGCCTTCTGCTCCTCGGGAGTGAAGCGCTCGGGCTGAACGGTAAAATACTTCTGCCAGTTGCCGTCTGCACAGACATCCTCTTCGTTCTGATTTATATAACCGTCAATGACATTGTCTCTGTCGGGGCGACCGATTTCAGCCTTAAAGGGCAGGTTCAAGACCTTCTCATGCTGGCGAAGGAACCATGTATCTGCCTTTGTACCTGCAAGGCGTGTGCAATGGATACGGGACTGCTGGCCTGCACCGACACCGATAGCCTGACCGTCAACTGCATAGCATACGGAGTTTGACTGGGTATATTTGAGAGTTATGAGAGCAACAACGAGATCTCTTGCGGCGCTCTCAGGAAGCTCTTTATTGGCAGTCACAATATTCTTGAGCAGCTCGGGGCTTATTTCAAAATTGTTTCTGCCCTGCTCAAAGGTTATACCAAAGACCTGCTTTGTCTCCTGTGCCTCAGGAATATAGTCGGGGTCAATTTTGACTATATTGTAATTGCCCTTTCTCTTTGTCTTAAGTATTTCAAGTGCCTCCGGCTCATAGCCGGGAGCTATAATACCATCGGAAACCTCACGCTTTATCATCTTTGCCGTGGTAACATCGCAGACATCGGAAAGTGCGACCCAATCACCGAAAGAACACATACGATCCGTACCTCTTGCACGGGCATACGCACAAGCGAGCGGCGAATCATCAAGTCCCTCTATATCGTCAACAAAGCAAGCCTTCTTGAGCTTATCGCTCAGTGGAATACCAACTGCGGCGGAGGTGGGGCTGACATGCTTAAACGAAGTAACGGCAGGAAGCCCGAGAGCTTCTTTAAGCTCCTTTACAAGCTGCCACGAATTGAAAGCATCAAGGAAATTTATGTATCCGGGTCTGCCGCTGAGAATCTCTATGGGCAGATCGCTATTGTCCTTCATATAGATTTTTGCAGGCTTCTGATTGGGGTTACAGCCGTATTTAAGTTCAAAATCCTTCATTTTCATTCTCCTTACACATTCTTGTTGACTATTCTCGACTCATACTCGCCTGTTGCAAGGTCGATATATCTTACAAAGAGTGAAACCTTATTATCCGCATTGAGGTTAGTCCAGATAATATCGGTCAGAGTATCTATATCCGCATCGGGAAGCTCAAGAGTCTTAGGCTCACCCTCGAAGCTCGGCAACGGATTGCCGTCGCACTTATAAGTATGGATAAACTTGGCTCTGCCGGCGATGGGATCGGAATAGGCATATGTATATCTCTGGCAGGAATCACCATTGCCCTCGGCAGACTTGAGAATGGACATGGCAAAATTCATATCGCCGTCCTTGAGCTTGATAATGCCCGAAATTCTGGGTGTGAAGTTCGGTGCATCGTCCTCGAACTCACGGGTACGAAGTGCCTGCTCAAAGGTCATCTGCTTGTCCATAAGCTCATAGACAGTATCGGTCTGATCGCCGTTTGTAACTATCGTCTTATTGCCGAGAACTCTCACGGGTGCGTAGATTATGAGGTGCGGATCAACCATCTTCGACTCATCGAACGCCTGAGTTCTGATACCCTCGCCGTCCTCTACGAACACACGGTTGCGGCTGTTCTCACTGCGACCCATAATAAAGTAAGCGGTAACTGCCTTTTTGCCATCGGCACTCTTGCCGATGATGATTCCTCTGCCGTGATAAGCAAGAGAATTAAGCTCGTTTTCGATAGACTTGATTTCCATTGTCAGTCCTCCGATTTATTATTTTATATATGTTTTTCCGTTTTCTACAGTAATTCTGTCAGCACAAAGAAGCTCAACTGCTCTCGGGAGAAGCTTCCATTCCGCCTGCTCCATAATGCGGCGTTGAAGTGTTTCCGGAGTGTCGTTTTCCTCCACCTCAACCGCTTTTTGCAGAATTATCGGCCCTGCATCACATTCGGCGGTAACGAAGTGAACCGTTGCACCGGAAACCTTGACACCTTTCTTCAGCACTTCTTCATGAACACGAAGTCCGTAAAAGCCTTTGCCGCAAAACGACGGGATAAGTGCAGGATGAACATTCACCATTTTATTCGGGAACGCATCGCACACGCTCTCATCAAGTATCGTCATAAAGCCTGCGTAGACTATAACATCCGCTTTTTCTTCTGTAAGTGCATCACGCATTGCAATGCTGTAGGAAGCAATGTCGGCATAGTCTTTTCTGTTCAACACCCGGGTCTTTATTCCGTTTTTTTCGGCACGCTCAAGTGCATAGGCATCCGGCTTTGACGAAATAACGCAGGTTATTTTACCGCTTACAAGCTCATTTCTGCTTTGTGCATCAATGAGAGCCTGCAAATTCGTTCCGCCGCCCGAAACCAAGACCACGATATTCTTTGTATTACTCAATGATAACACCCTCATCGCTCTTTATAACGCTGCCGATGATATAGGCATCCTCTCCGTTTGCTCTGAGAACCTCAACAGCTCTGTCTGCATTCTCAGCGGAAACAACAACACTCATGCCGACACCCATATTGAAGGTGTTGAACATATCATGTTCGGAGATATTGCCCATCTTCTGAATGAGCTCAAATATCGGCAGAATCTTGAGCGAAGCTCTGTCAACCTTTACTGAATAACCATCCGGCAACGCTCTCGGGATATTTTCATAGAAGCCGCCGCCCGTAATATGCGAGACTGCTTTCACGGGCATCTCGTCAAAAAGGGCGAGCATTGACTTAACATAAATCTTTGTGGGAGTGAGCAAAGTCTCACCGAGAGACTTGCCGCCGAGCTCATCGATGGGAAGAGTTATATCGGCATTTTCTATATCGAACACCTTTCTGACGAGTGAAAAACCGTTTGAATGTACACCTGTGGAAGCGAGTGCTATAACGGCATCGCCCCGGGCAACGGTGTTTTTGTCGAGCAACTTTGACTTATCGACAATACCGGTGCAATAGCCGGCAAGGTCATAATCCTCCTCGGGCATAAGACCGGGATGTTCCGCAGTCTCGCCGCCGATGAGCGCACATCCTGCCTGAACGCAACCTTCTGCTACACCGCCGACTATATCGGCAATCTTCTCGGGATAGTTCTTACCGCAGGCAATATAATCGAGGAAAAAGAGCGGCTTTGCTCCGCAGCAGATAATGTCATTGACACACATTGCCACACAGTCAATGCCGATGGTGTCATGCTTATTCATAAGCATTGCAAGCTTTATCTTGGTGCCAACACCATCGGTACCCGAAACAAGTACAGGCTCGGACATACCTGCAAGATTAAGTCCGAAGCAGCCGCCGAAGCCGCCCACATCATCAAGGCAGCCCTCGTTTTTGGTTCTTGCTATATGCTTTTTCATAAGCTCTACCGACTTATATCCGGCAGTAATATCAACACCGGCTGCGGCGTAGCTGTCTGATCTCGATTTATTATTCATATCATTCTCTCCCATTCCAGCAATAGGTGCAAAGCTCGGATTCATCGAGCCCTATCGCCTTTATAATACCTTCCAAAGATTGAAATTCAAGTGATGCGAAATGGAATTTTTCACATATTGTGCGGCGAAGTGCCTTGCCTCGTTCAGTCTCCCTGTCCGAATATTCATCGATATGATTGAATCCCTCCTCGCCCTCAAGCTCCATGATAACTCTGCGAGCGATAAGCTCCATGTCATCTGTAGAGCGTGAGAAGTTGAGGAACTTGCAGCCGAACATTATGGGCGGACAGGCGGAACGCATATGCACCGACTTCGCACCGTTTTCATAAAGGAACTCAACCGTCTCTCTGAGCTGTGTTCCTCTGACTATTGAATCGTCCACAAACAGCAGATTCTTACCGACAATATATTCGTGTACCGGGATCTGCTTCATTTTTGCGACCTTGTTTCGCTCCGTCTGCTTAGTAGGAGTGAAGCTTCTCGACCATGTGGGCGTATACTTGATAAACGCACGGGCAAATTTCTTGCCGCTTTGATTTGAATAGCCGATTGCGTGCGGTGTACCTGAATCGGGAACTCCGCCGACATAATCAACATCCTCGGCAACCTTGTTCTCAGCGTCGTACTCAGCCATTATCTCACCGTTGCGGCAGCGCATAGCCTCAACATTAACACCCTCATAGGTTGCGGTGGGATAACCATAATAGCTCCAAAGGAATGAGCATATACGCTTTTTCTTGCCCGGAGCGGCAAGCTGAGTTATACCCTGCGGCGTTATCTCGACTATCTCACCGGGGCCGAGCTCCTTTTCGTCAGCATAACCGAGCTTCTGATAAGCAAAGGATTCAAATGTAACGGCATAGCCGTTTTCATCCTTGCCTATGAGCAAGGGCAGTCTGCCGACACGGTCACGGGCGGCTATTATCGAGCCTGTACTTGTAAGGATAAGCAGAGAACAGGTACCGTCTATCGACTCCTGTGCAAACTTTATTCCCTCAACAAAGCTGTCTTTTTGATTGACAAGTGCCGCAACAAGCTCGGTGCTGTTCACCTTACCGCCTGTCATAGCATCAAAGTAACCCTGTGAGCTAAGGCATTTCTCAATAAGCTCATTTGAATTGTTTATTATTCCTATAGTGCAAATCGCATATGTACCGAGCTTTGAGCGAATGAGCATGGGCTGAGGATCGGTATCACTGATACAGCCGATCGCAGAGGTGCCGTGCATCTCCTCAAAAATCTTTTCAAACTTGGTACGAAACGGCGAATTTTCAATACTGTGTATCTTGCGTTGAAGTCCTATCTCACTGTCATATGCGGCAAGACCACCTCGACGTGTGCCGAGATGTGAATGATAATCAACGCCGAAGAACACATCCACCAGACATTCCTGCGTAGAGGTTATTCCAAAAAATCCTCCCATAGTTGCTACTCCCTTTAATTTAGATTATGCGAAAAAGAGCTTGGAAAGGGTCATAGGATCTATGTATTTTCCATCCTTATACACACGCATATTGCCCGATGCGATTTCATCAATAAGCATAACATCACCGTTTGCATCATAGCCGAACTCAAATTTGATGTCATAAAGGTCAAGGCCCTTTGCCTTGAGGTCATCGGCAACGATCTTTGTGATCTGCTGAGTCATAAGCTTGATGTCATCATACTGCTTATCGGTCATAACTCCGAGAGCAACAAGTGCATCCTTGATAACAAGCGGATCGCCCTTCTCATCATTCTTGAAGGTCATCTCAACATATGCAGGCAGGTCTGCGCCCTCCTCAATATAATCGCTGTAGCGGCGGAAGAAACTGCCGACAGCCTTGTAGCGGCAGATAACCTCGAGTCCCTTGCCGAAAACCTTTGCAGGAAGAACCTCCATGGTAGTGTCATTAAGGTCTGCGCTGATATAGTGAGTTTTGATGCCTGCGGCATTTATTTTCTCAAAGAAGTAAATCGACATACGCAGATTGACATCACCGACTCCGTCGATGGTAAGTCCTACAGAGTTCTCGCCGGGATCGAAAACACCGTCCTTGCCGGTGCAGTCATCCTTGAACTTCAAAAGGCAGTTGCCGTTCTCGAGTGAATAAACATTCTTGGTCTTTCCGGTGTAAACAAGCTTCTTTTCCATGATAATCTTACTCCTTTGATTTTAATTGAATTAAAGCATTTCTGCTACATTACTGTCTTTTTCAAGTACCTTTGCCGCATCGCTCGCACGCTTTGCATCGAGCTTTTCGGCAAGAGCACTGTCCTCAACCGCAATTATCTGAGCGGCAAGCAGTGCGGCATTGGCTCCGCCGTTTATCGCAACTGTTGCAACAGGTATGCCGGTTGGCATCTGAACGGTTGAAAGCAATGCATCCATACCGTCAAGATTTGACGACTTGCAGGGAATACCGATAACCGGCAAAGTTGTATTTGCCGCAATCGCTCCTGCAAGGTGTGCCGCCATGCCTGCGGCGGCAATCAAAACTCCGAAGCCGTTCTTTCTGGCATTGAGTGCAAAATCTCTCGCTTCGACCGGCGTGCGGTGAGCTGAATAGATATGCACCTCAAACGGTATCTCGAGTGCCTTTAATGTGTCCGTCGTCTTTTTAATTATGGGCAGATCGCTGTCCGAGCCCATAATTATTCCAACTTTCTTCACTGACTCCACCTCCAAAAAATACAAAAGGGCGCACTTGGACTGATAGCTCAAGTGTGCCCAGACGGTCGGCTTAAAATATACAGTCATTGCTCCTTTGTGGTGCTCCACTGATAATCCGTCAGTCGCAATGAAGGGTACTGAAAGTACAATATAGAGTATATCATTTAGTCCGATTTATGTCAAGGCAAAAGCAAGCTTTATAAATATGTCACGCCTTTGTCTCGCAATAAATACAACGGTAAACCTTGCCGTCTTCATCGGTAAGCTTGAAGATATGGTCAAGCTCCTGCTCACACGAGGTAATACAACGGGGGTTCTTGCATTTAATTACATTTGTCAGAACCTGCGGCATATCGATACTGCGTTTTTCGACAAGGTTGCCGTTTTTGATGATGTTCACAGTGGCGTTGGGATTGACATAACCGATAACATCAAAGTCAACCAGAATATCCGCATCGATTTTAATAATATCCTTCTTTCCCATCTTCTTGCTCGAAACATTCTTGATTATGGCAACAGAGGCATCGAGCGAATCGAGATTCAAAAGCTCATAGAGCTTCATTCCGCTGCCTGCAGTTATATGGTCTATAACAACGCCGTTTACAATAGAATCTATATTCATATCGTGCCTGCCTCCTTTAAGAGCTTGAGAATGAGTGCCATTCGCATATATTTGCCGTTTAACACCTGCTTGAAATAGCAGGCTCTCGGGTCGGAATCTATTGCAACGCTTATCTCATTAACTCTCGGGAGCGGATGAAGTATCGACAGGCTGTCCTTGGCGTTTTTGAGCTTATCGGGAGTTAAAATGTAGCTGTCTTTAAGTCTGAGATAATCCTCTTCATTAAAGAAACGCTCCTGCTGAACCCTCGTCATATACAGCACATCAAGCTCGGGCATAGCAGCCTCCAGATCTGCGGTCTGCTCATAGGGAATGCCCTTTTTGACAAGAACACCTTTCTTCACATAACTCGGAAGCTTCAGCTCATCGGGTGAAATAAGGATAAACTTTATGTTTTCATAGCGGCTCATAGCGTTTATGAGCGAATGAACAGTTCTGCCGAACTTCAAGTCGCCGCAAAAACCGATGGTCAGATTATCGAGCCTGCCTTTTTCACGCTTTATGGTCAAAAGATCCGCAAGTGTCTGCGTGGGATGACAATGTCCGCCGTCCCCGGCATTTATAACGGGAACTGTGGCATTGTTGGCGGCCACAAGTGCCGCTCCCTCCTTCGGGTGGCGCATAGCGATAATATCAGCATAGCAGCTCACGACCTTTGCTGTATCGGCAACGCTCTCGCCCTTTGATGCCGATGAGCTTTTTGACTCGGAGAATCCGAGCACGTTGCCGCCGAGCTCGTACATCGCCGCTTCAAAGCTCAAACGGGTTCTTGTTGACGGTTCAAAAAACAGCGTTGCCAGCTTCTTGCCGTTGCAAATATGAGCATATTTCTGCGGTTGCTCGATTATATCGAGAGCCGTGTTTATAAGCTCGTCCAGTTCCTCGACCGACAAATCTAAAATATCAATGACGCTTTTCACAGCACTGCCCCCTTAGGCTTATTCTTTTGCACCGTTTATTGCAAGGTAATTCTTGATACGCTCGACATTCTCTGCGTTCTCGGGATTCTCCTCAAGGTACTCGATAATGTCATAAACATCGACAACCGAATACACGGGGAAGCCGTACTCCTCGCCTACCTCTGCCATTGCGGATTTTTCGGTCTGACCCTTTTCCTTGCGGTCAACCATCACGAAAACCGCCGATACCTTTACGCCCTCGAGTGACGAGAGAATCGACATACTCTCTCTTATAGCCGTGCCTGCGGTTATAACATCCTCAACTATTACGACCTCCTCGCCGCTTTGAGGTTTATAACCGACAAAGACTCCGCCCTCTCCGTGATCCTTTTCCTCTTTGCGGTTAAAGAAGAACGGCACATCAAGTCCTTTCTTTGAAAGCGCACAGGCGACGGAAACTGCTATCGGGATACCCTTATAGGCAGGGCCGTAGAGTACGGTCTTTTTATCACCGAGCTTTTCAAAATATGCCTTTGCGTAAAACTCACCGAGCTTTGAAATCTGATCGCCTGTTTTAATATCTCCGGCGTTAATGAAATAAGGAATCTTTCTGCCGCTCTTTGCGGTGAAATCACCGAACTTCAAAACTCCGGCACTCTCTAAAAACTGAATAAATTCTCTCTTATAGCTCTCCATTTTCATTCACCTCAGTCACAAAATTCTCTTACACAGCGCTCATATGCGGCAACGGGGTCGGCGGCGGCAGTTATGGGTCTGCCGACAACGATGTAATCCGAGCCTATCTCCTTTGCCTGTTCAGGAGTCATGACACGCTTCTGGTCGCCCACATCACCGTCGGCAAAGCGGACACCGGGGGTGACAGTCAGGAAATCTCCGCCGCACACTTCATGCACCTTGCCTGCCTCACGGGGTGAGCAAACAACGCCGTCAAGTCCTGCCTTTTTAGCGTTGAGAGCATAGTGCATAACAACCTCTTCGATAGGCTCTTTGATAAGCAGATCCCGCTCCATGCTCTCCTGATTTGTCGAAGTGAGCTGAGTAACTGCAATAAGCAAAGGCCTTGTGCCATCCTCACGGGTCAGTCCTTCAAGAGCCGCTTCCATCATAGCGACCGTGCCGCCTGCGTGAAGGTTACATATATCGACATCGAGACCGGAAAGCACTGCCATAGCCTTTTTAACGGTATTGGGAATATCGTGAAGCTTCAAGTCGAGGAATATCTTATGTCCTCTGCGCTTTATCTCCTTTACTATCGAAGGGCCTTCCGCATAGAACAGCTCCATACCGATCTTCACAAACGGCTTTTTGCCGGTAAACATATCGAGAAACTCAAAGGTCTTTTCGGCACTCGAAAAGTCGCAGGCAATTATAACATCCTTACCCATTATTAACTCCTCCTATAATGTCTGATAAATTCTTGATTCCGTACTTGTCCATAACGCACGGAAGTTCATTTATGATATTGCGGCAGGCGTAAGGGTCAACAAGATTGGCTGCACCAACCTCGACAGCACTTGCACCGGCAAGCATCATTTCCAAAACATCCTCGGCACAGGAAACTCCGCCCATACCGACGACCGGAATATTAACGGCGTTTGCAACCTGATAAACCATTCTCACCGCAACGGGGAAAATCGCAGGGCCTGAAAAACCGCCCATCGTGTTGGCTATAACAGGCTTTTTGGTTTTGAGATTTATACGCATACCCAAAAGCGTATTTATAAGGCTTATTCCGTCCGCTCCTGCATCCTCACACGCCTTGGCGATAGCCACTATATCGGTAACATTTGGCGAAAGCTTGATTATGACAGGCTTATGCGTGACCTTCTTGACCGCACGCACCACCTCTGCCGCCGCCTCAGGACTTGTCCCGAAGCTCATGCCGCCGCCGTGAACATTGGGACAGCTCACATTGACCTCGAGCCAGCCAACTTGTTCCTCCTTGTCGAGTTGCTCGCAGGTATAAGCATAATCTTCGACCGAAAAGCCGCTGACATTCGCCATAACCTTTTTGTTAAAGCATTTTTTCAGCTTCGGCAGCTCATCGGATATTACCTTTTCAACACCGGGATTCTGAAGTCCTACGGCGTTTATCATACCGGCTGTACACTCGGCAATTCTCGGGGTCGGATTGCCGAAGCGAGCATCCCTCGTAGTACCCTTGAAGGAGAACGTACCGAGACAGTTTATATCATAAAGCTGTGCAAACTCATAGCCGAAGCCGAATGTGCCCGAAGCAGGTATTATCGGATTGTCAAGCTCTATGCCGCAAAGATTAACCATCAGTCTTCCCATAATATCTCCCCCTTCTTCATCACAGGGCCGTCCTTGCATATGCGCTTATAGCCGGTTATCGTCTTGCAAGAGCAGCCCATGCAAGCACCAAAGCCACAGCCCATTCGTTCCTCGAAGCTCATCTCTCCGTCCGTTGAGACGGTTTTGTAAACAGCCTTGAGCATAGGCTCCGGGCCGCAGGTGTAAAAATATGAATACTCTCCGGGATAAGCATCGGTCACGAAGCCTTTTTTACCATAGCTTCCGTCGGCAGTTGTAACCGTAACATCACAGCCGAGCTTTTTGAAGTCCTCCTCGCAAAAGACCTCACTCTCGGTATTAAAGCCGAGCACGACAGAGACTGACTTTCCCTGCTCTCTGAGCTTTTTGGCGAGCATATACAGCGGAGGGACACCAACGCCGCCGCCGAGCAGTAACGGCTTATCACCTGAGAGGGACAAGTCGTAGCCATTGCCCAAGCCGGTCAACACATCGAGTGTCTCGCCCGACTGCATTTTCGCCATTTGCTCAGTGCCTTTGCCGACGACCTTGTAAATTATCGTTACAGAAACGTCGTCTCTATCGTAAACCGATATGGGGCGGCGAAGATAAAGTCCGTCAAGCTGTATATTGATAAACTGACCACAGGCAGTTATCTCACTCACATCGCCCAAAAGTCTCATTTTATAGACATTTGGAACAAGCCGCTTGTTCTCAGCTATCTTAAAAATCCCCTGTTTCATTTTAAAACCTCTTCATTCTTATAAACTGTCTTGCCCGAGCAGACGGTCATCAGACATTCGCCGCAGACTTCCATGCCGCCAAACGGCATTGCCCTGCCCATTGAAATGAACCTGTCGGGGTCGATGACGTTCCCTTTATCGAGCCGCCACACGGTATAGTCATTGTTAAGCGGAATACCGAATCTTTCCCTCGGATTTATCGCCATAAGCTCAACAAGCTTGTCAAGCGTAATAACATTCTCCTTTACAAGATGAGTATAAAGCAAGGGAAATGCAGTCTCGAGTCCGACTATACCGAACAAGCTTTTTTCAAGTCCCCTGCTTTTTTCCTCTGCACTGTGCGGAGCGTGGTCGGTAGCTATCATATCAACAGTGCCGTCCATTATACCCTCTATAAGTGCAAGCCTATCCTCCTTTGAACGGAGCGGCGGATTCATCTTATAACAGCCGTCCTCTTTAAGGTTGCTGTCGTCAAGCAGAAGATAATGCGGCCCCGTCTCGCAGGTGACATCAAGCCCCTCTGCTTTCGCTCTTCTTATCAGCTCAACGCTCTCCCTACAGGAGATGTGGCAAACATGATATGCACAGCCCGTTTCCCTGACAAGTTCAAGGTCACGCTCAATGGGCTTCCACTCGCTCTCGCTGCAAATGCCCCTGTGTCCGTGCACTTTCGCATACTCGCCCTTATGAATATAACCGCCGCAGAGCAGTGAATTATCCTCGCAATGGGCAACAATTATCTTCCTGAGCTTCTTTGCCCGAAGCATAGCCTCACGCATAAGCTCCCTCGACTGCACACCTCTGCCGTCGTCGGAAAATGCTATTGCAGTTGCGGACATCGCCTCCATATTGGAGAGCGTTTCTCCCTTTTGTCCGACGGTTATAGCACCGTAGGGATAAACATTTATCACCGCATCACGCTCGATAATCTCGGTCTGGCTCCTGAGATTTTCTGCGGAATCCGGAACGGGATTCAAGTTCGGCATTGTGCAAACCGCAGTATATCCGCCGTGAGCCGCCGCAAGTGAGCCGGAATGTATCGTTTCTTTATAAGAAAAACCCGGCTCACGAAAATGCACATGCACATCGCAAAAACCGGGAAAAACATAATATTCGGCTTGTAAATCGGACAGAACAGAGACGAGTGCCTGTCTGTCGGCTTCGGGAAAAAAGACTGCGGAGCGTTTCGGGTTCGATATGTAAATCTTTGTGCGCTCTGCCATTCTCATGCCCTCTCATATCTTCAGAAATTGCTCACAAAATGAGCTTTCATTTGTCCTGTTTATGATACCATAACTTTAATTGACTGTCAATGCAGAAAAAAGCCGACACAACCCCGCAAAATTTGACGAAAATGCCAAGGAAACGAAACAAACAACGCAAGGAGCGTCCGTGCGTTGTTTGTTATTTTGTGCTGTTATTCGATCATCATAGCATCTCCAAAGCTGAAAAACCTATATTTTTCTTCTACGGCAACTTTGTATGCATTCATTGTATGCTCATAGCCGCAGAAAGCGGAGACGAGCATTATAAGAGTGCTCTCGGGCAGATGAAAGTTGGTTATAAGTCCGTCGATGCACTTATACTTATAGCCGGGGTAGATAAAAATATCCGTCCAATCATCATCGGGGCAAATTTTGCCGTGCTTTGTCGCTACACTCTCGAGAGTGCGGCAACAGGTAGTACCGACTGCAAAGACACGTCCGCCGTTTTTCTTCGTCTCGTTTATCAGCGTTGCGGTCTCCTTCGGAAGCATATAGTGCTCGGAGTGCATATGGTGATCCTCAACATTGTCTGCCTTGACGGGTCTGAAAGTTCCGAGTCCAACATGAAGTGTCACAAAACCGATACCAACGCCTTTTTCACGCAATGAATCAAGCAGCTCGGGAGTAAAATGCAGTCCTGCCGTGGGTGCGGCGGCACTCCCCCTTTCTCTTGCATAAACGGTCTGATAGCGGTCATTGTCCTCCAGCTTCTCCGTTATGTAATGCGGTAGAGGCATTTCTCCTATTTTATCGAGAAGTTCAAAGAATACGCCGTCATAGGTGAACTTGGCAAGGCGGTTTCCGTCCGGCAGAACGTCAACAATTTCGGCAAAGAGCATATCATGGAAAGTGAACCTATGACCCGTGCGTGCCTTTTTACCCGGACCGGTTATAACCTCCCAGACATCATCTCCCCTGTTGTTCAAAAGCAGGAATTCGACAACGGAACCGGTATCGACTCTTGTACCGTAAAGACGCGCCGGAAGAACCTTTGTGTCGTTTAATATGAGGCAGTCACCGGGCTTGATATACTGTGCGACATTATGAAAAATGTCATGCTTTATTTCGCCTGTTTCCCTGTTGAGTACCATGAGCCTTGAGCTGTCTCTCGGCTCTGCAGGGTGCTGTGCTATAAGCTCCTGCGGCAAATCGTAAAAAAAATCGCTCTTTTTCATTATTTTTTCCTCAGCTTTCGCATATTGAGACTAAAAAATGTTTGACTTGCAATGTCCGTTAGTGTTATTATTTATTTTAAAGTTATATCCTGACGGAGTGTTATGTTTAAGCCATACACTATTATATTGCAAAACCTTCGTCAATACAACAACTTTTTCACTCAAAATCGTTTTTCGGAGGAACTTTATTATGAAGCATTTTAAAGTAGGCATAATCGGTGCAACGGGTATGGTAGGTCAGAGGTTCGCTACCCTGCTTGAGAATCATCCCTGGTTTGAGGTCTGTGTCCTTGCGGCAAGCTCTCGCTCGGCAGGCAAAACATATGAAGAAGCTCTCGGCGGCAAATGGTGCATGAAAAAGCCCATCCCCGAAAAGTTCAAAAATATGATAGTTATGGATGCAGAGAAGGATGTCGAAAAAATCGCTTCAACCGTTGACTTCGTTTTCTGTGCAGTCAACATGAACAAGGATGAGATAAAGGCTCTTGAGCTTAAATACGCAAAGGCGGAATGTCCCGTTGTTTCAAACAACAGCGCAAACCGCTTCACCCCCGATGTACCCATGATAATCCCCGAGCTTAACCCCGATCACGCAGAGGTCATCAAGACACAGAGAGAGCATCTCGGAACAAAGCGAGGCTTCATTTCGGTCAAGTCGAACTGCTCACTTCAGAGCTATGTACCTGCACTGTTCCCCCTCTCCGAGTTTGGAATCAAGGATGTGCTTGTATGCACATACCAGGCAATCTCGGGTGCAGGCAAGACCTTTGAGACATGGCCTGATATGGTAGACAATGTTATCCCCTACATCGGCGGTGAGGAAGAAAAGTCCGAGCGTGAGCCGCTCAAGATTTGGGGTAAGCTCGAAAACGGCGAGATCGTTCCGGCAACCAGCCCGAACTTCACCGCTCAGTGCTTGAGAGTTCCCGTATCCGACGGACATATGGCGGCTGTTTTTGTCAGATTCGAGAACAAGCCGACCAAGGAGCAGATCCTCAAGATTTGGAGAGAGTTCAAGGGCTATCCCCAGCAGGTAGAACTTCCCAGTGCTCCCAAGCAGTTCCTCAACTACTTTGAAGAGGACAATATGCCTCAGACAAAGCTCAACAGAGAGCTTGAGGGCGGCATGGCAGTTTCGGTCGGTCGCCTTCGTGAGGATACACAGTATGATTACAAGTTCGTTTGCCTTTCACATAATACGCTCAGAGGTGCCGCAGGCGGTGCCGTCCTGATGGCTGAGCTGCTCTGCGAAAAGGGCTATATGGACAGATGACCCTGAGCAGCCGCCGAAAAGGCGGCTGCTTTTTTCAGTCAGACAAGGAGGTTTGTTTGAATGAAAAAAGTCATTTTCACAGGTTCGGCAGTGGCTCTTGTCACTCCGTTTTGCGATGACGGAAGTGTAAACTACGGAAAGCTCGAAGAACTGATAGAATATCACATTGAAAACTCAACCGATGCAATTGCCGTGTGTGCCACAACCGGCGAAAGTCCGACGCTCACGGGTGCCGAACGAACAGAAATAATCCGCAAAAGCGTTGAATGTGTCTCGGGCAGATTACCTGTTATCGTGGGAACCGGAAGCAACGACACACGACACGCACTCGAGCTTTCAAACGAGGCGGAAAGACTCGGAGCAGACGGTCTTTTGACAGTCACACCGTACTACAACAAAACCTCACAGGACGGACTTATTGAACATTTTAATTTTATTGCTGACAGAGTAAGCACCCCGATGATCCTTTACAATGTACCGAGCCGCACAGGGCTTAATATAAAGCCCGAGACCTATTTTGAGCTGTCAAAGCATAAGAATATTGTAGCGGTCAAGGAGGCAAACGGTGACATTTCGGCGGCGGCTCAGACACGCAGGCTCTGCGGCGACGAGCTGACTGTCTATTCCGGCAACGACGATCAGATAACATCGTTTATGTCACTCGGAGCAAAGGGTGTTATATCCGTTTTGGCAAACATTGCACCCAAGGCAACTCACGACATGGTTTGCGATTATCTCGACGGGAACACGGTAAGCAGCAGAGAGCTTCAGATAAAATATCTCGAGCTTTGCAATCTGCTTTTTTCCGATGTCAATCCGATACCCGTAAAACAGGCGATGAATCTTTTGAATATGAAGGTCGGAAATTGCCGACTTCCGCTGACAAGGATGAATGTCGGAGCAGCAGAAAAGCTCCGTGCCGCCCTCACCGCTCTCAAAATGATTTAGCCGAAAGGAAGGCGGCAGTGCGGTGACATTGTTGATAAAGAAATGACAAAAATTCTGCTTTGCGGCTGTTGCGGAAGAATGGGCAATGCCGTATCTGCCGCCGTGCAGAACCGCAGTGACTTCAAGATAATTGCAGGCATTGACACAAAAGGCACAGACTGCGCTTACCCTGTCTTTTTATCTCCATTCAGCTTCAGCGGCAAAGCAGATGTATTACTCGATTTTTCTTCCCCTGCCGCTTTACCGGGTGTTCTTGAATATGCACAAAAAAGTAAAACTCCCGTTGTCATAGCCACAACAGGACTTGAGAATACACATATCGCACTACTCGACAAAGCGGCAAGCGAGGTTGCGGTGTTTTACAGTGCAAATATGTCAATAGGTGTAAACCTCCTGTGCGAGCTTGCGAAAATTGCGTCAAGCGTACTCGGAGACACATTTGACATTGAAATAGTCGAAGCACACCACGCAAAGAAAGCGGATGCTCCAAGCGGCACTGCTCTGATGATAGCGAACGCTGTTTCAGATGGGTCGAAAATGCGACCGATTTACAAATTCGGCCGTCATTCAAGCGGAGAAATCCGCCGCAAAAACGAGATTGGTATTCACTCTATAAGGGGCGGAACGATAGCCGGAGAGCATGAAATTATATTCGCAGGCGACAGCGAGATATTAAAGCTCGGTCACATTGCTCAAAGCAAAGAGCTTTTTGCCGTCGGGGCATTGAACGCTGCAAGCTTCATACTCGATAAGCCGTCGGGACTTTACACCATGAGCGACCTCATCTCACAAAGTAAATTTTGCAAATAAAAGAAGACTGCACCGATAAAAAGGTACAGTCTTTCGCATTTTTAATGTTGTTACTTCTTCTTTAAGAATTTAGGCAATGTTGCTTTGTCATTGAGATAAAGCGAAAAAGCCGCCTGAGAAAGTCCCAAAATCAGCATCATATATTGCAGAGGCTTCAAGCCGTAGAACACGCAATCGGTCATACCGCACATAACGAAGCCGGCTATTGAAGCAAAAAGCGTTACGGCAACATATCTCTGCTCCTGTCCCTTGAGTGAAAGGCGAATTATATTCACCGAAAACACAATAAATATAGCCGCCAAAAGCAGTGCACCGAAAACTCCCGTCTCTATCCAAGCCTCGAGGAATATGTTGTGTGCATGGGGTTGGTTGACATTGTAGACATTGTGGAACATATCTCGCACATTGTCGAAGCCTGTACCGTAACCGAAAATCGGCTTTTTCTTTATCATATCAAACGCCGCATCCCAGACAAGCTTTCGAGTGTTAACGGAAATATCCTTGCCGCTTATAAGGGTGAGGATTCGCTTGAAGATTCCGTCCGTAAACACGGCGAGGGCGCACACGCTGACTCCACCGAGAGCAAGCAGCTTCAGGCACTTCTTGCCGCCATAAAGGAACAACAGCAAAAAGACAATCACGGCGAAGAGATACGGACCTCTCGAATAAGAGAGAGCAAGGCCGCCGACATCAAGCAGACAGCAGACGAAACCCACAAATTGCTTTTTCCTGCTCTTTGCACACAGGAACACATATGCCGCAAAGGGCAGAAGCGTCACGCAAAGGGTTGCGAAGAACAGCGGATTCGAGAATGTGCTGCACGCTCTGGTGTAGAAGGTATGGAAAGTGGTGGATGCCATCTTTGAAGTGATAAACTCGGGAAGTATCTTGACAAGTTGCTCAACCCCAAGGTCTATAAAACGCCAAAACGGATTAAAAAGCTTATATACGCTACCACCGGTTCGTTTGCACAAATGGTAAAGAAGCATTTGTGCTATACCTACCGCACCTACTATACCGGCAGTCAGACATCCGAAGTTGAATACCCTTTCAAGCTTCTCGTGTGTATCTATCATTTCCGTCATCACATAATAGCCTGTAAACATCAATATCCACAATCCGATGCTTGCAAGCGACGACAAAAGAGAGGATGAATAAGTAGAGCATATGACCATCCACACCATATACACAAGGACAGCTACGCCGAGCTTACCGAAATTCGGCTTTTTATTCTCTGAAATGCGTTTCTTTAGAACGAGCACAAAAATAACAACACCGAGCACCGGAGCGACATACTCCGGCAGAAGTGCCGCCAAGAGAAAAAGCAACGGAGCATAAAGCTCGGTTCTGTCACCTTTATCGTTGAGAGTCTTTGTTTTCAAGAGTCAATTCTCCTCTCGCTCATCATTACAATCTGACTGAAGGTCTTCTGTCTCGTGATCTTTGTCCGATTCTGCGGCATTATTCTCATCCGTTTTGTTTTCGGCTTTGTTGCCGACCACTTTCTTATAAACCAACGAGCAGACAAGAGTAAGTGCAAGAGACGCACCGAAAATAATTATCGCAAGCTCGAAATTCTCACCCATTATCTTATCACCGCACCATGTGGACGAGAGAATGGCGGGAATCCTCGCAAGGCTTGTTAATATGAAGAACTTTTTCATATCTATATCCGTAAGTGCCGCCGCATATGTCACGGTATCCTTCGGTGCTCCGGGGAGCAGATATATGACAAAAAGAGTGCGATAAACCATCTTTTTGTCCTGCAAAAATTTAAGTGAATCAACCTTTTCGATAGGGATGAAGAGATTGACCAGTCTTCTTCCGAAAAGCTTTGTCAAAGCTATAATTATAACAGTACCGAGTTCCGTGCCGATAAAGCACAAAAGCAGACCGCCCCAAGTGCCGTAGAGCACGCCCGAGCCTATTTCAAGCGGTGCTGCCGGAAACAGCTTGACGACAGTTTGCAATGTTCTCAACGCCACAAACACAAAGCGGTCAAAGCCGTTAAAGCGGGAAAGAAACTCTCTGATATGCTCGGCATCACGCAAAAGATAATAAAGCTGCTTCCCGTATTTTAAATAGCAGAACACAAATGCCGCCGCTACAAGAATACAGGCTATTACAGCTAAGACCCGTTTTATGAGTCGAAGCTTTTTCTGTGCGTTCATATCCGTATCAGAGTTCTTTATATCTTTCAAAAAATTCACCGAGCTTTCCGGCGTAGTCTGGCTCTTTCCAAGGTTTATGCTTGCCGTTGAAATGAATAATAACGGAATTGCGGCGTACCCAATCAAGATCTATACGCTTTTCACCGACAAAAGAGCTTGAAAAGAATTTATATGTCTTTTCATCAATATTGTATATCCGTTCATCAACGGTCAAGGTCGATTTTTGAAACAGGACATTCACGACATCCTGATCGGCAAGAAGCAGATTCCTGTGTTTTTTTGAAATAAAAGTGAGGATTTCGTCAAGAGTGACGGTCTCACGCCATCTTTTAAGGTCAATAAGCATAACGCCTGCGTTTATGTAACAGCTTTTTGTGCTCATGGCAAGGCGTGCCCGATTTGCCGTCTGTGCGATACCGTAAAGGTGGGTTGCGGCAGCTATTACATTACCCTTGAGGTCGAGCGAGTAAAATTCCGCAAGACTGCCGTTTATGACAATATCGGGATCGAGATATAGGATTCTGTCCACGCTCTTCGGGAGAAGCTCACCGACAAGCAGGCGGTAATATGTCTCCTTACTGATTCTGCCGAGAACGGGAAATCCGCTGAAAATATCGTCATCCACCGCTATCGGATGAACAGAATGATCGCATCCGCTCAGTGCGTTCTCTATGTTTGAAAAGTCTTCATCCTTCAATGAGGAATGGATAACATACAGGTCAATGAAACTGTCCGAATTTGTCGCAGACAGGGACTTTAACATCACGCAGAGCGGATATATGTAATTGGAATCAAGTGTAACAAGTATATTCATAACATTCACATCCGACAACGGGTAGACTAAACCAAATTACTGTGTGACAATTATATCAGTAAACGCAGATAAAGTCAACAAGGTATCGGTTCACAGTAGTTATAACGAGCCGGTCGATATAATTACCGCTTCACCGTTTAATCTCGGATATTTTTACCGCAAGCTCAACAGCCGCAGAACGAAGCTCGGCACGGCAGGTCTTTTTAAGCTCATTGAGCGTTTTGTCGCCGTTTGAAGCGGCAACGGCAAAAGACAGACCGAGGTGCTCTATGTCTAAATCGGGCGACACACAGCCGCATACGGCGGCGGTTTTAACTCCTAACCTTTCCGTTCTCGCACATATTCCGCTTATAACCTTGCCGCACAAGCTTTGACAGTCAAGTCTCCCCTCACCTGTTATCACGAGGTCGGAGGCGACTGCGAGCGAATCAAAATCGGCAACATCAAGAAATATATCAATACCGCTTTGAAGCTCGGCGTTTAAAAAGGCTACGGCACCTGCGCCGAGACCACCTGCCGCACCTGCGCCGTGAAGCGTGGTAACATCAGCACCGAGGTCACGCTTTAAAAGCTCGGAGATATGTCGAAGTCCGTAGTCGAGCAATTTGACCTGCTTCTCATCTGCTCCCTTTTGCGGTGCATAGACATAAGCCGCACCGTTCCTGCCGAACAGCGGATTTTTCACATCACATGCGGCTGTAACGGGTATGGGAAACGGCTTTGTCGGCGGCACTATTTTTGCAATATTTTCAAGCGTTCCGCCCGCGGGCAAAAAAGACTCACCGCTCACATCAAGAAATGAAAAGCCGAGTGCTGCCGCCATTCCTGCGCCGCAGTCATTGGTGGCACTGCCGCCGAGACCCAAAATTATGCCTTTGGCACCGTTTTTTACGGCATCGGCTATCATCATACCGACACCGAAGGTGGTAGTTTTTGTCGGGTCTGCTCTGTCTGCGACCAGCGGCAAACCGGCACAGGCGGACATCTCTATTACGGCAACTCCGTTTTCGAGCATAAGCCAATCAGATTTCATCGGCTCTCCAAACGGGTCAACAGCACTAGACGAATGCCATTCTCCGTCCTTAACCTTGGCAAAACCCAAACAAAGCCCCTCGCCGCCATCGGCCACGGGGAGCTTTGTAATGTTGCAATTCGGTATTTCTTTTTCAAGCACCGATTCGATAATATCGCACACCTCATCAGCCGACAAAGTGCCTTTAAAAGAATCGGGAGCTAAAAGAATATTCATCAGTCTTTGGTCAAAACCTTAATGTAACGCTTGAAGAACGACACACCCTCGTCGAGAATCTCTATCGGGCAACGCTCATTTGTAGCGTGAGTGGTGCTCAAGAGTCTGGGAGAAAGGTGGAACGGTGCGAAGCGATAAATATTGTCACAAACAGGCTCATAGAAGCAGGCATCCGTGCCGCCCATCATAAGATAAGGTGCAACGATATTCTTGGGATCGCTTCTCATGCAAAGCTCATCCATTGCGTTGAATGCTCTGGAATCTGTGGGCGAGAACATGGAAGCTTCCTTGCTCTTGAGGCACTTTATCTCAACATTCTTATTCTTGATAACCTTGCGAAGATGCTTTTCGACATCCTTTGTGGTGACACCCGGCATCATTCTAAAGTTGACGGTAACGGAAGCAACCTGGGGCAGAACATTGGCCGCAGGGCTACCCTCTGCCATAGTGACAGCGGTGGTGGTTCTGATAAGAGCCGCAGAAGCAGGAATCTGCTTCATGATAAGCTTGATAAGCGGCTTCAAAAGCCAGATGTTGCAAGTTACGATTCTTGCAGGATAAGTTGCTCTTCTGCCGATCTTCGAGAAGAGAGTGGAGATGAACGGTTCAAGCTTGGACTTGAACTGATGTCCCTCAATATCCTTGATAACCTCTGCAAGCTCACCGATGGCGCTGTGCTTACGGGGCTGAGAAGAGTGTCCGCCCTTTGCACTGACGCTTATTTCAAAGTCCGCATAGCCTTTTTCGGCAATACCGATACCCGCAAGGTTTGCGTCCATGATATTCTTGATATGTACAGGGATTATAGCGCCGCCCTCATCGAGCACGCTGTCAAGGTGAATACCCCTCTGCTTGAGTGTATTCATAATAGCCTTTGCACCCGAATGATCGGACGCAACTACCTCCTCGTTATGACCGAAGAGAAGATAGACATCTCTCTCGGGCTGATAGCCGTCCTCAAGCAAAGCCTCAACAGCCTCCATAACGCAGATGAGGTGATTCTTCATATCCAGAGCACCTCTGCCCCAGATGAACTCGCCGTCGTTTACGCCTGCAAACGGCTCATGAGTCCAATCCTCCTCAGTGCCTGCCTCTATCGGAACAACATCCTGATGTCCGAGCAGAGCGATAGGCTCGAGGTCAGGATTTTTGCCCTTCCAACGGTAGATAAGGCTTGCCTCGGCAACATCCTCACGCTCGAGATTCTTGTGAATAAGAGGATAGGATTCCTCAAGATACTTGTGGAACTCATCAAACTTTGCCCAATCCACCTTCTCGTTTTCCGGATATGAAACGGTGGGGATCTGAATAGCACCGCTCAGGTGCTTGGCAACACGGTCAACATCAATGTGTTCATCCTCGAGCGGCTCATACTTCTTTGTCTTGGGAACAAAAAAGATAGCTCTGATGAGGGTTATAACAATGAATACCGCTAAAGCAATGAGTATACCGTAAAGAACTTTCATTGTATTTCTCCCTTTCACGCCAAACGGCGAAATTTTATTTGTTTAAATACCCAAAAGTATTCTACCGATATATAATAGCAGAAAACCACACTTTGGGCAATAGCATAAATGAATTACATATCAAAAAGGCTTATCTGAGTGGTTTTGGGAATATCATCAAGTGAGCCTGATGCCTCAAGTGCTTCGATAACCGTCTTTGAAACACTCGCTCTCCTGCGAAGATCCTCGACTGAAAGATACCTACCCTCTCCATCATCTCTTGCAGCGGCAAGCTGTTCTGCGGCAACGCCGCCACATCCGCCGAGAGCCGAGAACGGAAGTCTTATCTTGCCATCCTCAATACGGTAAACCTTGGCATCGGATTTATAAACATCGACGGGCAGGAACTGCACGCCTCTCGCCATCATCTCGTTGACGACCTGAAGCGAGGTGAAGGTATTCTCCTCCTTGGCGGTAGCTTCCTTAATATTCATCTTCGCCTTGAGATACTTCATCTTATCCTTAACGGCATCCTGACCCTTCATTATACTGACAGTATCAAGATCTTCGCCTCGGACTGTCATATATGTGGCATAATACTCTATCGGATAGTACATCTTATACCACGCAAGGCGCATTGCGGCTATAACATAAGCGGCGGCGTGTGCCTTGGGGAACATATACTTTATCTTTAGACAGCTTTCAATATACCATTCGGGCACATTGTTGGCACGCATTGCCTCTTTATGCTCATCGGTGAGCAGCTTCTTCGCCTTACCCTTACGGGTAATCTCCATTATCTTGAACGCCATACTCGGCTCAACGCCCTTATGGATGAGATAGGTCATAATGCTGTCTCGTGTTCCGATAACATTTGAAATAGTACAGGTGCCGTTTTCTATCAAGTCCTTTGCGTTGCCGAGCCAAACATCGGTACCGTGCGAAAGTCCCGAAATCTGAAGCATATCGGAGAAGTTCTTCGGTTTTGAATCGAGCAACATCTGGCGTACAAACGGCGTTCCCAGCTCGGGCAAAGAGAGTGTTCCCGTGTTGCAGTCAATATCCTCCTCGGTAACACCCATCGGCTCGGGTGAGAGCAAAAGCTCATAGAGCTTCGGGTCGCAGACATCGGCATCCATAACAGAGGTACCTGTGAGATCCTCGAGATGCTTATAAAAGGTCGGCACATCGTGGCCGAGAATATCGAGCTTGAGTATGGTATCGTGCAGAGCGTGGAAGTCAAAGTGCGTTGTTCTTGTGCCCTTGTCGGGGTCGTCGGCAGGGTGCTGAATCGGAGTGAAATCCTCCGCTTCTTTGTAATCGGGAACGACAACCATTCCGCCGGGATGCTGACCTGTGGTACGCTTTATACCGACACAGCCCTGAACAAGCCTCTCCTCCTCCGCTCGCTGAACGGTCATACCCTTTTCATCAAGCCACTTTTTAACAAAGCCGTAGGCGGTCTTATCGGCAAGAGTACCGATAGTGCCTGCCTTGAAAACATTCTTTGCACCGAAAAGAGTTTCCGTATATTTATGAGCCTGCGACTGGAAATCACCCGAGAAGTTGAGGTCTATATCGGGCTGTTTATCGCCGTGGAAGCCGAGGAAGGTCTCGAACGGAATATCGTGACCGTCTCTGACAAGCGGTGCACCGCAAATTTCACAGTTCTTCGGCGGCAGGTCGAAGCCCGAGCCTATCGAACCGTCCATAAAGAAGGTACTCTTCTTGCAATGCTTGCAAAGATAGTGCGGCATGAGCGGATTGACCTCCGATATTTCCGCCGCAAATGCAACAAAGGACGAGCCGACCGAACCTCTTGAGCCGACATAATAGCCGTGATCCATTGAGAATTTGACAAGTCGCTGTGCGATGATATAAAGAACCGCATAGCCGTGCTTGATTATCGAGGTAAGCTCCTTTTCAAGACGCTGTTCGACATATTCCGGCAACGGATCGCCGTAAATATCCTTGACATGCTTATAGCATATCTCTCTGAGTTCCTCATCCGAACCGGGTATCCTCGGAGGATATGTTCCGTCGGGAATGGGCTGGATGACCTCACACATATCGGCTATTTTATTGGTGTTTTCGATAACCACTTCACGGGCGGTATCCTCACCGAGATAAGCAAACTCATCAAGCATTTCCTGCGTGGTTCTGAAATAGAGCGGAGCCTGCTCGGAGGCATCGCTAAAGCCCTGTCCTGCCATAATTATTTCTCTGAAAACACTGTCACTCTTGTCCATAAAATGAACATCGCAGGTAGCAACAGTCAGCTTTCCGAGCTTATCGGCAGTAGCGATTATCTTTTTGTTAATATTCTCAAGCTCAGTAACATCCTTCACCCTACCCTCACGGATAAGGAAGGCATTGTTTCCGTTCGGCTGAATTTCGAGATAATCGTAAAAGGATGCAATTTCAAGCACCTCTTCGTCGCTCTTGCCGTCAAGTATGGCTCTGTAAACCTCACCCTGCTCACAGGCGCTGCCGACGATTATACCCTCTCGCAGCTCCTCGATAACCGAACGGGGAACTCCCGGCTTACGGCTGAAATATTCGAGGTTTGATTTTGTGATTATTTTATATAGATTTTTAAGTCCCACATAGTTCTTCGCCAAAAAGATTATGTGGTTATAGCGTTTTTTCTTCTCGCTCGGATCAACTACTCTGTCATCGAAATAATAGCCCTCCATACCGTAGAGTATCTTTATCTTACCCTTGGCGGCAGCACAAGCCTCGGGAAACGCCTGCACAACACCGTGATCGGTTATCGCAATAGCCTTATGTCCCCACGCTATCGCACGCTCAACGAGCTTTGTGGGACTCGTCACGGCATCCATGGCAGACATATTGGTATGCAAATGCAACTCAACACGTTTTTCGGGCGCATAGTCCTTTTTATCAATGAGATCGATTGTAGTTATCGCACGGGCATTTATACAGTCGCACTTCATATAAGCATCGTAATTGACGACACCTCTGACGAGCACTGCTATGCCGTCCTTGAGATTTTTGAGCAGACTTTCACAATTTTCGGCAAGCTCAAAAATCTTGACGGAATAAGAGTTTGTCTTATCGCTAAGGCAGAAGTTGATGATCTTCCGTTTTCCGTCTCTTGTATCTCTCGCTTCAAACGCAAAAACAGTTCCCCAAACAACAACCGAACCGGAATCCGAAGCAACTTCATTTAAAGATATGGGCTTTGTTTTGATAATATTTCCGTAGATAGGAACGGAATATTTAGTCGAGAACGGGAACTCGGGATATGTATTCGTAAGGCTCGAAAGATCTTTTTCCTGCGAGACCTTTTCGGCAAATGCGTTGCGTATGCCACTGTCCAACTCCTGCTGATACTGCATAACCTCGCCGTCGTCCGCAGGTACGCCGCTATCCGTAAATTCGACACCGACATCCTCACCGAAACGCTCGAAAACCATCTGTGCAAATCTCCTCGGAGCACCGAGATTGTTTATCACATCCGCACCGCTCTTGAGCTGAACGGACACCATATCGCCCGAAATAAAACATTCGGCATTATTGAGGAATCCGTTGGCGGCCGGAAACTCACGGCGAAGCTCAACAAGGAGCTTTGCAAGACCCAATTCCGTCATCTGTTCCTTCGGCTTTTGCTCCTTGTGCTCGACGCTTGACTTGTCCGCACAGCTTATCTGAGCGGCTGAGAGCATCAGACGCTTTACAAGCATAGACTCAGCTGCCCTCAGATTGAATAAATCCGGAGCGGTATCGGCGGAACAGACAAGGCGCAATGTCCTCTGCTCAACATTAAGCTCGATGTCATCAAGTCTGATTTCATCGAGCTCTTTGAGCAACTGTACGTCGTCTATGTATTCTTTTATAAAATCAACTAATTTTTTATCGGACATTTTTATCTCCGTTTATTAAAGCTTCTCTATTTCTTCCATCAAGCTGTCAAGCACCTGTGATTCGGGCACCTTCTTAATTATCTGACCCTTTTTGAATATCAGCGCACAGCCGTCACCGCCGGCTACGCCTATATCCGCCTCACGAGCTTCGCCCGGGCCGTTGACGGCACATCCCATTACCGCCACCTTTATCGGCTTATTGCACGAGGCGAGGCGTTCATCGACCGCATTTGCAAGGGATATCAGGTCTATCTTTGTTCTGCCGCAGGTTGGGCAGGAAACTATCTGCACGCAGTCTTTTTTAGCACCCGAAGCACGCAAGATATCATAGCCTGCCGATACCTCTTTGACGGGGTCATCGGTCATGGAGACACGGATAGTGTCGCCTATTCCGTGCAAAAGCAACGAGCCAATACCGATTGAGGACTTGACGAGGCTCATCTTCCAGGTGCCCGCCTCGGTTATGCCGACATGGAGCGGATAATCGCAGACCTCGGAAATAAGTTCGTAGGCCTCCACCGTCATAGGAACATCGGATGACTTCAAGGATATGACTATATTATCAAAATCGCAGTCCTCCAGCATACGCACATGACCCATTGCACTGTCCACAAGTGCCTGTGCGGTGGGAGCACCGTATTTTGCGAGAATTTCTTTTTCAATGGAGCCGCTGTTTACTCCGACTCTTATCGGAACACCGTGAGCGGCACAGGCATCGGCTACCGCCTTAACTCTGTCTTGCGAGCCGATATTGCCCGGATTTATACGAATTTTATCGACACCTGCGGCAATAGACTCAAGAGCCAATCTGTAATCAAAATGTATATCCGCTACTATCGGAGCCTTTACTGCCTCCTTGAGTGCCGGAATGAGCTTGACTGCATCCATATCGGGAATTGCGGCACGAATTATCTGACACCCTGCCTTTTCGAGTGCCTTCGCCTGCTTGACACTGTCCTCGATATTGTGAGCAGGGATATTGAGCATGGATTGAACGGCTATGGGCGAATTGCCGCCGATAGTCAAAGAGCCTATTTTAACCTCTTTACTTTTTCTTCGTTCAAATGACATAACACTAACCTCTTATCAAGCTTAAAATGTCCTTAAATGAAATCAATGCCATAAATGCGAGCAGGAGTATCATACCGACTGCATGAACCCATTTCTCAAATTTTTGCGGCACGGGGCGGCGGATTATAAGCTCGACTATCATAAAGAACAGTCTGCCGCCGTCGAGTGCAGGCACGGGAAGAAGATTGAAAAGACCGATATTTATGGCGATAAGTGCCATAACGGTCAAGAGCGGCGTCCAGTCCATTGCCGCCGAGGATTCGGTCGCTGCATCGGCAACATAGTTAATAACACCTATCGGCCCCGAGACCTCGCTGAGTCCGTATCTTCCGGTTACAAGATCAAATAGACTTATCCAAACCATTCTGCCGATCGATATGCTCTCAAGCACAGCGTTTTTGGCAACATTCAAAAAGGTCGGCTTCACTCCGACGATAACAAAATCGTAATGGATTGAGATAAGATTCTCCTGTCCTTCGATGGGACTTGTTTGAAATT
Organism: uncultured Clostridium sp.; assembly: GCA_964386035.1. Classification (GTDB taxonomy): domain Bacteria; phylum Bacillota; class Clostridia; order Oscillospirales; family Acutalibacteraceae; genus CAG-177. The sequence goes on along the minus strand of CAYLQT010000007.1, from coordinate 38,425 downwards.
TTACATCTTTAATCTCTGTCTTTTCGCCACCTCGATCAACGACGAAATCCATTATTCCGTCATCGTCACGCATCATCAAAAAAGTGATGTCATACTGCGAATAGACTCGCTTACCGTTAATTTTTACTATTTTGTCCCCTGCTTCAAGTCCACTTGCGGCACTCGTTGCATTGTCATAAAACGAACGTATCTGCGTAGTGCCGATAAGGTCGGACTGGCAGAGCATTATCGCCACTATTATAACACCCATAATAAGATTGACGGTTGCACCTGCGGCTACAATGATTATACGCTGCCAGAGGGGTCGATTGTTAAATGCGTGTTCATCCTCGCTGTCCTCATCCTCACCCTCCATGCTTACATATCCGCCTATTGGCAGAGCACGCACGGAATAATCGGTATCGCCCCTTTTCTTTGTGAAAAGAGCAGGACCCATGCCTATCGAAAACTCATTTACCTTTACTTTAAAGAGCTTTGCAAAGACGAAATGACCGAGCTCGTGAAACATTATTACAACACCGAAGAAAAGTATCGCCACGAGAAACGGCCACACCTTGCTCCACACTGTCGGAAGAGAAATAGCGAGGTTAAGAAGCATAAAATAAATATCCTTTCGTCCGTGCGATCAGCAGCCGAACATATTCATAACCTTTTCCCTCGCATGGGAATCGGCAAGAAGAATATTGTCAAGACTGTCACACGGTGAAAATTCGGTGGAATCGAGCACCGCAGACACTGCATCGGCAATGTCGAGGAACTTTATCCTGCCGTCACGAAACAGCTTATTCGCCGCTTCATTTGCGCCGTTTGCCGCCGCAGGATAAACGCCACCCTTTGTTATAGCCTGCTTGCACAGGTTAATACACTTAAAAGTATCATAATCCGGTTCTTCAAATGTAAGCGTTTTCCAATCCTCAAGTCTCAACTGCTTTGCAGGGCTTTCATAGCGTTCGGGATAGGTCAGTGCATACTGAATAGGCACACGCATATCGGGCACACCGAGCTGTGCTATAACCGAGTTATCGACATACTCAACCAACGAATGGACAACGCTCTGACGGTGGACAAGTATATCTATCCTGTCTGCCGGCATATCGAAAAGCCATGCGGCCTCGATAAGCTCAAGTCCCTTGTTCATCATGGTAGCGGAGTCAATGGTTATCTTTGCTCCCATGCTCCAATTCGGATGCTTTAACGCCTGCTCTACCGTAACGCCCTCGAGATCCTTTCGGGTTCTGCCGAAGAACGGGCCACCGGAGGCGGTGAGTATAAGTCGTTTTACACTTTTTTTGCCGGGGCAACCCTGCAGGGACTGAAAAATTGCGGAATGTTCACTGTCCACAGGGAGAATCACCACGCCTTTTTCTTTAGCCCTCGAGGTAACAAGCTCGCCGCCTGCCACAAGCGTCTCCTTGTTGGCAAGAGCTATATCACTGCCGGCTTCAATGGCGGCAAGGGTGGGCTTCAAGCCCGCAATGCCGACGATACTGTTCAAGACCTTATCGGTCTTGAGCTGTGCGGCGGCACATATTCCCTCTTCTCCGCCGAACACCTCGGTAGCTGTATCGGCAACTCTTATTTTGAGCTCTGCGGCTTGTTTTTCATCCGCAACCGCAGCAATCTTCGGCTTAAATTCTCTTATCTGGCTTTCAAGCAAATCGATATTGGAGTTTGAGGTCAACGCCTCGACGGAAAAGTTCCTGAGTCTCGCAACATCGAGTGCCTGAGTTCCTATTGAGCCGGTTGAGCCGAGAATCACCATACTTTTCATAAAATCACGCTCCAAGGCTGAGAACGATCTTCAAGCCCGCATAGAGCACGGGCATAACAAAGCTGTAGCTGTCGAATCTGTCCATAATTCCGCCGTGACCGGGGAAAATCGTACCGAAATCCTTTTCACCGAAGTTACGCTTGATAACGGATGCGGACAGATCGCCGCAAATGCTGACAGCGCAAAGAATGATCGCTGAGGGCAGAACCATCCACCACTTTATTGTGTCGTTTTTAAAGAAGAAATAATCAAAGATAAAGAAGAATGCAAGACAGAACAGTGTAGTTATAACTATTCCGCCGATTGCGCCTTCAACACTCTTTTTGGGGCTGATATTCGGCGCAAGCTTATGTTTTCCGAACTTTCTGCCGACAAAAAACGCAAATGTGTCATTAAGCCATGCACAAAGCAGACCTGCAAATATGATAAAGAATATTTGCGACTGCTGGAAAAGATCAGAGCGGCTTCTGCACAGATTTCTAACGAGCATCATTGTCGAAAAATCGAACGGCACGATAACGCCGCAGAACATCGACATCACGACATCCTCAAATTTCGTCTTTTTGTAGCTTCCGAGCATGATAAGCATCATAAGAATGACATAGAATATTGCCAAAACATATGATGGGAACGGAAGACGGGAAAAGAGCGAATATTCAAACGCAAAGGTCATAAATGCGGCAAGTGCTATATTTATGCCCATAAGAAGCTTATTTTGAATTTTTGCAACATGCTGTATCTCATATGAGGCAAGTGCCGCTGCTGCTGCAACGATTATGCCCATAGCCGGGGTGTGCATAAATCCAAGTACGGTAAGTGCAAAAACTGCGCCTGTAATTCCGGTAATAACACGCTGTTTCATTTTTTAATTCATCTCACAAATAAGTATTTTTTCAGACTCCGCCGAATCTTCTGCTGCGGTGTGCGTATTCTTCAAGTGCAGCATCGAAATCCTTCTCGGTGTAATCCGGCCACAGAATATCGGAATAAATAAATTCCGCATAAGCTGCCTGCCAAATGAGAAAGTTTGAAAGTCTGAATTCGCCGCTCGGACGGATTATCAAGTCGGGATCGGGCTGACCAGCCGTGTAGAGATTATCCGCAATGTCCTGCTCGGTCAAGCTCTCCGCAGTGCGTTCCCCTTTTGAGCACTGCTCGGCAAGACGCTTGCAGGCTGAGAGAATCTCATTCCTGCCGCCGTAATTTATTGCTATGTTGACGGTTGTTCTGACTTTATCAGCCGACTGATTTTCAAGCTCGTCCACAAGCTCGAGAATATCGTCCGCCAATCCCTCACGTTCTCCTATATATCTGATACGAAGACCCTTTTCCTCATTCTCCCGCTCACGTTCCTCGGCTTCACGGAGATACTCACGAAAAAGATCCATTATGCCGCTGACCTCTTCGGGCGGTCTGCGCCAATTCTCGGTTGAAAATGCGTAGAAGGTCACATAGCGTATGCCCCTGTCAGCCGCATATTCACATATTCTCTTAAACACCTTTGCACCCTGCTTGTGGCCCTCGCCTCGGGGAAGTCCCCTCTGCTTTGCCCAACGGCCGTTGCCGTCCATTATTATCGCCACATGCTCCGGCAGATGTTCGTTTTGGGGTGACTGTGCCATAAAAAGTTACCTCTCTTGAACGGCAAAAAGCGTGAATACCCAAATTAAAAGCATTCACCTTTTTGCCGAAAAATCCGAAAAAATCAGATCTCCATTATTTCCTTTTCCTTGTCTGCGGCAACTGCATCTGCCTCTTTGACAAACTTATCTGTTATATCCTGCATTTCCTTCTCGCCGTATTTGAGGTCGTCCTCGGTTATCTCGCCGTTCTTCTGCATCTTCTTGAGTTTATCCAAGCAGTCTCTGCGAATAGAACGGATAGCAACCTTGCCGTCCTCGGCAAGCTTTTTGACATCCTTGACGATCTCACGGCGCTTATCCTCGGTCAGAGGCGGGAAAACAAGGCGGATAACCTTACCGTCGTTCTGCGGATTTATGCCGAGATCGGATGTCTGGATAGCCTTCTCGATGGGATGAAGAGTAGAAGCATCCCAAGGCTGAATGCAGAGAATTCTCGCTTCGACAACGGAAATAGCCGCAAGCTGGTTTATCGGGGTGGCGGTGCCGTAATAATCAACGGCTATTTTATCGAGCACGGCGGCATTCGCTCTGTTGGCTCTTATAGCGGCATATTCGCCCTTGAGGGAAGAAATGCTCTTGCCCATTTTGTCTCTCGCTGTTTGAAATACTGTTTCCATAATTGAATCCTTTCTTAAAGAGAAATTATAATTTTATTTTATCGGAGAACCGATTATTCTACAACTGTACCGACATTTTCACCCTTGATCGCTCTGACAATATTCTGAGGATCGTCAAGATTGAAAACAAGGATCGGAATGGAATTATCTCTGCAAAGAGAAGCAGCAGTACCATCCATAACCTTGAGGTCGTGGCTGAGAACCTCGTTAAACGAAAGAGTATCGTACTTTTTCGCATCGTCAAACTTGTGAGGATCCTTATCATACACACCGTCAACATTTGTAGCCTTGAACATAATATCCGCATCGATTTCAAGAGCACGAAGTGCCGCTGCGGTATCGGTGGTGAAGAACGGATTGCCCGTGCCGCAGCCGAAGATGACTACTCTACCCTTTTCAAGATGTCGGACAGCCTTGTTGCGTATGTAAGGCTCGGCTATTTGCTGCATGGCGATAGCAGTCTGAACTCTGACGGGTACCTCGAGATGCTCGAGTGCATCGGCAAGTGCGAGCGAGTTCATAACGGTTGCGAGCATTCCCATATGGTCTGCTCTCGTTCTGTCCATATCACCGCTTGAACGACCTCTCCAGAAATTGCCGCCACCGACGACAAGTCCGACCTCTACGCCCATATCGACACATTCCTTGACTGCCGAGCAAATATTGAGCACGGTATCATAGTCAATGCCCATACCCTTTCCGCCTGCGAGAACCTCACCGCTTATTTTAAGAAGTATGCGCTTGTATTTGAGTTCCATTGTTACTGCCTCCATAAAACAATTTTCCGCTACTATTTTACTTTATTTTACTCAAGCTGTAAAGACAAAAAGACAAATTCACAGCAATTTAACAAAAAAAGAACACAGACGACAAATTCAAATTGTCGCCTGTGATTATTGTTCAAGTGCCGCCTGCGCCTCGGAGGTAAGTTTCGAGGTCTGTCTCTGCGCCATAACAAGGTTATAATATATGCCTTTTTTCCTAATAAGCTCGGCGTGACTGCCCACCTCGGCTATCCTGCCGTTTTCAAGCACAACGAGCCTGTCCGCATGGCGAAGAGTGGAGAGTCGGTGTGCGATGGCTATTGTGGTGCGGTTCTTGACAAGTCTGCCGAGTGCCTGCTGAATATTGCTTTCGGTCTCGGGGTCAAGTGCACTTGTCGCCTCATCGAGTATAAGTATCTTCGGGTCACGCAGTATGGCTCTTGCCATTGCCACCCTTTGGCGTTCGCCGCCCGAAAGATTATAGCCGTTTTCACCGACAACCGTATTGTAGCCGTCCTTTAACTCGATGATAAAATCATGCGCATTTGCCGCCTTTGCCGCAGCAAATATTTCCTCCGGCTCGGCAGACGGCTTTGCATAAGCAATATTGTCATAGACAGTACCCGAGAAAAGGAAAGTCTCCTGAAACACAACACCCATGTTCTCTCGCAGATAATACTGATCAAATTCACGAATGTCTTTTCCGTCTATTTTAAGCACACCGCTATCAACATCGTAAAGGCGCATGACAAGATTTATCATTGTCGATTTTCCCGCACCCGAATGACCGACAAGGCCTATCATCTCGCCCGGCTTTATTTTTAAATTGACATCCTTTAGCACAGGCTCATAGCTCTTATAGCCGAAGCCTACACCGTCAAACTCTATCTCACCGCTTATCGGATATTTTTCGGCGTTTTTCATATCTCCGACCTGCGGCTTTTCGTCGAGCACCTCATAAATTTTCACAAGGCTTGTGGTCACATCCGCAATCCAACGGGGCAGATAAGCGAACCAGTCGAGAGGCTTATAGACATAAGAGAGCAAAAGCGTAAAGCTCCACAGCTCGCCTGCGCTCATCGTGCCGTCAACAACCATCTTTCCGCCAAAGAACAGGACGATAAAGTTACCCGACCCCATAAAGAAACCGATAACGGGATACAGCAACGCCCAAATATGCGCATTTTCAACCGCCACATCTGCAAGCGCTTTGCTTGCGGATGAAAACTTTTCAATTTCACGCTTCTCGTTACCGAAAGTTTTGACCACTCGGATACCCTTGATTATATCATGAAGAATCGAGCTTGCTCTGCTGTCATAACGCCACTGCTTTTCGTAACGCAGACGGGTATAGCGTTTGAATCCGTTTAGTGCAAGCAGACAAAAGGGAGCCGGCAAAACAGCAAGGACGGTCAAAAGCGGACTCATCTTTATCATAAACGCTCCGACCACCACAAGCATTGTCACCTGTTCGAGGGCATACCTACCCTTATCTATAAAGAAATTCTGAACAGTGTTTGTGTCTCTCGTTACACGTTTTATCAAATCACCGGCGGTTCTTTTTGCCATTGAAGATACAGACATTCGCTGAACCTTATCGTAAACAGTTGAACGAAGATGCTTTGAAAAGCCCAATCCGACTTTATTTGCGAGTCGGGCAGAGAAAATCTGAAATATATTCTCGAGCACATACGCCACTGCCATAGCCGCTCCGACAAGGAGCACATTTTTTCCGGCAGACATAGAGCCGAAGAAGGAAGCTGTGAAGCTGTCAACAAGCTTCCCCTGAAGCACAGGCTGCACTGCCGACATGAGATTCGCAAACGTTACAAGTACACTCGACACGAGCAGAAGCGGCATAAAGGGCTTGAGCATTTTAAAGGTTCGTTTCCACATATAGCTCTTATCCGTGCAAAACAGGCAGACATCCATACCCTTAGGATAGCGTCTGCCGCAATGCGGACAGCAATTTGAAGCATCCGTATCGAGCTTTGAAATTTCACCTGTTTTCAAATAATGATTGACCGCTTTTGAAAACTCGCCTATTTCCTCGGCGGCACTCATGGAAAAGCGGCACACAGTAATATTCTCGGCACAGTCATAATCCTTTTTCTCACCGTCCGCAAACGGCGAAAGCTCAAGAGTTCCGCAGCCGATGTCGGTATACTGTCTAAGCTCCCCTACCGAATCGAGAGATGAGACGAAAACCTCCGTGCCGTTTTCAAGGGCAGTCACCGCCTTACCGTCAAAACGCAATATTCCGCCGCAGGGCTTTGAATTTCTGTCAAGGTCATATCTTACTTCGATCATATCGCCTTTGGCGTACACCGTCGGTATACTGCCTCTCCTTTCTCAAAAATCAAGCAAAAAAATCAATAGAGGAACGGCTCGAGCCTGCGTCTTGTTGAGCCCTTAAGTGCCGAAAAGTCGGGAATCACAAATCGGTTGCCGTCGGCATCGGTGAGCATAACCGCACCGGAATCAAGCATTTTTATATTGCGGCTTATGTCCTTTACCGAAAAGGTTTTCTTAAAGCCGTCAATCGAAACATCAAAATAGAAAAGTCCCATTTTATCTTTAACAGAATAGATTTCGGTTATTTCGGGGCAATAATATCTCAACGCAAGGTCATTTTTAATTATCTCACGGTCGCCCTCGGGAAAATCGGAGACATTTCGTATTATGCCTATCTCCTTTTTGTCCATATCGCTCACGCTGATATACTCAAAGGGTCTGTGCAGTGGCAGAGTTCGGATAAGACGCACACGGCGATAATCCTTATCCTCGGTTTTAAGGGCGGTAAAGCCGTTGGGATTTATATAAAAATGACATTTTTCGGGGTCAAGAAAGTTTATGACCGCTGTGTTTAATTCTCCCATTTTCACCCTCCTTATTCTATAATTCCGACAGCCTTGAGTGCCTCGGACTGAATTTTATAGAGTTTATAAAACTCGCCTTTTTTCTTCAAAAGCTCGGCATATCCGCCGTATTCCACAACTGTGCCCTCGCTGATAACCGCAAGCTTATCCGCATCTCTCAATGTGGAAAGTCTGTGTGCAATGGCGACAGTGGTTCTCCCCTCCATAAGCTCGGTCAACGAGTTTTGGATATTGCGCTCGGTCTCGGTATCCATAGCCGCAGTAGCCTCATCAAGAATGAGAATCCGGGGGTTTTGGATAACGGTTCTGGCAATTGAAACTCTCTGGCGCTCACCGCCCGACAGCTCATGACCGCCGACACCGACACGGGTCTCATACGCATCGGGAAGTCTCATAATAAAATCGTGAGCACTCGCCGCCTTTGCCGCCGCAATGACCTCCTCCATAGTGGCATCGGGCTTTGCGTAGCGGATATTATCAGCAATAGTGCCGATAAACAAATATATATCCTGCGAGACAAGTCCAACATTTTTTCTGATAGTATCAAGCGGCAAGTCTTTGACATCCACTCCGTCGATTTTAACACAACCGCTCTTCGGGTCATACAGACGGGTTATCAGATTTGCAATAGTTGTCTTGCCGGCTCCCGTCTTTCCGACTATTCCGAGCATATGCCCTGCTTCAACTTTTAAATCGAGATTTTTTATGACCGGCTGTGCCGGCTCGTACTCGAACTCAAGCTGAGAAATTTCTATATCGCCGTGAAATTCCGACAGCTCAACCGGATGCTCCTTTTCGACTATCTCCGGCTCGGCATCGACTATCTCAAAAACTCGTTGAGCGGAGTCAACGCAGCGTGCCCACCAGTTGGAGACCCAAGAAAGGAAATCGATGGGGCCTACAAGCATTGAGAGATATACGGTGAAATTCAAAAGTGTACCGACGGACATTTCACTCTTCGACACCATGAGTCCGCCCAGCGTAAGCACAAGTGCCGCCAGCAGAGAGAGCAGAATGGTTGCTATCGGGAACACCGTGGACTCTATATTATGAAGATTCAGATCCGCTTCGTAAAGATTGTTGTTCACCTCATCAAAGCGGTCAAGCTCCTCATCCTCTTTTGAAAACGCCTTGATTATGCGCTGACCGTTAATGTTGTCGCTGACCATTGATGTGAGCCGAGCATTTCTCGACCAGCTTCTGTGATGCAGAACTCTGAAAAACTTATCACCGAAAAACAGCAATATCAAAAACACGGGTGCCACAACACAGCAGATAAGAGCCAGCTTCCAGGACATGGAGAACATTATTGCAAGCACTCCGATGACGGTTATGACATTTGTTATGACATACGGGAAGCCGTCAGTGAAAAACCAATAGATATTATTGGAATCCCTTGTCACTCTCTCCATGAGCGAGCCTGTCTGCTTCGATGAATAGAAGCCGACAGAAAGCTTTTGCATTGCCGCAAAAATCTTGATCTTTATATCATATATTACCCGAGGCATGATGCTGCCCATGAGGAACTGAAACGCCACAGTCATCAAAAGACTGATGAGCTTTATTCCTATCATCGTACCGACGAGGTATGCAAGGTCAATTATAAGCTGCTGTGCCGGTGTTGAGCCTACAGAGCTTAAAACATTGTCAAACAGTGCCTTTGTGCTGACCTGCGGCAGGAGCATATTCATACCGGTGCTCAACAATATGGCAAAAATTATCAGCGCCATCTGCCACTTATAGCCGCCGAAAAACTCGAACAGCCGTTTCGCCGTTGAGCTTTTCTTGACGCATTTCGGGCACACCGGACGACCGGGAGGGCACGGCCTGCCACACTTTCGGCAACGGTGCTCGGACTCAAGGGAATCATCCTCAGCATACTCTCCGCCTTTCAGCTTTTCAAACACCTTGCAAAGTCCGTCATAGGCACTGAGAAAATTAAGGCTGAACTTGATAAGTCCAATATCATCTCCGCCCTTTTCGGCAATGAGGCGTGCGGTTGAGACATACTGCTCACACTTGAGCTTGTCAAAATCCGAGAGCGGAAAAGAGCGTATTTCACGAAGGTTATACTCGGTTTTGAGGCGCTTGTTACCACGCTTTTTCGTCACAGCTTCGTCCGCAACAATAAAGTAAAGTCCCTTATCATCCACCGCTGTCCAGGTAGCACGATAGCACCCGTCAAAGTCCATATCGCTTTTGACGAGCTTTTTAAATCCGTCACACTCAAGGCCCTGTGCCTTGACCAGCACCGCAAGCTCATCGGGCAAACGCTTCACATCGTGCTTACCCTTAGGCGGTTCAGGTCTTCCGAGTAATCGGCGGACGATATGTTTAATTTTGGATTTTAAACCGTTCATACACTTAAGCTTTCTTAAAATTAAAGCGGACAGCCGATCAAGACTGTCCGCAAAATATACTCAATCGACTCATTTTTTGTAATGATAACACAAGAAAATAACGTTGTCAACAGCAATGTCAGTCGATGAAATCGAGTATCATTTCACCCTTTTCAACAGCGGAATCCGAAAAGCTAAGGGCTGAAATATAGCTGTCTCGTGCGCCGTCCAAGGACAACTCATCGTCGGTATAAAGCGTTGCGAGCAGATCGCCCGTCGTGACAAAATCGCCCGTTTTTTTTGAGATTATAATACCTGCCGAGTAATCTATTGAGTCCTCTTTTTTCACTCTGCCTGCACCGAGTGCAACAGCAGTCATACCGATTGCCTCGGAATTCATAGCTGAAATATAGCCGTTCTGCCGAGCGTAAACCTCACACTTATACACGGATTTTTTGAACTTATCCGTGTTCTCGATATAAGATACATCTCCACCCTGAGCCTTGACCATGAGCTTAAAGCGTTCGAGTGCCGCACCGCTTTCAACAGCTTCGTCAGCCATTTTTCCGCACTCGTCCTTTGTGCCCTTGCCGGCAAGGAACAGCATCATTTTCGCAAGTTCACGGCATACCGTCCACAGGTCGCTGTCGGTCTTTCCGTTAAGCACTTCGACAGCTTCGATAACCTCGAGAGAATTGCCGACTGCACAGCCCAAGGGCGAATCCATATTCGTTATGAGTGCGGCGGTTTTTGTGCCGGCATCGTTGCCGATGTCCACCATGGTTTTGGCGAGTATGCGTGAAGACTTAAGCGTTTTCATAAACGAACCGCTGCCCGTCTTGACATCGAGTAATATACAGTCAGAACCGTCGGCAAGCTTTTTGCTCATGATGCTTGAAGAAATAAGCGGTATACTGTCAACCGTGGCGGTAACATCGCGAAGCGCATACAGTCTTTTATCGGCAGGACACATATTGCCCGACTGACCCGCAACACTCAGTCCACAGAGATTGACGGTCTCCTTCATTTTCTCCGGAGAGATCGCAGTCTGAAATCCGGGAATCGATTCGAGCTTATCGACTGTACCGCCAGTGTGTCCGAGCCCTCTGCCCGACATTTTGGCGACCTTTACTCCGCAAGCGGCAACTATCGGGGCAACTATGAGCGTAGTTTTATCCCCCACACCGCCGGTTGAATGTTTATCAACCTTTATACCCTCTATACCGTCAAGGTCGGCTTTATCGCCCGAATCTCTCATGGCAAGAGTCATGGCAACTGTCTCTTCTTTGTTCATACCTCTGAAGAATACAGCCATGGCAAACGCCGAGAGCTGATAATCCGGTATGTCTCCTGAGGCACAGCCGTCAATTATATACTTTATTTCGTCACTCTCGAGCACACCGCCGTCACGCTTTTTCTTTATAAGCTCGGGCATGGAAAATCTTTTACAGGTATGCATAAGCCTACCGCCTTTCAGCTTGTAAATATAAGTATATGACTCAACGAAAACAGCGAATATATTTCATCTTCATCACTCAGTGATATATTTTCTGCCGCCTCGTGTGAGACAAGTGAGGACGAAAATGACGGAACTGCACTCATATAGGAAACGAGCTGTTCATAGTCATCAGGCGTAAAATAATAGAAAAGTGACTTTTCCATATCGAGCTTCACGCCACCGTCCGCCACACCGAGAACAATGTTTTTCTCATCACCGAAAGCACCGCAAAGTGCATTATAAATGCTGTTGCTCACGGATTTTTCGGCACTGGTGAGTACCGTCTCGGAAATATACGACTTGTCGGTTTCAGAGCAGATAACCCATCTGTCAAGCATACTTTCCGCCGCAAATATTACAGGCACCGTAACATCCTCACCGCAGGCAAAAATCGCCTGTGTTCCGGTTGCATACCACTGTTGGGCGTGAACCTGAATATCGTCGGAGGTTGAATCAGGCGAAGCGAAATTGACCTTCACCTCAACAGTCATAATATCAAGTTGAAGATCGGAGGCCGCCCTCTCCGCACCTTGAATAAAGCCGAAGCAATAATCTATATTCTCGTCATTGGCCTCATCGCCCTGAAAGCCGAGATTGGTAAGTCCATTTTTAACAGCGGAATATCCTGCGAGGAATCCTGCCTCGAGAGTCGAATAATTTATAACCGAAACATTGTCCGGAAGCCCGTCGCTTCTGCAACCCGAGACGATAAAATGCACATCTCTCCACCGTTTTCCGGCTTTCATGGCCGTATCGTAAAACTCCTCACCGTGAAGAACCACTGTCTTAGCCCCTGCAGACACGGCTTTTCCGACAGCCTTCACGAAATGCTTTGTATCGCTTTGGGCAGGTCTGTAATACTTACTTTTAAGTGAATTTCGGGACGCATATTCCGACACACCTGCCCACGCCTCGGCGTTGAAGGATTTGTCATAAACGTCACCTATATCCGTGATAAAAGCTATATCAACACTGTTTGCCTTGACGCAAGAGCACAGGCAAACAAGCAGAGCGGCAAGACAAATAACCGCTGTAATTTTTTGAAGCAGCTTCAAAGCATCGCCCCCTTATTTCAGATTATTCGGCCCGAAACCGCCGGGAAAAAGCTCTCCGAGCGTGATATGGCAGAGACCATCGGAGCCGTTCAGAATCAGCTCAAAGCTGCTCGGCACACAAAATTCTGCCATCACCTGACGGCAAACGCCACAGGGAGTACACGGTTTCACGCCCTCTTTGCCTCCCGCCACAGCTATTGCCGCAAAGTCACGCCTGCCCTCGCTTACAGCTTTGAAAATCGCCACTCGCTCGGCACAGACAGTAGGAGTAAAAGCCGCATTTTCTATATTACAGCCCGTATAAACAGTCCCGTCCGAGCAAAGCAATGCCGCTCCGACACTGTAGCCCGAATACAGGGAATAGGAATTTTCACGAGCCTCAACAGCCTTGTTAAAAAGCACCTCACGGTCAAAATCAGTCATCTTCGGCCACCTCATCCCTAAAGCTTGTTCCGTTTTCGAGCACAGGCAAGCCGAAGCTGTCGAGCACAAAGGCGGAAATATCCGCAAAGGTTTCCAGTGTACCGAGGTTCACGCCCTGCTTTATGCCCTCTCCCACTATCAGCATAGGGATATATTCACGGGAATGGTCGGTGCTCGGAGTTGACGGGTCACAGCCGTGGTCGGCTGTTATTATCAGAACATCGTCGCTGTTCATATTTTTCAAAAATTTACCGAGATAGCCGTCAAACTCCGTAAGTGCTCTCGCATAGCCGTCAACATCGTTGCGATGCCCGTAAGTCATATCGAAATCGACAAGATTGACAAAACAAAGTCCATTAAAATCCTCCTGCTCAAGTGCAAGAGTTTTCCTCATACCGTCGGCGTTATCCTTGTTTATTCCTCTGCTGTCGGTAATTCCACGGGAGGCAAAAATATCGTTTATCTTTCCGACCGATATGACATCAAAGCCATTTTTCCTGAGTCGGTCGAGCATAGTTTCCTCTGTCGGCTCAAGCGAAAAATCATGTCTGCCCGAGGTTCTGTAAAAATCAGGATACTCGCCCTTGAACGGACGGGCTATAACTCTGCCCACGGCAAGCTCGCCCTTTAGCAGTTCTCTTGCACTTTGGCAATAATCATACAACTGCTCAAGCGGGATCTTATCCTCATGTGCGGCTATCTGAAACACGCTGTCGGCGGAGGTGTATACAATGAGGTCGCCGGTATCAAGATGTTCTCTGCCGTAATCAAGAACAACCTGTGTGCCGGAATAAGGCTTATTGCAAAGAACACCGTGACCGGTTATGTGTGAAAACTCATCAAGGACATACTGCGGAAAACCATCGGGGAAAGTCGGCATAGGATTTTTTGAAACTATACCTGCAATCTCCCAATGTCCCGTTGTGGTGTCCTTACCTGCCGAGCGCTCGGCAATGCGTGCAAAGGACGCTTTGGGAGAAACCGTTGCTCCCGACGGAGAAACACCGTCGATGTTATAAAGTCCGAGTGCTCTCATATTCGGCACATCAAGATATTCCGATTTGCTGACCGCTCCGAAGGTATCGCTGCCCTCGTCTGCGTATTTTGCGGCATCGGGTAACTCTCCGATTCCGAAAGAATCAAGAACTATAAGAAAAATCCGTTTGGTTTTCACCGAAAAAACTCCTTATTTGCAAGCTGTTTCAAGAGCAATTCTAATCATATCGGTAAAGCTTCGCTGACGCTCCTCGGGAGTACATTCGCCGCTCGACGGATCCATCGGCAAGTCCGATATTGTGCAGATGCACAGTGCGTTTTTGCCCGAGCGAGCCGCATTCATATAGAGTGCCGCCGCTTCCATTTCGACCGCAAGCACCCCCATCTTCTGCCACAACTCAAAGCTCGGTATATCCTCGTAGAATGTATCGGAGGACACTACATTGCCCACAACGGGTTCAAAGCCTCGTTCTCTTGTGGCAGATACCGCCTTTTCGAGCAGTGAAAACGATGCTATCGGTGCAAACGCTCCCGGGAGTCCGAACTGGTGTGCAAAATTTGAATTAGTACAGGCACCTGATGCAATAACCACATCACGCAACTTCAAGCTCGGAGCAATGCCGCCTGCCGAGCCTACACGGATTATATTATCCACATCGTAGAAATTGAAAAGCTCGTAAGAATATATGCCTATTGACGGCATACCCATACCAGATGCCATAACGGAAACAGGCACACCGTTATACTTGCCTGTGTAGCCCTGAATACCTCTTACATTATTGACCAGGCGTGCATCCTCAAGGAAGCTTTCTGCAATCATCTTCGCTCTGAGCGGATCGCCCGGCATGAGCACTGTTTTGGCGAAGTCGCCTTTGTTTGCCGTATTGTGTGCTGTAGACATTGTTATGCTCCTTTCAATTACGATTATATCAAAGTGATTTTACAGTCTTTACTATTCTGCTCGTTCCAAGGCGGTCACAGCCGAGAGCGATAAACTTTTCGGCATCGTCAATGCCAGAAATTCCGCCTGCGGCTTTCATCTTAACATTTTCACCGATATACTGCGAAAACAGCTCTATATCACCAAACGTTGCGCCGGCGGTTGAAAATCCGGTTGACGTCTTAATATAATCCGCACCCGAGCGGGTAACTATGCCGCACATGGTTATTTTTTCTTCATCGGTCAAAAGGCAGGTCTCAATTATGACCTTAAGCACTTTACCCTCACATGCCGCACGGACGGCTCGCACTTCATTTTCGACATATTCCGTGTTGCCCGACTTCAATTCACCGATATTTATAACCATATCTATTTCATCCGCACCGTTTCTGACGGCATCCTCGGTCTCAAACACCTTTGCTTTCGTGGTGTTATAACCGTTCGGAAAGCCGATGACGGTGCATATTTTCACCCTGTCACCAACATACGCCTTGGCTTTTGAAACAAATGAGGGCGGAATACACGCACTTGCCGTGCCGTATTTTTCGGCATCGTCGAGTGTTTCTTTTATCTCCTCCCAGCCTGCCGTGACCCCCAAAAGGGTATGGTCTACTCTGCCGAGAATGTCTTTGATCTCCATATATATTTCCTCCGTTCTTTATATCCTGTCAAAATTTTGCCGAACACATATGATGTAAGGAGGGCTTTCCCTCAAATCCTTTGAAAAAGGAGTAATTTGCGATATGAACAACAATTACGCAAACGCCGCAGGCTGCTCCTGCTGTGCGAGGAATGCCGCCACCGCCTTTCCCGAGGAATACAGCGTGGCAATGGCATATGTTCCGTTGCAGACAGATCTGAGCGTTTACGATGAAATGAAATCACTCGAGGTCGGCACTCTCTTCCCCGTACTCAACAAGCCCTTTAATCCTGCGAGGTGTTCACGATGACAAAGCGTGAGACCATGCTCCGTCGGCTGAGTGCGGCTCAGTTCACCCAATGGGAGCTTCATCTCTACCTTGACACACATCCATCCGACCTGCAGGCACTCGCCTTGTTCAAAAAATGCGATGCGAGATACAGGGCATTAAAAAGCGAATTTGAAGAACAATTCGGTGCGCTCTCGCCGCTCGATGCAACAGGTGCTCAGTGGCTCAAAGACCCGTGGCCGTGGGATATAGAGGGGTGTGACTGCTGATGTTTTCATACGAAAAAAAGCTTCAATATCCGGTGAAGATAACCAATCCCAATCCGAAGTATGCACAGATAATCATAGATCAATACGGTGGGCCTGACGGTGAACTCGGTGCTTCGCTGAGATACCTCAGTCAGCGGTTCACAATGCCTTATCCTCAACTCAAGGGGCTGCTGACCGACATAGGCACGGAGGAGCTGGGACATCTCGAAATGATAGGTGCAATAGTCCATCAGCTCACACGCAACCTCACACCCGAGGAGATAAAAAAGAGCGGCTTTGACGCATATTTTGTCACGCACACCGCAGGTGTCTACCCTGCAGGTTCAAACGGTATGCCGTTCAACGCTGCCGCATTGCAATGCAAGGGCGACACGATAGCCGACCTTGTTGAGGACATGGCGGCAGAGCAAAAGGCTCGTGTAACCTACGACAACATTCTGCGCCTTGTGGACGATCCGGATGTTCGTGACCCGATAAAATTTCTGCGTGAACGTGAAATAGTTCACTTTCAGCGTTTCGGTGAGGGGCTCCGAACTGTCACCGACAAGCTAAACTCGAAAAACTACTATTCCTTCAACCCGTCATTCGACAAAAACTGATTTCAAAGCGCCGATATACCGTGATATATCGGCGCTGTAATTTCACCATTATCCCAACGCCGTAATATATTGTAATTATATCATCATGACTTTGACAAATCAATAAGACCGATTACATATTTTGTCATTGCGGCACCGTGTTTAAAAAACGGTGCAACATATCTGTTGAATTTGCCTATAATCGGTGATATAATCATAACATCAGTAAAAAATGCGAGGTAATATTAAATGTATCCGATAACTGCTTTCACAAGAAGAAATTTAAACGCACTCGGTCTTGAGCTTTACGGCTTGGCATATCCCCTGCTCCCAAAGGGCAGGCGTGACTGGCTGTTTGAAAAAAATGTTGATATATCTCCCATAGACACGGGCGTTAAAATCATCAAAAAAGACAGCGAGAGCGTTACCATCGGCAAATTCAACAAGGACGGCAGTTATTCGAACCGTCCTTTCAGACTCCTTACCACAACTGATCTTCACCTCGGTGATGATCCGGCACTGCGCCGCAAGACTATGCAAATGCTCGCTAACCATATCGCTCAGGCAAAGCCCGACCTCGTAATACTTACGGGCGATATTATTATGACAAGGTTTCAGCAGATAGATGCGGTTCAGTTTGCGAGATTCATGGAAAAGACAGGCGTTTATTGGGCTTTTGTCTTCGGCAATCACGAGGTCAGGGAGGAAAAGGGCTTCTACAAATGGCTGATGCTCGATTCCATGAGCCGTTATCCGCACTGCCTCGCACTCCACGGAGATGACTCGCTCTACGGATACGGGAACTACAGAATCGACATCCAAAACGGAGAAAATTCACTGCTCCAAAGCTTTTATTTGTTCGACTCGGGCAGAAGCATCCGTGACAGATATTACAAGGATTACGGCGTTCCCGAGGGTATGCAGGGCTATGATTTCTTGAAGCCCGAGCAGATAAACTGGTACAAAAAGAACGTAATCGCCACCAACGAAAAATACGGCGACACAAAGTCAATGATGTTCTTCCACATTCCTCTGCCCGAGTTTGAGCACGTCATCAAGCTCGATGAGGACGGCAACTATGTGCCGACAGGCGAAGCAAAAATATTCTATGGCGGTGCATATGAGTCGATAGGCTGTTCGCCGTTTAACAGCGGAATGTTTGACGCAATATGCGAGCTTGGAAGCACTCAGGCGGTATACTGCGGCCACGACCATATAAACGACTTCTGTGCAAACTACAAGGGCATCACCTTTATATACAGCCAGTACGACGGTTACGAGACCTACACTATGGGTTCAAAATTCAACTGGCCCGAAGAAAAATGGATGCAGGGCGTGACCATAACCGAGATTTTGCCCGACGGCACTTTCACAGTCGGCAGACGCTTCAACCGTGACTATCTCAAGAAACCGGAACAGCTCGCCGCAGAGACAAAGGCCTATGAGGAGAGCAAGGGCAAGTAATGGCAACAAGCAGAGATTATCTCGATTACATACTTGAACAGTTGGGCACTTCGGACGGTATTACCGCACGGGCGATGATGGGCGAATACATCATATACTGCAAGGGTAAAATTGCAGCATATGTCTGCGACAACAGACTACTTGTGAAGCCCGTCGCCTCGGCAAAGCGACTATTGCCCGATGCTCCGCAGGAGCTGCCGTATGACGGTGCAAAACCAATGCTTCTCGTTGAGGATATTGACAATCGAGAGCTGTTAACCGAGCTTTTCGAGTTAATGTATGACGAGCTTCCCGAGCCGAAGAAAAAGAAAAGAGACAAATAAAGTCAACCGCTTCGAGCCAATCGGAGCGGTTATTAAATTAACAGTTGCAATCCTTGCAACTTTATGGTTTAATATATGCTTGTAATAGTATTATTTTGTTTGGAGAGGCTTTTATGGAAAAGGAAAGAAGTAGTTTTACGGGACGAATAGGCTTTGTCCTTGCCGCCGCAGGTTCAGCTGTCGGTTTGGGCAATCTGTGGCGTTTCCCCTATCTGGCGGCAAAATACGGCGGCGGTATATTCCTGCTTGTGTATATAATTCTCGCCGTGACCTTCGGATTTGCACTGATGGTGACCGAGATTGCAATAGGCAGAAAAACAGGGCTGTCCTGCATAGGTGCTTACAGCAAGCTTAACAAACGTTTCGGTTTTCTCGGCTGGCTCTCGGCACTTGTGCCTGTAATTATAACGCCATATTACTGCGTCATCGGCGGTTGGGTCGTTAAATATTTCTTTGAATTTGTTTCCGGACACGGCAAGGACATTGCCGCAGACTCCGCAAATTTCTTTTCGAGTTTCATCGGTATGCAGGGCGGAATTTCGGACAATCCGACGCTTTGGTTTCTTATCTTTGTCCTACTGACTGCCGCCGTAGTTATTTTCGGCGTTGAGAAGGGCATTGAAAAAGTCAGCAAGATAATGATGCCCGTGCTTGTCATTCTCTGCGTTGTCATAGCGGTTTTTGCTCTCACAATAGACGGTGCCGTTGCAGGTCTTAAATATTACCTACTCCCCGACTTCTCAAAGTTTTCATCCGCAACAGTCCTCGGCGCACTTGGGCAGCTTTTCTACTCGATGTCGCTTGCCATGGGTATAATGATAACCTATGGCTCATACATGAAAAGGGACAACAACATCGAAAAGAGTGTCCGTCAGATAGAGATATTCGACACCGGCGTTGCTCTGCTTGCAGGACTTATTATCATCCCCTCGGTTGTTGCATTCAACGGCGGAACCGCCGACGGAATAAATGCAGGCCCCGGACTTATGTTCATAACCCTGCCGCAGGTGTTCAACGCCATGGGTTCAATCGGCGGAATAGTCGGAACTCTGTTTTTCCTGCTCGTTTTCTTTGCGGCCATCACCTCATCGATCTCGCTCATGGAAACCGTTGTTTCAATGGTCAGAGATAAGCTGCATATGAGCCGTGTACTCGCCACCGTAATAGTCACTGCCGGCACTGTTGCTATCGGTCTGCTGTCTGTGTTCGGCTACGGCCCGCTGTCAAATTTCAAAATACTCGGTATGCAGATGCTCGACTTCTTTGACTTCATCTCAAACTCCGTGCTCATGCCCATAGTTGCATTCATCACCTGCATACTCATCGGTCATGTAATCGGCACAAAGGTCATTGCGGACGAGGTTGGCCTCTCCGGAAAGTTCGCCGGAGAAAAGCTTCACAAGGTCATGGTTCGCTGGATAGCTCCGATATTGCTCGTGGTGATTCTCGTAGCACAGGTACTCTCAACCTTCGGAATAATCACAATTTAACAGTAGAAAACGCACTGTCTAACGGGCAGTGCGTTTTTTTAATATCAGATAAAGAGCAATATACACACTAACTGCAAGGAGCGTGAAATTTCCACCACTCCTTAAAAGCAGAGCTGTTCCACACACTGTAAGCGGCAAAAGCAACACCGCAGTCACAATATTCAACATTCGCTCAGTCTTTTCATCATCAAAGTGCATGAGAAGCAAATTTTTGATGACCCCTGCGCCGTCCATCGGCTCAACGGGCAGAAGATTGAATATTCCCACACTGACATTCAATGCCGCAAAGCTCAGTACACTCCGATTCCACGCCGCAAAGGGCAGCGATATTGCGGCACAAGCAAAATTCGCCATAGGCCCTGCCGCCGCACACAACACTTCACGGCGGTAATCCAGCTTATCGGTTTCTCTCTCTATTCTCATTCCGAACACGCCGAAAACAACCGCTCTCGGTGGTGATTCAAGGCAGAAAAGGCAAATGAGATGTCCTGTCTCGTGGATAGCACAGCACGAAAATGCAGGCAGCACGGTTTTATTGCGGTCGAGCAAAAGCAGAAGCGTCACTGCGGCGGCAAACGGAAAGCCTATTTCCATCCGAACTCCCTTCAGCTCAAATTTCATAAGTTTTTGCAAAAGTCAGGCGTGCAGGGTCATATTTCAGTCCGTTTATCCGCACTTCAAAATGAACATGAGGCCCTGTCGCCATGCCCGTTTCACCGACGAGCGCTACCGTCTCACCCTGACGGATAACGGCATTTAACGGCGCAACTATTTCGGAGCAGTGGCAATAAAAGGTCTCCAGACCTCCGGCATGAGTGAGCCGTATATATTTTCCGGCAATGCTGTCCTCCCCCACCTTTGTCACTGTGCCGTAAAAAGCGGCGGCTATGGGTGTTCCCTGCGCCGCCGCTATATCAAGTCCCGAGTGTAAAGACGGCTCACCCGTAAACGGATCCTCACGCCTGCCGAACGGTGAACTTATTCGACCGTTTACGGGCATACACGCCTTAGCCGTTGTATAATAAGGCGAAAAACTCATCTTATAGGACTTCACACTCAGCTCCGAGGAACCTTTACCGAGCATGGATTCACTCTGAGCTTTCTCACCTTTTCCGTCATCTGCCAAGGCACCCGCAGGCTCAAAAACAAAGTTTGCCGCCTCCTTGACCTTCGCCCATACCTCTGCGCCCTCCATATTTTCACTCATAATTCTGAGATAGCTCTGCTTTATGCCCTCAAAGGAAGTCGGGGAAAGCTTTTTGACCGCAAAGAGCAAGCCGATTGCCGCAAGACAAATGACAATCTGCATCACGGCAAACCTTGTAGCAGTATCATTGCCTTTTTTATCCCTGCCGCTTGTTCTGCATATTGTGTCATCAATTCCGAGCTGTGCTCTGTACTCCTCCCGTGTCGGGCGCTCACGCCTGACCTCGTTATCCTCCATATGACCGCCTCCCTTTATCGATTCTATGCGGACAGGTCGGATAATATGAAAAGACCCGTGTATAAAACACGGGTCAAAATTAAAATCAGTCCAAATATCCTGCTATGAATGCACGGGTACGCTCGGATTTGGGATTGTCAAAGACCTCCTCGGGAGTTCCCTCCTCCTCGATAATACCGTTGTCCATGAAAATGATTCGATCTGCCGCCTCACGGGCAAAGCCCATTTCATGTGTGACAATAACCATGGTCATCTTCTCGGCGGCAAGGTCCTTTATTACCTTGAGTATCTCGCCCGTAAGCTCGGGGTCAAGCGCACTTGTCGGCTCATCAAAAAATAGGATTTTCGGCTTGAGTGCCATTGCACGGGCAATGGATACACGCTGCTGCTGACCGCCGGAAAGCTCGCAGGGATAGTTATTAAGCTTATCGCCAAGGCCGACTTTCTCAAGCAACGCCTTACCCTGCTGATCAATTTCACTCAAGATAGCCTTGCGATTTTGCTTGAAGTCGGGGCGGCTCTTTGCGTGAACCTTGAGTGCGAGGGTGACATTCTCGAGTGCGGTATACTGCGGAAAGAGGTTGAAGGACTGGAATACGAGACCTATTTTGAGCTGATTGTCACGCTTTTGTTGAGCGGTCAGCTTTTCCTGTGCTTCACCGTCAAACACAACTCCGCCGTCAACGGTTATCATGCCGCTGTCCGCCGTTTCGAGCATATTTATGCAGCGCAAAAGCGTAGTCTTGCCACTTCCCGACGAGCCGATTATCGCAAGCACATTCTTCTCCTCAAGCGAAAAGCTGATACCCTTGAGCACATCGGCACTTCCGAAGGATTTCTTTAAATCTTTAACTTCAAGTATAGCCATAATCAACCTCTGTAATAGTTAAGTTTCTTTTCAATCTTATTAAACAGCACAGTGAGAACTCCGCTGAAGATAAGATAGAATATTGCGGTATAGAACAGCGGCCAGATTATGCCGTAGACCTTTACTATGTCCTGAGCCGCCATAATAAGCTCACCCACTGCTATAACACGGGCGAGAGATGTATCCTTGACAAGTGTTATAATCTCGTTGCTCATCGGCGCCATGATACGCTTGACGACCTGAAAGAGCACAACCTTGAAGAATGTCTGCGACTTTGTGAGTCCCAGCACCTGACCTGCTTCATACTGACCGACCGGTATACTCTCAATACCGCCACGGTAGATCTCCGAAAAATATGCGGCATAGTTTATTATAAACGCTATAAGCACCGCCGCCATTCTGCTCTTGAAGGGAGTTCCGAATACGAGACCCGGAACATAGAAAACCACCATGACCTGAAGCATCAGCGGTGTGCCTCGAATTATCCACACGAAGCCTCGGCAAATCCATTTCAGAGGTTTGAAGCGGCTCATAGAGCCCAAAGCTATCGGCAAGCCGAGCGGTATAGCTGCGGCGAGGGTAACGAAAAACAGGATCAAAGTCGTTTTAAAACCCTCGATCAGCTGAGCGTTGACGCCGAGAAAATCCATTTAATATATCCTTCTTCCTTGATAATTATCGATATAAGCCGTATTTTAAAACATTTCAGAGGACACGGCAAGTCCCGCCGAGAAAATCGGCAGGACTTGACTGCTAAATTTTATTTAACTTTACTGAGCGATGATTCTGCCAGAAAGATTGTACTTGTCTGCAAGCTTATCAAGAGTACCGTCATCGTAAAGCTCCTTGATGGCGGCGTTGATCTTAGCGGTAAGCTCATCCTCGCCCTTGCGGATACCGATTGCATATACCTCTGAGGAATCGGCGGAGATAACGGGAACTATCATAAGGTCATCGTAATCTGTACCCTCTCCGATGCTACCTGCTGCGGTAACTGCATCTATGACAGCTATATCAGCGGTCTTGCTCTTAACCTCCATAAGTGCGGAAGCCTGGTCTGCTACGGGGATATAGTTCTTTGAAAGACCTGCATCTGCCTTAGCCGCAACCTCACCTGCCGAGCCTGCCTCTGACGCAACCTTTGCACCGCTCATCGAAGCAAGATCCTTGTACTTATCTGCATCCGCCTTGCGGATAACAGCGACTTGAGAGTTGTTCATGTATGCACTTGAGAAGTTCATCTTATCTTTAAGCTCATCGAGTGCGGTCATGCCGTTCCAGATGCAGTCGATATTCTTTGCATTAAGCTCTGTAACCTTTGAATCCCAGTCAATCTTCTGGAACTTTGCGGTAACGCCGAGCTTTGCACAAACGGCGTTTGCAAACTCTGTCTCAAAGCCGACAAGCTCGCCGTTCTCAAGGTAGTTCATGGGTCTGAAATAAGTGATTCCGATGACAAGCTCGCCCTTATTCGAGATGTAATCCCAGTCTGTGCTGTCGTTCTTCGAGCAGCCGGCAAAGCCGAGTGACAGGGCAAGTGTGAGTACCGCCAGTACAAGTGCTACGATTTTCTTTTTCATGGTTGTTTCCTCCGTTTGCTTTACGCTGTGTTTTAGTATGGTTGTATGTTACCACATTAGCACGCTAAAGTCAAGATTTTTTTTAAACTTTTTTAAACTACTACAAAAAAGTAAAATATCACCGGAAGCCGAAGTGGAAAATGTGCAAAATCAACATACAATATTGAATACACATAAGCTGTTGTGCTATGCACGATAAAAATGTCAATTCGTAATTGATATGTTTGAACCAGTCCGAGATTTATGCAAATCCTCAAAAGCCTCAATCAGCCATCGGTGTGGCATAACCAACAGATCATTGTCGAACTGATATTTTATATAAAGATAGCAAGCCTCATTTAGGGACTCTGTTGTTGGGCTGTTTAATAAGTTATCGTATGAATGCACACCTTCTTGAGTCCAAGATATTTTGCCTGCAATGAATACGACCTTATCATATATACTCGCATTTTTCCTTAATGTCGTATGACATTCAACAGCATTCAGTACATCAGGACCTGTAATGCCATATTCTTCTTGCACCATGATTCTTGAAATTCTTTGATGTAAAAGGGCGTGATATTCTTCTTCGGCAGGGTCTATGTTTAAACCTTTTGCTATAGCGAAGTCATACATTTCTTGAGGTGTCATTACTCCACTGATATCATGGCACAGTGCCGCCAGCTTTACCTTTGCAACATCCAGATTATATACTTTCGCAAACCTAACAGCTATATCCGCCACATCTTCAACATGCTTCAAGATATCTTCTTTGTCGCAGGACAGATACTTATCCCTGACAATCGCAATTAATATTATCCATTGACACCACCAAAGCTCTTTATTTATTCAGTCGGTTCATCCTGAGGAAGATTTTCATCAGGTGCGTTATTAAGCATTTCCATGGTGAGACGCTCCTCAAGCTCTGCACCGCATTTTAATATCAGCGACACAATAAGCAATCCCACGCCCAAAGTGACATCCGCAGATACGCTGAATCCATCCGTCTCGGACAAGCCTGCATAGGCGAATGAAGATTCGCTTATTATATCCGAGACCAATGGCAGGACTATGGAAAGTATAGCGAAGGTTCTCATCTTTTTAACTCCCCTGAGTGAAAACGGAGTGCCGTCGGCCATGGCAGATTTGAAATAATCCACGGCAAACGCCGACAATATTCCCGAAATGAGAGTAGCAACCATACCGGACACCATCTGCGCCACCAGCTCGGTCTTGGAGAATCCGGGCAGCTCATCGGCAACCATCCGAAGAATCTCGGCGTTATCAGTCACAAGTATCACAACAAGTCCGACAAGCATAATACCCGTGCCGCCAAAAGCGCACACCTCGGTAATTTTAGCAAGCACCTTCAAAACTTTGTATACCTTTATGAGTGTTTGATAGCTTTTCATTCTTTGACCCTCTCTCGCTTATTTTTGAATCAATTATATTTTCTAAGTGTCACGATGTCAACAGCTTGACCACGGTCGGCTTGTGATGCTAAAAAAATACGGCAGGGACTCAATTTATTTCAAAAAGCACTTGCATTTTTTCAAACAATAGTATATAATTCTTAAAGTCGCATCGGGGTGTGGCGAAGTTTGGTATCGCGCTTGGTTCGGGACCAAGAGGCCATGGGTTCGAATCCCGTCACTCCGACCATAACTGGACACCAATTTTGATACAATGTGTATCGAGATTGGTGTCCAGTTTCTTTTTGCAAAGCTCTTGATTCGCAAGGCTTTTCCCATACTTTTTAACGATAACAGGCTCTATGGTGCGTTGCTTGGCGTTGTTCTGTCTTTTATGATGAGCGTAACAACGCTGTCTCTGCCGTCCATGATTATGCTGCGAAAAGCAGTGAAGCCGAAACTGCTCGGTATTTTGTTGGCGTTTGTACATTGGGAATTATCCTTGTAGGATATTTCTTTAACTTCATAGCACCATTTATTTTGTAAAAATCAGGAGGATATGATTATGGCATTGTTTAACTTTGGAAAGAAAAATGAGGAACAGAAAACACCTGCTTGTGCTTGTAATGGTGGGTGTCCTGCAAGCGAAGCGGAAAGTATGACACATTCCTGCTGCGGCGAGGCAGTAGAAAGAGGCGAACTGCCGGAAATAAAAATTTTCTCAAGCTCGGTTATATCATAAAACGGATAGGTTGCGGTGTAGCTGTATACTCTGCCAGAAATCTCGGGCACTTTTATATCGGCATCTATATGGACGGTGACATTTCCCGAACGGATATCCCGTTTCAGATGCTCGACAGTCGAAAGGGACGGTACTTTGCCTGCAACTGTCACACCCGAAGCATTTTTTCATTTGCAAGAGATTCAACCAACAGGTCATTTGAGCTTTTGGCATGGAGCACACCGTTGTCATTGACGGTGTCGGGCGTTGCCTGACAGGCGGTCAGAGACAGCAGGAGTATAAATGCAAATAACACAGGCAACCGTTTCACAAAAGCACCACTTTCATCGAACTTCTTTTTTTGCATATCTCTTTTACAATTCGATTATAGCGCAAGCAGTCCTCTTTGTCTCGATTTTTGCAGAAATGTTGAGAAAACGACAAAAGTGCACAGCTTCAGCGTGATTATATGTTTATAGAGCACAAAGATGCAAAAACCACCGACAGCAGAGATTTTCTGCGGTCGGTGGTTTTTGGTTGAATTTTTAATTTGCGGCTCTGTCGGCAACAAGATATTTATCGATAAAGCTCTTTACCTTTTCTTCATATGTTTTTGAATCGGTCATATAACTCTCGGCGTGAGCGGCACCCTCTACTATCAAAATATCCTTGTCGCCTGTGCAGGCTTCGTACAGCTCATTTACCATATATGTGGGCACGAAGTCATCCTTTGAGCCGTGGACAAACAGCATAGGCACCCGTGCGTGACGCACGCTCTCAACGGAATCGGTCTTTTTGAAGTCATACTTCGCTATTGCACGGTTGAACAGATTTGATATATCAAGCAGCGGAAATGTCGGCACATGGGAATTTTTCATATGATATGCAAACTCATTCCACGGACTTGTGTAGCCACAGTCGGCAACGGTAAATTTGACATTTTCGGGCAGTTCCTTTTTTCCGCTCATCAGCGTCACCGTGGCACAACCCATTGAAATTCCGTGAAGAATTATTTTAATATCCTTGCCGAAGGTATCGGTAAGAAAAGCGAGCCACTGCATGGCATCTCTTGACTCGAGTGCGCCGAAACCGACATATTTACCCTCGCTCTCGCCGTGCGCCTGGTGGTCAACAAGGAACACGTTGTATCCGAGCTCGTGATAGAACTTGACTATGAGCCTGAACTCACGCTTGCCCCAGCAGCGGTAGCCGTGACTGCAAAAAACATAGACCTCCGACGGCGTTTCGCTCTTTAACAGATAGCCGCACAGCTTATAACCGTCGGCATTGATAATCGAATAATTCTCAAAGGTCTGCTCATTGAGCCATTCCTCTCTCGGGTCGGGAAGAAATTTCTCTGGATTCGTCTGCATCTGCTCCCTTTTGCCCTTTTCCGTGAGCATTCCCGGTATCTTCGCACGGCGGTCTATGACCTCATAAAACACGGCATAACCGGCGACGACAAGCAGTGCGGCTGCTGCGCCGATGACGATTGCGGCTATTGCAAAGCCATTCATATTATCACCTGTTTTTAAAATTTGCGTGCCTCGGCACGGCTTTATTCCAACAATATTATACAGTTATGCGTAAAATAAGTAAAGAAAAAAATTTAGTGGTCAAATGGCATTGAACACAGAAAAAAAGTGTGGTAAACTTAAATGCGGAAATTCGCTTTAAGGAGGTAACAGGATGACGAGATATGAGAGTGCAAAAGAAATCTATGCAAGGCTCGGCGTTGACACCGAGAAAGCCATGGATATTCTCAGCGGCACCACCGTCTCCATTCATTGCTGGCAGGGCGACGACGTGACGGGTTTCGACTCAAAGCAGGCTCTTTCCGGCGGCATACAGACTACCGGAAACTACCCCGGCAAAGCACGTACACCAGATGAGCTGATGTCGGATTTTGATAAGGCGGCAAGTCTTATCCCGGGCAAAAAGAAGCTCAATCTTCACGCAAGCTATGCGATATTTGAAAACGGTGAATTTGTTGACCGTGACAAGATCGCTCCCAAGCATTTTGAGAAGTGGGTAAAATTTGCGAAAGAAAGAAATATAGGTATCGATTTTAACCCCACATTCTTCTCTCACCCGATGGTCAAAGACGACCTTACCCTCTCATCTCCCGATGAAAATGTACGCCGTTTTTGGATAGAGCACGGCAAGAGATGCCTTAAAATATCCGAATACTTCGCAAACGAGACGGGCTATCCGTGCGTTATGAACATCTGGATACCCGACGGATACAAAAACATTCCGGCGGACAGGCTCGCTCCTCGAGCACGCTTCAAGGCTTCACTTGATGAGATACTCTCTGTGCCGTATGACAAGTCAAAGGTCTTTGTTTGCCTTGAGTCAAAGGTTTTCGGCATAGGTCTTGAATCCTACACTGTCGGTTCTGCGGAATTCTGCATGAACTATGTTGCCCGGAATGGCATAATGCCACTCATGGACAACGGTCACTACCATCCCACCGAGGTAGTTTCCGACAAAATCTCATCAATGCTGCTGTTCAATGACCGGCTGGCTCTGCACATCACCCGTGGTGTCAGGTGGGACAGCGATCATGTCGTTATACTTGATGACGAGACAAAAGAAATTGCAAAAGAGATAGTCAGAAACAACGCCCTCGACAGAGTGTTCATTGCGACAGACTACTTTGACGCATCGATAAACAGAATATCGGCATGGGTAACAGGTGTCAGAAGCGTCCGCAAGGCGTTGCTGCTCGCACTGCTTGAACCTGCCGACACGATGAAGGCTCTTCAAGACGAGGGGCGTTTTACCGAGCTTATGGCATTGCAGGAGGATATGAAAACCGCTCCGTTCGGTGACATCTGGGAGGAATATCTCAGGCGTGAAAATGTCCCCTGCCGTTACATAGATGAAATACTTGAATATGAAAAATCCGTACTGGAGGAAAGAAAATGAAAGACATTATGACTGCACCCTTTGTCAAAGAGATGATGCAGACCACCGCCAATATGTACCGCCTCGGCTGGGACGAGAGAAACGGCGGCAACATCAGCTATATGCTCGATGAAAATGAGGTTGGAGAGTATCTCGACCTCAACCACGTGATAAGAACCATTCCCACAGGCTTTGACGCAAAGCCGCTCATCGGAAAGATATTCATTGTCACGGGAACTGGCAAATATTTCAAGAATGTTGAGCACGACCCCGAAAACAACCTCGGCATAATCCGCATTGCACAGGACGGCACCACAGCCGAGCTGCTCTGGGGCTACTCGGACGGCGGCAGATTCACAAGCGAACTGCCTGCTCACCTGATGAGCCACATGGCAAGGCTCGGTGTTGACCCCGAGAACAGAGTTGTCATGCACTGCCACCCGACAAACACTCTTGCTATGAACTATGTTCACGAGCTTGATGAGAAAAAGATAACCCACACGCTTTGGGAAATGTGCACCGAGTGCATTGTTGTTTTCCCCGACGGCGTAGGCGTTCTTCCGTGGATGCTCTGCGGCACAAACAGCATCGGTGAGGCAACAGCCGAGAAGATGAAAGAGTTCCGCCTTGTTATTTGGGGAATGCACGGAATCTACGGCGCAGGCAAAACCATGGATGAGACTTTCGGCCTTATCGAGACCGTTGAAAAAGCCGCTCAGATATATATGCTCACCGCTCACCTGCCGAGAATCAACACGATAAAGGACAGCGAGATGCAGGAGCTTGCCGAGTTCTTCGGAGTGAAGTACAGAAAAGATTTCCTGAATCTGTAATATAAAAAATTTTGACCGTCTGAAATACTCAGGCGGTCATTTTCTATTCTTTTATCATAAGGTCGGCTATCGTGATACCGTCAAAGAAGTCATTTATGAGGGTATCGAGCTTTGTCCACATAGAGCGTGTGCGGCACGAAGCGGCATTCTCACACGGTATACAGCCACTCTCCACGCACGACACGGGAGCAAGTGACCCCTCGGTGAGTCGAAGTATCTCCCCTACCTTGTATTCTACAGGCTTTCTTTTCAGCCTGTAGCCGCCACCCTTGCCGTGTGCACCCTCGACAAGTCCTGCCTTTGAGAGTGTGGTCATAATATTCTCAAGGTATTTGAGGGACAGTTGTTCTCGCTCGGCTATCTCCTTGAGCGGAATAAAAATTCCGTCCACAGCTCCGTTTTCGGCAAGATCCGTCATAACTCTCAAGGCGTATCTGCCTCTGCTTGAGACTATCATTCAACCGACCTCCGAAATTCAAACTTATTTTTCATATTACACCATGCGGCAACTCTCACAGCTCTCGCAATCGGGGAACAGGCTGTGATCATACTCAATACCGTTCTTATCGTAATAATCCTTAACAGCGGACTTAATAGCCTCCTCCGCAAGCACGGAGCAATGCAATTTATGTGCCGGCAATCCGTCCAGCTCGTCCACAACCTGCTTATTGGTGACGGCAAGTGCCTCCTCGACCGTCTTGCCCTTTATAAGCTCGGTCGCCATTGAGGACGAGGCTATTGCACTTGCACAGCCGAAGGTTTCAAATTTGACATCCTCGATAACATTGTCCTTGATTTTAAGATATATCTTCATAATATCTCCGCACTTTGCGTTGCCGACCTCACCGACACCGTCCGCATCGGCTATCTCACCGACATTGCGGGGATTTGCAAAATGATCCATAACCTTATCGCTGTATAATGCCATTTCAATTCTCCTCTCAGAACATAAACTGTCTTTTTCCGTTCACAAGATCCTTCCACACAGGTGAAAGATTTCTCAGATATTCAACAACCTTTGCGGTCTCCTCAATTATATAATCGACTTCCTCCTGCGTGTTTTCCTCGCTGAGTGAAAGTCTCAAAGATCCGTGAGCAACCTCATGCGGACGGCCTATAGCAAGCAAAACATGGCTCGGGTCAAGCGAACCCGAGGTGCAGGCGGAGCCGGATGATGCACATATACCCTTTGCATCGAGCAGAAGCAGCAGTGACTCACCCTCTATACCCTCGAAGCAAAAGCTGACATTGCCGGGCAGTCTGCTCACACGGTCGCCGTTCAATGCACTATGTGGAATCTTACCGATGCCCTCAATAAGCCTGTCCCTGAGTGCGGAGATCTTGGCGGCGTTTTCGTCAATATTAGCATTCGCCTCCTTGAGAGCCGCAACCATTCCGACTATTCCGGGAATATTCTCCGTGCCGGCACGCTTGCCACGCTCCTGTGCGCCGCCCTCAATGATATTAGTAAGCCTTATTCCTCTGCGTGCATAGAGTATTCCCACGCCCTTGGGGCCGTGGAACTTATGCGCCGAAAGCGACAGCATATCAATATTTTCATCTTTTACATTGATGTGCAGATGACCTGCCGCCTGAACAGCGTCGGTATGGAAGATAACGCCCTTCTCCTTGCACACTGCGCCGATCTCGGCAATCGGCTGAACACTGCCTATCTCATTGTTGGCATACATAATCGTGACAAGGCAGGTGTCCTCACGAATTGCATCGGCTACCTGCTCGGCCGAAACCATTCCGTTTTCATGAACATCGAGAAGTGTTATCTCGAAACCCTCTTTTTCAAGCTTCTTCAGCGTATGCAGAACCGCATGATGCTCAAATGCGGTGGAGATTATATGCTTCTTGCCTTTTTTTGCACCGATAAGTGCCGCAGAGATAATCGCCTGATTATCGGCTTCACTGCCGCCCGAGGTAAAGGTTATCTCACTCGGCTCACAGCCTATTACCGCCGCCGCATCGGCTCTCGCCTGCCGCAAAGCATCGGCGGCCTCCTGCCCAACGGAATGAAGGCTTGACGGATTGCCGTAAACCTTGTCCATATAGGGCAGCATGGCTTCTATAGCAGTGCGGCTCGTCTTGGTCGTTGCCGCATTATCAACATAGATAGTACGCATTTATATCTATCTCCTCTCAAATATCATTATGCTCAAACACTCTTTCTATATGAGCTATGGAGATTATATACCCATTTACATACTATGTCAATAGGTTAATAGTAAAAAGATGAGGGCAGGGGTAAAACCGCCCCTGCCACACTTGCTTTTAAACTTATTCGGCTGCTTCTTCGGACTTATCTGCTTCCTTTTTAAGAGCTGCGTCCGCCCAATCGGCAATATAAGCCTCAACTTCATCACGGTTAAGCTCATTGAGTATCTCATGTCTGTCATCCTCAAACAGCTTGAGGGTGACATCGTGGCCTGTTGCCTTGAGATCCTCAGCAACCTGAGTTACTCCCTTTGAATAGTCACCGACAGGATCCATTGAGCCGGAGACAACAAGAACGGGAATATCGGTGGAAAGCCTCGTATACCAATCCTTACCCGAAACGGAATTAAGAACCGAGAACAGATCTCTGTAGCCTGCGGCGGAAAATAGGAAGCCGCAATACTCATCGTCGATATACTTTTGAACCTCAGCCTCATCCCTTGTAAGCCAGTCAAACTCGGTCTTGGGCTTGTCAAACTTCTTATTATAAGTGCCGAAAGCGAGATTGTTGATAAACTCGCTCTTATGGCGGCTGCCCTTGCTCTTTGCAACGAGGTTGGCAAGCTTTATCGCAATGGGTGCGGCAGGATTCTTGCCGCTTGTTCCGCAGTAAATCGCCGCCTGAACATCGTTATACTTGGCAGTATAATTTCTCGCAATGAATGAACCCATGCTGTGTCCGAAGAACACAACAGGCTTTTCGGGATACTCCTCACGGGCAATATCGGTAAGCGAACGGCAATCGATAACAAAATCTCTCCAGCCGTCCTTCTCTCCGAAATAGCCGTGATCCTCATCAGCTTCAACAGATTTTCCGTGGCCGATATGATCCTGAACAAAAACTGCATAGCCGTGCTCACACAGAGTCTTTGCAAAGCGTTCATAGCGCTCGCCGTGCTCCGCCATGCCGTGCGTTATCTGAAAAATTGCCTTGACGCTGTTTTTATCCGCCGGTGCCCACGAGCGAGCAAAAATGTCACAAAGACCGGTTGCCGATTTAAACGAATATTCTTTTCTTGCTATTTCCACAACAATTCCTCCGATTAACGGTAGTAAGCTTTTAGGGGCTATCCCCTTAACCGTAATTATTATAACACATATTGCCGTTTTTGTAACCCTTTTGTAAGGTTTTTAAGAAAAAGTCTACATATCGAACAAAAAATCGACTTAAAAACTGTGCATAATCACGGTTTGATTGACTAAAGAATAAAAAAAGCCGCCCTCAGGCGGCTTTGATTACATTTCACTTTCTGCTTTATTTTTCTTTTTGGCACGGGCGACGAAGCAATAAATAAGCACCACGATTGAAGCAACATCTATCACTGCAATAAAATTCCAAAAAATTCCGAGTACCGATATGACGATAAAGACAGCAATCTTTGCCGCAATTTTACCCTTGGACAGACTTTTTTGAATAAACTTGAACCGCACTCTCTGCCATGCGGTGCATATGATTATAACCGCAAGAGTGGCAATGGGAACACGCATTATAAACGGCTTTGCAACTAACGCCAACAGTATCATCAAAACGGCGGCAAATAAACTTGTAAGCCTTGTTTCTCCATATGAATCGTCATCGCTGACGGTCATACCCTCGCACAGCGGACACACAAGCGACCGCATTCCCTTAAAAGCCAGCGAATAGTGGACGGCAGACAGCTTTTCTTCATGCAGCAGCGTGTCCGCAACAAGCACAACGACCAATGCCCACGCAAAAAACAATGCCGGAATAAACTTCGCATGGGTAACATCATATATACTTATCTTGCCCACAAACAGATACGTTACAGAGGACATGAACTCGCCCACCTCATCTATTGCGGTGGTCTCCGCTGACGGGTTGAGAAGCAGATTGAGCAAGGTGGTGCCGACGAGTGCCACGGCAGGTGCCGGAACACGCTTACTCAGCTTTTTGAATTTTATCGGATAAGTTATCATGACAACGAGCGTTATCGTGCCGTAAAGCACGCCACGCCAATTCGCATGGAAACCGAAAGAACGGTACGCCATAAGAGTATCCAGAGCACTGCCCACCGGAACACCTATGCCGAAGTAGTAATTCACCTGTGTTATGCACAGCACTGCGGCGATTATAAAAGTGATTGCGCCGAACGCTTCGGGCGGAATTATAAAAAACGACTTATTAAACTGAAGAGTCGCAACAAACAGGAGTATTGCTCCTGCGATTATGCACGAAAGCATAGCACCCGACACACCTATCGCATTCGCCGCACAAAACAGCACCGCAAACACCTCAACATGTGGCATCGGTATTTTTTTGGAATTACCTGCGCCGATTATACATGCGGCAATGGCACCTATGATTCCTGCCGCCGTGCCGAACGGCGAATTGCTGCCGAACGCCAACGCTAACGGGAATATCCAACCGACCGCTGTAAGCGAGCCGAGAACATCCTGCTTGAATTTATATTTATCGTAGTGTCTTACTTTACTCAAAAAACTCACTCCGTTCTCTGAACATTATAATATACTAAACAAAATTTTGCAAGACGGAAGAATTGCAAAAGCCGACTTTGTATTGATTTGTCGCCCGTTTTGAGCTATAATTAAATAAAAAATCGGAGGACAGAAAAGTATGATGAATATTTGGCACGACATTGCACCCGAGAGAATAAAATGTGACGATTTCGTTGCCTGCATCGAAATTTCAAAGGGCGGCAAAAACAAATACGAGATGGACAAGGAAACGGGTATGCTGAAGCTCGACCGTGTGCTCTACACCTCCACACACTATCCGGCAAACTACGGCTTTATTCCACGCACATACGCAGACGATGATGATCCGCTGGATGTGCTTGTAATATGCAGTGAGGAAATACTCCCCATGACGCTCGTCAAGTGCTACCCCATAGGCGTTATCAAGATGATCGACAGCGAATCTATTGACGAAAAGATAATCGCCATACCCGACCGCGACCCAAACTACAACGCATACAGGGATGTAAACAGCCTGCCCAGACACATTCTCGATGAGATAATGCACTTCTTCAGCGTTTACAAGATGCTCGAGGGCAAGGAGACGATAGTCAAGGAGCTGTGCGGCCGTGAGGTTGCAATAGACATAATCGACAAGTGCATCAAGGCATATAATGAGAAGTTCGGCTGCAAGGACGAATAAAACCGTTTGCACAAACAAAGCTAAAGCGTAATAAAGTCAACCGCCGCCTGTGAAAGCAGACGGCGGTTGCGTTTTATACAAAGACTGTATTTACTCGGCTTTGCGGCATACAAAAAAGCTCCGTGCTGTTTGCACGGAGCTTTTACTGTATCGTCTAACCGTTTTCTCAGAAGGTTATTTTGACATTGACTGTACCCGAAGCAGGCTTTATAACGAGCTTTGCGGCACCGTTTTTGAGCTCATGCTGTTCATACTCACAACCCTCTACGGATTTTGCGGGCTTATGGATATATATTTCCGTAGGTGCGGTGCAATTTGCATCCGCTTCAAAGCTGAGGCTGAACGCCTGTGTCTTTGAATCAAAGCCGTATGAATTGATTCTGCCGCCGACTGCCACGGGATGCGGACGGCTGAGCACCTTCATAAGCGGACTGTTAAACATATCGTCAACATAATGCCAATAGGTAAAGCCCCACTTGTGCGCCTCAAAGAAATTGACGAGGAACTCAATATGAGGAAGCCAGTCCTCACCCTCGCCGCCGAAGCCGCCCCACTCACCTACGAGCACGGGAGAATCAAGCCTATCCTGTGTTTTGGCGTGCTGCTCGAATATTGCTCCGACACGGTCGTTGCTTGCATACTTATACTGCGGAGTGTCAACCATGAAATCATAGCCGTGAGGAGTAAAGCAAAAATTCTTTTCCCTCTCTCCGTTGACCTCTATCGCAGGCGTTGAGCACGGGATGCAGGTGTTTGACCAATAGCAATTCTCCATAACGAGAACGCCCTTATCTGTCACCTCTCTGATTGCGGACGAGACCTTGTTGAGGAAGGGCCAATACTTCTCCACATCAAACTTCCTGACATATTCGTATCCTGCCTTATATGTAACATCGGAGAGAACCTCGCCCGTTATCTGATCGAGATATTTTACTTCGTCACGGCGCTGTTTATTGAGAAAATCACTGACAAGCTTAGTGCATTTGACACGCTTATCCGTAAGCACCGTACCCACAGCGGTTGCAATAAGCTTCTTGAAAAGCTTGCCGCCGTCCGAGCCGAGGAAGGGTTCGTTCAACATATCGAAACCGAAGAGTGCCGGATGATCGGCAAAACGAACGGCTATATGCTGCCACATTGCGGCAAACCAGTCTATGAGACCCTTGCCGTTATACTCACGGTTGTTCCAGAAATTATCAAACGCACGGTGGGTGGTCTTGCCCCAGAAATATCCCTCTGCCCAGACAAACTTGGCTTTGGCGGTCTTGAGTCCGTCTGTAATAGTCGCCCACTCGGGCGCACCGTCGCCGCAAACATCATAGCAATAAGCGGAATAGAGATCCTGATGTATATCAAACAGGACATAGACTCCGTGAGCGGCACAGAGGTCGAATATACGGTACATATCATCGAGATACGCATCATTATATTCGCCCGGCTTAGGCTCTACCATGCTCCATGTAGTACCCAAACGGATGAGGTCAAGTCCATTTGCGGTCATATCGTCGAGGAAAGCGTCGTCAATAACAAATCCGAACTTATTGTCATCGCACGATTTGCGTTTATCGACAATATTCACGCCGTAAAAAATACGCTCTCTGCCGAACTCATCAATAAAGCTTCGTTTTTCGGTAAGTATACGCTCCATAACAGTCTCCTTAACTATTATATTCTCGGTTCAGTATATAATATTTTCTCATTTAAAGCAAGAGTTTGAAGAAAATACATAAGCAATCCATACTTCGTATATAGAATTAAATTGTATACCAAAAATAAACATTATTAAAAATATCGAAACCCCTATTGTCAAGCCCGAAAATAAATGTTATTATGCAATCGAACAAATCCGTTTTTACGGGTATAGATTTAAGGAGACGGAACATGAAAAGACACACTTTACTCAGAATACTAAGTGCAATTATGTGCTTTGTGCTTGCAGTCGGTTCTCTGTGCCTGCCTGCATTTGCCGAAAAAAGTAACGGCAAAGCGGCAACACGCAGTGAATTCACAAGCGAGGACATGCTGCACACAAAGGGCAAAAAAATCTACAACGAGCGTGGAGAAGAGGTCGTTCTCAGAGGTGTAAACCTCGGCGGTTGGCTTATAAACGAAAGCTGGATGACCCCTGTTGAAAACTCGGAGGACAACATCACCACACTCAACATCCTCACCGAGCGATTCGGACAGGATAAAGCCTACGAGCTGATCAACACCTATCAGGACAACTGGATCACCGAATATGACCTTGACTATATTGCGGAGTTGGGCTTCAACTGCGTCCGCGTCCCCTTCTGGTTCCGCAACTTCTACTATGACGACAAGGGCACCAAGATTCTCGACGAAAGCGGCAACTGGGATTTCAGCCGCCTCGACTGGATAGTTTCCGAATGCTCGAAGAGAGGTCTTTACGTTATCCTCGATATGCACGGTGCACCCGGCTATCAGAATGCAAAGGATCACTGCGGCAAAGTCGGTGACTGCGGTCTGTTCAAGATGACAAGTCAGGCCGAGGAGTGGAGAACACTCACAGTTGAGCTTTGGGTCGCCATCGCCACACGCTTCAGCGGCAATCCGGCAGTTGCAATGTATGACCTGCTCAACGAGCCGAACTGCGATGTCACCTCATACCTCGAAAAAAATAACATTATGACTATTTCGGTCTACAACCGCCTTTACAAGGCTATTCGTGAAGTTGATCCCGATCACATAATGACTATGGAGGGAATTTGGAGACTTTACAATCTGCCTGCCCCGTGGTTCATCGGTTGGACGAATGTTGTTTATCAGCTTCATCTCTACAACAACAGCAACCTTGAATTCAGATTCCTTGTATTCTTCGCCAAGCTTTATCCGTACAATGTGCCCCTCTACATAGGCGAATTCAAGCCCGCAGGCAGTGCAACATGGGACTGTGTGCTCGGCCTCTTTAACGACTCGCACTTCAGTTGGACTGTTTGGTCATACAAGGGCTTCGGCTACGGTGCCGACACCTCCGACTGGTTCATCGTGGGCAGCAAGACCGGAGACGGACGAGCAGACATAAAGAACGATGATTTTGAAACTATAAAAACAAAATGGGGCTCGGCAATGCGTACAGACGGCAACTTCGTCAACACAGGACTTTACAACAGCCTCAAAGATTTCGTTTAACAATCAAACGGCAAAAGGAAGATGCTCCATGCATCTTCCTTTTTTGTTGCCCGACGGAAGCTCACCTTCCGCTTACCGCAAAAAATTCACGGAGAAATAGCAAGAGCAGCATTACCCTTTCGGATACGGCTGTGCCGCCTCGTTTCTGAGAGCGTGCACATAATCCTCGGAAAAAGTCTTGCCTGTGG
>CAYLQT010000006.1:81120-105793 GCA_964386035.1 uncultured Clostridium sp. | reverse complement strand
CTGACCTCTTGAATGCCATTCAAGCGCTCTCCCAGCTGAGCTATACCCCCAAATATTAAATTGTCCTAAGGACGCTATCTATTATACCAAACGGTACGGATTTGTCAATACTTTTTTTAAAAAAGTCTATGCAGAAGAAGGCTTTATTGAACCGTGAAACTTTTTTGAGCGATACCGTATGTATTGACAATATCGGGATAAATATGTAAAATAATACAGGAATGTTATTTTCTTATGAAAGGAAGATTCGTATGCAAAACTTATTTAAACCCTTTACGAGATTTTGGGCTGCACTAACTGCATTGTGTATGGTTATTACCTTTATAGTTGGTTTTGGTATCCCTACCGCAACTCCCGGCGTGGAGCTCGTCAAGACCGATAAGGTTATTCTCGAAAAGGCAATGTACACCGGTCAAGGTATCACTACCGACGGTGAGTATTATTACACCTCAGGCGCAATGACTGCCGTTAATATGACAGGCCTTGCAAAATGGAAGGCAGATGACTTTTCTCTCGTTGACAAAAAGCTTAACGTTATTCCGAAAAAGTACCGTGATGCTTATGACAGCAACCATGTGGGTGGAATCGGATATTACAACGGACTTATCTATGCTGCGGTTGAGAATAGCACTAAGGATCATCCGCTTGTTATAACATATGACTGCAAGACCCTTAAGGCTGTCAAGGTTTACGAATTGCCTGTATCGGTTTTGCCCAACGGTATTCCGTGGTGCGCCGTTGATGCAGATAACCAGTTGCTCTATTGCTCTCCGTTTAAAAATGTGAGCAAGATTGCAAAGTTCGATCTTAACACAATGGAGTTTGTTGGATATATTGAGCTTTCTCAGGGTGTTACAAGAATCCAGGGCGGCGATGTTTATAATAACAAGCTTTATCTTTCGAGTGATAACGGTGAAAATACGGATACCGTTTATTGTGTGGATGTTTTCAACGGAGAAACTACAGTTGTTTGCGAACGCACACTTCCCGGACTCAACGGAAATGAGGCTGAGGGTATGACTGTATATCCCATGGCAGACGGAAGCTTCCTGCATATTATAGATTACGATAGAGTAGTCGGAATTTATATCAGACATTATAAGCTCACAGAAGAGTAAAAAGTAAAAATAAAGACTGCAAGTTCGTATCGTTGATGAGCTTGCAGTCTTTTTTATTTGATGGGGTAGGGCAGCCTTGGGGTGAGGAAGGCTGCCCTAAGTATGGAGATAGAAGCTTTTTATGGCTTCGGTGATATTATACCACATTTTTATGGCTTTTCAAGTGCTTGTGTGATATTTTTTCATTTTTTTTTAGCCTGATACGGATACCGAACCGCATTGAATACTATTGTATTTAGTTCGAGCAGCGAACCGAAGAATACAATCACACACTCGCATATCAAAGTTAAATGGATAAGCAAGTATTATTATAAGAAAATGCAACATATAGATATGAAATTTATTTAAAAGCGTTGAATATATCGTGAATATCTGTTATCATTTTCCTGGAAGAAAAACGGATTTCAGGAGGATAAATATGGCAAACGAATCAAAAATTCACCTTATCGGTAATGCTCATCTTGACCCAATATGGCTTTGGCGTTGGCAGGAGGGTTGCGGTGAGGTTTTACAAACATTCCGCAGTGCGTTGGACAGACTCAAGGAGTATCCCGACTTTATTTTCACGTGCTCATCCGCTTCTTACTACAAATGGGTCGAGGAAATCGATCCCGATATGTTTGAAGAGATACGTGCGAGGGTTAAAGAGGGACGCTGGGTGCCTGTGAACGGTTGGTGGGTACAGCCCGACTGCAATATCCCGTCGGGAGAAAGCTTCGCCCGTCAGGCTCTCTATTCGCAGCTTTACTATTATGAAAAGTTTGGCAGAATTTGCAAAACAGGATACAATGTTGACTCCTTTGGACATAATGGTATGCTACCTCAGCTTGTACGTCAGGGCGGAATGAACGCTTATGTTTTCATGCGTCCCGGGCCGCACGAAAATGCGAATATACCCAATGTCTTCAACTGGAAAAGCATCGATGGCTCGAGTGTTCCTACCTTTAAGATACCGAGAAGCTATGAGTCCGGAAATAACCGCTTCATCGACGAAAAACGTGATATCAGCGAGGAAATAATGAGAGAAGAGAATCACGGTATGATGCTCTTCTACGGCGTTGGAAATCACGGTGGCGGCCCGACAAGGGGGAGCATTGAATATTTAAGAGAAGTCCTTGTAAAAGACGGTTATCATGATATGGTATTCTCTGATCCCGACAGGTTCTTTGAGTCACTCTGTCTTGAAAAAATCGAGCTTCCCGTTTGGAAGGATGATTTACAGCACCATGCAAGCGGTTGCTATTCCGCAACAAGCCTTGTGAAGTCTCTTAACAGAAAGCTTGAAAACTCGCTGTATTCCTCGGAAGCCTTTGCAACCGTAGCTACAAAGACCGCAAAAATGCGAGACAGAACCGAGGAGTTTAAAGAGGCGTGGCGTGATGTCTGCTTTAACCAGTTCCATGATATTCTCTGCGGTTGTTCGATAATTGAAGCGTATGACGATGTGAATGCAACTATGGGTCATGCTCTCACTATTTCGGATAGAATACAAAACGAAGCATTCCTGCGAATTGCACGCAGAATTGATACTTGGATAGACGGAGTTTCCGATCCTGTCTGTGAGGTCAGGGGACATTCGGCAGTCGATTTTCCTCATCCCGTGATAGTTTTCAATCCGCTCTCTTTCCCTGTGAATGTGCCGGTGAGGACTTATCATCCGTCTGTTGATGTCAAGGACGACAGTGGAAATTATGTTGTTTTCAGCAATGTCCGTTCCTCACGCTCAAATGATACGCACCTCGATACCGTATTTATGGCACAGGTGCCTGCACTCGGATATGCCGTGTATTGGCTCAAATTTATGCGAGAAAACGATTCTGTCGGTTTCTCTCCCGATAGTGATATTAAGGCAGAAGGACTTGCGATTGAGAACAAATATCTTGCCGTAAAATTCG
This sequence comes from uncultured Clostridium sp., assembly GCA_964386035.1. Lineage (GTDB taxonomy): Bacteria > Bacillota > Clostridia > Oscillospirales > Acutalibacteraceae > CAG-177. The sequence continues at coordinate 102,780 of CAYLQT010000006.1, read as the reverse complement.
ATGCCGAAACGGGCTTTATAACCTCGCTTTTCGATAAGGTGCACGGATATGATTACGCTTCACAGGATAAGCCGATAGGTATCCCGACAGTCATTGATGACCATGAGACCGATACTTGGGCGCACAATGTTTTCACATTCCATAAAATTAAAGGCATAATGAAGCTTGATAGAATCGAGCTTGTGGAAAACGGCGGTGCTCGAGCGGTTGTGAGAACGAAACATACTTTCGGCAGCTCCTATCTCGTTCAGGACTTTATTCTTGCAAGTGATCAAAAGACCCTCAGAGTAAAGTGTAAGGCGTTGTGGACAGAAAAGTTTACTCTGTTGAAAATGAGTTTCCCTGTTGCGGGCAGTGAGCTTATAAATACATATGAGATACCGGCAGGATATATCAAACGCCCTGTAAACGGTGAAGAAGAGCCTGCGAGCCGTTGGGGAGCAATAAGCTTTACAGACGGCGGAAGAAGAACGCTGGCGATTCTCAACGACTCAAAGTATTCCTATGACTGTCCCGAAAACGATCTTCGTCTGACGGTGATAAGAAATGTTATTTTTGCCGACCACTATTCTAACCGTCCGCCTGCAAACTTCAACTTCACCGATGAGGGTATACAGAGGTTTGAATACGGTATCTATGTCTGTGACGGTGAAGCTGAGGCAAGTGAGGTCACGAAGGAGGGTGTAATATTTAATGTTCGTCCCGTGGCTGTACCTGAGAGCTTCCACAAGGGTGCTTTGCCTCAGAGAAAGAGCTATATAAGTGTAGATGCGGATAATATAGTTATGACTGCGTTTAAGCTGTGCGAGGACGGTAGCGGCGATTGTATCATGCGTTTCTATGAAACTAAAGGAATCGACTCTACGGTGAACATCGTTTGCGAAGAGTTTAACGCAAGGTTTACCGCCGATTTCGGTCATAATCAGATAAAGACATTCCGCATATCTTCTGCCGGAACTGTCAAGGAGACGGATTTCCTCGAGGGAATAGTCGAATAGGTTAAACCGTCGATGCAGAGATGTGTCGGCGGTTTTCTAAAACTTTTGAACCGTATTGAAAAATAAATGAAAAAGCATTGATTTTTTGTGTTTGCTGTGATATACTTAACACAGATTATAACTTAAACGTATAACGGTTACTGATTTTTGGCATAACACGCTTGAGCTGTAATTTGTAAATTTGACACTTTCTGTTCTCATATCTCCAATATATGGAAACTGCCGACTGTTTGCTCAGTCGGCAGTTTCGCATTTATTCGGTTATTTGCAAACAAGCTCACCGTTTTCGATATCTACAGTTATAGTGGAATCGATGCCTATGTCACCCGAGAGTATTTTTCTCGCCACAAGAGTTTCAAGACTGCTTTGCAGATATCTGCGAAGAGGTCGAGCACCGTAGACAGGGTCATAGCCACGCTCGATAACAAGCTCTTTAGCCGATGCGGTAACTTCAAGTGTGAGTCCTTTTTCTTCAAGCCTCTTTTTGAGCGACTCGAGCATAATATCAATTATACCGTTGAGGTTCTCTTTTGTAAGCGGACGGAAGAATATGGTCTCATCGAGGCGGTTCAAAAACTCGGGACGGAAACTGTGGCGAAGTTCGTTCATAACGTCCTCTCTCGCTTCATCCGAGATGTTTCCGCTTTCATCAATGCCGTCGAGCAGATACTGACTGCCGAGGTTCGAGGTCAGTATTATTATGGTGTTTTTAAAATCAACCGTGTGGCCCTGACTGTCGGTTATACGACCGTCATCGAGAACCTGAAGCAGAATGTTGAACACATCGGGATGAGCCTTTTCTATCTCGTCAAACAGGACTACCGAATACGGCTTGCGGCGAACGGCTTCTGTTAGCTGACCGCCCTCGTCATATCCGACATATCCGGGAGGTGCTCCGATGAGGCGTGATACCGAGTATTTTTCCATGTATTCGGTCATGTCGATACGCACCATGTTGTGCTCATCGTCAAACAGGCAGTTGGCAAGTGCTTTGGCAAGTTCGGTCTTACCAACACCCGTTGGGCCGAGAAAGAGGAAGCTTCCTATCGGCTTATTGGGGTCGGAGATACCGGCACGGGAACGCAAAATCGCTTCTGTAACCTTCTGAACTGCCTCATCCTGCCCAACAACACGCTCGTGAATAACTTTATCGAGATGTAAAAGCTTCTCTCTTTCGCCTTCCATGAGCTTTGCCACAGGTATTTCTGTCCATTTGGCTACTATGGACGCTATTTCTTCTTCGGTAACAGTGTCATGAACAAGTGTATTTTCGCTGTGCTGTTCGCTCTGCTTTTCAGCCTCGGCAAGACGTTTTTCGAGCGAGGGGAGGTCGGAATATTTCAGCTTTGCCGCTTTTTCATATTCATAGTTGAGCTGTGCGTTTTCTATGTCTGCATGCAACTGCTCAATCTCGGATTTAAGCCGCTTAACTTCATCAACGCTCTGCTTTTCTTTTTCCCAGCGAGATTTCATTTCATTGAAGCTGTCCTTGTATTCGGCAAGCTCCGCTCCGAGCTTTTCGAGTCTTTCTTGAGAAAGCTTATCGGTTTCTTTTTTCAGAGCCATTTCTTCAATTTCGAGCTGCATTATTTTGCGGCGAATATCATCAAGCTCCGAGGGCATGGAGTCTATCTCAGTGCGTATTGATGCACACGCTTCGTCCACGAGATCGATAGCCTTGTCGGGCAAGAATCTGTCTGAAATATATCTGTCGGAAAGGGTAGCGGCGGCAACTATTGCACTGTCGTGAATACGAACTCCGTGATAGACCTCGTAACGCTCCTTGAGACCTCTGAGTATGGATATGGTATCTTCTACTGTGGGTTCGTTTACCATTACGGGCTGAAAACGGCGTTCAAGTGCAGCATCCTTTTCGATGTATTTACGGTATTCGTCAAGAGTAGTAGCGCCTATACAGTGCAGTTCACCTCGTGCAAGCATCGGCTTCAAAAGATTTCCGGTATCCATACTGCCCTCGGTTTTGCCTGCACCGACTATCGTATGCAGCTCGTCAATAAACAGCAGGGTTTTACCCTCAGACTTCTTGATTTCCTCAAGTACCGCCTTTAAGCGTTCTTCAAATTCGCCTCTGTATTTTGCTCCTGCAATAAGCGCACCCATATCAAGGCTGAAAACCGTTTTGTCTTTAAGCCCCTCGGGGACATCGCCACGCACGATACGCTGTGCAAGTCCCTCTGCAATAGCTGTTTTACCAACTCCGGGCTCACCTATGAGAACAGGGTTGTTCTTGGTTTTTCTCGAGAGTATGCGTATAACATTTCGTATTTCCGTATCACGCCCTATAACAGGATCAAGCTCGTTATCTCTCGCACGTTTTACAAGATCGGTGCCGTATTTTGAAAGTGCATCATAAGTACTCTCGGGATTGTCGCTGGTTACCGGGCCGGTTTTTACCTTTGAAAGCTCTTGAGCAAAGGTGTTTTTTGTGATGCCGTGAGCGTTGAATATCTTGCGTATGGTGGGTGTCATATTTGCGAATATGCCGAGCATAAGGTGCTCAACCGATACATATTCGTCGTTCATGCTCTTGGCGACCTTTTCTGCCGCACGCAGGGTTCTGTCTGTGTCCGAAGAAAGATACATCTCTCCGCCGGAAACCTTGGCAAGCGTTGAGATATAAGAGTCCAGCTCTGCGAGCACGGCGTTGCAGTCAACGCCCATTTTGCCGAAAAGCGATGGGATAAGTCCACCATCCTGATCGAGCAAGGAATATAAAAGATGTTCGGGCTGGAGTGCTTGGTTGTCGTTTTCACGTGCTATATTCTGTGCGTTTTGAATTGCTTCTATTGTCTTTTGAGTAAAATTCTGAGTGTTCATAAAATCACCTTGATTATATTATTATCTGCTGCTTTGCGATATAATCGGCATAACAGCGTTCAACATCGCAAGCAGAATATCTGCCTGCGAGGAAATTTTTCATCAGCTTATCAAAAAGCTCTATATATCCCGAAAGGGCGTATGCCAATTCGTCTGTTGATATGTTCTGTGTCGGAACACTTATGCTTCTGCAAAACTTATTGTCATACAGTCCGTATTTTACACTGCGAACACCGTAGTGCGGCAGATACTTTTGCTCTATCAAATGCCAAAGTCGGAAAAATTCCGTCATATCTGCAATGAGAGCGGCGCTCTGTGTTCTGAATATCACCGAAAGCTCGCCGATGGAATCGAGACCGTTTTCATAAAGCTCGACTTCGTATTTTACGGTCGGACGGTATTTGTATTCAAGACTGCTTTTTAGCGACATCGTAAGGTCGTTAGGTGCAAAGAACGGAACTAATTGCCCATATGATGCAAGCGAGTCCTCGATGGCACGAAAAATGTCATTTATTCGCCGCTGAGGAGTGGTCAGACCAAAGTGTTCAGCGAGTATCTGATTTATTAGATTTGATCTGTTTGTGCCGTTTTGGTGTGCGAGACGATCCGCTTCACGAACAACCTCGTCACTGAGCATCAAGCTGTAAAGTGTTTTCTTCATTGGTTATCAGCTCCTTTTCAACTCTGATTTCATTCTATACTCGGAAAAGAAACTTGTCAACAGATTTATATAAATGTTCAAACAAAGTTAATAAAATTAAAAACGAGTTTAAAATTATAATGAAAAAAGCATCGCAAAGCGATGCCGGATTGTCAGCTTGTTTTGTATTCGGTTGAATTTATAATCAGCGTATTATCGTCTTTCCAATACATTTCCATGCTTTTGAATTCGTCCCACTCGCCTTGATATATTTTGCTCGGCTTTTTGGAGACTTTGAAAACACGAGCGTCAAAACCTTTCCGTTCGTATACGTTTACAATCGTATTTCCGCCGAGAGCACCTTGATCGTTATCTATTATCTGAGCATATTTCGTGCCGTCGGGTGAATCCGCTGATTGTACAACGGCGATTGATACTATATTCCCGAAAACAAGTGTTACAAATATTGCGATGCCTGTCGGGACGGCAATCAAAGCGGAAAGTGTAACAGATAAAATCTTTGATACAATAGGTGCTGTGAATTTCAGCGTTAAAAACAAACAGCAGATTGCGCAAATAATCATGCATATTGTCGAAGGTTTGCTGCTGCATTTGAATGTATAGATAAGTGTGTTTATGAGTGAACAAGGCAAAAGAAGCGAAAAAATCAAGCTGCGTTTGGGTTTTACAAAAAACGAAAGAATGAAAGCGAGGACTGCACTGATTGCTATAAGCATGGCAAAAGGGGAGTAGCTTACAAGTTCAAAGCTGTATCCGAAACAGGCTGCTGCCAAAGTACCTATCGGAAGTAAAGCTTGCAGCACGAATAACAGGTATGTTAGTTTTATAAGTATTTTTTGCATGTTATTGCTCCTGTTCTTTTCCAATCATTTTTGCATACAGGTTTGATAAGAGCTTTGAAAGTGTACAGCTTGCCGCAACAGGTAAAACAGCACTTCCAAAGAAGGGAGAAAGGACTGTAAATTTAAGAACATCCAATGTGTTTACACTTTGTGCAAGTTCGATTATTTCCCTTATGTTTATTTAATAATGAAAGCATGACCAGATATAGGCAAAGGCGGTAATAGCGAGTGTTACAAGGAGAGAAGAAGTGGAAAAACATTTCTTGCTCTTATACAGTCTTATGAAATACCGGTTTGCAAGCGACAGCATGAATCCCGTTGCCGGAATCACAATCGAAAAAGCCCATAAACCGTTTGAAAAACCCGAGGCTGTTTTGGATTCAAAATAAACGCCGAGGGTAATTACGGCAAACGATATAAAGAGCAACACGGATTGAAGAACCGAGGCTTTCCGGTCGTTGAGCTTTTTCATCTTTTTCGGAGCGGTTGCTACGGTTGTTATATCTGACGGAGTCTTCATGCTCTCAAAAAAACGATTTGCACTCGGGACAAGCAGCAATATGCTCCTCGACAAGCTCGCCGCTTTTTTTGAGCAACATCCGTCAATGTACAGAGGCATTAAATCTTTGATAACATTACAATCCATTTTGTTTTCCCACCCTTTCCAAAAGCTTTTGTTTTGCACGGTAAAAAGTAACTCTTGCCCAGCTTTCGCTTTTGTTAAAAATACTGCTTATCTCCTTGAGTGAAAATCCACCGAAAACCGAAAGCATAAAAACTTCCTTATACGGATCTTCAAGCTCGTGCAGACAGGCTAAAGCCTTGTCGGAAAGCTCCTTTTTCACGAATAAATCCTCTATGCTTTCCGCACTGTGCATAGTTCATATATGCTCTGAAAAAGTCTCTTGCGTCAGCTCTTCCGCGATGGGAGCACTTTTGCTGAGTTTCATTAAGTATTTAAAAATGAAATCAGAGTTTTCGATAAACAGCTTTTCAAAATCAGTCACTTTTTCACCGTCCTTTCGATTATTAGATTGAAAAAACACAAGAACGTTACAGATATTATAACATATTTTATAAAACGGCGGCAGGGAGAAGTCTCTCTGCCGCCGAAAAGCTATATTTTATTGTTCGTCGGATTCATCATCTGTGAAAGTTCCGTTAACGTCATCTTCCGAATCGTCCGAGGTCATTTCGGATAATTCGATTGAGTCGCCGTCATTTGATTCGACTGAAATAGGAACTGCCACAGCTTGCGGTGCGTTCTTTCTCTTTTTGCGGATAAGCGCTGCTATGGCAATCAGAATAAGTGCCGTACACACGGAGATAAGACTTCCTATAACGAGACCTCTCGGAGTGAAGCTGAATTCGACGGTGTGTTCGCCCTTGGAGACTTTAACTCCGAGTAATGCGTCACCAATGGTAACGATGTCGTTTTCATCAACCTTCTTGCCGTCTACGGTAACGCTCCAGCCCTTATCATAGGGGATAGAGGTGTAAAGCACACAGTCCTCTGCGGCGGTGACAGAGCCGGTTATTTTTGTATCCGTAAAGTTTTCTATTGACATTGCACCGGAACTGAGCTTTTTGTAGCCCGACTCAAACTTATCCATATCGAGGCCGTAAGCAAAGAAATTGAGCGAAGCACTGTTTGAAGTGTCTTTTACGGTCATTTCCACGGTTATGGGTGTTCCGGCATCACATTCGCCTATATCATAGATATACTCACGGCTGGTATTATAAGAATACTGGTTATATCCAACGGAAACGGTGACATACTCCACTCCTGAAGACTCAATGAAGAGATATACATTCTGCGTTGTCTGCGGTGTAAGAGTGAATGAGATTGTACCGCTCTCATCGGATTGAGTTTTGTAGTAATTCATATATCCGCTATCAAGTCCGATGATAATGGGATCGATGTTATAGAAATACGAATCGCTTATTTCGAGCGGAGTGAATACATCTTCTATTCCGGTAGCTTGATAGAAGTAGTCATTTTGAACGTCAAACGGATTTGCCGAATCATAGCTCCAAAGCTCAATGCTACTGTCTACACAGTATGCAATCGGAAGGTAATACTTGTTGCGATAAGCGTTAAACTTACCTGATGAGACAACGTGCTCGTAGAGGTTGGTGTTGAGCGGAGGATTATATTCGTTGTTGTCAACAATATACTTGAGCGACATCATGGAATTGTAAACGGGAGTCTGTGCGTTGTATGTGTAGCTGTTGATATAATTTCCGAAAAGTCCGAGCTGTTCCTGTAAATTGGAGAGCTTTTCATATGCCATGGATGAAAAGGTGGAAGCGCCGTTGTAGTTGTACCACGCAGGATCCATTCTTGCCCTGAGAGAGGTAAGCTCCATGCGATAGGTGTCGTTGCCCTCCAATTCGTCCAGCGTGTCCTTGACCTCTCTGAATTCCTTGTAGTCTCCTGCGTATTCCGACTTTGTTCTGTCCATGCTGTAATTGTCGGTATTGGCACTTATGGATTCGGCACAAACACAGCAGAGCATCAGCACTGCCATTGCACTTGCCTGATACTTCTTGGTAGAGAAAAGGTAGAAAATGAGAGTGTAGAGTACAACAAAAAGCAGACTTACGATAACGGTAGTTTCGGTAACATTTTTAGAGCCTATTTTTTGGATTATGATTATTCCCGACAAAACGGCGATTCCGGCACCGAGTATTTCTTTGCCGCTGAATTCCGTGATGTGCTTAAACGCCTTGTACCCGAGCGTGAGCAGCACGAATGAATACATGAATGAGAATCTATAGGGCAGATCATTCGGGAAGTGGAATGCATGCCAAATATAGTTCAGTACGTTGAGATTGAAGCTGAAATACAGCAGCCCGAGAAGAAGAACGTTTGCGATCTTTTCTCTGATTGGTATGCGTTTACAGAACAGGTAGAGCGGAACGAGGATAATCGTTCCGATTCCGCAGTAAACATTTGGCAAGACATCTGTTCCACTGCTTCTGATTGTAGGCGTTACGCTTGCAAGGTGATTGGCAATAAAATCAAAAATGTCAAAATATGATTTGACTTCTTCGGGCCATGTTCCGCTTGTAGCGGAGCAGCTTTGAAGAATGAAATATACCGGCACAAGGGCAAAAGCTACAAGTGCAGCGCCGGCAATACTCGAAAATGCAAATGTAAAACCGTCTGAAATGAAAGAGTTGTATCTTATCTTGTCCTTGAGCTTTACATATTCATTTCCGTCTGCATCGGTATAGACACAGAGAACTTTCGTAGTGTCCGAGATGTTGTAGCGGCTGAAATAGTACACAAGAAAATAGAGCACTGCAAAAATGCACGCCATAAAGCCCATGTAATAGCTTGTGAGCAGGAGCATGGCGAGTGAGAAAATGTAAAGGGCAGGCTTGCGCTCGTTGATTATTTTCTCGATTCCGAGAACCATGAGCGGAAACAATACCATAGCATCAAGCCACATGAGGTTCCAATAATACGCAATGAAGAATCCGCAGAACGAATATAGAACACCGAATGCGGCAGATATGGGGGAGTGCTCACCGTAGGATTTTTTCAGATAATAGCAGAAGCTTGCACTCGAAAGAGCAGCTTGCAGTAAAATCATTGTTGCTATAGCCTCGGGCATATTCTCATGTCCGAAAATAAGCATTACGATGGATATGGGACTGCAAAGGTAGTTGTAGAAGTTTCCGAGGAAGCTGCTGCCGAGACCGGTATTCCACGAATAGAAAAAGCTTTTAAACTCGGTTACTCTGTCATAAAGCTCGGCAAAAAGCGGGCCGTACTGATGATAAAGATCCATTCTCAGTATGGTAACATCTCCGAAGGGTATTAAGCTGTAACAGATATAGACTATGAGCATAATAGCCGCCGAACAGCCGAAAGCAAGCCAACAGTATTTGTTATCTTTGAATATTCGTGTCAGGATATTTTCGTTACTTTTTTTCATTCTTTCTCATTGCCTCACTTTCTGACTTTTTTTATGAGCTTTTTGGCTGTGGGCAAAAGCTTTTCAAATCCGAGATACATTAACTTGTCAACAGGCATATCAAATTCACCGACATATTCGAAAATATGAGGAACGAACTTGATTTTAAACTTTGAAAGGTGATCCTCAAAGCTGCCGTCAACTCCGCCGAGGTTGAAATAATCACAGCCTGCATCTATGCAGTCGCATACTCCGGCATAAATGAGTCCCACTGATGCACAGAGCGTCGAAAGAACAGAGAGATCCGAACCGGCATAAAGATATTCCGCAATTTTGAGCTTTGCATCGGTATCGGGCATTATAACGAGACTTGCCGCAAGATTTATTGCAGTGCCTCTTTCTTCAACAAGAGCTTTTGCTTCCTTGAGTTTCTTTGTGTTTTCCGGAATATTCTGATTTTTCGCAATCAGTCCCTCGAGATATTCAATATAGCGGTCAAGATGCATTCTTGCATAGTAAATCACCGCCCTGTCACCGAAGGCGTTTTGAATCTTTTTGAAATATTCCTCGTTTCTGAGTGTTATACCCTGACGCTTTTCAGTCTGTCCGAGAAGTCGCACAAATTCGGAAAGGTCATCGTCTGGGTCGGCTTTGACAAACTCAATACCTTTTGAGTTGTGAAATGAGCCCATATAGTAGCGAGTCTTTTTGGGGACAGCTTTGAGAAAAGTGGCACTGTCTATTGGGCCGTTCTCATTAAACAACGGTATTGCCATGTTAAAACGAGGCTGAAAATATGCATTTATATCCGTGCTGAGTCCTCTGTGCTCAAAGCCACAGGCGACCATTGTATCAAGTGTCTCGGTAAAAGAGTTGCCGAAATCCGCAGTATGCTGACCGTCATAATCCTCTCTGATTACAAAAGGGTCTGCCTTTATTGCTATTGCTCCGAGTTTTTTAGCATACCTTTTTAAGCTTTGGCAGAAAGCGTTCATTGCATCCCAGTCTCCGAAGTCACCTACAGGGCCTCTGGGCATATATATGATTTTCTTGCCCATAGGAAGATGTCTTATGAGCAGTAACGCTCCGACGCAGGGAACGGAATCTTTATAGAGCACGCAAATATCATTGCCCCAATTATCCTTGACGCTTGCCCACTCGGGAAGCTGAGTGAAACAGTAAGCGGTGGAGCGGTTAAGAAAGGCTCTGTATTCATCAGCGTTGACATTTGATTTGAAAATGTATTCAGCCATTTGAAATAACTCCTTATTATTATGAGTCCAAAACAAACATATTTTACCACAATTCAAAATCATATGCAACAAACAGGATATACATATAAAATAATTTACAAATTTCTGTGTGTTGACAAAGACTTAGGTTTGGTTTATAATGTCAGCAATATATAAAAAGCTTTGACGGGAAGAAGTACCCGAAACAGTCGGCAAAGAGAATCTCCGGATGGTGTGAGGGGATGCGGCTGGTCGGTGAAATACATCCCCGAGCTGCGAGGCTGAACAGCGATAAGAGTAGGCCGAGCCGTTTTGCGTGCGTTACACGCTGAGCATACACAGCTCCTGAGACTCCGTGAGGAGTGAACAGAGGTGGTACCGCGGTAATTCGCCCTCTGCACGCTTTGGCGTGCAGAGGGGTTTTTATTATACAATATAAATGAAAGGAATATAATTTTATGGGAATTTATGAGGAACTCGTTGCTCGCGGACTTATCGCACAGGTGACAAATGAGCAGGAAATAAGAGAGATGGTGAACGGCGGCAAGGCAACATTTTATATCGGCTTTGACTGCACTGCGGACAGTCTCACCGCCGGTCACTTTATGGCACTGACTCTTATGAAGAGACTTCAGATGGCAGGCAATAAGCCTATCGCACTCATCGGCGGAGGCACCACCATGATCGGTGACCCGTCCGGCCGCAGTGATATGCGAAAGATGCTCACCAGAGAGGACATTCAGCACAACGCAGAGTGCTTCAAGCGTCAGATGGAGAAATTCATCGATTTCGGTGAGGGCAAGGCGAGAATGATAAACAACGCCGATTGGCTTCTCGAGCTCAATTATGTTGAGCTTCTCAGAGAGGTCGGAGCTTGCTTCTCTGTCAACAATATGCTTCGTGCCGAGTGCTACAAACAGCGTATGGAAAAGGGACTCAGCTTCCTTGAGTTTAACTATATGATTATGCAGAGCTATGACTTCTACTATCTCTTCAAGAACTACGGCTGCAATATGCAGTTCGGCGGCGACGATCAGTGGAGCAATATGCTCGGCGGCACCGAGCTTATCAGAAAGAAGCTCGGCAAGGATGCTCACGCAATGACTATTACTCTCCTTACCGACTCGCAGGGTCACAAAATGGGCAAGACTGCGGGCAATGCCGTTTGGCTTGACCCCAACAAGACTTCGCCTTACGAGTTCTATCAGTATTGGAGAAATGTTGCTGACAGCGATGTCTTGAAGTGCATCCGTATGCTCACATTCCTGCCTCTTGAGCAGATCGACGAAATGGACAAGTGGGAGGGCAGCGAGCTTAACAAGGCAAAGGAAATTCTCGCTTTTGAGCTGACTAAGCTTGTCCACGGCGAAGAAGAAGCTAACAAGGCACAGGAGGCTGCAAGAGCTCTCTTTGGCGGTGGTGCGGATTCTGCCAATATGCCTTCAACTGCTCTTACTGCCGATGATTTCACAGACGGAAAAATAGGCATAATCGATATTCTTGTTAAAGCCGGACTTGCAAAGTCAAGAGGTGAGGCGAGAAGACTTATCGAGCAGGGCGGTGTCAGCGTCAATGATGAGAAGGTAAAGGGTATAGATTTCTCTGTTTCCTTTGATTCGGTATCCGCTGATTCTGTGATAGTTAAGAAAGGCAAGAAGATATTCCACAAAATAGTTCTTGCATAACTTGTTTTATTTGTGCACATTGACCATTGCTATACAGGGAAAGCAAGCTATAATAGGTATCAGAGGAATTTCCCATTAACTTGATTGGACGGAAAATGTAATGAAAATTGTTATTGTCGGTGACGGCAAGGTAGGCTATAACATAGCAAAACAGCTCCTTGCAGAGGGGCACGATATTGTTGTTATAGATAACAATCCCGATGTGCTTGAGGATTCACTTCAGAAGCTTGACGTGCTTGTCGTCAGCGGAAACGGAGTTACTCTCAAGACGCAGGAAGAAGCGGATGTTGCAAACAGTGATTTGCTTATTGCGGCAACCTCTGCGGATGAGATAAACCTGCTTTGCTGTATTCTTGCCAAAAAGCTCGGTTGTGAGCATACCATTTCAAGACTCAGCAATCCCGAATACGTTGAATCCATTCAATACATGAGAAGTGATTTCGGACTGTCTATGACAGTAAATCCCGAACTGACTGCGGCAAGAGAGATTTTTCGTATTTTGCAGTTCCCGAGCTTTTTAAAGCGTGATTCTTTCGCCAAGGGTCGTGTTGAGATAGTTGAACTCAAGCTATCTGTGGACAGCGTGCTCGTCGGCAAGAAGCTCGAGAAGCTTTCCGATGTTCTGCGTGGAGTTAAAGTTCTTGTCTGCGCTGTTGACAGAGACGGGGAGGTCTGTATCCCCGACGGTAGCTTTGAACTCAAGGCTAACGATAAAATAACCGTTACAGCGCCAAGAAGCGAGCTTGTAAAGCTTATAAAAGCTCTTAAAATCGGCAATCAAAAAATAAAGAACGTGCTGATAATCGGCGGCAGTAAGATCGCCGTATACCTCTCAGACGAGCTTATAAAGAGCGGTGTCAATGTTAAGATAATCGAACAGAATCTCGATAAATGCCGAGCACTCTCCGAACGACTTCCGAACGCAGTTATCATAAACGGTGACGGAACTTTGCAGGATACACTTATTACAGAGGGCATTGAAGACACCGATGCGGTTGTTTCGCTGACTAATATCGACGAAGAAAACCTTATAATTTCAATGTATGCGGATTCGTGCGGCGTACCCAAAACCGTCACGAAGATAAACAGAACTGAGTACATTAAGCTCTTTAAAGACAAGGACATCGGCAGTATCATCTGTCCCAAAATGCTTGCAAGCTATGAGATAATCCGTTATGTCAGAGCTATGGGCAACACCACGGGCGGTTCGGTTAAGACGCTTTACAGGATAGTTGACGAAAAGGTTGAAGCACTTGAGTTTGCCGTGACCGAGAGCACAAAGTATGTTGGAGAACCGCTTAAAAAAGTCAACCTGAAAGACAACATACTTCTTGCCTGCATTACCAGAATGGGCAAGGCGATAATCCCGAGCGGTAATGATTATATTATGGCCGGAGATACGGTTGTTGTTGTCACGACTGCCGAGGGCAAATATAAGGATATAAATGATATTTTTGCGTAATACCGAGGGAGTATTGCAGGAGAAATGAATTACAAATTAGTTGCAAACTACATAGGGTATATTTTGCGTATCGAAGGACTTTTTATGCTTCCGGCGCTGCTCGTTTCGCTGTATCACAATGAGTTTAAATGCGTTTTTGCCTTTGGCATAACTATGACGGCGGTGCTGCTCCTCGGACATCTTATGATAATCGTTAAGCCGAAAAGCCGTAACATCTTCGTGCGTGAGGGATTTGCGATTGTTTCGCTGTCTTGGATAGTGCTTTCGCTTTTTGGTGCACTTCCGTTTTTTATAAGCAGAGAGATACCGAATTATATCGACTGCTTCTTTGAGATAGTCTCCGGATTTACAACGACAGGATCGAGTATCCTTTCAAATGTAGAAGCACTTTCAAAGGGACTTCTGTATTGGAGAAGCTTTTCGCATTGGCTCGGCGGCATGGGTGTTCTTGCTTTTATGCTTGCGGTGGTTCCTAAGAATAAGGACAATGATGCCGATTCACTTTATATACTCAGAGCAGAGAGCCCTGGCCCCACCTTCGGCAAGCTTGCATCGAAAATGCGTCAGACAGCACGGATTCTCTACATAATTTATATAGTTATGACGATCGTTGAGATTGTTTTGCTTGTTGCCGGCGGTATGCCTCTGTTTGACAGCTTTCTCAATGCGTTCGGAACAGCGGGAACGGGCGGCTTCGGCATAAAAAACGCAAGCATCGGTGCATATGACAGCTACTATTTGCAGGGTGTCATTTCCGTGTTTATGATGCTGTTCGGAATCAACTTCAATGTTTATTATCTTTTGCTTGCAAGAGATTTTAAGCAGATATTCAAAAATGAAGAGCTTCGTGTTTACCTCATAACCATTGCGGCTTCCGTGGTGATAATAGCCATTAACACACATTCTATGTTCTCAAGCTGGTTTGAGGCGTTCCATCACAGCTTCTTCCAGGTTTCTTCAATAATCACAACAACCGGATACGCTACCACCGATTTCAATCTTTGGCCGGAGCTTTCAAAGTGCATACTTGTTGCATTGATGTTTATCGGTGCCTGTGCCGGCTCCACGGGTGGCGGCTTTAAGGTTTCGAGAGTTATAATACTCTTTAAATCACTGCGAAATGAAATGCAGAGAGTAGTTCATCCTCACAGCGTGAAGGTTCTGCGTGTTGACGGTAAAGCTCAAAGTGAGTCGCTGGTCAGAAATGTATCGATGTACCTTGTGGTGTATGTAATTGTCCTTGTGCTGTCGATACTTATTGTCTCGGTTGATAATTTCAGCTTTACCACTAATTCAACTGCGGTTATTTCATGCCTGAACAATATAGGCCCGGGTCTTGATGTGGTTGGCCCCACAGGTAATTTCGGTGGATTTTCATGGTTGAGCAAACTTGTTTTCTGTGCCGATATGATAATCGGCAGGCTTGAAATATTCCCTGTGCTGGCTCTGTTTTCACCGTCAATGTGGAAGCGTTGCAATTAAAAAAGTGATAAAACGGGTCTGTGCCTTTAAACGGGTATAGATCCGTTTTTAAAAAATTTACAAAATATACTTTAACTCGACTTTTTAAAGGAGTAATATATAATAAAAAGCGTTAATGGGGAGTTTTGATGACTAAGAGAATACTTAACAAAAAGCAAAGAATCATAATAAGTATTGTTGCGGTTGCGATTATAGTCTCAATCGGCGTTTTTGCCATTGTCAAAGTAGTTGATAAAAATCGCACTACTGTAGCTCTTGCTGATGTAGCTGTCGGTGATATTACGGAAACATTGAAGCTTTCGGGAACTGTAAAGTCCGAAAATCAGTTTACTTTTGAGATAATTGACGGCGTGTATGTCAAGAGTGTTAATGTTCGAGTGGGAGACTCGGTGAAAAAAGGTGATGTCCTCGCTACATTTGACACAAGCGCCATGAACTCGGATGTTGCACAGAAAAGGCAGAACTATGATGCGGCATTGACGCAGTATAAAAAGTATTCGTCCACGGCATCGGCATCAATCTCCGAGCTTGAACAGCTTTCTAATGCAATTAAGCAGAAGGAACAGGAAATAGAGAGGCTTGAAGCCGCAGTCGGTGCATCAAAGCCGATAGAAGATACTCAAGAGTCAATATCGTTGAAAAATCAACTTACAGAATTGCTCGGAGACAGTAAGCTCGCAGCGGAAATAGTTGACAGAATCTTTGTTTCCGGTACTCAAACTTCTGAAGTGTTGAAGCATATCGAAAATATAATTAACGGCGCAAACGGTCAGATTTCCGATATATTAAGCTTGCTTTCCTCATCCGATGAAGAAAAACAGCTTATCTCAGCACAGCTTGAGCTTGTAGAACTGAAAGCACGGCAGAGCATATTGAAGCTTCAGTCCGGAGACACACTTGCGTCCCTTTATCTTGCAGTTGCGGAGTCTGCAAAGCAGGAGCTTGACGACACGCTTGCGGCGGTCAATGCATTGAAAAAGGGATGGATAGCTGAAAATGACGGCATTGTCAGAGAGGTAAATATAACGAGCGGTGAAGTCTATCATACACCGGAAGCCGATAACACCGTGTCTCTTGATAATATAGATGTTTCATCACTGCTTTCCTCCGTAACATCCGGTTCAGCCGATATTTCCGGCATAGTCGGTCAGCTTTTCCCGGGAACCCCCGGCGGCATGGTGGTCGAGTATTATCCGCTGTCGGTTTCCTTTTCGGTCAGCGGCAAGGACATATACAAAATAAAGCTCAATCAGTCGGTTGAGATAACGGGTGCAACGGGCGAAAAATTCAGCGGCTACGTGAGCTTCATCAGCCCGTCCGCCACATCAACCGGTGCTATCAGCATTACTTCAATATTGGGATCTTCAACAGGCGGCAGTGAGGTTGAAGCCAAGGCTATGATAGATTCGCCCGACAGAAGTGTTATAATCGGACTTTCTGTTGATATGGAAATAAAGCTCGAAACTCAAACGGGCGCAACGCTGATTCCGGTTGAATCCATACAGTATGAAGACGGAAAATCATATGTTTATCTGTATGATCCTGAAGAAAAGACGGTTAATAAGACTGAGGTTACAACGGGTTTGTTTGACGGTGAGCATTATCAAATACTCGCCGGCTGTTCGGCAGGGGATAGAATAGTGAAAATTCCGTCGGAAGATATTGAGGACGGTCAGAAGATAGTACCGAAGGGTTAAAATGATACACAAGGTTTTAATCGATATAAATGATATTTCGCAATACGAGTATGAGAGAGAATACACTATGCTCTGCGAGGAGAAGTGTAGGAGAGTAGAGAAGCTTCGTCTTGAGGATGACAAAAAGCGTGCTCTTGCCGCTAATATTGCCGCAAGACGTGCCGTGAGTGATTTTTTGGGAGTCGATGCAGACAAGGTGGAAATCACATATGCGGATTGCGGAAAACCGATCTGCGACGGATGCTTCATCTCACTTAGCCACTCGGGAGATTTTGCGGTGTGTGCGGTTTCCGATTCGCCTGTTGGGGTTGATATTGAAAAGCTTAGTCGCAATATAAATCTCGGGCTTTCGGATAAAATATGCGGAAATTTGTCTGAGCTGACTTTCGCTTCTGATACCGAAAGGCTTATTGAGCTGTGGAGTGTCAAAGAAGCGTGCTTCAAAGCACTCTCTCCAAAATGCAAAACATTGAGCGAAATCAAGCTCACGGTTCATGATGCCGACTTTGCCTGCGAAGGCATATCGCATATTAAGACCGAAAAATTGTATGAAAAATACATTTTTTCTTTGGCTATTGTCTAAAAATTTCAATAAAGGCTTGCATAAATATAAAACAACAGTTATAATTATTTCATTATCATTTGGAGGTTCAATATGAATTTTGTACAGTTTTTAATGGCATCGAGTGCAACTGCCACAGGCACTTCAGCTAATGGCAGCAAAAGCTCAATATCGCTCATTGTCATGATGGTTTTGATGTTTGCTGTCATGTATTTTGTCATGATCCGTCCTCAGAAGAAAAAGCAGAAGGAAGAGCAGCAGATGCGTGACAACGTTGAAGTTGGTGATGAGATCACCACCATCGGCGGTATAGTCGGTCGTGTTGCAACCGTCAAGGACGATTCTCTTATTATCGAGACAGGCGTTGAGAGAAATAGGATGAAGATCATGAGATGGGCTATCAGCACCAACAACACAGCTAACGAGAAGCTTGAGGCTGAAAGAGCTGCGGCAAGAGAAGCTCAGGAGGCTGAGAAGGCTGCAAGAATGGAAGAAGCTAAGGCAAAGAGCAAGGCAAGCCGCAAAAAGAGCAAGAAAAACAAGGATGCCGACGCTGAATAATAGCTGACATAAAATCTGTTTTCCCCTCATACTGTTAAACAAAACGGTATGAGGGGGATTTTTATGTCCGGCAAAAGCAGGGGAGACAACAAAGGAACAAAAAATTCAAACACAAACACAATCAGAGCAAACGCTGTTTGTGTTTTGATAGGTAATCTGTTGGGCGTGGCATTGTTCTTTATTTTTACTGCAATAGCTTCTGCTGTAATTTTTAAAAATACATTGTCTTCAAGTGTGTATTTGCCGGCGTTGATATTTATTTCTGCGCTTTCGGGGCTTGCTTCGGGCTTTGCGGCAGTGTTGCCGATTAGAAAAAACGGATTGATTATGGGGCTGTTGTCGAGCATATTTACTGTTATAGCCATATTCGCTTCTGCCGCCCTGTCTTCAAAGTCGGCTCCCGGTCTAAATGCGGTTTTTGTCGCTGTTACGGCAGCAATTTGCTCTGCAGTAGGCGGAATTTTGGCGGCAAATATGAAAAATAAGCGAAAATAATGTGTATTCCATCGAAACCGCATCATATGGTGCGGTTTTATCTTGTAAATTACGGAAAAAGTGGTATAATATATTAGTATTTATGTACATATCGAGGAGGAAACCAAAATTATGCCCAAAGAGAAGTTTTATATTACAACTGCCATAGCGTATACTTCACGCAAGCCGCACATCGGAAATTCTTACGAAATAGTTTTAACCGATGCCATTGCAAGATATAAGCGAATGCAGGGATATGATGTGTTCTTCCTCACGGGAACCGATGAACACGGACAAAAGATAGAGGAATACGCCAAGAATGCAGGCGTTTCTCCAAAGGAGTATGTCGATAAGGTGGCAGGGGAGATTCGCGGAATTTGCGATCTTTTGAATACCACATACGATAAATTTATCAGAACCACTGACGACTATCACGAGAAGGTGGTTCAAAAGATTTTCAGAAAGCTCTATGAGCAGGGCGACATCTACAAGAGCGAGTATGAGGGAATGTATTGCGTACCCTGCGAGAGCTTTTTCACCGAGTCTCAGGTAGTTGACGGCAAATGTCCCGACTGCGGCAGAGAGCTTGTCCCGACAAAGGAAGAAGCATATTTCCTCAGACTTTCAAAGTATCAAAAACAGCTCGAGGATTATATTGAGTCCAATCCCAACTTCATTTATCCCGAGAGCCGCAAAAAGGAAATGATAAATAACTTCATCAAGCCCGGTATTCAGGATCTCTGTGTTTCCCGTTCGTCCTTCAAGTGGGGCGTTCCCGTGGATTTTGATGACAATCACGTTATTTATGTTTGGATAGATGCACTCTCGAACTATATTACCGCTCTCGGCTATGATCCGGACGGTAGCTCCGAGCAGTTCAACAAATATTGGCCTGCTGAGGCTCACATTATCGGTAAGGATATTCTCAGGTTCCATACAATCTATTGGCCGATTATGCTCATGGCACTCGGCCTTGAGCTGCCCAAGAAGGTGTTCGGTCATCCGTGGCTGCTCTTCGGAACGGACAAGATGTCAAAGTCCAAGGGAAACGTCATTTATGCCGATGATCTTGTCAAGAAGTTCGGTGTCGATGCGATAAGATATTATCTGCTCTCCGAAATGCCTTATGCCGCAGACGGATCAATAACCTATACAACTATTATCGAGAGATACAACTCCGAACTTGCAAATACTCTGGGTAATCTTGTCAACAGAACAGTTGCAATGTCCAATAAGTATTTTGAT
The DNA here is from genome assembly GCA_964386035.1 of uncultured Clostridium sp. GTDB lineage: Bacteria > Bacillota > Clostridia > Oscillospirales > Acutalibacteraceae > CAG-177. The sequence continues at coordinate 83,115 of CAYLQT010000006.1, read as the reverse complement.
GGCGAGATACTTGCACCCACAGCTCCCGAGGATGTTGACGATGACCTCAAAAAGGTGGTTCTCGGCAGCGTTGACACTGTTGAAAAGTGCATGGAGGACTTCCATGTTGCCGATGCTCTTGAGGCCATATTCACCGCCGCAAGACGCAGTAACAAGTATATCGATGAAACAACTCCGTGGCTACTTGCAAAGGACGATGAGAAGCGTGCAAGACTCGGCACAGTGCTTTATAATCTGCTTGAGAGCATCAGAATCATTGCAGTTCAGCTCAAGCCGTTTATGCCCGAAACTTCCGATAAGATACTTGAACAGCTCAATACCGATATATCGTCTTACGAGAGCGTAAAATCTTTTGGTGCGCTTGAGGCCGGCAAGCATGTCGGCACAGCTACTCCGCTGTTTAACAGAATTGACACCGAAAAGATGCTTGAAGAGATAGAGAAGGAAACCGCTGTTTCCGAAGCCGCACTTGAGGAGAGCCAAAAAGAAGAAATACCCGGTGTTGCAAAGATTGGCATTGAAGATTTTGCAAAGGTCGAGCTTAAAGTTGCCAAGATAAAGGATTGCGTGCCTGTGAAGCGTGCCAAAAAGCTGCTCGAGCTTACCATTGATGACGGCAGCGGACTTCGCACCGTGGCCTCCGGTATTGCGAAATGGTATAAGCCGGAAGACCTTGTCGGCAGAAATATAATTCTTGTTTCAAACCTCAAGCCTGCAACGCTTTGCGGCGTTGAAAGCTGCGGAATGATTCTTGCGGCTGATTGTGCCGAGGATGATGTTAAAGTTATATTTGTTGATGATATTCCCGTCGGAGCAAAGATAAGATGATTGAGAATATTTTTGACAGCCACGCCCATTACGATGATGAAAGATTTGACGAGGACAGAGATGCACTTGTTGCATCTCTGCCTTCAAATGGCGTTTGTGCAGTTATAAACTGTGCAAGCGATTTAAAAAGCTCCGCAACCTCTGCGGAGCTTTCTGATAAATTTCCGTTTGTCTATTTTGCTTGCGGAGTACATCCTCATGAGGCTGAAAAAGAATTAAATTTGCAGAGCTTGTCCGAAATAGAAGAAAGCATAGTTGAATTTGCAAAGAAGAACAAATGCGTTGCAATAGGGGAGATCGGTCTCGATTACCACTATGATTTTTCACCGAAAGAGCTTCAAAAGTCAATTTTTTCACTTCAGCTGAAAATTGCAAAAGACCTCGATATTCCAGTTATAATCCATGACAGAGAAGCACACGAGGACACGATGGAGCTTTTAAAAAGATATAGACCCAAAGGCGTTGTACATTGCTTTTCGGGCAGTGTGGAAATGGCAAACGAAGTTACAAAGCTCGGAATGTATATAGGACTTGGCGGAGCGGTTACATTTAAAAATGCCAAAAAGCCCATAGCTGTGGCGGCGGCAACCGACGTAAACAGAATCCTTCTCGAAACAGATTGTCCGTATATGGCACCGGTACCGCTCAGAGGGACAAGATGTTCATCGAATATGATAGCGTATTCCGCCGCAACAATAGCAACGGTTAAGAGTATGGACACTCAGGAGCTTGTAAATATAGCTACCGAAAATACCAAACGGTTATTTGAGATTGATTTCTGAGGAATATATCGAAAAGGAGAGCATTTTGCATAAAATAAACCCTCCCGAGGTGGGTGGTATTTTTATCAATTCATCTTGCAAAATCCTTTCAAATCTGCTATTATATTGTTGCGGTTTTGTTAACCCTGACCGCAAACAGGGGATGAGGTTATTGTTCATCGTTTTCTTGTTTTTCTGAAGCATTTATAGAAGCTATTATTTCTTCATATTCTTCTATTTCCGCTTCAATGGCTTCGTCGATTGTGGCATATCTATGCCGTCCTTGCCGATATAACCGTAATCGGTATACATAAGCTTCGCCCCCTTTTTCACCGTCTGAGTGCTCTGAACGCTCGGGCGGTTTTTCTATAATCAATCGGTTTCCCTCTTGATTACAGTTATATTA
>CAYLQT010000006.1:0-81020 GCA_964386035.1 uncultured Clostridium sp. | reverse complement strand
CTGCTTCTTAGATTCCGAGCCGAGAGAAAAAGAGGGTTTCGGATTTAACTGCGGACTGGTTTTGTGTGCTTCAATAGCTTGGCGAGAGTCTGTGTTATGTACTTTTTTAAAGTTTTCTTACCGCACTGTTAGCATCTTTACTATTATAAAATTAACCAAAAATGACGGAAAGGAGAGCCTTTTAAAGCAACTAAAAAACACACCGAAAATTATACAAAATAAATGTTTTGTATAATTTAGGGGATGCAAATAATAAATTGTGCTTTAAAAGAACGGATTATCTTGAAACCTGAAGATTTTGTGTGCTTGCCACGGCTTGTCCGTGAATATCTGAATTATTTGTCGAGTGTCAAAGGTAAATCGCAACTTACTGTTTGCGAATACGCTTCGGATCTTCGGCTGTTTTTTGCGTACATGCTCCAACAGGAAAATCTCACCGAATATAAAAATTCCGCCGTTGACGAAATTGATATTTCAAAGCTCGATTTGGATTTTATTGCCCAGGCTCGTATACCGACCGCTTACGCATTCCTTGAGTATTGCCGCAAGGATCGCCATAACGATACCTCTGCAAGAGCTCGTAAGGTTGTTTCCATAAAGCGCTTTTACCGTTTTTTGAAGGTTCAAGGATATATAAACGAGAACCCTATGCAGGACCTTGAATCTCCGAAAATCAAAAAATCCCTGCCCAAATATCTGTCGCTTGACCAAGCTGTGCAGTTGCTTGAGTCCGTCGACGGTAAAAATAAAGAGCGGGATTATTGCATTTTAGTTCTTTTTATGAATTGCGGTATGCGACTTTCAGAGCTTGTTTCGATAAATTATTCGGATGTTAAGCCGGATAATACGATTATAATCACAGGAAAAGGCAATAAACAGCGTACCGTTTATCTGAACGATGCTTGCATTGCCGCTATAAATGACTATATGAAGGTTCGGCCCGTGGATGGTGTCAAGGACAAGGAAGCCTTGTTTTTGAGCAACCGTAAAACTCGAATAAGTCCAAAGACCGTTCAACATATAGTGGACGAATATCTAAAAAAGTCGGGTCTTGGAGATCAAGGCTTTTCAACTCACAAGCTACGCCACACCGCAGCTACGCTGATGTATCAGCACGGTAACGTCGATGTACTTCAATTAAAAGAAATACTCGGTCACGAAAATCTTTCAACTACAGAAATATACACTCATGTTGTTGATGAACAGCTAAGACATGCAGTTGATTCCAATCCGCTCAACAAGGTTAAAATCAACCGTGGCAAACAAGAATCCGAAGATGAATCCGATGAGACTGATTAAAAGCTGAAAAGCCTGCAAAACAGCCTACTTACGGTCGCATCTAAAACTGCGGAGATTATCACTAAAACACAAATTATTAAAAAGCGAATACAATAAATTTTTATGCTCCTCTCCCCTTTTTGTGCTTTAGTCGAAGAAAGTGAGAGGAGCATTTCGTATGATGAGCTTATTCCGGCACTGCAAGCTAAAAGTAAAGCGAAAACCGCAGGGATCAATCCCGGATATATTACTAAAACGCAATATCCCAGACCTTTAAGTGCGAATTTTGCATAAAGATAACCCGAGAGCATTCCTATGCCCATCCCTTTTAAAAGCGGCAGAGAGCATATGAACGGCAACCCAACAGCACACAGACCGAAAACAAACGCTGTGAGCATAAATGCGGCGTTTACGGCAAGTGAGTTTATAAAATTTAAACCGAGCGATTGTGTGCTTTTTGCCTTTATGTATACTGTAAACATATCGGAGATTGCGGCAGAAACTAATCCGTCTCCCCTCTTGAGAAAAACTGCCCCGATGATCATTCCAACAGCGAAAACAGCGAGCATTACTAATATTCTGCCATTCTTTTTAATTGTAGTCAAAGCGTTTGTTCCGTATTCTTTGGCGGCTGTGTTGATGTCCATTACGTTTTACCTCCTTATTTAGACGATATAATAATATGAGGCTTTGTCCTGAAAAATACCGATTACATCAAGGCTGTGAAAGACCTTGAATTCAAAGAGAACATTATAAAAAGGTCGTGTATCGAAATGATACACGACCTTTTATGCTTTTGTGAATTATCTTTATTTCTTAAAAATGTCGTCCTGCTCGATAAGAGCTATGCCGGCCGATTTCAAGATCTCTGCCGCCTTGTCGTTATCCTCAACTCTGATTATAACATAGGCGTTGCCGACAGACGGAGTAATAAACGCATATGCGTACTCGACGCTTATTTGTGCATCTGAGAGTACCTTGATAGCTTTTGCAAGTCCACCCGGCTCATCGGGAATTATGATGCCGAGAACCTGTGTTGCCGATGCGGTCATCCCTTCATTCTTGAGCACCTTGACTGCCGATTCGGGATCATTGACAATAAGACGCAGTATGCCGTAATCCGATGTGTCTGCAACGGAGAGCGCACGGATGTCAATGCTGTTCTGAGCAAGAACTGCGGTTATGTCAGCAAGTCTGCCCGGTCTGTTTTCAACAAATACCGAAATCTGACTGATTGCCATTTGTTTTTCCTCCTTTAGATATTTCTGTTATCAATAACTCTCGAAGCCTTGCCTTCAAAGCGAGGCAGAGAGTGTGGTTCAACAAGACGCACCTTTGCGGAGACACCGAGGACGGACTGCATAGCGCCGCAAATTTCTTTCTCCTTGGTCTCCAATTGCTTGACAGAGTCGGAGAACATCTGATCGGACATCTCTATGCACACTGTCATTATATCAAGGTTATTAGCTCTGTCAACAATGATTTGATAATTCGGATCCATTCCGAGTGAAAGAATAACGTGCTCAACCTGTGCCGGGAAGACATTGACACCGCGGATAATAAGCATATCATCGCTTCTGCCCTTTGGCTTGAGCATTTTTACGAGCGTTCTGCCGCAGGCACACTTCTCGTGAGTGATAGCCGAAATGTCTCGTGTTCTGTATCTGAGCAGAGGCAGAGCCTCCTTGCCGATGCAGGTAAATACAAGCTCACCATATTCTCCGTCGGGCAGCGGCTGAAGTGTTACGGGATCAACTATCTCGGGATAGAAATAATCCTCGCACACGTGCATACCTGACTGCTCACAGCATTCATATGCGACACCGGGACCTGCTATCTCGGACAGTCCGTAAATATCATACGCTTTTATGTCAAGCATATTTTCGAGCTGCTTACGCATATTCTCGCTCCACGGCTCTGCGCCGAATATTCCGGCTCGCAGGGGCAGTGTTTTGGGGTCTATGCCCATTTCCTTGAGCGTCTCAGCTATAAACAGAGCATATGACGGGGTGCAGCAAAGTATGTTTGAACCGAAGTCCTGAAGTATCTGAACCTGACGCTTTGTGTTTCCCGAGGAAACGGGAATAGCGGTAGCTCCGAGCTTTTCCGCACCGTAGTGAAGACCCATACCGCCAGTGAAAAGTCCGTAGCCGTATGAAACGTGAACATAGTCGGATTTGGTTCCGCCGGCAGCTGCAAGTGCTCTTGCGGCACAGTCAGACCAACGCTCAATGTCGCCCTGAGTGTAGCCGACAACGGTTTGCTTGCCTGTAGTACCCGAGGAAGCGTGAATTCTGACAAGTTCCTCACGGGGAACGGCAAAAAGACCGAACGGATAGTGATCTCTTAGATCCTGCTTGACGGTAAACGGAAGCTTTGAAATATCATCTATAGAATGAATATCCTCGGGCTTTAGTCCGATTTCATCAAACTTAGCCTTATAAAAAGGAACATTTTCGTAGCATCTTTTTACTGTTTTGATAAGTCTTGCACTCTGTATTGCGTGCAGATAATCCCGTGAGGCAGTTTCAACCTCGGGGTTGAAGAAATTTCCCATCTTTTTGTCTCCTTTTCAGCAGGATTTTTCGTATTCGTAGCCAAGCTTAAATGCTTCAAGGTTCATATCAAGGAACTTTTCCGGCACGGTGTTTTTAATAGCGTTTATCCAAGTTTCATAGTTGAGTTGCATATGGCTTGCCATTGCACCTATAAGCACAACATTGACAGCCTTTGCGGAACCTGCCTTGACTGCGAGTGAAAGTGCATCAAGCTCTATCATCGAAGCGCCGGTAGCTTTGATGGCCTCGGAAATGTTCTGGGGATATTCGGCAACTCCTGTTATGACGGGCATAGGATCCATGCACTGGTCATTTACAACAAGTTTTCCGTCGGGCTTCAAGAAGGTCAGCCATCTTGCAGCCTCAAGCTTTTCAAAAGCGAGAATTATGTCCGCCTCGCCCTGCTCAATGGTGGGAGAATGTACTTCATCGCCGTATTTTACATATGTAACAACTGAGCCGCCACGCTGACTCATACCGTGAATTTCGGAAACCTTGACCTCATAGCCGCTGTCTATAAGAGCGTTACCGAGAAGTCTGCTGGCGAGCAGAGTGCCCTGACCGCCGACGCCGACTATCATAATTGATTTAACTGCCATGTTTATTATCCCGTCCTTTCTCTTATTCTATCGCACCGGGTTTGCAAAGCTGCTTGCAAACGTCGCATCCGACACAAAGGGTGAAGTCGATGTGTGCCTTACCCTCTTTGATGCTTATTGCAGGGCAACCTATACGCATACACATCTTACAGGATACGCACTTGTCGGTATTCACCTTGACGGGCGGCTTTGCCTTGACGTGTTTGAGAAGAACGCAGGGACGGCGTGAGATAACAACAGACGGCTCGTCCGCTTCAAGCTCTGCTTTTATCGCCTTTTCGGTGGCGGCAAGGTCGTAAGGATCAACTACAACAACTCTGTTGATTCCAACTGCGTGAGCGAGAGCCTCGAGGCTGACTGCTGTGGTGGGGTCGCCCTTTATAGTAAGTCCGGTTGTGGGATTTTGCTGATGGCCTGTCATGCCTGTAATGCTGTTGTCGAGCACGATGACGACCGAATTACTCTGATTATAAGCTATATTGATAAGTCCGGTAACGCCCGAGTGGATGAATGTGGAATCTCCGATGACGGCGACACGCTTTTTGCTGCCTGCCTCATCCGCTTTATTCATGCCGTGAAGAGCAGAGACGGAAGCACCCATGCAAATGCAGGTATCCATCATACCAAGGGGTGCCATTGAACCGAGGGTATAGCAACCAATGTCACCGCTGACATTGACATTAAGTTTTTTGAGGGCATAGAACAGTCCTCTGTGGGGGCATCCTGCACAAAGCACGGGAGGACGGGCGGGAACATCAATGTCTGCTTTAAGGCAGGAGTTCTCTTCACCGAGAATAACTTTCTTTATCATGCTCTGTGAATACTCACCAAGGAGCGTAAACTGCTCCTTACCGATAACCTTGATTCCGAGTTTTCGGCAATGGTCTTCTATGTAGGAGTCAAGCTCTTCAATTACATATACGGTTTCACATTCTGCGGCAAAATCACGGATAATGTCTTCGGGCAGAGGATAAAGGCATCCTATTTTAAGATAAGAAGCCTTGTCACCGAGTGCTTCTTTTGCATACTGATATGCAATGCCGCCGGCGATAACGCCTATCTTTTTGCTGTTATATTCGATTTTATTAACTCCGAGCTCGACCGCTTCGCTTTCTCCCCATGCGGTAAGTGCCCTTGTTCTGTCTTCGACTACGACGTGCTTTTTCTTAGCCATAGCCGGCATCATAACATACTTCTGAGTATCTTTTACATACTCTTTAAGACCGTTGTCTATCCTCTCGCCTATCTCAACAAGACTGCGTGAATGGGAGATTCTGGTTGTAAGTCTTATAATAACAGGAGTATCAAAACGCTCGGAAAGCTCATAAGCTAGCTTAGTGAAGCTGAGGCACTCCTGCGAATCGGCAGGCTCAAGCATCGGAATTTTCGATGCTTTGGCATAATTTCGGGAATCTTGCTCATTCTGCGATGAGTGCATTCCCGGATCGTCTGCAACCACGATTACCATACCTGCGTTGACACCTGTATAAGAGAGGGTGAAGAGCGGGTCTGCGGCAACGTTGAGGCCAACGTGCTTCATTGCACAAAAAGATCTTGCACCTGCGATTGCCGCGCCGCCTGCTGTTTCCATGGCGACCTTTTCGTTGGGTGCCCACTCGCAATATATCTCATCGTATTTTGCGGCACTCTCAGTAACCTCAGTGCTCGGAGTTCCGGGATAGCTCGAAGCTACTCGGCAACCACCTTCATAAAGGCCTCTTGCGATAGCCTCATTACCTAATAGAAGTTTTCTCATTTTTTTCCTCCGGTTTATTTCTTCTCGTTTCTCAAGTCAACAACACGCTGTGCCTTGCCGACGAATCTCTCAAGAGTTTTAGGTTCTAAGAGACTTACCTTGCACTGAATGCCGAGTGTTGTCTGAAGCTTGTGGATTATCTTCTTTTGAAGTCTCTCGATCTCACCGTAGCTTTCAAGCAAAGACGCATCGACTATTTCAACACGAACCTCGAGTGTATCGGCAAAACCCTCACGGCGAACAACGAGCTGATAGTTTGCACCTATCTGATCGGTGCCTATGAGTACACTTTCGATCTGAGACGGGAACACGTTGACACCTCTGATTTTGAGCATATCATCGCTTCTGCCCTTGACCTTGTCCATTCTGACACCGGTTCTTCCGCACTTACAGGGCGAATAATTGAGCCTTGTGATGTCACGGGTTCTGTATCTCAGCAGCGGTATTCCCTCTTTGGTGAGTGTTGTGACGAGCAGTTCGCCGGTCTCTCCCTCGCCAAGCGGTTCGAGTGTTTCAGGGTCAACTATTTCGGGATAGAAGTAATCCTCGCAGAAGTGGAGGCCGTCACGCTCCTCACATTCGCCGGAAACGCCGGGACCGATAAGCTCGCTCATGCCGTAGTTGTCTGTGGCAAAAAGTCCCCAACCCTTTTCTATTTGCCCTCTCATCTCGGGGGTGCATCCCTCGGAGCCGAAAAGACCGAGTCTGAGGTGATAGTCGCTCATAGGATAGTCGAGCTCCTTTGCGACCTCGCACATATAGAGTGCATATGACGGGGTTGCAACAAGTGCAGTAGTGCCGAAATCACGCATATACATGAGTGCTTTTTCGGTGTTGCCGCTTGAGTTCGGGACAACGGTTGCACCGAGCTTTTCAAGTCCGTAGTGCAGACCCAGAGCACCGGTAAACATACCGTAGCCGAAAGAGATTTGAACTATGTCCTCGTCTGTCGCACCGCCTGCGGCAGCAAGTCGGGCAACGCAATCCGACCACATATCAAGGTCGTGCTTTGTGTAGCCGACAACCGTAGGTTTTCCTGTGGTTCCGGAGGAAGCGTGAATACGTACTATCTCCTTCATGGGCTTTGCAAACAGGCCGAAGGGATAGTTGTCACGCAGGTCTGCTTTTGTGGTGGGCGGTATGTATTTAATATCGCTCAGTGATTTGATTTTATCGGCGGTAACGCCTGCCTCATCGAGCTTTTTGGTGTAAAACGGCACATTTTTGTAGCAATAATCAACTGTCCATTTTAGCCTTTCGAGCTGAAGCGCTTCAAGCTCACTGCGCTTCATGGTTTCAATTTCCTTTTGAAAAAACATCGTGAAGTCTCCCTCTTTTATACTTGGACGGTATTTCGGAAATTATTTAATAATTATACCACTGTTACTCTTTTTCGACAATACCATTGTAAAATAATTCGGTAGTATTTTTGCCGTCTTTCTCGGTTACAGCGCTGACAATAAAGCAAAGCGCAAGCGAAAGCAGCATTGCGATACAAGCAAACAGCGGGCCGTATCCGGAAAGTGTTACGGCGAGTGCCGAATTGGTTATATTAAACTCAACGAGAAGCTTGCAAATGGCAGGAACGATTGCTACCGAGAATCCGCCGAGCATAGCTGCCCATGCTCCTGCTTTATTCATACGCTTCCAGAACAATGCAACGACATACGGGGCGAGGAAGGAGCCGGATACGATTCCCCAAGAGTAACTCATCATATCGAGAATCGGAGTGTCTGTATTTGCAACGATGTAGGAGCAAATAACAAATATAACACAAAGTATTTTTGTGAACAAGGTAACCTTTTTGTCCTTCATGTCGGGCTTTACTACGCTCTTTATGAAGTCCATGGAGAAAGTAGAGCTTGCAGTTAGAGTTATTGAGCAAAGTGTTGAAACCGATGCGGCTATGAGCAACACAAGAACTATACCGAGAAGTATATTCGGGAGATTTGCGGCTTTGAGCATATTCGGAACAACATAATCCTGTACCGGAGTTTTAAACGAGCTTATTTCGTCTGCCGTGAAGAATCTGTGGCAGAGAGAGCCGATAAAATATCCGCCACCAGCGACGAGCAGAGCGAAGAAGGTTGAAATAACTATTCCTCTTTTTGCCTGCTTGTCATCCTTTATTCCGAAATATTTTTGAATCATTTGAGGCAAGCCCCATGTGCCGAAGCTCGTCATCAAAACAGTCGCAACAAGCGATACGGCAGATTTTGCACTGAGCTTCGGGAGACCCTCTGCGGTGCGTGCATATTCCGCAATACCTGCAAGGCCGCCGACACGGTCACAGCGAATAACAAAAATTATAAGCAAAGTTACGCCGAACATCATGACGATGCCCTGAACAAAATCGGCACGAGCCTGGACAAGATATCCGCCAAGAAGCAATAAAAGAGCGGCAAGAACGGCGATGATTATCATACATATCTTGTCATCTATTCCAAGTAACACATCGGCAACGGAAGCGAGTCCCTTATATACGGATGCAGAGTAAGGTATCATAAATATGAAAATTACCATACAAGCGAATATTTTCATGGCACGGCTGTTGTAACGAAGTTCAAAGAACTGAGGCATGGTCTTGATTTTAAGCCTCGAAGATACGTCTCTCGTTCTTCTTGCCAGAACTTTCCACGCAAGCCAAGAACCGAACACGGCGTTGCCGATACCGGCCGCTATTCCCCAAAGACCGTAGCTGAGTCCTGTGCCGCCTGCGTATCCGACAAACATAACGGCAGAAAAATAAGCCGTACCGTAAGAAAGAGCCGAAAGCCAAGCACCGGCGTTTCTTCCGCCAACGGTAAGGTCTGCGATACTTTTGGATTTGCGGCCCGATACTACGCCGATTATGATCATAACGGCGACATAGACCGCAATTGTAAGCCAAACAGTTATGTTTCCCATATGTATTACCTCTGCATTGATATTTTACGCTTTAAAGCTTTTACCTATTAAAGTGCAGGGATATAATACACCAATAATATATATTTGTCAAGCTGATTTCAAAAAGAATTAAGAATATCATGCAGTCCCCCGTTTTTTCTCGGATGCGGACAGTACGGCGGTGAATTGTAGCAGACAAGAATGGCATCGTCACCGATGATTTTTATATCCTCCCAGCATATTCTTATGTCGTCGCATCGCCCGAGCAATCCCAGGCACTTCGGTCTACCGAAGACTATTATTGCCACTACCCTGCCCGAACAGGTATCGACTTCCACATCGGAAACAGGTCCGAGTATATTTCCGTCTTTTTGATTTATTACCTGCTTGTTTCTCAAATCAGTAACACAACAGTTCAAAAAAACACCCCCTAACGGCATTATATGCCGCAGGGAGTGCCTTGAATCACCGTATATCCATTTCCTTTTTCAGCTTTTCTATTATCCTCTTTTCGAGCCTTGAAATATAGCTTTGTGATATGCCGAGAATATCGGCAACTTCCTTTTGTGTGTATTCCTTGCCACCTCCCAAGCCGAAGCGCATACGCATTATCAGCTTGTCACGGTCTGTGAGTGAATCTACGGTTCTGAGCAGTAAGCTTTTTTCGTCCTCTGCTTCTATATCTCTGTTCACGGTATCGGCCTCACTGCCCAAGATGTCGGATAACAGCAGTTCGTTTCCGTCCCAATCCACATTGAGCGGCTCGTCAAGAGAAATTTCATTTCTACTGTTATTTGTCTTTCGCAGAAACATCAGAATTTCGTTTTCTATACATCTTGAGGCGTAGGTTGCAAGCTTGATATTTTTAGACGGTTTAAAAGTGTTGACTGCCTTTATCAGACCGATTGTTCCGATTGAAATCAGATCCTCTATTCCCACACCGGAGCTTTCAAATTTTTTGGCAATATATACAACCAGACGCAGATTGTGAACTATAAGCGGTTCACGGGCACTCTCGTCTCCCGATTCTATCCGGTCGAATATTTCACGTTCTTCATCTTTTTTCAAAGGCGGCGGAAGTATCTCGTAGCCGTTTATGTAATGTATTTCGCCGCTGTTTTTCTTTATCAGTTTTATCAGCAGCCGCTTTATTGATGTTATAAAACTTTGCACCTTTTCCCTCTCCCCTCTGAGCACCTTCAAAAAAGTTGTTTCCCACAAGCGCACGGTATTCACCGCCTGAAAGTGTACCATTGTAAACGGCAATATATACCTTCTTGTTCTCATAAATCTTTCCACTGAAAGCCACGGTTACTTTTTGTGCCAATATCGCCGGTAGTACACCGCTTCCGCCCACTGATTTAAAGCTTATGAACCGTATGGCAACATTTTTGTATTCTGTGTCGTTGTCAAAGCCTCCGCAGACGATTTTTTTCATATCCTCGGATAAAACGGACTCAATAAAACTAAATTCGCAGATGATTGCCGGATATGATGAGAACGGTTCTTTTAATGCACTCCCCGTGTCTATTAAAGCTGTACACTCGATATCCTTTTCGTTCAAAGCTACGCTGAGGATCGCTGCGTGGCTGTCCGGAGCGTTTTTCTTCGTAAGACGAGAAATTATACGAATTATTAAATAACCCGCTCCTGCGCTCAAAATAAGCGTTATTGCACTGATGTCAAAATATACCGCACCGTTTTGATATATCATTCCATTGGGTTTAAAAACAAACCAAACGGCGAGCATAATTCCCGCAAAAGCGAAGTTCGCCATAAAAAAGCCGCCTGCCGCTCTGAGAAAATCTTTTAATGTATGTATTCCGAAAGCAGTAAAAAGCATTATTAAAAAGCAGGCTATGCGAAGTACAACGGACAGAAAAACGCTCATATCCGGTATTAAAACTACAAGCGAGTATATTGCGCCTATTATCGAGGAAAGTAGTATACGCCATGAACGGGATCTTTTTCCGGCAAACAGGTCTGCGGCAGACAGCATAAGAAAATTTACAATTAAGTTTATAAGCAGAAGCACATCTACATATATAACATTGCTCAAACTATCGCCTCCCGAGATCGGATAAATAGATTATAGTCCTGACGAAGTGCCTTTTTTTGTCAAAACTGCGAGAGAAAAAATTATTATTTGACGGTGCATTGCAAAAGTAAAGTTTTCAGATTATATCAGACAAGCATAGTGCTTAAAAGTAAAAAACCGTATGATGCATTCACCATACGGTTTTTCTTATTCTTTCGTTCTTATTTTGTCAGATTATCGACTGCGGCACGCTCAATCGCAAAGCCTGCGGTGTATCTTTCCATATACTTTTTAAAGCCTTCGGTATCATCGTTGTCGGGAGCTATGCTGCTGCCTATCATATCCTTGAATACTCTCTCCTCAAGGAATAAATCAAGGGTTTCGCCGTCCTTTCGGTTGCTCATATAAGAAGCGAGCAGGGCAATACCCCATGCACCGCCCTCTCCTGCCGTTGCCATAACAGCCACGGGAGTTTCAAGCACTGCCGCCATGAGACGCTGACCGACTACAGGGGTCTTGAACAGTCCACCATGGCCGAGCAGTCTGTCTATCTGAACATACTCTTTTTCGGTGAGTATATTCATGCCGAATTTCAGAGTTGCCATTGCGGAGAACAGAATGGTTCTTGCAAAGTTTGCAAGATTCATTTTACTGTCGGGAAGCTTTGCAAAAAGCGGTCTGCCGGCTTCAAAGCCCGTTGTATGTTCACCCGAGTAGTAATTATAAGAGAGCAGTCCGCCGCAATCGGGAGTGCCCTCAAGAGCCTTGCTGTAAAAAGTATCATAAAGCTTGGGTACATCTACCTTACCGCTCATCAGCTCAACAGTTTCCCTGAGCAGACCTATCCATGAATCGAGATCTGTGGTGCAGTTGTTGCAGTGAACCATCGCAACGGGACTGCCGTCGGGTGTAGTTACTAGATCTATCTCGGGATAAACCTTCGAAAGCGGTCTTTCGAGCACTATCATAGCAAAAATCGAGGTTCCGGCAGAAACATTTCCCGTTCTTTGTGCTACGCTGTTTGTTGCAACCATGCCTGTTCCGGCATCACCCTCAGGCGGACAGAAGGGAATGCCGGGCTGAAGCTTGCCGGAAGGATCGAGCAAACGGGCACCTTCTGCGGTAAGCTTGCCTGCGAAATCGCCTGCCGAATGAACCTTGGGCAGAATATCGCGAATTTTCCACTCGAAGCCTTTGTGAGCGATTCGTGAATCGAACTTGTCGAGCATATCGGAATCGAAATCACCGACAGAACTGTCTATCGGGAACATACCGGATGCTTCGCCTATGCCGATAGCCTTTTCGCCTGTGAGCATCCAATGAACATAACCTGCGAGTGTTGTCATAAAGCTTATTTTATCGCAATGCTCCTCGCTGTTTAAAATGGCACGGTCAAGATGTGCTATACTCCAACGCTGAGGAATATTGAAGCCGAAAAGCTCTGAAAGCTCTGCTGCCGAACGCTCGGTGACGGTATTTCTCCATGTTCTGAAATCGGCAAGCTGATTGCCGTCCTTGTCAAAGACAAGATAGCCGTGCATCATGCCCGAGATACCCATTGCACCGACGGTTTTAAGCTCGATTCCGTACTTCTCGAGAACATCCTCGCAGAGAGTTCTGAAGCACTCACGCATACCTGCCCATACATCGTCAAGATGATATGTCCATATTCCGTTTTCGAGTCTGTTTTCCCACGAATGACCGCCCGAAGCGATAACATTGTTATCGCCGTCAATAAGAATACCTTTTATTCTCGTTGAGCCAAGCTCAATTCCGAGAGAGGTATTTCCACAGATGATTGATTCTTTGATTTTTTCGATATTCATAGAGCACCTCTTGTGTTTTTCTAAGTCTATAAAATTTTATCACAATGTACAAAAAAATGAAAGAGAAAAAGCAAAACTAATTCATTTTATATTGATTTAACTTTGAGTTTGTGTTACTATTGAGCAAAATAATAATTGGTGAGGATATGAATTTTGGAGTTTTAAGCAAATACCGAAGTACGATTATGGGATTCGCTATTCTGTGGGTAATGTTTTTTCATATTTCACTTGATTTTCAAACGGAGTTAGGCTGGTTTATTCATCGCATAGGTTTTTACGGAGTAGATATATTTCTCTTTGTGTCGGGAATTGGTGTTTATTTTTCGTTGACAAAACGGCCGAATGTAATCGGATTTTATAAGGCGAGGCTTATACGAATACTTCCTGCATATATAATTGTGGCCTGTCTGTCGTTTTTTCTTTTGAGACCGGACGGCAGCGGTGTATTACACTTTATTTCTTATATATCGGGTTTAGGCTATTGGACACGACATACAAGATTTGATTGGTACATACCGACACAGATAGCCTTTTATCTGATAACTCCGCTGTTCTTATACTTTTATAAAAAGATTTCCGAAAAGTCCCGTATTGCTTATACGCTTCTTTGGATGACCCTCTCCCCGATCATTACTGCGATTTTTTATTATGTTGATCTTGAGTATCTCTGGGGAAGCACGGTTCGGCTTGCAATCTTTTTCCTCGGCATACACATTGGAAGTCTTGTGTATGAAAAAAGAAAGTTCGGCAAAGGTACCGTCGCTTTGAGCTCTGCGGCATTTGCGATAGGTACTTGTGCGGCGTATTTTATAAACAAAGTAAAAGAGCCTGCGTTTATCCAAAGTGGACTTAACTGCTATCCTGCGCTGATAATGATACCCTCTATGTGTCTGCTCATAGCTCTTGTACTTTCCGTACTTGACAGAAAATTTCCGATAGTCACAAAGTATATAAATCTTCCTTTTGAAATTCTCGGCCGTTACAGTCTCGAGCTTTATCTTTTACATCAACGCCTGCAATCTATATTATCAAGATACCTTGAAATACATAATCAGTGCCTGATACTGATTGTTACGGTTGTTGCGGCACTGATTTTGGGGAAGACAATAAGCATTGTGCAGGGTGTTTTAAAGACACACAGGAAGAAGGCTATTATTTAACTCATTAAGGAGGATAAAAAATGAGTGATCTTTATAATTCAGTTTGTTTGACAAGTGCGGCTGCAACATTTCTTCGTGCTCTCGGCGTAAAGGAGCCTGACGATATGGCAGAGCCGTACAGTGCGGTTCTTGACAAAATGCACTTGCAGTTCGGTGACAAGGGTGCAGACAGAGTTTTTGTCTACAACCCCGATGCGGTTGCACTGTGGCTGTTCCAAAAGTACACAAAGCTGTTTGATCCTGCAATTCTCAGAACGCAGATTCAGCTCCCCGTGCTTTCGGTTATGCCGAGCGTGACACCCGTATGCTTTGCTTCGATGTATACAGGTGTTATGCCCGAGATACACGGAATCAGAAAGTACGAGAAGCCGGTTCTTACCACAAGAACTATTTTCGATGTGCTTCCCGAAGCTGGAAAGCGCTGTGCTATAGTTTCCACCGAGGGAGACAGTATTTCAAAGATATTCCTCGAGCGTAATGTTGATTATTTCATTTACGACTCTGTTGACGAGTGCAACGATAAGGCGTTGCAACTTATTGATGAGGATGAATATGATATTATTGTGCTCTACAACGGCGACTATGACGGCAATATGCACCGCTGGTCTCCCGAGGGAGAGGGCGCAATGGATGCGCTCAAGGCGAACATAGATGTTTTTTCAAAACTGCACGATGCTATTGCGGAAAAGTGGAGCGGACACAGAACTCTGCTCGGCTTCTGCCCCGATCATGGATGCCATGCCCTTGATGGCGGTGTTGGCGGTCATGGACTCGATATGCAGGATGATATGAATGTTATCCATATGTTCTCGTTCATCTAAAGTAAACATAAAAATGCCGTGTCTTGATTGACACGGCATTAGTTATTTAGATATTGAAATCTGTAAAAAACTTATATGCGGCGTAAGCTGCGGCGGCGAGAATGAGTATTATTCCGACCTTTATAAGAATCGGTTTTACCGCCCTCGGACTTGTCGGTGCGTGCTTGTAAATAAACTCCTTGACGGGAGTTTTTATTTTTGTTCCGCACAGCTCTTTAAAGGTTCTTGTATAAGTTGAATATTCCCTCGGCTTTGATTCGTCAAGCTCAAAAATACGCACTCCCCTATTTTCTCCGGGGCCATATACGTTGAAACCGGCACCCTGAGTGTAGCCGAGATCAATACCCTTGTGGTTGACTACAAAGCTGTTGTTGTGGTCATGTCCGACATATATTCCAAGCACATCGCCCTTTTCGTTCATTGCATCAAATTCGCCGGTGTTTACATCGGGTGAAGCCGGAGATTCAAGCATAAATCCACCTGCCGCCTTTGTTTCATCGTTCAAAACAAAGTATTCGTTTTCATGCGAACCGTAGGCAGGTACAGCACCATTTGTACGCTTAGACACCTTTTTGATGACATCAAAAAACTCGGGCACGGGTATGTGCTGAAAAACGAGCGAGGGCAAATAGCCGCCGTTTTCTTCTTTTAACTGCTCACGGCATGACACATACCAGTCTATCTGTTCTTTGTCAACGGGAGCATATCCCGAGCCGTCCGATGCTTTGCCGTGGGAATCGATGATATAAAGGGCAAACACGGGCTTCTTTTCATTGCTCGAATATATTTGAACATCGGCAGTTCCGACATCCTCGGGTGCTCTGAGACGGCCGCTGATAAATGTGGAGTATTTTGAGTAAAAGGAAAACTGACCGCAGTTATCAACACCGCATTGTGCGTCGTGGTTGCCGTAAGTCACCATAAATGGAATGTTGCGTTTTGCCACAGGCTCGACGAGAGTATCAATAGTTTTTTCAATTATCGCAGGGTCTTTTTTAAACTTTTTGGAGTAACCCTTAACCTGATCGCCCGTGAAGATAACGAGGTCGGGCTTCTCGCTGTCGAGAGCCGAATTTATAAGACTCAGTGTGTCAGGAGAAACCGAGGGTATCTCCTGGGTATCGGCTATCTGCATGATTTTAAATTTGCCGTTTTCGTTAAATTTGAGCATTCCTTTACTCTCCTTTTACCGATATATTTTATATATTATCATTGAATCCAAGTTTTTTCAATAGATTTTGTGCGGCAATGCTTGACTGGCAACAGGTTTTCATTTAAAATTATCAATACAGACATTTGGAGGAAGTGAAGCTATGAGTGATAGAAAAAAGACAAAACGCACAGATGGAATAATGGGGATGCTCGGTTATCTCGGTTTCGGTGTAGGTGCTATAGGAATGGACTTGAGCTACGGACTGTTTAATTCATTTCTCACCAAGTATCTTACCGATATTCTTCTGCTTAATTCAACTTTCCTGCTAATCGTTCCCACGCTTGCGAGAATTTGGGACGGCATCAATGACCCGATGATGGGAACTATAGTTGACAATACAAAATCGAAATTCGGCAAATTCCGTCCGTGGATACTCTGCGGTGCAATACTCAATGCGATTGCACTCACCTTTTTGTTTACGAATCCGGGCTTCGAGGTAAGCAACGCTTCGATAAATGTTAAGCTTTACATCTATGCCGCAGTAATGTATGTCCTTTGGGGTATGACAAACACCATGATAGACATACCATATTGGTCAATGGTACCTGCACTGACAAGTGATCCGCAGAAAAGAAATGTTGTCTCCGCCATTCCCCGTTTCTTCTCGGGCTTCGGTCAGATAGTAGTTAGCGTGTTTACGGTTAAAATGGTTGAAAAGCTCGGTAGGGGCAACGATTCCGTCGGATACAGCCGTTGGGCAATGATTGCCGGCATTGTATTGATACTCGGTGCCGTTGTTACTGTTACTACAACTAAGGAGCACGGTTCAACGCCGCCTAAAGAGAAGTTTACGCTCAAAAAAGCTTTTAATACCGTCAAGGCAAACGATCAGCTCCTCATCTTTATGCTCACGGCCCTGCTTTTCAATACAGGCTGGTATATAACAAATGCCATGGGAATCTATTTCTTTGACAACGTTCTCGGCAACAAGGATCTGTATTCTTACTTTGCCGCAATCGGCGGTGTCGGACAGGCACTCGGTCTTTTCCTGCTTCCTGTACTCTCCAAGAAATTTACACGCCGCAAGGTTATTCAGGGTGCTATGTGCATGACTGTTTTGGGATATATCGGAATGTTTGTTTTCGGTCCGATACTTATGACCTCAAATTCACTGATGTTCATCCCCTTTGCTGTGTTTGCACTTATCGGATGCATGGGAATCGGCTGTATCTTCGTGTCGCAGACCGTTATGCTTGCCGACATTGTGGATTACGGTGAATACAGCCTCGGTTACCGTTCCGAGTCGATAGTGTTCTCAATGAAAGGCTTCCTGCAAAAGCTTGCATATACCATTCAGTCCATCGTAATTGCGCTCGGTTTACAGTTCTCGCATTATGATGCAACTCTTCCGTTCCAGACAGAGCTTACAAAAAACACTATCTCCGTTATGATGTTTATCATTCCCCCGATATTTATCATCTTGTCTCTGATTATATTTACGAAAAAATATAAGCTCCACGGCGAGCTTTCGGATAAGGTTAATGAATTTATCCTGAACAGAGCCGCAAAAAGCGAAGAGTGATTTTTCAAAAGACTTCACCGCATTCGATTTGCTCGGATGCGGTGATTTTTTATATATTATCTTTTATAGCTTTGTTTATTCGTTCTCTGAGTGAGAGAATATAGCTGCCGCTGTGAGGATAGCTTTTAAAGGTCAGTTCACTGCCTTGAAATGCAATTTCGAGAGTCTTTTCTCTGCCTACCAAGCTCTCGAGCTTTTTCAAGGCTCGAAGATCTTGCAAGGCATCATAGAATACCTTTAATCTCAAGGAATTCAACGGCTCTTCGTTTTCACCGGGATAGACTACGAAAGAATCCCCCGACGGGAAAGCGTGATCTGCATCGGTTACTTGAAACGGATCTATCTCCATTTTTGAATACTGTGAATACCAAAAATTATATCCCCACTGCAGGAATCCTGTTGCATTGTATTTATAGAGCAAGATACCTAATATTCTGTTTCGTGCCGAGGGCATGGCAAAGAAGCGGTTCGGTACATTTTCTTTGCGCTGACTGCAACAATAATAAGTCCAAAATTCCTCCGTTTTACCGACGAAAGCATCCGCATAATTTTCGGAGGGTATGGGGTATTTTACAACACCCTTGTCGAAAAATTCAATATCCGACAGCGCATCTATGACCTTGAATTTCGGAAAAATTTCCGCTATCAGGTCTGCCCGTCTCTTATAGGTATCATACTGTTCAAGAGAGGGTTCATCGGAGACATGAAAACGGCAACGGTTTCGTATTTCCCTGCTATCTATGAAGCTTGTCAAAGCGGCTCCGAATTGTCGTAAAAAGTCGGTGTATTCATTGCCGTCGGCATCGGTTTCCCAGCCGAAAATTCGCTTTATTTCTCCGTTTACATCGGCAACTATTTTCGGTGCGTGCTCTGCTCCCCACTGGGTAAAAAGGTGAGACATTTCAAAATATTTTACGCCGCACCTGTCACACATTTTTATAAAACGGTCGAGCTTTTCAAAGCCGAAGCTGTATCCGTTTTCCGTTACCTTTACATCCACAAGCTGAACTGTTGGGCGTTCACCGCCAACCTCGGTATCAAGCGGAGGAGTAAACAGAGGCGTTAAAATGAAGTTTATACCGTGATTGACAGCGTTTTTGATATAGTTTTCCATTATTCGCCAATGTTCGTCGCTGAAGACCTCAACGCCGTAACGGGTTGCGAGACAGTCTGAATGAAACCACATTGTACACATAAGCTCCTGCTCCGGCAAGGCTGTAGGTATAACTTCTAAAGATATTACATTCGTAGCTTTTTCCTTGCCGTTGGAGAGGGTAACAAAGATGTTATGCCTGCCAACTTCGATATTTTTCGTGTCAAGCTCTATCCACAGACTGTGCCATTTTTTATCAAGTGCCGTGAACGTGTTATTCTCTATGGGTAAGAGCAAATCGGGGTAAAAGCCCGGAGTTTTTCTAAGAAAAAACGAATCGCAGTCATCTGTTGCAGGCAGATCGGATTTAATTTCAACTACATTGTATATATTGGCACTTGAGTGGTCACATCCGGAAAGAGAGACGGTATATTCGCTGCTCTTATCCGAGAAGAATATAAGCTGAAATGAAATGCGTTCATTTTGAAGTGCGGATAGCTCCGAAAGTGATGCACATGACGGCACTTCATCCGAAAACACCTTTTCAAGCGAGCTTACAATTCTCGACATCATCATATTGAGTTCTCACTCCTTGGGGGTTAAAAGCTTTTTGAGATACTGTCCCGTATAAGAGCCTTTGGTAGCCGCAACCTGTTCAGGCGTGCCGCAGGCGATTATTTCGCCGCCCTCATCGCCGCCCTCGGGGCCGAGGTCAAGGATATAATCGGCGGTTTTTATCACATCAAGATTGTGCTCAATTACAACAACGGAATTGCCGTTATCGACAAGCTTGTGAAGAACCTCTGTCAGTTTATGGACATCTGCTGTGTGCAAGCCGGTGGTAGGCTCATCGAGGATATATATAGTCTTGCCTGTGGAGCGGCGTGAAAGTTCGGTAGAGAGCTTAACACGCTGTGCTTCGCCGCCCGAGAGGGTTGTTGCAGGCTGTCCGATTTTAATATACCCGAGACCGACATCGTAAAGAGTCTGGAGTTTTCGTTGAATTTTCGGAATACTTGAGAAAAATTCAAGCCCTTCTTCAACTGTCATTTCGAGCACATCGTATATACTCTTGCCTTTGTATTTTACTTCAAGAGTCTCACGGTTGTATCTTGCACCCTTGCACACCTCGCACGGGACATATATATCCGCAAGGAAGTGCATCTCTATCTTAACTATTCCGTCACCCTGACACGCCTCACAGCGGCCGCCCTTGACGTTAAAAGAGAAACGGTTTGACTTATAGCCTCTGGTTTTTGCGTCGGTAGTGGAGGCGAAAAGGTCACGAATATCCGTGAATACTCCCGTATATGTGGCAGGATTGGAACGGGGCGTGCGACCTATCGGAGACTGATCGATTGCTATAACCTTATCGAGATTTTCAATTCCGAGAATTTCGGAATGGGCACCTGCGACTTTTTTTGCACCGTTCAGCTCTGTCACAAGACGTTTGTAGAGAATTTCGTTTATGAGTGATGATTTACCCGAGCCGGATACGCCCGTGATGCAAACAAATTTTCCGAGCGGTATTTCGGCATCGATATTTTTCAAGTTATTCTCTCGGGCACCTATTATTTTAAGGCTCTTGCCGTTGCCGCTTCTGCGTTTTTCGGGTACGGGTATTTTCTTTTTGCCGCTGAGATACTGACCGGTTATCGATTCTTCGCAGTTGATTATGTCCTCTGCCGAACCTGTGCAGACAATATTTCCGCCGTGAATACCGGCACCTGGGCCGACATCGACAATATAATCTGCCGCAAGCATTGTGTCCTCGTCGTGTTCGACAACTATCAGTGTGTTTCCTATATCACGGAGATTCCTGAGCGTATTCAAAAGCTTTTCGTTGTCACGCTGATGTAAGCCTATGCTCGGCTCGTCGAGGATATAAAGCACTCCGACAAGTGACGAGCCTATTTGTGTTGCGAGCCTGATACGCTGACTTTCTCCGCCCGAGAGACTTGCCGATGAGCGTGCAAGGGTCAAATAGCCGAGTCCTACGCTACGCAGGAAAGTAAGTCTGTCCTTTATCTCCTTGATGATAAGCTTTCCTATCATCTGCTCACGGGGAGTGAGGGAGAGAGAATCGAGAAACTCAAGCTCCTTGACAATAGATTTATTGGCAAATTCATCTATGTTTATTCCGCCCACGGTAACGCAGAGTGATTCTTTTCTGAGTCTTGCGCCGTGGCACTCGGGACATTTTACTGAGGACATAAACTGTTCAAGCTCTGCTCTCGACCAGTCGCTTGTGGTCTCGTTATATCTACGCTCGATATTGTTGCATATACCCTCAAAGTTGGTCATATATGAGCCGGAGCCGTATTCGTTTTTGCGTGTGAGCTTCATTTTCTCGCCGTTTGTGCCGTAAAGTATAGCGTTTACACCGTCTGCGGAAATATCCTTGAACGGTGTGTCGAGAGTGAAATTATATTTCTTTGCAATACCCTCAAAGTACATTTGAGCTATTGTGCCGCCTTCGGTATTGCTCCAACCGCTCGCTTTTATCGCTCCTTGTCTGATGGAAAGATTTTTATCGGGAACGATAAGATTGGGATCGGGATGCATAAAAATGCTGAGTCCCGAGCAGGTAGGGCACGCACCGAACGGATTGTTGAAGGAGAACATTCTCGGCTCAAGCTCCTCTATGCTGACTCCGTGCTCGGGGCAAGCGTAATCGAGAGAATAGAGACGTTCCTCCCCTCCTATTATATCAACGAGCAACAGACCATCGGAGAGCGAGGTAGCGGTTTCTATGGAATCTGCCAGACGGCTTTTGATACTTCCTTTAACAACGAGACGGTCAACTACTATTTCAATGTTATGTTTCTTGTTCTTGTCGAGTGTAATTTTTTCACTTAAATCATAGATTATCCCGTCCACACGGACACGAACAAATCCGCCTTTTTTCGCACCCTCAAGCTCCTTTTGAAACTGACCCTTTTTACCTCTCGCTATGGGTGACATGACCTGCAATTTTGTACCCTCTGGAAGCTCGAGAATACTGTCGACTATATCGTCAACGGTCTGTCTCGAGATTTCTCTGCCGCACACGGGGCAATGCGGAATACCTATTCTCGCATAGAGCAGTCGCAGATAATCGTATATTTCGGTCACTGTGCCGACTGTCGAACGGGGATTTTTGGAGGTGGTTTTCTGGTCAATGGATATAGCGGGAGAAAGCCCCTCGATATAGTCTACCTGAGGCTTTTCCATTTGACCGAGGAACTGCCTTGCGTATGACGAGAGTGATTCGACATATCGCCTTTGTCCCTCTGCATATATGGTGTCAAAAGCGAGCGATGACTTGCCCGAGCCCGAAAGTCCCGTGAAAACTACGAGCTTATCTCTCGGTATCACCACATCAACGTTTTTTAGGTTGTGCTCTCTTGCACCTTTGACTACAATATTTTTCTGCGTCAAGCTTATTTACCTTCCCTTAATTTGTTTATCTTATCTCGCAAATATGCTGCGTGCTCAAATTCGAGTATTTTTGCCGCCGCTTTCATTTCCGCTGTCAGGCGAACAATCATCTCTTCACGCTCTTTCTTGCTCATCTTCTTTAGCGGCTTTTCGCCCTTATCAGCCTTACCTGTTATCTCAATGACATCACGCACGCCTTTGACGATGGTTTTCGGCACAATGCCGTACTTCTCGTTATATGCCATCTGCTTTTGGCGGCGGCGTTCGGTCTCGACTATTGCACGTTCCATTGACGGAGTGACGGAATCGGCGTACATTATAACTTCGCCATTGGCGTTTCGGGCGGCTCTGCCGATTGTCTGAATAAGCGAGGTTTCGGAGCGTAGGAAGCCCTCCTTGTCTGCATCGAGTATTATCACAAGCGATACTTCGGGAATATCGAGCCCCTCTCTGAGCAGGTTTATTCCGACAAGCACATCAAACTCACCGAGACGCAGATCTCGGATTATTTCCATTCGTTCGATAGTATCAATATCGTGGTGCATATATCGAACCTTTATTCCAAGATCCTCGAGGTAATCGGTCAGATCTTCAGCCATTTTCTTTGTGAGAGTAGTGAGGAGAACTCGCTCCTTGCGCTCGATTCGTATATTTATTTCCGATATAATGTCATCTATCTGACCTTCTGTAGGTCTGACGGAAATAGACGGATCGACAAGTCCGGTCGGACGAATGAGCTGTTCGGCAACACGCAGACTTTTTTGGAGTTCAAATTCACCCGGTGTGGCGCTGACAAATATCTTTTGACCGACACGCTCATAAAATTCATCAAAGGTGAGCGGCCTGTTGTCATAGGCGGACGGCAGTCTGAATCCGAAATCTATCAATGTGTCTTTTCTCGAACGGTCGCCGCCATACATGCCTCTGACCTGCGGCAGGGTGACATGGGATTCATCAATGAAAAGTAAGAAATCATCCGGAAAATAGTTCAACAGTGTAAACGGCGGCGAACCAGGCTCACGCCCCGACATAACTCGGGAATAGTTCTCTATCCCTTTGCAGAATCCGGTTTCACGTAGCATTTCGATGTCATATTCCGTGCGTTGCTTTATTCGTTGAGCTTCAAGGAGTTTGCCCTGACTCTCAAACTCCGCAACACGTTTAGTCATTTCCTCGTAGATTTCCATGATTGAACGTTCCATTTTCTCCTGAGAAACGACATAGTGTGATGCTGGATAGATGGCAACGTGCGAAAGAATACCCTTGACCTCGCCTGTGAGTGCGTTTATCTCGGATATTCTGTCCACTTCGTCTCCGAAAAATTCAACTCTTATTGCGTTTTCGCTCGACTGTGCCGGAAAAATCTCAAGCACATCGCCGCGAACTCTGAATTTGTTTCTGATGAAATTTATATCATTGCGTTCATATTGAATTTCAACAAGCTTGTTTATTACCTCGTCACGGCTCTTTTCCATACCGGGGCGCAGGGATATAACCATATTGCGGTAATCTATGGGATCACCGAGACTGTATATGCAAGACACGCTTGCGACGATTATTACATCACGCCTTTCGGAAAGTGCCGAGGTGGCTGAGTGACGAAGCTTGTCTATTTCATCGTTTATTGCCGAATCTTTTTCAATATAGGTGTCTGTAGAAGGTATATAGGCCTCGGGCTGATAGTAATCGTAGTAGGACACAAAGTATTCCACGGCATTCTCGGGAAAGAATTCACGGAATTCCGAGCAAAGCTGTGCGGCGAGAGTTTTGTTGTGAGCCAAAATAAGAGTTGGGCGATTGAGATTTGCAATAACGTTCGCCATAGTAAAGGTTTTGCCCGAACCCGTAACGCCGAGAAGCGTCTGTTCGTTGAAGCCCATGTTTACGCCGTCTGTAAGTTCAGCGATTGCTTGAGGCTGGTCACCTGTCGGCTTATATTGAGAGTGAAGAATAAACCTGTCCATAAAAGCTCCTGTTATATAAAAAGAGAAGAAAATTTAGGCACACTTGCCATTGAAAAAATATCTTCGTCAGTATAAATCAAGTGGTCGAGAAGATGAATATTTACGCCCTGAAAGAAATCTCTTACCGACCGTGTGGTATTTAAATCATCACGGGAGGGTACGGGGATTCCGTTGACATGGTTGTGGATAAGCACCACCGAATATGCTTTATTGCGAAAGGCAGTTTCAAGCACGAGGCGTTTGTCGAGATTTGCGGTAACAAAAGACCCGTGGGCTATTTTATTGACCGCTACTATATTGTCCTCGAAATCGAGAGAGAACATATATATCATTTCCTCATGCGTGCCGAGATATTTTGACATCAACAGTTCCTTAACGGAGTCCGGCCCATCAAATTTAATAAGCTTTTTGTCAGCAGTGTTTTTGAGATACTTTTTAACGAGCTGGAACGAAAGTGTTATAAGTATTGCTGAGGTCTCCCCTATTCCGCTTACCTGCATAAGCTCCTCTGCGGTTGCTTCGAGTACGCTGTTCAATGAGCCGAAACGCTCTATAAGCTCATGTGCTATGGGATTTGTATCCTTTCTCGGAATTGAAAAGAAGAGAAGCAACTCAAGCACCTCGTGTTCCGGCATATTCTCGATTCCATCCTTCAAAAAGCGGTCTTTTACTCTTTTTCTGTGATCTTCGTGCATAAACAAACGCCCTGCCTCATAATCAAATTGAACAAATGTTTATCTCGTTTATATTATCACATTTCTGTCTGTTATTCAATGAAAAATACAAAAAAAGATGCCCTCCGCAGAGAGCACCTTTTGAATTTAAGCTTTGATTATTTCTTTGCGAATACACGCTCGGAAGAGCAAGCGGTAACATTCTTGAAGACATCCTCGAATCTCTCAAGAGCACCGTCGATGATCTCGTCGGTATCTGCCATTGAGGTGTAAAGACGGCTGCCGGCAAGAGTAACGATACCGTTTGCCATATAAGCAGCACCCATCTCCTCCATAGCGGACTTTCTGCGAAGCATCTCGGGCTTCATCTTGAGCATCGGAAGAGCGGACTTGGCTATGTTCATGGAGCTGAAGTCGTAGCTCATTGCACCTGTGCACTCGAGGTGAACGATCGAGCCCTGATTGTATACAACATAAGGAAGGCCGTACTTGTTAACAAGATCCTTAAGGCCTGCCGCAAGTCTGTCACCTGCTCTGCCGGCAACTTCGCAAGCGTTGGTTCTTGCTATCTCCTGGATAGCGCAATAGCCTGCATAGGACGAAAGCGGGTTAGCAGCGAGTGTACCGCCGACATATGCACGCTTCATCATTGTGCCGACACCTGCGGCCATACCGCTGACGAACTCCTTCTTACCGCCGACACCGCCTGCTGACGGATAGCCGCCTGCGACGATCTTGCCGAAGATGGTGAGATCGGGTACGACATCGAAGTAGCCCTGAGCACCGCCGAGGCCTACACGGAAGCCGGTAACAACCTCATCGAAGATGAACAGGCAGCCGTACTTGTCGCAAAGCTTTCTGACTTCCTTGTTGTAGTTGAAGTCAACAGGTCTTGTGCCGCTCTCGGGGCCGACAGGCTCAACGATAACAGCAGCTGTGCCGCCGCGAAGCTTGTTGAGCTTGAGCATCTTCTCGAGCATATCGAGATCGTTGGGTCTTACCTCATCTGTAGTGCCGTAGCAGCTATGGGGAATACCATGAGACTCAAGGAAGAATCTTGAACCCGGAATCTTCAGACCGTAAACCATCTGATCCGACCAGCCGTGATATGCACCGCCGACCTTGATTATACGCTTTGCCTTTGTAGCGCAACGTGCAACACGGATAGCGGCCATAACAGACTCGGTACCCGAACCGAGCATACGGAACATTTCGACGTTGGGCATATGCTTGTTGATCTCCTTAGCGAGAAGAAGCTCACCCTCGTGGAAAAGACCGGTAACAGGACCACAGGTCTCAAGAAGTTCGACAACCTTTTTTCTTACAGGCTCATAGTTGCTGCCGAGAATAGTCGGACCGCCTGCCTGAAGGAAGTCATAGTACTTATTGCCGTCAAGGTCATAGAGGAATGCGCCCTCTGCCTTGGTGATGCAAATCGGGAAGGGATAGTTAAATGCAAGGTTGTGCTGAACGCCGCCGGGGATATACTGCTTTGCCTCAGTGGTTATCTCCTTTGACTTTGCACACTTTGTCTCAAAATAATTGAGAACATCCTTCATCGCATCCTCGTTGACGCAGTAGATCGGCTTTGAAGTGAGCTCTGCAAGCTCATTGTAGATGGTCTTTGCGTCATCCCATTTGCTGATTCCATATCCGTTGCTCATGATAATTCCTCCTGATTTTTCAGATATTTTATGAATTTTTGGATGGTCACACTTGTTTCGTCGGGATTTGTGAAGCTCTCGTTGTTTATCATCTTTTGGAAGATGAGTCCGAAAAAGGCTCCGAGTATGAGCGCCGACAGCTCTTTTGAAGAAAATTCTTCAAGGGTTTTAGCATAGCTCTTGTCAGTGACGATCTCCTTACGCAGGAATTTATCGACCTGTGCGAAATTGGATTCGCCCTTTGAGAGTATGCCTCGCATAAGCACTTCGCAGGAGAGATATGGATAAGGATAGGTATCGTCATTGAGCTGCTTTAAAAGTGCGCTGACGGTAAGCTCACCGTCCCCTTTTTCCGCCGCCTCAAAGACATCATTTATCTCTTCGTCCGAAATCTCCTTGAGCAGGTCATCGATAGAGGCAAAATGTGAAAAGAAGGTTGAACGTGAAACATCCGCGCTCTCGCTTATCTGATCGATAGTGACATTGCCGAATCCCTCTTTTTCAAAGAGTATCTTCGCATGATGCAGAATAGCCTTGTGAGTATTTTGCTTCTTTCTCGAACGTCTTGACGGCTCTTGAGTCCCCTTTTCGTTCTTGTGTTCCTTTTCTTTTTTCTCTTTCTTCTCCGCCATAAGGTTCTCCTAACAAAAAGACTTACGCCTTTTTCAGTATTATATCACGCCAAAAAAGCGTTGTAAACACTTTTTTGTACTCAAGTTCAAAAATATATTACAGGCTTGTAATCGACAAGCGGATATATTTTATCTGTTTGAATACATTTTTTCGTAATAATTCTGATATTCGCCGTTGATTATATCTTCCCACCAGGACTTGTTTTCCATATACCAGTCAACGGTCTTTTGTATACCTGTATCAAAGTCGGTGGTGGGGCTCCAGCCGAGTTCGTTGTGAATCTTGGTCGGATCTATTGCATATCGCAGATCGTGTCCTGCTCTGTCCTTAACGTGAGTTATGAGCGATTCGGGTTTACCCATAATACGCAGGACGGTCTTCACAACATCTATATTACGCTTTTCGTTGTGTCCTCCCACATTGTATACCTCACCCACTCTGCCGTTGTGGATAATAAGGTCGATGGCACTGCAATGATCCTCAACATAAAGCCAGTCGCGGACATTAAGACCCTCTCCGTAGACAGGTAGGCTCTCGTCATTGTATGCACGAGAGATCATAAGAGGAATAAGCTTTTCGGGGAAATGATAAGGGCCGTAGTTATTCGAGCACCTTGAAACCGTTACGGGCATACCGTAGGTTCTGTGATATGCGAGCACAAGCAGGTCAGCCGATGCCTTTGAAGCGGAATAAGGACTCGAGGTGTGTATCGGTGTTTCCTCGGTGAAGAAAAGATCTGTTCTCTCGAGCGGAAGATCTCCGTAAACTTCATCGGTTGAAACCTGATGGTAGCGCCTAACTCCGGTTCTTCTTGCGGCGTCGAGGAGTGCGGCTGTGCCCATAATATTCGTTCTGAGGAACACCTCGGGGTTCTCTATTGAGCGGTCAACATGGCTTTCTGCCGCAAAATTAACCACAATATCGAATTTCTCGTTCTCGAACAGCTCATCAACAAGCTTTCGGTCGGCTATATCGCCCTTGACAAACTTGAAATGCTCATTTTTCATGGCGTTGTCGAGCGTTTTGAGATTTCCGGCATAGGTCAGCAAATCAAGGCAGACAATGTCATAATCGGGATGCTCACGCAGCATATAATAGACAAAGTTACTTCCTATAAAGCCTGCTCCGCCTGTTACAAGAATCTTCATACTTTTTCCTCCAAATTCAGTTTATACAGTCAAGGCACACGCCTTAGGATACTAATTGAGATTTATTTTAGCTTTCTTCCACTTGCCGCTCTGAATAAATATGATGCCGATTACAATGGAAGCTACAGAAGCGAACCCCATTGAAATACCGATGCCGTTGAAGCCTAGATCAAACACACGGACGAGCAGATATGCCAGCGGAACTCGAACGACTATCGAGCTGAACACGGAATTGAGAAGTGCTATGTTTGTATATCCGGCACCGATTGCAAGTCCGTTCATGCAGAATACAGGGGTAGCAATAAGATATTCTGCGGCGACAAGGCGTAAGAATGTTATACCGGTTTGAACAACATCTTCCTCGGGTGTAAAAAGTGCAAGCAATTCACCGGGGAAAATCTCCACTATTGCGAACACAAAGGCGGAGATCGCCATTGCGATTCCGAGACCGGTAAGCATAGTCTTTTTGGCACGCTTGTATTCCCCTGCACCTATGTTCTGTCCTGCCATTGAGGATATAGCACTGCTCATGGCAAGACCGGGAAGAATTGCGAATGAATTTATCTTGCCGACAACTCCCTGACAGGCAGATGCAACAGCCGCATTCGGAAGAGAGTTGACAAGTGCTGTAAGTGTAAGGAACGAAAACGAAACTATTACCTGTTGAACCGACGACGGCAAGCCTATTTTGATTATACCGGATGCCTTGCTTCGGTCGATTTTAAAATCCGAAAGCTTGTAGCCTGCAAAGAATCCGCTTTTGAGCAGATATATCAACGAGAGCACAACGCTGATGCCCTGTGAGCTGATGGTTGCGATAGCCGCACCTGCGGCACCCATGTTGAATTTGCCAACAAGAATTATGTCGCCCACTACATTGACCACTGCAGCTATAGCAACAAAATAAAGCGGACGCTTCGAGTCTCCCATTCCCCTTAGGATAGCACTTATGGCGTTGTAGAGGAACATGAACACCGTGCCGTACATACAGATGGTGAGGTAACTCTTTGCTTCTGCAAAGGCGTTTTCGGGCGTTTTGAGAACTTCGAGAATCGGCACTGTGAGTAAAATCATCACTGCGGTAACAACAATGCTGAGTATAAGATACAGTGTTGTCATAGTACCTATGGTGCTCTTTTGGTCATCGTATTTCTTTGCACCGCCGTATTGAGCTATTAGCACCGTGCCGCCTACGGCAAGTCCGAGTGCCGCACCGGTTACAAGAATATTTATCTGTCCGCCCATTGAAACTCCGGTTATTCCGGATTTTCCGCAATACTGGCCGACAACTATCATATCCGCAACAGAATACAATGCCTGCAATAGATTTGAGAGCAGGAACGGCACCGAAAATTGAAGCAGTTGCTTTGTAACGCTTCCCTGCGTTAAATCATTTCTGAATTTTTCTGCCAAAATGTTACTCCTTGTTATTTTTTATATTATTTTTCATTGTCAGCGAGATGCGATTCTTTTTCACATCTACTGCCAATATCCAAACCGTCACTATGTCTCCGACCTTCAAGACCTCGGACGGGTGTTTTATGTACCTGTTTGTTATCTGTGAAATGTGAACAAGACCGTCCTGATGAACACCTATATCTACAAATGCACCGAAATCGATGACATTGCGTACCGTGCCCTTCATCTCCATGCCGGGCTTGAGATCGTTTATATCCATAACGTCGGTTCTCAGCAACGGGGGCGGTAGCTCATCTCTGGGGTCACGCCCAGGCTTTTGAAGCTCCTTTATTATATCCTGCAAGGTGGGGACACCTATTCCGAGCTTTTGCGCTACTTTTTCTTCTCCGCCTAAAAGCTTCACGGCAGAGCCGATAGCGGTAGCTTCACCTTTTGCGGCATCCGAAACGGAAAGTCCGCACAGCTCGAGCAGCTCTTTGGCCGCAGTATAGCTTTCGGGGTGAACTCCGGTGTTATCAAGAACATTTTTGCTCTCCGGCACACGGATGAAGCCGGCACATTGTTCAAATGCTTTTGCGCCGAGCTTCGGCACTTTTTTAAGCTGTGCTCTTGATGTAAACGCACCGTTTTCTTCTCTGTAAAGAACTATGTTCTTCGCAACTGTTGAATTTATACCTGCTATATGCGACAGCAGAGAAGGCGATGCGGTGTTGACATCGGCGCCGACAGAGTTGACGCAATATTCAACTGCACCGTCAAGTGTTTCACCAAGCTCCTTTTTCGGCATATCGTGCTGATACTGACCCACTCCGAGCGCTTTCGGATCGATTTTAACAAGCTCTGCAAGCGGATCCTGAAGTCTGCGTGCAATAGAAACGGCACTTCTGAGCGAAACATCAAATTGCGGAAACTCCTCTGCTGCAAGCTTTGATGCGGAATATACGGAAGCTCCGGCTTCGCTGACCATCATATATGACACCTTGCGGTCGAGCTCTTTGATAAGGTCTGCGGCGAAAATTTCGGTCTCTTTTGATGCTGTTCCGTTTCCGATGGCCACAACCTCGACATTGTATTTTTCTATTAATCGTTTTACAGTCAGCCTTGCCTTTTGCTTTTGATCTTCCGAATGCGTTACATATATAACTCCCGTATCGAGCACTTTGCCTGTTTCATCAACAACAGCGACTTTACATCCTGTCCTGTAACCGGGGTCAAGTCCGAGTGCTCTTTTGCCCTTTACGGGCGGCTGAAGAAGCAATTCACGCAGATTCACATAGAACACCTTGAGTGCGGATTCAACGGCACTGTCGGTTATCATATTTCGTATTTCTCTCTCGACAGACGGAAAAATAAGCCTGTCATAAGCATCTGCCGCCGCATCACGCACGGTATCGGTGCAAGCGGAACCGCTGTCGTTGAGGACATTTGAATTTATTATATTGAGAGCCTTTACTCTTTCGACCTCTATGCCTACCTTGAGGAAGCCCTCATCCTCACCTCTGTTTACAGCGAGGACACGGTGACCGGCGATTTTATTTACAGGCTCGTCATACTCATAGTACATAGTATAAACGCTTTCGGCCTCACTGTCGGTTGCACGGGACTGAAGTACGCCCGAGACAGTAAAGAGTGAACGCAGACGGCGGCGAATA
The DNA here is from genome assembly GCA_964386035.1 of uncultured Clostridium sp. Classification (GTDB taxonomy): domain Bacteria; phylum Bacillota; class Clostridia; order Oscillospirales; family Acutalibacteraceae; genus CAG-177. Next base: position 49,696 of record CAYLQT010000006.1, on the reverse strand, counting down.
TCTGCATCGTCGGAAATATTCTCCGCTATTATATCCATAGCGCCGCTAACCGCAGCTTCGGCACTTTCGACACCTTTTGGTGTATCGATATAATCCTTTGCAAGCTCTGTCGGAGAGGGTGAATTTGCAGTTTGAGCAAAAATAAGCTCTGCAAGAGGCTCAAGCCCCTTTTCCTTTGCGATGGAGGCACGGGTTCTGCGCTTTGGTCTGAACGGGCGGTAAATGTCCTCAATCTCAGCGAGAGTAGCAGCTTTTTCGAGTGCGGCTGCAATTTCGGGAGTCATCTTCTCCTGTGCGGTTATTGAGGCACTTATCTCCTCTTTGCGTTTTTCGAGATTTCTGAGATACTCTAACTTTTCCGAAAGCTCACGGAGCACCTGATCATCCAAAGTGCCGTGCGCCTCTTTGCGGTAACGGGCGATAAAAGGTATCGTGTTGCCCTCATCAATGAGTTTTACGGTGTTTTCGACCTGCCAACGTTGGAGGGAAAACATCTGGGTCAAGCTGTTTATAATATCCATTTGAGGCGTTTACTCCTGTTCCATAAGTTTTAACTGTCTGATATCTCTTCCACAGAAATACAGTGAGATGTAGTTGCCGACTATTCTTGAGGTTATCCTCTGTGTGTATCTCTTTTCAAGCTCATCGGGCATAAGATTGGTGCTGATTATCACCGGCAGACGACTCATCATACGGGTGTTTACGATATTGTAAAGTTCTGCAATGGTAAATTGAGTGGAAAACTCCGCACCGAGGTCATCAATTACTAACAGATCGCACTCAAGCATCGCCTGTTCGCTGCCCTCGAATTCATTGTTCATACGATTGTTGGAAAAATGTTCCTTTTCAAGCCTTGCCATAAGGTTCTGAGCAGCGCCGTATATAACCCCGTATCCCTTTTTGACAGCTTCGGCGGCTATTGCGAGGGAGAGATGAGTTTTGCCGAGTCCTGTCGCTCCGTAAAACAGCAGGCTCGGTGAATCGGTGCCGAAATCCTCTGCGTAGCTCTTACAGAAATTCAGCACCTCGGACATTCTTTCACGCAGATTAACACCGCTTTGAGCATCAGCGGCATCGGGATAATAATTTATATTGAAGCTTTCAAAGGTTGGGCAACCGCTTATCGAAAATTCACTTAGCTCTGAGATTGCGGTATCACGAAGAAGCTCTCTGTAGCAATCGCACATAACGCCACCGACAAAGCCAGTGTCACGGCACTCTTTACAATGATAATCGGCATCGAGGTAGTTTTCTGGGTAGCCGTTTTCTTTAAGAATATCTTTTCTGCGCTGCTGTGAAGCGAGGTTTCTTCTTGAAAGGTCTTCGATATAGCTTTGTGCGTTTTCACCCATACCGATTGCACGAATAACCTGTGCGCCTGCCGAGGCAATTTCACGGTCAATCTCGATAAGCTCCGGAATTTTTGAATACGCTTCATCTCTGTGAAGGAGCTGGACATGCTCTGCGTTACTGCGGCGGCGTTCAAGCACCGTTGCGGCTTTATTGTATACTTTGCGGCTGTAATTCATATATAGCTCCCCTTTTACTTGTCGGTCTTTTTCTTATAAACTATCGGTCTTTTCAGTGCGTTGCGATTAAATTCATCAAGGTCATATGACGGTTTTGTGGCGTTGGCAGCACAGCTGTTTTTCACAATCGGAGTATTTGCGGTATGAGGTGCTGATTTTGCCTTTTCCACATCGGACAGGGTTTTAATGCCTGCATTGTACCACGATTCGAGAATTTTGTTCATATAAGGAAAGCTCATCTTTTGGCAGTGCTCGGTCATTTCTTCGTAAGCGGAGAAGATCATCTCAACAGAGAAGCCCCACTGCTTATTCCAAGTGAGCATATATTTGGTTTGTGCCTGTGTCGGTCGGGAATTTGAAAGTCCCGCCATAGCGGCAAAGGAGCACCAAAGCTTATTGACTGTATCAAGTCGACTTATCTGCTCGTCCGCTTTTTCAATAGTATCTATTTCCTTCTCTCCCCAATCCTTACCGATTGAAGCTATGTAATGGAAATTAGCTTTTCCTACAGAAGCGGCATATTCGATTATCATCAATATTACTTCTACGGGAATACCGTAGGTATCGTGCATCATCAAAAGTGTACACTGACCGTCATAGCCGATGGTTCTGCCGAGCTTTGACTGAGTTTCCAAAAGCAAAAATTTAATATCTGCGGATTCCTCCGCTCTTTGTGCTATCTCTGAGGCCGTGGGGCGTGACGGAACAATTTCGGGCAGCTCTTTTTTAGGTGTGGGTGTTTTATCTTTGGTCTTCGGCTTCGCTTGGACAACGGGAGCAACTTTTTCCGTTGAGCCGTCACAACTCAGTATTCCGGTCTCTACCCAATATTGCAAATAATCGCTTGCATCCATTGCCGAGAAGCTCAAATCTTTGCACAGCTTTTCCATATCAAAGCCGTCGCCTGCATGGCGGAGCACCCACAAAAGCACCTTTAACTGCTGACCGCTTGCAAGCTTTATATGATTGTCAACTATCTGCGACGGCACCATAAAAACCGCCGACAGACTGTCGGGATTTACTTTGTAATCCATTTAAGTTTCTCCGTTTCATCATTTATCCAATCATATATTATACACACTTTCGCAGGGAAATGAAATATAATATTTCAAAATAGGTCATTTTTTTGCATTTAGTTTGCTTTTGCAACGGTTTATTTGATGTTGTCGGAGTTTTTAGTAAATAAATATTGCTTTTCATTTATAAAAAGCTTATAATATATAAGATAATTTGTACATATTGTGCAAAGTAATATTTTACTTCTTGAGAGGAGAAAAAGCATGAGTGCTTTAGGAACTGTTTGTAAGGTCTTGCAAAGCTCTTTCGCACGCAGTGGTGCAAGAAAAGCAAAGAGTAAGCCTGCAAAAGAGCTTGAAAAAGGTACATTTGACTACCTTAGCGAGCCTAAGAACGATTATTTCAGCGTAGGATTTGCAAAAACAGAGGTCATGCCCGACGATATGGACAAGAAGAAGTACTATGTCGCAGGCTACAGGATCAATAATCCTGCCATAGGTGCACTCGACCCCATGATGGCAAGTGCAATTTGGATAGATGACCAGTCCGGCAGAGGCGGCGTTGTTTTTGTATCCATTGATGACATTGGTCTTACAAACTATGATGTCGGTATTATCAGAGAGTCTCTTTCCGACTTTATGAAGGAGAGCGGTTGTCGTTCGATAAACATTATGAGTATTCATAATCATGCCAGCCTCGACACCGTCGGTATGTGGGGCCCCCTGCCTTTCACCGGCCGTAACGAGAAATATATGAAGCTTCTCCACGAGAGGGTAAAGCAGGTTGTTATCGATGCTTACAACGACCGCAGAGACGGTGATGTTTACTTCGGCAAAAAGGAAGCCGATGAGATTCAGCGTGACTCCCGTCTGCCCGAGGTTTACTCAAAAGATGTCAGCAGACTTCGCTTTGTTCCCAAGGACGGAAGCCGTGAGGTTTGGATGATAAACTTCGCTTCGCATACCGAGTCCCTGCTCGGCAAGAACTCCTATGTAAGCTCCGACTTTGCAGGCTATATCAGAAATGAGATACTTGAAAAGACCGGCGCAGAGACAATTTACTTTGTCGGTGCTATCGGCGGACTCATCAGACTCAAGGAGCTTGATGAGGACAATATCAAGTCTACTGAGATGGGCGGCGTTTCTATCGCTCATACTGCTATGGCTATAGAAAACGAAAGAAAGCTTCGCCCCATTCTCAACCATATCCGCCAGGAGTATTATGCAGATTGTGAAAACTTCGTGCTTGCACTCGCACAGAAGGTCGGCATACTCAAGTCACACGCTGCCAATACCGGTGACGGTTCGCTTAATATGTCTATACATACCGAGATGAACTATTTCGAGCTTGACGATCTCAAGATGGCATTCCTGCCCTGCGAGATTTTCCCCGAGCTTGCATATGGCGGATATCTCGATGCAGACAGCTCGGCTGAGGGCAAATCGCCTGAGATAAATCCCACTCCCCTGCTTGAGATTGCAAACGACGAGAATATGCTTGTGTTCTGCCTGTCAAATGACTTCACAGGCTATGTTATTCCTCCGAATGATTTCTATCTCAACCCTGTTGAGCCTTATATCAACGGTGCCCGTGACAGACTCGACAGAAAGCATTATGAAGAAACAAATTCTCTCGGCCCGAAGACCGCAATTATTATTGCCGATGTTTTCGCCGGCATAATGGATACTGTTAATAAAGCCAAGGAAAAGGCTAATAAATAAAAACAGAGGTGTCAACGATGAAATGTAAAAAGCTGATAAGCTGTGCTGTGGCGGTTTTGCTCGCAGTTGTACTGGCTTTCGGTTCCACCGTTGCGGCACTCGGTACTCAGACAGATAACTCCGCAGAGCTTGCGCTTGCTTCGCAGACAGTTTCGGAGCTTACTGCCGGTGCCGATTCCGCATCATCCCGTGCAGATGCAATTGATAATCTTACGGAAGCCGTAAATATTATCAAGGTAATCATCGGCGCATTCTCATCATCGGATGAATTTACCTGGGACAGCTTCACAACCGGAGTCAGCAGACTCTTCTATATGGCGCTTGACAGCCTTATAGACGGTCTTGTTTCGGGTATCAGCAAGGTTTTCCCGCAGATGAAGAGACAAAACGAAGCAGACTACACCTTCAAGAGCTCCAACACGGGAAGCAAGACCTTCCGTGACGAGGCTGCCGATGGTGCAAAGTGGAATCTCGGTTATTCCAGCGCTTCCCTTCTTACCGGCAACGAGCTTGACGGTAATCACTATGTTGGTGGCAGTCTCTCCTATCCCGATGCGAAGCACCCCACCGAGATACTTGACGATCTCCGAGTCAGAGTTTTTGCACTGAGCGACGGCACCGACAACGGCGTTGTTGTATATGCTGTTCTTGATGCTTACGGCTTGGCTAATAAGGATGTCCGTGAGATAAGAAGCAGAATCGCCGGTTTCATTAAGAATAAGAATGTTGTCAGTGTCAACGTTTCAACTCTTCACCAGCACAGTGCCATTGACACTCTCGGTCTCAACGGCGACCTCAACAAGGTGCTTTTCGGCAATACATTCAAGAACGCTATCGGAATGTCGCCTGACACTCTTCACAACGGTCAGAACAAGGAATATATGGAGCATCTTTACAAGACGACTGCCGATTGCATTATGCAGGCTGTCAACTCCATGGAGCCCGGTGAGATGTATTTCTCACAGACTGACATCAGCGAGTACATCAGAGATAAGCGTGATCCCCAGTCCTTTGATCCTAACTTCAACCGCCTTTGCTTCGTTCCTGACGACAAGGATTCCCAACCCACTTGGATAGTCAATGCCGCTATTCACTGTGTCGGACTCGGTGCGGCAACAACAAGCATTTCCGGCGACTATCCCTACTTCATTGAACAGAAGGTCAATGCGGCAGGTGCAAACTATGTTCAGATTCAGGGTGCTGAGCTTGCTATAACCTCTCAGGGCAAAAATACAAATGTTGAAGGCAACACCAGATACCAGAATGTTCAGGCATACGGTGCGGCTCTCGGTGATATACTTGTCAATGCCGACAAGGGCACAAGAGTTGAGCCTATACTCAATGTTGCTCACAGAGACATATTTGTAACTGTTGACAACCACGCACTCGAGTTCATCGCTTCAACCGGACTGCTTGCAAATGAGGCTGTTAAGGCTGAGGACGGTTCCATGAGAATCCCGACAGAGGTCGGCTATATGGAAATCGGTACCGACCTTGCTTTTGCCCTCATCCCCGGTGAGCTTGCTCCCGAAATCGCTTTCGGCGGCAACACCGAGGCTAAGGATTCCTGGACCGGTTCGGAGTGGAAATACCCCTCAATGCAGGAAATCGTCGGTGACAGAAAGCTTATGGTGCTCGGACTTACGAATGACCAGATCGGCTACATCATCGCAGATAACAACTACCACTCCATTCTTACGGAGAACGAGGAGCTTCTCACCGTATCCAAATACGAAGGCTCAAGAATGTTGCTTGAATTCAAGGGCGTATACGAGAGCGTAAGATAACTTAAAAAGCAATACAGCACAGGCAAAAACCTGTGCTGTATTTTTACTCCGTGAAATTGAACTCACCCCACCATATGGCAGGGTGAGTTTTTTACATTGATGTTGACTGAAGGTCAAGGCGCTTGATTATATCCTGCTGGATGGCCGGAGAAAGATCAAGGAAGTTTACGAAGGTGCCGTGTATACGCATGATATAAACGCCGTTTGGAGCGTATTTCTTTGGGTTGGCAAGCAGCATACGCAATGTATCGGGAGTTGTGACATTGACATAGAGGTAGAACGGAGATGTACCTTTTTGCTTGTCATTGAAGAAGAGCGGAGTAAATACACGCTTCTTGAATTCAATACCCTTCTCCTCAAGGCTGTCTCCCCTGAAGAATTTCGGGTCGATACCGAAATGCGAGGCATATCCGCCGTTAAATTTAATAAACGGAAGTCGCATATTTGACAACATTCTGAAGCCGAGACCGCTTGATGCCTCACCGAAGAGCGGATCAACACCGTAGTTGAGTTGCTCTCTCGCCTTTCTGCCATCGGGAGTTGCACCGACCCAATAACCGTAAAGCAAATGTGTTGACGGACTGCTCCAATCAGCTCTGAATCCATTGCCGAGATAATTCTTGCGGCTTCTGACGAGGTCTGAGATTTTATCTGCAATATCTGCCGCCTCACTGTCAACCTCATCGATATTATTGCCGAATTTCGGGCAGGAGAGCAGATAATCATGCAGTTCATCATAACCCTCGAAGTTGTTTTTGAGTGCATCAATGAGTTTTTCGGCATCCTGAGGACGTTCTTTGACGAGATGATCGATAGCAATAAACGAATCGGCAACAACAGAAAGTCCGTGAATTAGACAGCCACTTGCGTTATATTTGGTACCCTGACGGTTGACATCTCTTGCATCTATGCCGCTTTGTACGCCGCCCATAAACGCCGAAAGGAACGGCACAGGCAGATACGATATTGCTTTTGATGCACCGTTTGCCGCCTGCGCCATAAGATCGGCAAAGTACTCTGCATTTTCATAAAAATACTTGCGGATATTTTTCAAAAGCTCAAGCGGATCATCTTCATGAACTGCAGTGCCGATTTCTTTGCCTGTTATTAACGATTTTCCACCGTTCAAGGTAAGCTCAAGCACCTTTGGAAGACTAAACCAGCTGTTGGTTGTGTTTCCGCTATCCTTGCCCATAATGAGAGGCTCTTGACAGCCTGCAACAGCATAGTCGGGCAGATCCTCATCGTCTGTTCCTGCACTGCGAAGAACTTCAAAAACCGCATCGTCGTTGAACATTGACGGAGTAAGACAGCCGGGAGTGAAGAAAAAGCGTCCCATTTCTTCATACAGTCTGTCGGGAGTGTTTTTGTGCAGCTTGACAGAGAGAATCGGCTGAGGCAGGTTCATATCATAATACGCATCCATAAGCGCATATGTGGTCTCATTTGTCAAATCGTTGCCCTCAAGGTCGCGACCGCTTATAAGGATATTCTGAGAAATTGCCCAGCTTCTGTCCGCAACATTGAAAAACACAAGGAAATGTCTGAAAAGTGCCGCCGCCTCTTCTCTGCTCTCTCCACTCATCTGCCTGTAAGGTTCAAATATTCTGTCTGCATTGCCGACGGAGAAAGCAAACGGATTCGGAGCCTGCTCAAGGCACATTATCTGCCAAAGTATTATAAAGGACTGAATAGCCTCATAAAGCGATGCGCAGGCGTTCTCGGGCACCTTTCTGAGAGTATCCGAGATAAGCTTGAGTTGCTTTGCGCGCTCCTCGGAGGCATTTTGGGCATCCTTTTCGGCTATATCCGCATATCTGTGTGCAAGGCATACAGCTGTGTCAAGAGAAATCAAAATAGCCTTAAAGGTATCCTTCTTTTCCGCATCGTCGCAGGAATTCATATTTTCGGTTATCTCGGCTTTAAGTGCCGAAATTCCGTTTTTCAAAACGGGTCGGAAGTCGGGAATCAGGTGTCCTGTTACCTGCTCGACAAAAAATGCCACCTCGCTTGTATAATCTTCAAAGTGAGAATACATATCGGTGAGAGTGGACACATAGTCACTCTGCTTTGTCTTTTCTCGAAGAGCCGATATTCGCTCCGCTGTGAACTCATCGTTAGGCTTAATGTCATCAAACACCGCAGTGGGGTCGCAATAGCCCGAAAAGGTTTCAACCTCGAACGCCGGGTTAATAAGTGCATAGCTTTTCGCAAACGCATCACGCTGAGTGCCGGCAAAGACAGCGTTTTCGCTTATCCACAGCGGCAAATTCTCAACCATGGCGGCAAGCTCATAGGCGGCGGAGAGTTCTCTTGAGTCGTCGGTGTGCTTTTCGGCTTCTTTTACGGCAGCTTCTCTCGAGAGAAACCAACCGTCAAGTCGGTCGATTTTTCTTTCCTGCTTGAAAAGCTGCTTTGCCATTTGCGTCACTGCTGACGGTGAGGAATAAATATCTTTGAACATATGACTGTCCCCTTTATGTATTTATAACATTTATGCCCTTATCCGTGAGGGCTTTTTTTACTTTTGAATATGTTTCATCGTCGATGAAACCGTCTTGCATCTTGTACTCCATACCGCATTTTGTCCATTTGTCCTTGCCATACTCATGGTATCTGAGCAATTCGACACTGCACGAGTCGGTACAGAGCTCCGAGAGCAGGTTGGCAAACCCAATTTCATCACCTTCGGCACAGTTGAAGGATTTGATAAGCGGTATTCTTATAAGTAACTGTGTACGTTTTTTTGCTGCATACCGTATATTTTCTGTTATAATCGAGTTTGAAACACCGGTTGCCATACGGTGGCGTTCGGAATCGTAATGCTTGATATCGGTTATGAGAAAATCTACTGAATCAAACAGCTCCGGCAGGCGTTTGTCGGTAGCGTTCGTTTCGAGTGCCGTGTTTATTCCGAGTGCTTTCAGGCGTGTTAAAAGCTCCTTTAGAGCCAAAAACTGCACAGTGGCTTCACCGCCTGTGAAAGTGACTCCGCCGCCGTCGAAAAACATCGGCTCACAACGCATTATTTCATCGATCAAACCCTCTACAGTATATTCGGTATAGCTCAATGCAGGCGCACCGTAAGTGCCTAGGCATTCTTTTTTGATACAATCAGAGCAAAGTTTTCTGTTTATTTTGCCGTCGCCTATTGCGCCGTGAGGACAAGTACTGTCAATCAACACAGCCGAATTGAGAATAGTTCCGTTTATCGCCATTCCCTCGGGATTTGAGCACCACGGGCAGTGCATATTGCAGCCTTGAAGATGGATGACAAGTCTGTTTCCGGGGCCGTCCTGTGAAAAATTAAAGCCTTTTTGGAAGACTTTTACAGTTTTCACGGTCATCCCTCCTAAACGATAAGTTTATTATCTGTATTATAATTGATAGACTGTTAAAATTCAACAATTATAAAGTAAAATCTCCGATTACTTTTAGCAATCGGAGATATAAATTTTACTTCTTTGGTTTTTTGACCTTGTTGAGCATTGCGTTGATTTCAAGTATCTGTTCTTTAGTGAATTTTCCGCCGAGCATTGAGAACACACGCTTAACCGTGAAGCCCTTTGCCATGCCGTAGACATTCTTTATCATCGACATATTGAGGCTGAAGCCTGCTACCTCAAGTCCTCCGCCCTTTTTGCCGTCCTTCTTTTCATCGGACTCACCCAAAGAAAGAGCGTTCTTTATCTTGAGAAGTATTTTCACCATGGTTATTTTGCCACCGAGGGTTGACATAATATCTCCGATAGTGTCGTTGATGGAGAATCTGCCGTCGGGCATTGTTATATCAAACCAGTTGATAACAGCGCCCTCTTCTTTCATTATATAGTCCTCATTCGGGCTATCTACCTTGCGAATAACCGATGAATCCTCAAGCTCGTCTGCTTTTGCGGTGAGGTTTGTTTCACCCTCGTTTTTGACTTCAAAATAGAAAAACGGATATTTGCCCTTTTTCTGCTTGCCCACACTCTCGCCATTTGCGAAAAGCTCGACTTCATCGCAGTTGGAGTAGACGGTTACTTTTGTTTGATCCTCAACCCTGTCAATATAACGCTTGCCGCAGATATGAACCATCGGCTTGTTGGAAAGCCATGCCTGATATGCGTAGAACGAATCTTTTTTATACTTTCTGTCAAAGGTAACGAGACCCTTGTGATTCATTCCGTTTTCGCCGCCTTCAGCTCTTGCATCTGCGGCAAAGTCAAACATATTCCACACATGGGTTGCCCAAAGATACGGTCTTTCGGCTATCTGCTTTATAAGCTCCTCGTGATAAAAGGCTTGATATTCTTCGGTATAATCACCCTGAACAGGGTCAGAGGTGTGCCAATTCAAGGCTTCACAGCCGTATTCACTAAGACCGATAGGCTTGTTGGGATACTTCTTATGGAAGTCATCGAACCACGGGCCGTTCATATCCGTAGTACCGCCGTACCAACCGAAATAGTGATTATATGAGAGCACATCACTTATTTGAACATATTCGGAATCAATGGAGCACATTGTAACTGCAGCAAGAGTGGTGAGACGGGTTTTGTCAAGCTCGTGGCAGAGGTCATTAAGCTTCTTGTGATTGCGTACAAGATCCGGATCGCTTGCGCCGGCAATGGTTATCTCATTTGAAAGACCCCAAACGACTATTGAGGGGTGATTATAGTTTTGGCAAATAAGCTCGGTCATCTGCGACACCGTATTGTCATAGCCGCCGGGCATATGCTTTGAAATATACGGAATTTCAGCCCAGATTACAAGACCCTTTTCGTCGCAGAGATCATAAAAAACCTGAGAATGTTGATAATGTGCGAGACGGATAGTGTTAGCGCCCATTTCAACTATAAGCTCTATATCCTCCTTGTGGTGTTCGGGAAGAAGTGCATTGCCTATGTCGGGTCTGTCCTGATGTCTCGAAACACCTCTTAACGGATACTCTCTGCCGTTTAAGATGAATCCCTTCTCGGGGTCGATTCGGAAAGTGCGGCAACCGAAGCGAGCTGAAACTTCATCAAGCTCGGTATCATCACAAACAAGTGTAGCTTTGGCTGTATAAAGATACGGATCCTTTAAGCCGTCCCACAGGTGGACATTCTCGATTTTTATCTTAATGGCATTACCGCAGTCCGCAGTCGTTTGACCGACAAGCTCTCCGTCTGCGAAAATCTCATATTTGACGGTGCAACCGTCGGCATTGGTAACATAAGTTTCAATTTCGATTACTGCGTCGCTACCGACAATTTCGGGCGTTACTTTAATTGCGGGAGAGCCGAAATAATCGAGGTCAAAATGCTTTTCGGGCACCGCAATGACCTTTACATCACGGTAAATTCCGCCATAGAAGGTGAAGTCTGCGTTTTGGGGATAAACCTTATCATTTGGTGAGTTGTCAACCTCAAGTACAAGAAGATTATCGTCTGCGATATCGTCTATTCTCGCTCTGAAGGTGGAATATCCTCCGTCATGAGAAGCTATTTCCTTGCCGTTCCAAAAAACTTTGCAGGAGGAATTAACTCCGTCAAACTGCAAATACCTAACCTCTCCGTCGGGAAGCTCGTCCGCCTTGATGCTCTTTGCAAAACGACAAGTGGCTCTGTAATAATCGTTTCCGCCATCCTGTCCGTCCTTACCGTTCCAGGTATAAGGCAGGTTCAATGCAGTCCAATCAACGGGAAGTGATGCAGGTATGCTCTTTGCACTTTTTGAAAAGAACCAATCATTGTTGATGATCTTTGTGTTTCTCATAGCAATCTCCCATAAATTTGTTTTTGTTTATATTATACGCCGACAGCTCACAAAATTCGTAACATTATTGTGAACTGTATTTCAGGCATTTATTCCTCTTCCTGCGTTTCAGGTGCATCGGTGGAATAGAGATAATTCTTGAGGAACTGAATGTTGGCATCAAAATCGGTCACGATAACCGATTGACCCCTTATCGTTTTGTAAGACCAGGTATCATCGTTTGGTACTCGTTCTGATTTAATATCATATCCTATGAATTTTGCCGCACCGAAAATCAGTTTTGTAAGCTCCATGGGTGAAATATCAGTCTGAACCATGGGCAAGACCGTGTCGGCAAGATTTTTGAGCGAGAAAAGATCTGTGCTTTTTGCCTTGTCAATGAGTGCGGTTATGACCTTGCGCTGACGGTATGTACGCATAAAATCGGAGTCAAGCTTTCTGATTCGGCAATAGACGAGCGCCTGTGCTCCGTCCATATGCACACTTTCACCCGACTGAATATTTCTCGTCACCTTTGCGGTGGCTCGCATAAATTCCGCTTCCTTTTCAGTCACCTCAACCTCAATACCGCCTACGGAATCGATTATGGTGCTGAACATATCAAAGCCGACGAGCATATAATGATCTATTTCAACATTGTAATTGTATTCTATCGTGTCCAATACAAGCTGTGCTCCGCCGTAGGAGCAAGCTGCGTTGAGCTTGCTGTAAGCCTTGTTGGACGGGATAACCGCCCACGTATCACGCAAAAACGAGGTGAGCTTTATCTTCTTGTTGTTACGGTCTATTGAGACCAAAAGCATCGTATCCGAACGCAGAGACGTGTCTGAGCTTGAGCCGTCAACACCGATAAGCAAAATATTGGTAACATTGCTGTCGTGCATAAGCGACGACGAATCGACATATACGTTGTCTTCGTGAGTCTCGGGCTTATAATCGATTTTGCTTGCGGTATTGTAAACGATGCCGAATACAGATGTTGCCACTATCAAAAGAACCAGAAGCAAGACAAAAACCGTTTTTCCGACACGGCTTTTCTTTTTCTTCTTCTTTTTAGGCTGCTGTTGAGGTGCATCCTGTCCGTTTGATTGCACAGGTCTCTGCGGCTGTTGAGGCCTTTGCTGCCTTTGCGGCTGATAAGGGTTTTGTGCTGTATTTCTGTTCTGCACCCCGAGGTCATTGACATTATTGACTCTGCGTGGTGTTATCGGAATATCCTGAGTATCCTGATTTCTTCTTCCGTTGCCGGAAATATATATATCTCCCACTTTTTCTTACCCCTTTGTTATTAAAGTGTGCTAAGATCATAAGGTGTACGCTGATACACAAAATAGTTCAGCCAATTTGAAAAGATTATATTTGCCGTTCCGCGCCACTTGACAGTCGGTGTAAGGCTCGGGTCGTTGTTGGGGAAATAGTTCTCGGGAAGATCTATTTTGAGCCCCTTATTGACATCTCTGAAGTACTCGTTTGCAAGAGTATCTCTGTCGTATTCGGAATGACCTGTTGAAAAGAAGCTGCGGCAGTCCATATCCGAAATAAGATGCACACCCGACTGCTCGGAATAAGAAAGTACCTGCAAATCCTTTATGTGCGCTATGTCTCTCATACGAACCTCGGTATGCCTTGAATGGGGAACCCAAAACGTATCGTCAAGCCCACGCATAAGCGGATGAAAATTATCAAGTGATCTGTGCTCAAACACGCCGAACATCTTTTTGTCAAGCGAGTATTTTTTCAATCCGTAATGATAATACAATGCCGCCTGAGCACCCCAACAGATATAAAACGAGGAATATACATTGGTTTTTGCCCACTCGAAAATTTCGCAAAGCTCGTCCCAATAATCGACTTGCTCAAAATCCAAATTTTCAACCGGAGCACCTGTGACAACCATTCCGTCAAAGCGGTTGTTTTTCACATCGTCAAAGCTTTTATAGAACTTGAGCATATGCTCCTTTGAGACATTCTTCGCCTCATGCGTGGCTGTTTGCAAAAGCTCAACTTCAACCTGAATGGGAGAATTGCTCAAAAGACGGAGTATCTGCGTCTCAGTCTCTATTTTGGTCGGCATAAGATTGAGTATTAAAATCTTCAACGGACGGATGTCCTGCGTGATTGCACGCTCCTCGGTCATGACGAAAACATTTTCGTTTTCAAGCTGCTTGTGTGCAGGCAGATTTGCATCTATCTTAATAGGCATTATTATATCTTCCTTTTATTCTTCGATATGCGGCGGCAGGCACTCGAGAAGTGTCATCTCGTGCTCACTCGGAGCTGCGATTATCGAACCGTTTTGAGCGGGAATAAACGCACTCTCGCCACGCTTGAACGAAATTCCGTCAAGTTCTCCCTCACCGTCGATTATTACAAAGGCTCGTGCACGCTCGCAGGCAGGCAACGAGCACTTGTTTTTAACATCATATCTGTTCAGAGAGAAGCATGGAGTGTCATTGTATGAAATGATCTTGGTTTTAGTGTAACCCTCGGCAGATTCACACAGCTCGGGCTCGAGCTTGAACTCACCTAAGATGCTCTCCAAAGAACGGTTGTCGTAATGGAAGCAATCAAACATCTTATCGAAGCCTATTCCCTGATGGCAGAGAAAATCGGGAAGCTTTTCGCCCAATGTGTTGCATTTTTCAAGGCTTATTGTGTAATCGGTGGGCTCCTGTATCTCGAGAAGGAAACAGCCTGGGCCGATGGCGTGCGGAGTGCCGCCCTTTATCAAAAATGTATCGCCCGGATGAACGGGAATCTTGTGCATGAGTGCCGCCATACCGGCTATATCCTGCTTGTCAAAAAGTGATTTTAAGGTTTCACGGTCTGCACCCGATTTAAAACCGAGAAGAATATACGGCTGTTCGCCGTTTATCTCTCTGCCGCCGAGAATATACCACGCCTCGGTTTTGCCGTAGTCGGATTGAAACAGCTCCTTTGCCGCCTTCTTATCGGGATGAACCTGAATCGGCAAGCGCTCTGCTGAATCGAGAAACTTTGTAAGAACGCCGAAGTTATCTCCGAGCTTATCGACATGCGCTTTTCCGAGAATCTTTTGAGGCTCGGATTCTATTATGTCTCTGAGGTAGTCGCCGTTTGATGAAGCGGTCAAACCCTCGTTTTCGGGTTTGCCTTCTCTGTCGGGATTGTTAGCCTTGACTACAGATGCAATCCAATCCTCGGGGAAATATCCGTCACTCCCCTGTTCAAAGCGAAACTCGTCAAGCAGCTTACCTCCGAGATAGATTCTCCAGACACGGTTTTCCTTAAGCTTTATTACCTTTTCTTTATTCATCGAGGGCACCTCTTTTTCGATAGAACTGACATTATAATAATACCTTATTCTGAATCAAAAATCAATCATAACGAAACAAAAAGAAAATGCCGACGGAAAATCGGCATCTGTCTTAACTATATACATATCTTTGACTTGCAATACGCATAGATTTAATATATAATACTTCTTGTTTCAGTCCTTTTATTTTATTAAATTTACAATATGGTGCCGAAAAGGATGTTTTCATGGACTTCATTATAATGGATCTCGAATGGAATAATACTTACGCCCGGAAAACCAAGGGCTTTATAAACGAGATAATCGAGATAGGTGCAGTCAAGCTTGACGAAAATCTCAATTACAAGGATAAGTTTTCAAGCGTTATCAGACCGCAAATAGGCAAAAGGCTCAGAGGCAGCGTGAAAGAGCTTACGAATATCACGAATGAAGAAGTTCGCAGCGGTGAGCCGTTCACAAAGGTTTTTTCGCACTTCAGACGATGGGTTGGGCCTGACAGTGTTTTTCTCACCTGGGGCGACGGAGACATCCGTGTGCTTATCGATAACTACAAATATCTAAACGGTATTGACACCATACCGTTCTTGAGCTATTATGCCGACATGCAGTCCTACATACAGTCCGAGATGGGGCTGCCGAAATCAAAGCAGGTAGGTCTTTCGACGGCGGCGCAGGCACTCGGCGTGGACGAGAGCAGCTT
Source organism: uncultured Clostridium sp. (assembly GCA_964386035.1). Taxonomy (GTDB): domain Bacteria; phylum Bacillota; class Clostridia; order Oscillospirales; family Acutalibacteraceae; genus CAG-177. The sequence continues at coordinate 33,908 of CAYLQT010000006.1, read as the reverse complement.
TTCGCACCACCGTGCGCTTGATGACAGTCTTATGAGTGTCGAGTGCTTAAAAAAGGTATATTCTGCCGAGAGATTCAAGTCGTATATAAGCGAATGCAACGGCGAATTTTACCGCAAGCTTACTTTTAAGGCTCATCCGATAAGTAATATAAACAGCCCGTTGATAGACAGGAAGGTTCTCGACTATCGCTGTGAGATATGCTCGGAAAAATGCGAACAGCTAAAACCGTGGTCATATTCAAATCAGTATTTTCGCAGTAGATATTACTGTAAAAAATGCGATCGCACGGTAAAGGTCGCAGTTAGATTTAAACAGTATTACGATAGGATCGATGTAAGAAAAACAGTGACACCGATTGATCCCGAAACTGAGAACGACAGCAAGCAGAATCAGGACAGCGACAAGTAAACTGCCGCCGCAACAATAACAATATGAAGGGCTATTTCCGCCGGAAGACCGAGCATGAATTTTTTATGCTTCGTCTTATGGCGGATTTTTTTCATTGTCAGATACATCACTGCGGCACCGCCGAACAGCCCTACCGTCATTAGGGTTGCCTCGGGTATGCGACGCTTACCGCTTGCGGCAATTCGCTTATCATAAACGGTAAGCACCGCTCCGACAAGCGAAATTACCGCCCACCAACAAACCGCAATAAAAAGTATATATTTCATCATTTTCTCCTTATTATTACACTTTTTACTCCGAGAGGGATTTTTACAAGTCCGAGTTCGTCCGAATACTCGCAATTTGCATATGCGATCTTTCCTCTCAAGCCGACAAGCTCGAGCTCGGTCTCACATTCCCCTGCTCCGTTTCCGGTAAGTTCGAGAGTTATTTCATCCTCAAGACAAGAGAGCTTATAGCCTATTTTCTTCCCACCGTTGAGCGGATAGTCACTGACGGATATCACATCACCGTCTTTCAACCATTCGTTGGGAATACCTCTGCCGATGAGCAGGGTGGAATCTGTCTTTTGCACTATAAGAGAATCCCACAGTACCTTGGTGGCTGTGCTTTGACCCCACATATGCGGACAAGAGCCACCACCGCTCTGACTGCCACCGCTTGCCCAGATTCTGTTCTTCTTTGGGAAAGCTATTCCCTCCCACCAACAAAACGGGCCGCTTTGAGCCTCATTTATCATGAACTGATAAGCCCTTATGCCGCTGTCACGGTACTTATCTCCTCTAAGAGCTGTACTGCCGTAACCGGCGTTGTATGAGCTGCAAAAATATCCGTGCGGATAGCCGCCGAAATTGTAGGGCGTGTCGGTTATATTTTTACGAGTGGCGAAGATATTGGAATATGTGTTGTCGATCATATCCGTCATATATTTTCCCTGCTCTGCGCCGAAAAGATAGCCGTCCCATCCCCAGCGACCGAACAGGAGCATAGAACCCCAATTTGCATCACGGGGATCACTGCGTTGTGTGTGCTCGTTCGGTACATCAAGCGATATGGGAATATAATCAATGCTATATCGCTCGCAGGTGTGCTTCAGCTTTTTCTCAACGCTTGCCAACAGACTTTCATATTCCTTCTGTGCCCATTCACTCTCATCTGCGTATTGGAGAGTATCACAAATATACTTATATGTAATCAATCCGAAAAGAGCAGACCAGTTGTCGATAGTCCAATGTCCGTTGCTGTCAATGGCGTTTGTGCGTTTCATTATTCCATCGGTATTTCTGTCGGAGGAGATTTTGTGTGTGTTTTTCTTGATCTGCTCAAAACGTTCTTTTATCAGTGCCGTATCCCCTGTTTTTTGGAGATAAAGTGCATACGGCCAACTGAATTTCCAACCTGCATCGGGATACTGCACGAACTTGAGTATCGTTTTTGAATACTCGTCAAAATATTTGAAATCACCTATAGTCAAAAGCGCAGCCATGATACCGAGCACATCATGATCAAATACTCTGTCATAGCCGTTTTCACCCACATGAAGTCCGTAGCCGTCCTTGACTATCATTGTGTAGACATATCCAGCTTTATAAGCATCTATAAGCCTTGAATCGGGTAACTCGTCTATCTTCGCAAGCGGAGCCATACGTTTTGTCCAATAAGCCTTCATATTCTCATAGTGCTCATCAAAACAGCCGAAGGACGACTCAGCGGATTTGGGATACGGGTACTTTCCGCCGAATCTGTCGGCATAGACTGCAAAATCGAGAGTTACCGTATCATTCGGCGCTATCACGTTCGATACTTTGTTAAGCGGAGTCAAAATCCGTGATACCCTCGGTAAGTGCTGAGATTTTGAAGTTATATTTTTCAGCGTCATTCGAGAGTATGCTATTTCAAATCTGTTTTCGCCTAATCTTACCTCATCAGCGAAATTCTGTATTGAACAGTCAAATTTTTTAGTTTTAAACCTGCTTACAAGGCACGGAAGCCAGCCTTCGCTGTTGAACCACTCTATTTTTCCCTGAATGTCCGAAAGTCCGAAAGTGACAAGCGTATTGCCTCTGTCACGTAACAAAAAAGAACCGTCTATAAACGCAATCGGTGCGTGTTTGTCTCCCTCGCATCCGAAAACAGCGACATTTCCCGGATGTTTGCGGCAGATATAATTGCTTTTAAAAAAGCTACCCTTTCTCAATGCGAGAAATCCGTTTGTATATATTTTGAAATAAGCTGACGAGACTATCGCCATAAGCGGTTTTTTACTCACTGTTATCCCTCCGTATCAATTATATATTAGTTTTAATTTACATAAAAGTCAATCTAATATACAAATAATAGATATTTGATTGATATTTTTTATTGAATGTGCTATAATTTTTGTATTAAATTTCGGAGACTGTAAAAAATGAAAACTATTATCGAACTCTTTGATGAATCACCGATTTTGAATGTGCTTGCTTCGGCTGTTTTTAAGCCGGAGAAGGTTATTTTTTTCGGTGCAGACCTCGAGCATGAGGTTGAAAGTCAAAATGATTATGCGAGATTTTTCAAGTACCGTGGCGAGGATATAAAAATGGAATATGCCAGCACGGATATCGAGAATATAGACTGTGTGGAATCCACGCTATCTGAAATAATATCCGCCAATCCCGACTGCGTTGTTGATGTAACAGGCGGCAGCGATATAGCTCTGCTTGCCGCAGGTATGGCGGCTGTAAAGCTTGACATACCGCTGATAGCTTACAATTCCAAGACAAAGAAATATGCCAACATAAGCGGTTATCCACTCGCAATAGAAGCTGATATTTTCGGTCAGCTTGACTGTGAGGACTTTTTCAACGCAAGCGGCGGAAGTCTCATTGACAGCGAGGATTTCAGTGAACACGAAAATGATTTTGAGCTGTTTTGGCGCAAGGTGCTGAAAATATGGAATGTGTATCTTGAGCATATGGATTCATGGGCAACACACGTGCAGTATTTGCAAAAGGTAAGTCCTTCTGCTGACCCGACGGGTAAATTTCAGCTTCATATCAAAGCTCCGAAAAGCGTCAGAGTCAATGGGAAAACGCTCAACAGAAACGATGAGATTCTCCGTGAGCTGAATTTTTGCGGAGGTATTACCGGACTGAAATTCCACGAAAACGGAGATGCCGAATTTTTATATTGTGACACAAATTTCAGGCGTTATCTTACGGATGTGGGCGCATTTCTCGAGCTGTTCATACACGCCTGTGCTATGAACACCAAAAGATTCAGCAGTGTGAGGTCAAGAGTTAAATATAATTGGGAATACAGTAAGGTGCGTCGTGACCGGTCCACGATATTCAGACCTGCAAGCAATGAGATAGACGTAATTGCCATAAACGGTATAGAACCGCTTTTCATTTCCTGCAAGACTTGTGCTCCCGATATGAAATATATCGACGAGATATATCCGCAGGCAATGCGTATGAGCGGCGGCGAGGGACACTCAGTATTCGCTTGCACTCATCCGATAGACATCGATATGCCTGTTTACAACAAGGCGAAGGCTCTCGGAGTATATATAATTGACGGTGACGACATCAAAAACCGTCTTGTCACCGAGAGGCTTATCGAAATAGCCGAGGACAGATATATTTGGAAGGATGAGCCGGAGTATCAGGAGCTTATTAAAAAATAAGAGCTGCCGCAAGGGACAGCTCTTAAACATAATTTACTTTTGAAGCAGCCTCTCTGCAGCGGCAAGCTGAACGCAGGTGCAAAGCAGCTCAACCGCAAGCTCCAGCTCCTCAACGGGCGGGAAGGTCGGCGCAATGCGGATATTGGAATCCTCGGGGTCCTTGCCGTAAGGATAAGTGGCACCGGCAGGAGTAAGAACAACGCCCGCTTGCTCGCAAAGCTCAACAGTACGTTTTGCACATCCCTCCAAGACATTGAGGCTGATAAAGTATCCGCCGTTGGGATTTGTCCACCGAGCAATACCTTTGCCGTCAAGCTCTTGTGCAAAATTCTTGAGCACTACATCAAATTTCGGTGCAATTATATCGGCATGCTTTTTCATATGCGCTCTAACGCCGTCCATATTCTTGAGGAATTTTGCATGACGAAGCTGATTTATCTTATCATAGCCGATAGTTTGAGTTTTCATGCGGTTCTTTATCATTGCGACATTCTTATCAGATGCCGCAAGAGCAGCGATACCGGCACCGCTGAAAGTGACCTTCGAGGTTGAAACTACTTCGATTATCATATCCTCGGTTGAGTTTTTCTCACATTCGGGGAAAATATTGAGAAGGACATCCTTATCTTCTCTGATGTCGTGAACGATATAAGCATTATCCCAAATTATTCTGAAATCCTTTGCCGCAGGTTTGAGAGCGGCGATACGGCGAACTGTTTCGTCCGAATACGTTCTACCGTCGGGGTTTGAATACTTTGGAACACAGAACATACCCTTAACGCTGCTGTCCTTGACAAGCTCCTCTACAAGCGCCATATCGGGACCGTCTGCCTTGAGCGGTACATTTATCATCTCAATGCCAAAATACTCGCATATGCCAAAGTGTCTGTCATAACCGGGAACGGGGCAAAGGAACTTTATCTTCCCCTGCTTGAGCCACGGCTCGTCGCCTGCTCCGTGAATCATGCACTGAGCTATAAAATCGAACATCACATTGAGGCTTGAGTTACCCATAACGATAACGTTTTTATCCTCCACCTCAAGCATTTCGGAAAAAATCGCCTTACATTCCGGTATTCCGTCGAGGATACCGTAGTTTCTGCATTCAAGGCCGTTTTCTGCTTTGACATCGGTTATGTTGAGCATATCCATGGAAAGGTTAAGCTGTTCTGTGCAGGGCTTACCTCTGGACATATCAAGCTTTAAACCTCTTGCCTTGAAGGTGTTGTATTTTGAGAGAAGCTCGGAATAAACAGACTCAAGCTCCTCTTTAGACATAGCTGTGAAAGTCATAAAGATTCCTCCGTTAAAAAAGTACCCGTATATTCTATTATATTTTTACCTTGTTTGCAAGTGATAAATGAAAATCTTGCAAAAATTCTTCACTTTTTACTAAAATTCGTCCGATTTATGGGCAAAAAATAAACGCAACTTTTATATGAGGTGATATTATGAAGAAAAAAACAACACGGATCACAGCTTTGTTGTTGACATTAGTCCTCATCTGCTCATCGCTTGTGCCGCTGACCTTTGCGGCTACAGAGGAAGAATGGAACGCAAAATGGGACACGTTGAAAAACGATGCATCCGCAATATCGCTTATGCCGGGCAGCGATTCCGGGAGCATGAATTTCACGTGGCTGTCCCCTACCAAGGACTGCATTGTTATGTTCGCCCTGTCAACTGACAGCGAAATGAAAAATGCCACATACCTCAAAGTCAACAGAACGCACACTGTACTTTACGGTTGGAAGAACGATGTTACTGCCGAGAATCTGAAAGAGGACACAACATACTACTACAGGGTTGCGGAAAACGGCAAGTGGTCAAAGACCTATTCTTTCGAGACCGGCAACGACAGGGACTTCAATATTCTCTTTGTTTCAGACGCACAAATCGGCCGTTCTGGTGACGAAAAGCTTGACGAAGTGTTAAAGCACGATTCGCTCGGTTGGAATAACACGCTTGAAACGGCTCTTTCCACCGAAGAAAACATATCTCTCATAATTCATGCCGGAGATCAGACCGAAACCGCAATAACGCAAGAACAGCACAATCTTTTCTTCAACGTTGATACGCTTCGTTCGATTCCCGTCGCCACCATCATTGGCAACCACGATTTCTATTATCCGCTCTACTCCATAAGAAGCAACAACCCGAACCAATTCGACCGTGAGTTGCTCCAATCTCCTGCCGGCAAGGGTTACTACTTCAAACGGGGTCAGGCGTTGTTTATGGTTATAAACTCAAACAATGTGCTGACCTATGACCACGAAGAGCTGATAAAAGAGGCTATGGATTTCTATCCCGATGCACTCTGGCGAATAGTTGTAATGCATTACAGCATCTACAGCAGAAAAGAAGATGACGATTTCTACAGACCGCTATTCTCAAAGATGTTCGATAAATATGACATCGACCTTGTTTTGAGTGGCAACGACCACATCTACACCCGTTCTTCAATGCTCAGAGACGACAAGAAGGTTGAGAGCGGCGGCACTGTATACCTTGAGGCAAGCACTGCCTCCGGATGCAGCTACGACGGTCAACCCAAAGAGACACCGTGGTACGCCGAAAAATGCGTCCAGCTCCGTGTTCCGACATACACACTCCTGCATTTTACCGACGGTAAGATTTCAATCGAAACTCATCGCAGTGACACAAACGAAATATTCGACACATACGAAATGACAAAAACAGAACCGACAAAAACGAACGCCAAAGACAGCTTACTGCAAAAGGCATATCTGATCATAGCAAATGCGATATTCGCCGTTCGTGATATGATATTCTGATTAAAAAGTAACGACCCCGTTTCTCAGTCTATAGAGAAACGGGGCCTATTTTTATATTATATTAACTTTAACGTGCCTGTACTTTTCTCACCTTTTTAATCACCCGGCGATAAAGCTTAGGCGAAACAGACAAAATTGTGATTTTGATTTTATCTGCCCTGCTGTGCTTACCGCCAAAAAACACATCCTTTTTGTAGCTGAGTATTTCAGCTGTCAAGTCTTCAAATCTGTCTTCACACGTTTCGTTTACAATTACTCCGGAGAGAACCGTAAATGCAGCATCGGTAAAGCCCTTAACACAATAAGGATAAACTTCACTGTTCCTTTCGCACTCAAGCATATTACGCATAACATCGACAACGCCGAATGCACCATATCCGAACTTGCCCTTTGTTATTCCGCCTTCATTTCTGAAATAATTGTACTTTGCTCGGTTGTCTATAACAACTTTATCTGTGTTTTCAAGCAACTGATAAACGAACATCAAATCTTCAGAGCAGCCATATTCAGGGCTGAAACGAATGTCTTTGATAATATGTCTGCTGTATATCTTATTCCAAATAAAGCCCATCCTGCCGCCGACAACGGTGTACTTTTTAGCTTCAATGCGATTTAGCTGAACAATCTCATCACTTGAAGAGGTAGCGATAAGTTCGCCGTTATCATAGACCGTCTCTCCGCACATAGACATATCCGCACCATATTTAACGGCATTTTTAATAAGCAACTCATACATATCCGGCTCTATCCAGTCATCGCCGTCCACAAAGCCGATATAATCACCAGAAGCTATATCCAAGCCTGTGTTTCTCGCTCTTGCGACACCACCGTTTTCTTTATGTATGACCTTGATACGCTCGTCTTTTGAGGCATATTCATCACATATTTCACCGCACCTATCAGGCGAACCGTCATCAACAAGGATTATTTCAAGCTCCTGATAGGTTTGGACTAACACGCTGTCAAGGCATTTTGCCAAGTATTTTTCTGCTTTATACACGGGTATTATAACGCTGATTTTGTTGCTCATAGTCCGTTGACCCCCATTGCATAATCATTTTTTGTAGAATTTATACTCAACTGTTTTTAGCTTTGTAAAACAGCTTTGCAAAAAAAGAATATGTACTGTACCGTTTGATACAGAAAAACATCAGCATCCCCATTTTATGTTTGGTTTTTAGATAGTTGTTGGTGAGTATATCTGTTTTATATCTCGAATAGCTCTTGCGAACAGCGGCATATAAATCGGCTCGTTTGGTGATTATCAGTCTATTCAAAACTCCCAACACGCACAGTGCATAGCGATATATCAGGATATCGTACAACCATTTGCATTCTCGCTCACGCTCGATCGCTTCGGCAATCATATTTGGTTCTTCTAATTGTCCCTTGCTCAGTGCGGTTTCGGTTTGGCTGTTTGGACTTATTCTGTAAAAATACAGTTTCTCATCGCAGGCAACGCTCTTTGTAACTTTTTTATACAGTCGCAAACCTATCTCCAGGTCTTCGGCATAATAAAAACGTTCATCGAAATCAAAATTATCAAAAAGAGACGAGCGATATAGTTTGCCACACATTTCTGCGTGAAGAAATCCACCTAACGCAAAATCTTTAATATTATCGTCACCGTTTATCACTTTTGGATTCTTGTCATAAACGCTTTCTATTTCAAACAACCGAGGGTCTCTTTCAAAGGCGATTTGCACAACATCGGCATCGTTGTTTTTTTGATACGACAACATTCGTTCTATCATGTTGTTTTTGATATAATCATCGCTGTCAACGAAAGTGACATATTCGCCTGACATGATCGCAAGTCCTACATTTCGTGCGGAAGAAATACCTTCATTTTCTTTATGTATGACCTTTATCCGTTCATCTTTTGCGGCAAACTCATCACATATTGTGCCGCTATTGTCATGCGAACCGTCATCAATCAGGATTATTTCAATATTGTGGTACGACTGATTTACAACACTCTCGAGGCATTCCGACAAGTATTTTTCACTATTATAAACAGGTATTATTACCGAAACTATCCCGCTTGTCATATTTTAATCCTCCACATAAAGATGAAAAAACAAATACATAACAAATATTTCATCACATTGCACAATGCAATTTTGCAACTGCATATCACTATATCGAAATATAAATATATTATATTGTAGTTTATGAATTTAGTCAATAGTTTTAAGTGCTTTTTCAAAAAACTTATTGAAATATATAAAAATTCCCCTCTCAGTTTAACGCCATAGAAAGAATTTTCATATAATATAGACGATAAACCAAAGGAGGAAATAATATGTTTAAAAAGGCATCAGATACACTTTCGGATTACTTTTACTTTCAAGCTGACATAAGAGGTAACAGCACCGTGCCCGATATGTCGGGAACCGTGAGGTTTTATCCTTGGCTTGAAGGAACCATGGTTGAAATAGAACTCAGTGGTATGCCAACGAGAAGCGAACCGTTTGCAGTGCACATTCACGCAGGCGTTATATGTGAACCCGAGGGTTATCAAAGTGCAGGAGCACATTTGAAAAATACAGATGTTGAGCTTAATGTATCACCGGAGCGGCATGCAACAAATATAAGAAGCTCACAGGAGCATCCCGGACATATGGGCGATTTGCCGAGTATATTCTCAAATAACGGATTTGTATACATGGCAACTTACACCGATCGATTTATTCCGCAACAAGTAAACGGGAGAACCGTGATTATTCACAGCTCTCCCGATAGCTACACGTCAACAGACACCTTCGGAAACCGCATTGCCTGCGGTGTTATCCGACCGATGGATGCCGAATGATCATTTTAAGTTTTTAATATCGTTTGCCCTTATTTCAGTGCGTCTGATTTTACCGTTTACGGTCTTGGGCAGAGAATCGACAAACTCAATAACCCTGGGATATTTGTAGGGTGCGGTCTCATTCTTGACATAGGTTTGAAGCTCTTTTTTGAGTGCGTCCGTGCCCTCAACCCCGGGCTTGAGGACTATAGTTGCCTTGACAACATTACCTCTTATCGGGTCAGGCAGACCTGTAACTGCACACTCAAGCACAGCAGGATGCTCTGTGAGAACGCTCTCGATCTCAAACGGCCCGATTCTGTAGCCGGAGGACTTGATAACGTCGTCCGTTCTGCCGATATACCAATAATATCCGTCCTCGTCTTTCCATGCAGTGTCGCCCGTGTGGTAAAGTCCGTCATGCCACGCCTCGTGGGTCTTCTGCTCGTCACGGTAATAGCCCTTAAAGAGGCCGTAGGGAACCTTTTTATCGGTATGAACCACTATCTCGCCTGTCACTCCGGGAGGTACGGGATTGCCGTCCTCATCGACTATATCAACATCATAATGCGGCATAGGCTTACCCATTGAACCCGGCTTCGGCTCCATGCCGAGAATGTTTGCGATAAGAAGGGTTGTCTCGGTCTGGCCGAAGCCCTCCATAAGCTTTATACCCGTCTGCTCATACCACTTATTAAACACATCGGGGTTGAGTGCTTCACCGGCGATGGTGCAGTATTTGAGTGCACTCAGGTCATAGGATGCGACATCCTCCTGAAGCATAAATCTGAACATCGTTGGCGGACAGCAGAGGCTTGTGATTTTATATTTTTCGATTATCGAGAGAATCTCGGTTGCGTGGAACTTATCAAAGTCATATACAAAAACGCAGCCCTCCATGAACATCTGACCGTAGAGCTTGCCCCAAACAGCCTTGCCCCAACCAGTATCGGCTATAGTGAGATGCACGCTGTCGGCGGTAACATTGTGCCAATATTTTGCGGTTGTGAGATGTGCAAGTGCATATGTATGTGCGTGCATTGCCATTTTCGGATTGCCTGTAGTGCCCGACGAGAAGTAAACTATCATCGGCTCATCCGCCTTTGTGTCAACTCTCTCCAAGGCTGAATCGGCTTTTTCCATCTCGGTCATAAAGTCGTCCCAGCCGTCACGCTTGCCGTTGACCATTATTCTTGTTTCAAGCGACGGACATTCGGGCATTGCGGCATCAACGTGTTCGGCAATATCGCCGTCTCCCGTGCAGATTACAGCCTTAACAGTCGCCGCATTTACTCGATAAACGATGTCATGCTTCTGGAGCATAAAGGTTGCCGGAATTATTACTGCACCGAGCTTGTGGAGAGCAAGAATAGTGAACCAGAACTGATAATGGCGTTTTAATATGACCATAACCATATCGCCCTTGCCGATTCCCTTTGAGCGCAGCATATTCGCTGTTTTGTCGCTGTAATATTTCAGCTCACCGTAAGTAAAGGTGTGTTCTTCACCCTCGGGATTGCACCAAAGCAAGGCTGTTTTGTCGGGTTCTGCTGCGGCAATAGCATCAATAACATCATAGCCAAAGTTGAAATTTTCAGGGCATTTGAGAGTATAATCGACTACATTTCCCTTTTCGTCGTATACCTCATCAACAAATCTTTTATTTAAATCAAGCATATACTAAAAGTCCCTTCGAAGAAGAATATTTTATTTCTTTTCTGTCTTTTTGAGGATGATTGCAAGGAAAACGCAATCCTCGCCGCCGGTGGCTATCATTCCGTGACCGTGAGCCGAGTTGTAAAGCACGGCATCGCCTGCATTGAGTATTTCCACATGATCCTCAAAAGCTACTTTAAGGCTTCCGCTTATGATATAATCAAACTCCTGACCTTCATGTGTCGAAAGTGAAATGGGCATATCCTGTGCTTCCTCAGAATAAGGTGCAGTGACGAGGAACGGCTCGCAGAACTTATCCTTGAATCTGTAACCCAGGTGCGAATAATTGAATCCCGAACGGCGTTTCATCGGCAGGCCTTCACCTTTTCTGACGATTGAATAGAACGAAAGTCTCGGGTTATCGCCTGTCAAAAGTTCAATCATATCCACATCGAACTTCTCGGCACATTTATAAATAAATGTAAAGGAGAAGTCTACTTCACCGTTTTCTGCGGCGATATATTCCTCTGCGGTGCAGTCAACAGCCTGCGCCATTTCTTCAACGCTGTAGCCCATAATATCCCGTAGATCTCGTATTCGCTGTGCAATTTCGTTGATAAAGATTTCCATAATAAACTCCCCTTTTGAAATTAAAATATAAAAACGCCCCAAACTAAACGTCTGGGGCGAGATTAAACCGCGGTACCACCCAAATTCAGTGCATAAGCACCCTCAGGCTCCAATAAGCCCTTGACTTTAACGCAGTCATACGAAAACGCCTACTCGGTCGAGCCTTTCGGGTTTCTGCTCGGGAGTGATTTGATTTATCGGGTCATACATCCGTTTTCACCTACCACGGACTCTCTGCAGTATTCAGCCGAAATCTTTCTCCGTCATTGCCTTTATGGGTAAGATTCATTTTTTGTAGATTATATAACCGAACGAGCGGTTTGTCAAGAGTTTTTTAGATTTATTTTTTAAACATTGTGCCGCCGTGCGAATCGATACCGACTGTAAGCGGAAAATCTTTAAACTTTAAACGCTTGACGCTTTCACACCCGAGGTCAAAGAACGCTATCTCCTCACACTCGACTATACATTTTGCCGCAAGTGCCCCTGCACCGCCGATGGCGCAGAGATAAACGGCATTGTTGCGTTTGATGGCATCGACAACAGCGCTGTCTCTGCCGCCTTTTCCTATCATGCAGCAAAGGCCGGAATCCAAAAGTCTCGGCGCAAAAACGTCCATTCTGCTCGAGGTAGTCGGGCCACAGCTACCTATTACTCCACCGGGCTTGGTAGGAGTCGGGCCGGCATAATAAATTGCGGCATCCCGAAGCTCGAAGGGCAACTTATCACCGCTGTCGAGCAACGCACAAATACGCTTGTGTGCGGCATCTCTGGAGGTATAAACCACGCCCGAAAGCAGAACTCTGTCCCCTGCTCTGAGCTTGTCACAATAAGCTCTTAATTCACTTGTATCGATTTTATATTCGGACATTGCTCATTATTCTCCGAGAAATTTTTTGGTAAGATCGGAAATTTTCTCTTCACCGTCTGCGCTTTCATTCAAATCACTATGTATATCCGAATCAGCTTGAAGTGAGAAGCTCATTCCGCCGTTTGAGTTAAGAATATTGACAAGATTGCTGATATCCTCATCGGATATTTCAACATCCGAGCCGTCACCGCCGAAATCGGCATCCGTCAATGTCGGGAGCTTCACCTCACCGTTTTCACCGAATGTAAACTGGTGCTCATCAACGTCGACCGAATGAGTGTCAAGCTTATCGGCAACACTGCTGAGATTGGTGGAGAGCGAATTTATCTTCGACACAAGTGATGCAACCACAACGCCGAAATTGTCTGACATCTGAGAAATATCCTCGCCTATCTCATCAACACCGCTTGCCGCCTGCTCAATAGTCTGCTTTGTCTGCGAGGAAATATCCTTGGCAGATGCCTTGGCACTGCGAATTATTTTATCGGAATACAAAAGTGCATCGAGCACGAGAGCACCTATCTGACCCTCGACATCCTTGGCACGTTCACATCCGACTTCAACACTGTTGAGCTTTTCGTTGAGAGCGTTCAGCTCATCCTCAAGTGCGAATATTTTTTTTGCATACTCCTCGCTCAGTGCAAAATATTCCTCAGCTCTTGTTTGCTGCTCCGAAAGAAGTGTTTCAAGCTCCGAAACTCTCCTCTGAGCAGTCTTAACCGATTCTTCATTTTCTCTGAGCTTCTTCTGTGCTTCGGTAAGCTGAGTTTGCTGGGCACGGATGTACTCAAGTACATCTTCTTTGTTGAAGCCGCCGAAAGTCATAGTTTTAAAAAGTATATCCTTGGCCACACTTCATCCCCCATTTCTTTTAGTAAACGATAATATTATACACACCGTTGTCAATTACGGCAAGCTTATTTTTTGAATAAATACACAGTTCGTCACCGTGCAGGAACGAAAAACCGTTCTTTGAATAATTTATACTTTTGACAGAAACCTTTTCACAGGCTTTTCTGCTTTTGGTTGCGTCAAGCACATATATATCGGCTATTTCCCCATCAGGAGATGATGTATAGTTTTTGGCAATTATTATACTGCCGTCATCCGCCTCGGTAAAAAACGCAACATCAACGTCGATTTTTTCCTTTGCCGTATCGGAGCATCTGAAAAGCTCACAAATCGACGAACCCGATATACTGCGTTGATACCAAATTTCACCGTCCGTAACCGCACACGCCATAACACCGTCAGAAAGCAGTTGTGCCGCAGACACAGTGCTGTCACTGAGCGTATGCTTATACAACGAGAAAGAATCTGAGTCCGAATACACCTTAACAAAAAGCTTGTCCGAAGATAGTATAAAATCAGCTTTTTTGCCGTCATAGGCACTGAGCTTGACGGGTTCGGATGAGCCTGACGAAGCATACTGCAAACCAGACTTCTTAACGCAGGCCTGCACCGCCTCAACTGCGGACTGAGCCACGCTTTCCGTTGAAGACGAGCTGAGATGTTCGTTGAGATCAGACATTTTAACGGTACTGTCAAGAAGTTGTGTAGAGATGAATATCGCAGACGGCGTACCTTTTTTTGACATTGCGAAAACTTCATCGGATATCACGTTTTCGGCTATTTTCTTTGAGCCGTCCGATGATGCCGCATAGAGTGTATAACCCTGAGTAAACATATCTTCGCTCATTTTTTCATCGAGCGTCTGCCTTATGGCATCCCGTGCGGACTTTCGCTTATATCTCTCTAAATCAAGCTGATATTGGATGCTGAAGCCGAAAATAAAAGTATAATCGTTCTTGTTCGGCTCTTTTATCAGAGCATCTTCCTGCTCCATATCATCCTCGATAACATCACGCCAGCTCTTTGGAGACTCGCTTTTAACAAGATAATAAAGATTGCCTCCGGGGACGTAATTATCATAAAAAACCTTGCTCACCATAGTGGCTATTTGAACAGGATTACCATCCGGCACTACTTTGAACAGCTCGGACTCACCCTCGTTGTACGAACCAGTTTCAAAAAAGAGTTCACTGCTTGCACCGTCGGAAAAGAAATGTACATTTGCAGCATTTTTGACAAGCTCACGGCTGCCTTCCGAGGGCGAATATACATAAAGCGACTGTGAATCGGCAAGCTTTTTTAAGTAATAAACAGTTTCACTGCCGCTCGGAATGAACATTTCCGTCACGGCAAAATCAACATCCGCTTTTTTATTCCTGTCAATGTTATAAGCGGCAGTGGTAACTGAAAGGTTATTCTCATTCTGTTTTGAATAATACAGTATTCCATTTCCGTAGTCAAAGGCTTTTTCTACTCCGTAATCAAGCAGCTTTACACCCTTCTTCGCCTTTGAAGAGCTTGAAATATCACAAGCATAGATGTCATATTTTTTGCTGACCTTTGCCGACTGTGTAGTATAGATGAGATATTTCCCGTCAGAAGTCAACAGCATTTGTGAATCTTCTGCGGCTATGAGCTCGACCTTGTTGCCATATGCCGAGAGAAAAATGCCATCGCCCGTCCTGTAAACTATCGCCTGACTGTCGGCATCCGGAGTTTTATTTTTGTTCGACATAAAGAAAATCAAGGCAGCCACAGCCGCCGCCACGACCACTGCTGTGATCGCGGCGACAACTGCGACTGTACTCTTTTTGAACCTTCTTTGGGTCATAGAAAAGCCTTTCGGATTCAGCAGGATTTTTTAAGCTCAAGTGCCTGCTTTGTCTTTTTAACAATATTGTCGGCATCGAGTCCATAAAGATGAAGCAGTTCAACTGCTGGACCTGAGCGGCCGAATACATCTTCAACACCAACCTTGACAACAGGAACAGGTATCGTCTCGCAGACGACCTCGCTGACAGCGGAACCGAGTCCTCCGATTACCGAGTGCTCCTCTGCGGTAACAATAACGCCCGTGTCTTTTGCGGCATCGATGATAGCCTGTCTGTCGATGGGCTTGATTGTGTGCATATTTATAACTCTTGCCGAAATTCCCTCGCCTGCGAGAGTTTCACGGGCAATAAGAGCCTCATTTACCATAAGTCCTGTTGCGATTATCGTAACATCTGTACCCTCTGCGAGCTTCACGGACTTGCCTATCTCAAACTTGTAGTTATCGGGATCGTTAAATCTCGGCACCGCAAGACGGCCGAAACGCAAATATACAGGGCCTTCATATGCGGCGGCGGCAAAAACAGCTGCTCTCGCCTCAACATCATCGGCAGGGTTAATTATAACCATACCGGGAATTGTACGCATGAGTGCTATATCCTCACAGCACTGGTGGCTCGCACCGTCCTCACCGACGGAGATACCTGCGTGAGTTGCACCTATCTTAACATTAAGGCGAGGATAGCAAACGGTATTTCTTATCTGCTCAAAAGCACGGCCTGCGGCAAACATTGCAAAGGAGCTTGCAAAAACGGTATATCCGGTGGTTGAAAGTCCGCCTGCTACACCTATCATATTGCTCTCTGCAATACCGGAATCAAAGAATCTTTCCGGATAAGCTTTTTTGAACATTGCGGTCTTGGTGGCCTCTGCAAGGTCAGCATCAAGAACGACTATTTTATCATTTATCGCACCCAATTCAACGAGTGCTTTGCCGTATGCATCACGGGTTGCTGATTTAATAATTTCTGCCATAACTCGACACTCCCCTCAATCAGTTTGCCTCAAGGCTTGTGAGAGTAGCGTTAAGCTCCTCCATAGCCTCTTTGTACTGCTCCTCATTCGGAGCCTTGCCGTGCCACGAGCACTGATTCTCCATAAAGGAAACGCCCTTGCCCTTGACGCTCTTGGCGATTATCGCCGTAGGCTTACCCTTGAAGTCGATGGCGGCATTGAATGCGGCATCAATCTCATCAAAGCTGTCTGCATAAATCTCGAGAACATTCCAGCCGAATGCCTTGAATTTCTCGGCAATCGGGTAAGGAGAATTGACTTGTGCAACAGTTCCGTCTATCTGGAGGTTGTTATTATCAACAACAGCTACAAGGTTATCGAGTCCTTTGGCGCAGGCATACATTGCAGCCTCCCAAACCTGACCCTCCTGTATCTCTCCGTCACCGAGAATTGCATATACTCTGAAGCTTTTGCCCGAGAGCTTCGCACCCAGAGCCATGCCTACTGCAACCGAGATTCCCTGGCCGAGCGAGCCTGTACTTGCATCAACGCCGGGAACGGTGTTCATATTCGGATGTCCCTGAAGTCTCGAATCGCTCTTTCTGAGCGTTTTAAGTTCCTCCACGGGGAAATATCCTCTGTGTGCAAGCACCGAATAATATGCGGGAGCGGCATGACCTTTTGACATAACAAGTCTGTCTCTGTCCTCCCACTTGGGATTTTTCGGATCAATATTGAGCCTGTGGAAATACAAATAAGTCAGAATATCGGCTATCGAGAGAGAACCGCCCGGATGACCAGATTTGGCATTGTAAACTCCTTCAATAGCTCCCATTCTTACCTTGCAAGCCTTGATCTTCAACTGTTTGCTGACGATTGTGTCCACAACAGCACCTCCTGTAATACCGTTATTTATTGGCAATTATTTTCAATATATTCAAGAAAATCGGCAACCGCACCGTGATTGCAATGGCAAGCAATGAATTTTGCGGCATCTTTCATTTCTTTCGGAGCCTGACTGCATACCGCCGGAACACCTACGGTTTTTATCATATCAAAATCATTGAAATAGTCACCTATGGCACCGGTCTGCTCATGTGGTACACCGAGCATATCGGCAATTTCAAGCACCGCCGCACCCTTATTCGTACCCTCAAGAAGCATTTCGTAGCTTGCTATTGAGGATGCCATGAAGGTAACGCCGGATGAGTCAATGGATTTCAAATATTTTTTCAAGCTTGAAACCACAAGCGGCGTTCCCATAAATATGACCTTGCCCCAATTTTTCTTCGGAATGTCATCAAAGCATTTAAAGCTTTGATGCTTTATTCCGTCGGCAAGCGACATACACAGAGTGGAAATTCCGGCTTTGTATGTATATATTTCTTTGTCGGTACAAATTTCTATTTCGATTAGCGGAAATTTTTCGGTAACCTTTCTGACTATTTCTATTCCACGCTCATCAATAGCATGAAAAGAGAGCATTTTTTCATGCTTATAGTCATAAATTCCGGCACCGTTTAATATAACAGCCGGCGTATCGCTTATCGGCAGACGCTCAAAATGCTTTCTCAGCGAGGTTATATTCCTACCGGATGCAAGGGTGAAATTACCGCCGAGGTCACTCACAAAATGTGTTATGGCATCAAAATTGCGCTTTGGTAAGCTTCTGAGCTTTGTATTGAGAGTACCGTCAACATCGGAGACTATAAGCCAATCCGAATAGCTTTTTTTCAACTATTTCACTTCCTGATTTTTGTTAAAAAGTCTTGGAAATATGCAGGCAACTCGGATGAGAGTTCGATTCTTTCGCCGGTCATTGGATGAGTAAATCCGAGCAATCTTGCGTGCAGGCACTGGCCGTTGAGCTGCGTTATTATATTCTTCTGCGGCCCGTAAACGGTATCACCTGCTACGGGATGACCGATATGAGCCATATGAACTCTTATCTGATGCGTACGTCCGGTTTCGAGACGCAGACGCACAAATGTAAATTTTTCAAATTCTTCGACAGTGTAATAATGCGTCACCGCCGAACGGGAATTTTTCTGAGTGACAGCCATCTTCTTTCTGTCGCTTGGATTTCTGCCTATAGGTGCATCTATAACGCCCTCAGATTCACGCAGTTTACCGTAAACCACGGCGGCATACTCTCTGGTGAGGCTGTGTTCCTTTATCTGTGCAGCAAGAGATATATGTGCCGCATCATTCTTGGCAACAAGCAACAGTCCGCTTGTGTCCTTATCTATTCTGTGAACTATTCCGGGTCTTATAACACCGTTTATGCCTGAAAGACTGTCTCCGCAATGATAGAGCAGAGCGTTGACGAGCGTACCGGTCGAGTTGCCGGGTGCAGGATGCACCACCATGCCCTTGGGCTTATTAACAACGAGCATACACTCATCCTCATACCGAATATCAAGAGGAATATTCTCCGGTCTCGCAACATCGTCCTTGGCCGGTTCAATAAAAACAAGCACCTCGTCATCGAGCTTGGGTTTAAAGCTCTTGCCGACAGGCTTGCCGTTTACAAGCACGCATCCGTCTTCTATCATATGCTGAACACGAGAACGGGAAAAATCCGAAAGATTATCGGAAATCACACGGTCTATCCTCTGCTGTGCGGCATCCTCATCGACAGAAAAGCCGAGAGAATAACCATCCTTTGGAAAATCAGACATTGTGTTCTTCTCCGTCTTGCTCTTTTTTATCATCTTCCGAATAATACTTTTTGTTTGTTTTTATTGAATCATATATCGTTGCGATTATCAGCAAAATTGCACCTACGGTGACACAGCAATCGGCAAAATTAAACACGGCAAAATTAACAAAGGTGGGTTCGATATAATCGACCACAAAGCCCCTTGCTACTCTGTCAATAAAATTTCCGGCACCGCCTGCAACAACTACGGCTATGCACCAATAAAAGAATCCCGGCTTTATCTTTTTTGTCATAAGCAAAAAGATAAACATTGCAATCACTACTGCGGTGAAAATGGTGAGAAAGGTAGTCTGACCCTCCATGGAGCTGAACGCCGCACCGGTGTTTTCAACATAACGGATACGGATAAGTCCAAAAAGTATATCCACACTTCCACCTGCGGATAAGTTGTTGACAACTGCCCATTTGATGAGCTGGTCAGCGGCAATGAGTACCGCTATGACTAAAAGAGTAATCGCCTGAATCATAAAAACCTCAAAATTATTTCTTAAAAAATCCTCTGAAACGAGAATGACCATGCTGCTCGGGATCGGAATTGACATCGTCCTCATCATCTATGTCATCAAAGTCGTCCTCGTCATCCTCAACGGGAACAGGAATTTCTTCGATGTCATCCGTGCTGATATGGCTCTCTATTTCACTTAAATCAAACACGAATCCATTCAGACGGTCGTCGTCCGAATCATTATCTGAATCTATTTCGACATTCACCGTTACGAGCGGATCATATGTACCGTCATCCTCAGCCTGTTCGTCTGCGGAATCCGCCTGCTGAGACTGAGTAAGAATATCGTTTGCAACTATTTCATCGGGAGCGGCAGTCTCTTCGCTGAACTCAACCGACTCATTGACCGTGTCTATTTCCTCAGCCGCCTCTTCCTCAACAGTTGCAGATTGTTCCGGTTCTGCTTCTGTTTCCTCTACCTCAGAATCGGCAAAGACCTCATCAACATCAGGTGTTTCCTCAACAGCCTCGAGTGCAAAAGCATATTCGTCCGCATTAACCACAGTGTCAGGCTTAATATCCTCCTGCTTTTCGGGCAGAGAGGTTATAAGCTTGATATGCTCACGGTAAACCTCGAGAAGTGATGTTTTAAACGCAGTGACCTCGCTCTTGAGCTTATCGAGTGCGGCACTGTTGAGACGAATATCAGTATTTATTCTGTCAAGCTCGGCCTGTGCGGCTCTCTTGGCATTTTCAATTATTTCATTTGCCTTTACCTCTGCGTCGCTTATCATTGCGGAAGCGGTACGTTCAGCGGAGGTTATGCGCTCAGTTGCCGCACGGTTTGATTCATCAGTAAGCTGAGACGCTTTGACAGAAGCCGCAGTCTCGAGTACATCGGCTCGGTTCTGCGCCGAAGAGACAAGCTCCTGTGCTTTCTTCTCGGCGGAATCAAGCTGATCCTGTGCACTCTGTTGGGCTTCACGCTGTATTTTATCAGCCATGCGCTCCGCTGTGAGCAGAGCACGTCTGATATTGTCCTCATCCTTCTTATACTGCGAAACACGCTCCGCAAGAAGGCTTATCTTTTTGACGAGCTCGCCGTTCTCTCTGAACATTTGCTCATATGATGCAGAGACTTCTCTGAAAAAGAGATCAACATCGTCCGCTTCATATGTTCCCCTGCCTGCTGACATAAAACGATGCGACTTGAGCTGCTCGGGCTTAAGCATTATTTACACCTCTCAAAAAAGAATGAATTACTTTTAATCAAAATATCCGTCACCGAGGCTCTCAAGATCCTCAAGCAGATCGCCGGAAAGCGGTACACTGTCGGGCGTGATTATATAAGCCTTACCTGCAATCTTCTTAATGTCGCCGGAGTTTGCATATGCAACGCCGGAAAGGAAGTCGATAATTCTTCTTGAATCATCGGCAGGGCAAGTCTCAAGATTAAGAATAACTATTCTTTTTTCATTAAGTACATCTGCGGCACTCTGGACATCAAGGTATCTGTCAAGTTTCTTGAGCACAACAGGTGTGCGGTTTGCTGTGCTCAGATTAACAACCTTCGGAGAAGAAGGCGCCGCTGAACGAGACGAAGACGAAATGTCCGTGAAAGACTTTACAGGCTCGGGTTCCGAGCTGATATAGCCGCTGTCATCGGAATCATCGTAGACATTCTCGATATCCTCATCGATTGCATCCTCGTCCGAATTGTCAATAAATCCTTTTACTTTGTCAAGAAATCCCATGATATTTTCCTCCCGTTATATAAATATCAATAATGTCTTTCACCGAATATAGCAGAACCTACTCTGACAAGAGTTGAACCTTCCGCAACGGCTTCTTTAAAATCGCCGGACATTCCCATAGACAGAATATCCATATCTATATTATCCATTTTTTTGGTACCAATGTCAATAAACAGTTTGTGCATATTCGCAAAAACGCATTGATTTTTTTCGGAATTTTTGAAATTCGGCGCAACAGTCATCATTCCACGCACTTTTACGCCCGGAAGAGCCGAGATTTTAACAAGCTGCTCCTCGGTCTCATCAGCCGAATATCCGAATTTTTTCTCATCTTCACCAATGTTGACCTCAAGCAGAATTTCGGTTACTATTCCCTGCTCAAGAGACCGTCTGCTTATCTGCTGTGCCGTTTCAAACGAATCAACGCTCTGTATCATATCGACATTTCCGACTATCTTTTTTATTTTATTGCTCTGAAGATGACCGATAAGATGAAGCTTGCAGTGCTCGAGTTTGAGAGAATCACGCTTGAGAAGAATCTCCTGAACTTTATTCTCGCCTATAAGATCTACTCCGCAGGAGATAGCGTGATTGATAAGCTCAACAGGCACGGTTTTGGTAACTGCCATAAGCTTCACTTCAGCCGGATCTCTGCCGTTTTTTATTGCGGTCTCCGCAATTTCTTCACGCACTTTTTTCAGATTGTCCTCAAGCAACATCAATCTCGAGGAATCAATTAACGAGTTTGTCATTTTCAAGATCCTTTCCTTTGATAATAACTTCATCGTAAATTTTAAGGTAATAAATCTTTTCTGTCTTGTTCTCCTCGCCTTCACTGTCCTCCGCTGTGTCATCCTTCAAAGTGACACCCTCAGCTACGACATCCTCGGTTATAAGTTTGGATATAACATAGTCATCGCCTGTGTAAATCACATCAAGGCATCTGAATTTGACAATGTTGCCAACTCGCACATATACGCCCTGAAAACCGTTTACGACTCTGACTGCTGATTTATTGACTCGCACGCCATCGGTCTCACTGATTATTATCTCAACATCCTCAACTCGCAGTCTCGCTATATCCTCATCCATCACTCTCGATGAAAGAACAAGCACTGTTTCCTCGGAATTGACAGGGCCTCGGTAATAAACCTGTGCATCTATTTCTCCGCGTGAAGCGTTATCGCACCTTATGGTGATTAAATCCCCATCATTAAGCTTTGTCGCCGTACTTTTGTCAACGATACCGACAAAATACCATGTATAACCGCAAACAAGCTTACCTTTTACATTTTCCGACACGGTAGCGGGAGTTGCGGACAGGGCATTCTTAATTGAATCAACTGTAATATTTTCTATATTCGAAAACTCTAAAACATTCTCGTATCCGTCGGCAGACGAGACATAGTATCCCGTGTCGTCCGCCTTCAGATAGTCAACCGCACCGATTTGAGCAGTTAGAGAGGCTATACTTGATTTCAAAGACGATATTTTTTCCGAAAAGTCAATGTTTCCATTTATAAGTATCTGTTTTGCCGTCTGCTTGTCAACAAAATCAGCAGAAACAGAATCAAGCTCGGAAATATTTCCGCTGCGAATCTCATCGAGCATATCATAAAAATACGAATCCGCCTGGGCGTTCAGCTTGGACATATCAAGCTCATTCAAATTCTGTTGATTGTTTAAGTTCTCGTATCTGCGAAGCTCCTGCTTTAAATTTTCAAGCTCCACATATACAGAGGCCGAGTCCGAACGGCTGAATTGTGCGGCTATAGCCTGTCCCCCCGCAACTCTCTCACCGTCTTGCAAAAGCGGCACAAAGGTTGATGCGGCAGAGCCGTTTATCAGCTTCTCATCACGCACGGCAAACATTTTAACATTCACGCTGTTTTTATAGGTTGTGGCGGTAGCAGGCTGAGTTCTGATATCAGAGGAAGCGAACATATTTATCTCATAACACACCACCGCTATTGCAAGCACTACCGCAACTGCAATAAGAAGTCGCCTTACATTGAGCTTATTAACCTTTATCTTTTTCACCCTGCATCCCCCTTTCGATTATTTCAACCGCTTTCTCTATCAGCTCGTCATACGGCTGTTCATCGATATAAAGTCGGTTGATTCTTTCGTCACGCCTAAACCATGTGAGCTGGCGTTTGGCATAGCGGCGAGTGGCACGCTTGAGATTATCAGCAGCCTCATCAAGTGAAAGCTCGCCGTCAATGTACGGTTTAAGCTCTTTATAGCCTATCGCCTGACTCGCTGTCTTTCCCAATTCACCGGACAGGAAACGTCGAGTTTCCTCAACGAGTCCATTTTCAATCATTACATCAACTCTGTGGTCTATCCTGTCATACAAAAACTGCCTGTCCTTGGCATCGAGGCAGATAGCCGTGCAATCAAATTTGCTTTGCGTCAAACGAGAGCGACGTTGCTGTTCGCTCATGGTAACACCCGTTTTGTAATACACCTCAAGAGCACGAATTATCCTGCCTCTGTTATTGATATGAAGCACCCGAGCGGATTCAGGGTCTATTTCGGAAAGCTCATTATACAGAGCTTGTATCCCCTCTGTCTCACAACGTTTCTCAAGGTTATCACGAACGGTCGTGTCATCGCTTTCGTCGGCAAATGTTATTCCGTCAATAAGCGAAGAATAGTAAAGTCCCGTTCCGCCGACAATAAGCGGAAGCTTGTTGCGTGACATTATGTCCGCAATACATTTTTCCGCATCGTCACAGTAAGCGGCAACGCTGTACTTCTCGGTAGGTTCCAGAAAATCAATCATATGATGAACAACACCGCACATCTCATCGGCGGTCGGCTTGGCAGTCGCAATATCCATATACTTGTATATTTGCATGGAATCACAGGAAACAGCCTCACCGTTGAGCCTTCGGCACAGGTCAACTGCCAGTCTTGTCTTACCCGATGCTGTCGGGCCGACAACTGCGGCTATTTTGATTTTGTTAAGCTCGTCCAAAGTTCTTCTCCAATTCACGCCTCGTTATTTCAATCATAACCGGTCTGCCATGCGGACAATATCTTATCTCTGGGCTGTTAAAAAGTCGCTTTATAAAAGCCTCACGCTCATATTCGGTGGTATACATTCCGCCCTTGATAGCCGCCTTGCACGCCATAAGGCTGAAAAGCCACTCTTTTTTTTCGGAGATAAGCTTTTGCCTGTTTTCAACAAGATAACCTGCAAGCTCAGTGAGCACATCTGCAACCTCATCGGCAGCCACCTCCATAGGACACTCACGAACTATCACAACGGAATATCCGAAATCCTCCACGGCAAAGCCTGCCTGCATGAGCAAATCGAGATTGTCGAGCACCGCACTGTGCTCATCTTTGTTGAGTGTAACTGTTATGGGCGACAGCAATATCTGGGTTCCTCGTTTGCTGTCATTTTTAACAAGCTCGTTGAAGATCATACGCTCGTGTGCGGCGTGCTTATCAACAAGAAAAATACTCTCGTTCTGTTGAACAATTATATATGTTTTGAAGACCTCACCGATAACCGTAACGGTTGGTTCTTCTTTTTCTTCTTCAATCGACCGCATCGGCTCAACTGCTGCATTTTCGAGTTTTAAAGACGGATCGTTTGACTGAATTCCACTTATCGGCTTTGTGCTTCCTGAGCTTTCAGACTCTTTCGTCTGTTCTGTAGGTAAAACCACAGTTTCCTCTTTTTTCGTCGACTGAGCATCTAAAAAATGCTGTATAGTAGACGGTTCTTCGGAAACGTGTGCTTCCTTTTCGGGACTTGCAACGGTGAGAAAAGCACTCTCCGGCTTTGCTTCGGTCGGCTTTTGCTCAATGGGCTGTACCTTTGAACGGTAGTCGGCAGCAGACATTTGAGTCCAAAAATCCGGCTTCTTCTCGGGCATCCTCATCTGTTCCGTCTTGGGGCGTGGTGCTTCCAAAAGCTCCGACTGCGGCGTGCGTGATATTGTAACCTTCGGCGCTTCGTCTTTGCGTTCAAGGGCATTTTTTGCGGCATAATAGACAGCGCTGAAAACATTTCGCTCGTTAGCAAAGCGCACTTCGATCTTCGCCGGATGTACATTGACATCCACAAGCTCGGGTGCAGTTGTTATATTGAGCACACAGTAAGGAAATTTACCAACCATTATGGAGTTTTTGTACGCCTCCGACAGTGCCGCCGATGCGGTAGCAGATTTAACAAGTCTGCCGTTGACAAAGAAAAACTGCATATTGCGGTTGGGTCTTGAACGGGTAGGCTTAGAGACGAGACCGGATATTTTGACAGACTCAAAGCTGTATTCCGTCTCAAGGAGTCCATCGGAAAAATCCTTGCCGAAAATCTCGAAGGATGCGGTTTTGAGATCTCCGCTTCCCGATGTAAAGAGAACACTCTTGCCCTCTCTTATAAAGCGAATCGACACATTGGGATTTGAAAGAGCTATCTTATCGACTATTCCGGCAACGGCATTTGCCTCGGAAACATCCTTTTTGAGAAACTTCATTCTCGCAGGAGTATTGAAAAACAGATCTCTTACAACTATTGTAGTGCCGAGAGGACAGCCTGCATCATCGAGCAAGGTCTCCTCACCTGCGCTCATGCAATAGCGTGTTCCCGTATTTTCATCGGGAGTTCGAGTAAGCACTTCCACATTTGACACTGCCGCTATAGAAGCAAGTGCCTCACCACGGAAGCCGAGAGTACCGATTGAATAAAGGTCATCCTTGCTGCTGATTTTGCTCGTTGCGTGACTGATAAACGCCGTATGTATGTCCTCACGGGCAATTCCGCAACCATTATCCGTAACTCGGATATAAGTTATACCACCGTTTTTTATCTCCACCGTAACCGAAGTAGAGCCTGCATCGATTGCGTTCTCCATAAGCTCCTTTATGACGGACGCAGGTCTTTCGACCACCTCGCCCGCCGCAATAAGCTCGGCTATTTCTTTTGGCAGGATATTTATCTTCGGCATAACGACCTCCAAAAAATTATATCTCTTTTGCGTTCTTCGTCAGCTCATAAAGTACGCTCATGGCTTCAATGGGGGTAAGCGTGTTGACATCAAGCTTTTTGAGCTTTTCGATTATCTCGTTGGAACCGTTTTGACCGAAAGACATCTGCATTAAATCAGGCTCATCTGCCCTGCTCGGCTCACGGTCACGCACAAGCACCAGTCCGCTCTCTTCAAGCTCTTTTAATACCTTCTTCGCCCTTTCAACGACGGGCTTGGGAACACCGGCAAGCTTTGCAACCTCTATACCGTAGCTTCCGTCAGCACCGCCACGCACTATTCTGCGAAGGAAGGTTATATCATCGCCTCTCTTTTTGACGGCGATATTGTAGTTCTTAACGCCCTCGAGCTGTCCCTCAAGCTCGGTAAGCTCATGGTAATGTGTTGCAAAGAGCGTTTTTGCACCTATACGTTTTTTATCTGCGGCATATTCGAGCACAGCTCTTGCGATACTCATACCGTCAAAAGTAGAAGTACCTCTGCCTATCTCGTCAAAAATTATAAGGCTCTTTGAAGTGGCATTGTTGAGTATTGCCGCAACCTCACTCATCTCGACCATGAATGTGGACTGACCGGCAGAAAGGTCATCCGATGCACCTATACGAGTAAACACGCTGTCAACTATTCCAAGCTCTGCACTTGCGGCAGGGACAAAGCTTCCTGCCTGCGCCATAACACAGATAAGTGCAACTTGACGCATATATGTGGATTTACCTGCCATATTGGGGCCGGTTATTATCGCACAGCGGTCATCAGAGCAGTTGAGCACAGTATCGTTAGGCACAAAAGGCTCGCCGCCGAGCATTTTCTCAACTACAGGGTGCCTACCCTCATTTATTTTGATTATCGGTTCTGCCGACATCTGAGGACAGACATAGTTGTTTTCAAGGGCTACCTGTGCAAACGAAGAAAGCACATCAAGTTGCGCCACAGCTGCCGCCGTTCGCTGAACCCTCGGCATTTCTTTTGCGGTACGCTTTCTGATGTCATCAAATATCTCATACTCGAGCTTAACTATTCTGTCCTGTGCGCCGAGTACCTTTGCTTCGAGGTCTTTAAGTTCCTGTGTGATATAGCGCTCGCAATTTGCAAGGGTCTGCTTTCTTATATATTCATCGGGCACAAGCTCCTTGTAGGAATTCGGCACTTCGATATAATAGCCGAAAACTCTGTTGTAGCCTATTTTCAGCTTTGCTATACCTGTTTTTTCCTGCTCCTGCTGTTGAATGGCGGCTATGTAGTCCTTGCCGTTGACAACAATATCACGCAATGAATCAAGCTCCGGGTGGAAGCCATCCTTAATCATACCGCCCTCACGCACGGAAAACGGAGGCTCATCGACTATGGCGGCATCTATAAGGGTGTAAATATCATCAAGAGTGTCGATATTTTCGGCACATTCGGTCAAAAGCGATGAATTGAGAGCGGAAAGCTTTGATTTAAGCTCAGGCAGACACGACGCCGCAAGAGCCAGCGCACGGAGATCCTTTGCGCCTGCCGTTCCAAAAGATATTCTTGTAATAAGTCTTTCAAGGTCATGTATACCCGACATGGAGTCGCTGAGTTCCTGCCTTGTCATAGGCTGTGAAACAAGCTCGGATACGGCATTATGGCGTTTCGTGATGCGTGCCATGCTCAAAAGAGGCCTTTCGAGCCACGAACGGATCATTCGTTTGCCCATGGGGGTGCGTGTCTTATCGAGCACCCACAAAAGCGAGCCTCGTTTTTCACGGTTCCTTATTGTTTCGACTATCTCGAGATTACGGAGTGCCGAAACATCAAGACGCATAAAGTTTACCTCGGAATAGAAGGATATTTCCGAAATATTCTCAAGGTCATTTCGCTGAACATCGCTCAAATATCTGAGAGCCGCACCGAGAGCCGGTACTGCCGCACCGCTCTCATTCAGTTCAAGCTGGGAAAGAGTGTCTTTCTTGAAATGTTTTAATATAAGATCCGTACAGCTCTCGACATTGAAATAGCCTTCGCCAAGTTCCTGAGCCAGAGCTTCGGTTTTGTTCGAAATAAAAGAGAAAACCTTTGAAAGTGAGGATGCTTCGGGATTGAATATAACCTCACTGGGCATAAATCTGCCTATTTCATTGATTATTTTATCGGGCAAAGCAGGGGCCGCAAGCTCGGTAAGATTGACGCTGCCCGTTGACACATCGACAAAGCAGACACCTGCCGAATCATCCCTCCAATATACACTTGCAAGGAAATTATTTCTGCCCTCATTGAGCATACTGTTTTCAATAACCGTGCCGGGGGTGAGAACTCTCACAACCTCACGCTTAACAAGACCCTTTGCAAGTGCAGGGTCCTCCATCTGTTCACAAATTGCGACCTTATAGCCCTTTGCAACGAGGCGTGCCATATAGCTGTCCGCACTGTGGAAAGGAACTCCGCACATCGGCGCACGCTCCTCCTGTCCGCAGGCTCTGCCTGTCAACACAAGCTCAAGCTCACGGGACACAGTCACCGCATCATCAAAGAACATCTCGTAAAAATCTCCGAGTCTAAACATCAGAATAGTATCGGGATATTTCTTTTTAGTTTCAAAATACTGTTTCATCATCGGAGAAAGCTCTGCCATTCCGATACCGTCCTCTCTGCGAAAAGCAAAATAAAAAGCTTACGGCTCCGCAGGACTGAGCCTGCGGAGCAAAAAGCCAAAAATCAGCAACCGGAGCAGCCGGAGCAATCTCCGCCGCAGTGGTGCTCTTCCTCGGGCTCGCAGGTTGCGGGGTCTTCACCCTGAATGCAGAGTGCAAGAATACCGGTGATGTAGTGCATCATCTGGTCTATCTCAGCTCTTGCAATCTCATAGTCACGCATATGCTCGTTGTCCATAACCTTCTTGTAGAGGTCGTTGAACTCAGTCTCATATGCGGCAAGCTTCTGCTCGTTGGCATCTTCCTTGCTTGCCTCATGCTGATAAGACATATGAACGAGCTGTATTTTGCCCATAAGATCGTTGAGATCCTTGTCCTCTTCATTTGCCTTCTGAGCCGCCTGGAACTTTGCGTATCTCTCATCCTGCTGGATAGCCGCACCGAGTTCTCTTGTGAGTTTGATAATGTCCATAACTGTACTCCTTAAAAATATTATCTTATATCGTTATCTGCCTTGCAGAGATATAACTTAGTTTTCCGAAAGCTCACCTTTGAGCATCCAAATGAGAGCTTCGGTGACTCTAACTGTTTTAAATGTGCCTATGACGGATTCATCGGCCGGAAACTCGATTATTATATTACCTTGAGTTCTTCCCGATATATAGCCATCCTTCTTAGCCTTACCCTCACAGAGAACTCTGTACTCCCTGTCGACCATTGAAGCGGTACGCTCGGCAGCGATCTTCTCCTGTGCGGCGCAAAGCTCGGAGAACCATTTGCCCTTTTCCTCTCGGGAAATGGGATCCTCCATTTTTGCAGCTCGGGTGCCCTCACGGGGCGAGAAAATAAAAGTATAAAGTGAGGTGTACTCGGCTTTTTGTATCAGCTTCACCGTGTCATGAAATTCATCATAAGTCTCACCGGGGAAGCCGACTATAATATCACTCGTCACGGACAGCTCGGGCATAACAGCCCTTGCATACTCCAAAAGTGAGAGATATTTTTCAGCCGTATAGCCTCTGTTCATTGCTTTTAAAACACGGTCATTTCCGCATTGTACGGGCAAATGCAGATGCTTTGCGACCTTTTCACACTGAGCCATGGTATCAAGCAACTCATGAGTACAATCCTTTGGATGTGAGGTCATAAAGCGGATGATAAAGTCGCCCTCAATAGCGTTTATCTCACGCAGAAGTGACGCAAAGTTCATCTCGCCCTCACGGTCATTACCGTAGGAATTGACATTTTGACCGAGCAGGGTTATCTCCTTGTAACCGTTATTCACAAGCTCACGGGCCTCGTTGAGAATCACATCACTGCTACGGCTACGCTCACGGCCTCTGACATAGGGTACGATACAGTAGGTACAAAAATTGTTGCAGCCGTACATTATCGGCAACCACGCTTTGAAGTTACTGTCCCTGTAGAGCGGCAGGTTCTCGGCTATAACACCCTGCGAATCCTCGGTGTCAAACACACGCTTACCACTCGAAAGCGAGCGGTAAAGCAGCTCAGGGAGCTTATGTGCGGCATGAGTGCCGAAAACTATATCGACAAACGGATAGCTTTGACGAATTTTCTGTGCTATCCTCTCCTGCTGCATCATACAGCCACAGAGAATAATTTTAAAATCGGGATTCTTTTCCTTTATCTTTTTAAGTGCGCCGACATTGCCGAAAAGCCTGTCCTCGGCGTGTTCTCGCACGGCGCAGGTATTGAAGAGCGATATATCCGCATTCTCCGGCTCATCGGCAAAGCCGAAGCCCATTTTTTCAAGTAAACCTTTTAATCTTTCACTGTCCGCAACATTGCCTTGACAGCCGAAGGTGTGTACATACGCCTTGGGAGTGCGTCCGTTAAGACGAGTCTCGAGCACCGTATGTACAAGTGAGCAATACTCCATCTGCTTATCGAGCTCCGCTTGCGGAACAAGTATATTTCTGTCCTTGGTAAGCGACAAATCCGTTACCCTCCGAAAAAAATAATTTATCGGTTAATTATACATCAAAAAACAAAATAGTACAAGCTTTTAAACGCAAAAAGTCCTAGTAGACATATTTCGCAAAACGAAATGTAAAAGCAAAAGGACTGCAACTCGCCTTTTACAGCGGTTGCAGTCCCAATTCTTTTATTACAGCTCGATTAAAACGGTTTTTACTTCCCACGGCCTGAAAGCCAATTCGCCGTTTTCGATTTCCGAAGTCCTGTTACCCAGAAGATCGGTCTGTGCAGTAACTTTTCCGAAGGTCGGATTAAATTTAGCAGTTGCAGGCTCATCGGAGTAGTTGCAGAAGCGAGCAAGCAACGCACCGTTTTCGGGATAAACAGTAGTCAAGATGACCGCACCGCCGACAGTCTCCGGCTTCGCCGCCGCCAGCTCGGACAAATTGCCGTTTCCGGCAGGAGCCGTTGCAACGCATGGCAAATAAGAATACGAAAGAGCCTTTTCATGAAGCTGTGCATCGCAAAGCGACGAGTCAAACGGTAATATGGCAAATTCATCCTCGAACTCACCGTCAAGTATCCTTGTTCCGCACATATACAGGTTAGAATAAAGCAGCGGAATTGAAAGAAGATTTCCTCTGATTACCGAGCCCATACAGCCTCGGTTCATCACCGCAAGGCCCTTTTGTGCATCACGAAGAGCGACCCAATATATTCCGTGCATATAGGTTGACGAATTAAAGGATTCCTCGGGTGTTACTGCCTTATCGCAAATTCTCTTATCGCCTGTATACCAATAGTCCTCAACATCACGCACATCACCGCTCCATTCGGAAATAGAGTAAGGCAGGTCACGAACCATTTTGCGGTTCTTGTCGAGATTAAGATTCATATTGAAATTAAGCTTATTTTCGTGCGTCATGCCGTCAACGGTAACCGACTTGTGAAGTCCATGACATTCGCCTGCTTCTCCCACATGTTCACCGTGCATTGTGAAATGTGCTTTGCAGTCAATCCGCGGAGATGCTCCGTTAAATCGCATCTCAAATTTGAACGGAATACCGCCTATTTCGCCATTTTGAACTGCGAGGGCAAAATTCTTATCGATTTCAACATCCCATCTGCCCTTTGAAAGACAATACTCATTCTCAACAAGTGCACTGAAAAGCGCACCCTCGCCGTTATCGAAAATGCGGTGATCCGATTTAATATCCTCCAGATATGCAATACCGTCGGCAGTGAGTTTCAAACGATAATTCGGCGTCAAAAGCTCGCCTGTTTTTTCGTCATAGCTGTACTTATATTCGGTGTTGTCCGCAGTAATCCTTTTTGCGGTAAACGGCGGCAAGGCTACATGGACATTGCCGTTTTCGGTATCGATCCATTCATCAACAGCGAAAGAATGGAGGTTGACGGCAACTGTTGATTCCCCGTTGGGAACAGCAAAATGCGGCAAAATGTTCTTAAGTGAAAGCTCCTTGGCACGCTGTGATGCCTCGAGAGAAATGGGCAAAAATCGCCTTGAAAGATCCAGCAGTCCGCAAATGGTAATGTCATGATGCTGTGAAATAAGAGCATATTCCCACGCCTTGTCGAGAGAATCATATTCAGCGTTTCCGCCGAGCATCACTGAAAGTGCGTTGAGCTTTTCCGCCTGAACTGCTTCTACCTCTGCCGCACGCCCCATATTGAATATCTCATTGCCGCAATAGCCCCACGGCATTTGAACATGAAAATCATTGTCATCGGTCGCAAGCTCGTCGTGCGGTTCGCCATACAGCTCCGGAATCTCCTCAAGTAAAACATACCGGCAGTTATCCTTGCTTTGCGTATACTCCGTAACCGGCTCTATATCCTGGCAGACATCATCATATCTTGTGGCGAGCAGAGGCTCGTATTTTGAGAACATTTTCTCAAAATCCTCTACCGAATACAGGTCGCTCTCATTGGGCCAGCGCGAAAAAATCCAGTTATCGACAGTACAGCAGTTAAAGCCTCTGCCCTGACCGTCGTAAGTCGGCACTGCGGGAATTTCAGTCTTATCCCGTCCTATCCAACGACCCCATGCGGAATCAAAGGTTCTCGGATAGCCGTATCCCATGACATGAGAGCGCAGAATTGCCGCCTTGTATCCCGAAAGCTTTGCAAGCTGCGGAGTCTGGTTATTAAGCGCAAACTCCGAGATAGCATAAACAGATGGGGTTTTGCCGAAGAACTTCATATTCGTGCGAACGGCATAGCTGAGTTGTCTTGCATTCGATTCCTCGGAAATGGCGAGGGAAAGCGGCTGACCATATGTAGTAGAGCCGAGTCCTATCCTGCCCGGATATTTTTCGACAAGCTCATTGATAAGTCGAAGCAACTCCGGCTCGCTTCTCGAAAACTCATCGAATGTAAACGCCTCGTAGTCAAGTCCTATTTTCAGCTTTGGATATTTTTCCATCCATTCGGAAATTCTTTTCAGTCTCGTTTCAAGACGGTCTTTCCAAAGAACATATCCACCGTGTTCATAGGTCAGAATATACAATTGTTTTTCTTTCACAAGCTCACCTCTCGGGGTTAATTTTTAACTTAATTATATAACAAGTGATGGATTATTGAAAGAATTTTAGCTTGTGTATTTTAGCCAAACTTTTATACCGTTATTTGTTACTTCGGACGAAAATTGTTTTGACCGCCAGAGCTTTTACTTGGATTCGGTTTCATCCACAGTGATCTCCAAGCCGACCGCATCTGCCAGCAGTGCAAGGTTCTTTTCCTCTGCCAGCCACGGAGTGAAATCCAGAGTTTCATGCGGCCATACCTAGCGGAGGTCTTTAATTTCTTTCAAGTGTCCTAAGCTTATCATGTTCGTACCTCCGATTTATGCAGCCACAATGACGGCATTTTCTTTTACCTTGTTGATTGCCGCCATAATTGCAATCTGCATTTTCTTATCAAACAACCGAGTAAAGCTCAACGGCTTATCAA
>CAYLQT010000005.1:0-114103 GCA_964386035.1 uncultured Clostridium sp. | reverse complement strand
TTTCCATAAAAAATACCGCTCCTTGCTTGTGTTTTAGCAGAGCGGATGATATAATATATATGTCATCCGCTCTATCATCCCCTCTAATTGGATTTACTTGTTTGGTGTGCTGATGATTCATCCGTTCCTGTTGCCGCAGGGACGGACTTTTTTATTTATCTTTAATAAGCTTAATGTTGAAATGAAAGCCCCAGCTCAGCGGCTCACGATGATAGTCTCCGCATTCATGCTTGTCATGGCCGCCATAATCGTCGTAATCTTCAGACTCATCGTGGTTTTCTCTGAAAAAGTCATCTTCTGTCGGTGTGTCTCCACCGACGATTTTTGCACCGCAAAGCGTTACATATCGATCCATGTTGTCGTTGAAATACTGGGCATCCTCTTTTGACAAGTTTCCGATCTGATACCCGTTGAACAACACTCTAAAGGCAGGTGCTCCTTGGTATTCGTACGGATCAAGTTCAAGAGGGAACTCTTTGCCGTCAAAAGGCGGATCTTTGTAGTACATCTTCCTGATTAGTTCCTGCCGACTCGTACCGTCGTCATTTTTAAAAGTCACGCCGACCGTCTTAACCCGGTAGAACTCATATGGTTGTTCTTTTTTGGGAGGAGCAAGAGGAGTGGGCGGTGGTGTCACCACGGCGGGTTTCTCCGCTGCGTTGGTTGTAAGGGGGCGTTCGGAGAGTTGTTCCGTTTCTGCACAAGATTCGGTTTTTTCGGGCTCATGCTCGGGCTCATACTTTTTATTGAGTGCGTTTATCAAATAACGCAAAAGGAAAAATGCACCAACCAAAAGAGCGACCACAGCGATGCCGGCAAGCGTGAAATAGAGAGCTGGGTGTGCGCTGCTTTTTATTTTTTCAACGCCCTCCACGATACAGTCGATGACGAACAGTCCGGCGAAAATACCACACCAGCCGAGGCATCCGATTTTTTTTTCTTCTTGGGCGGCTGTGGGCCATAAATCGGTTTATGCCAAAATGATCTCAATGACATAACAACACATCCTTAAAACTGATTTCCAACATTTACTTGTATATTTTCACACTCCGCACCTTTTGCAGTGCCGGGAAATATCGCCCGGGGATAATCAACTCGAGCAGGAGGCTAATGTCTTTGCCTCAAGGCTGCTTGCACCTGCCTGTGTCCTCTGGGGGTGCGGCGTGTGCTCGGCGAAAGAGATAGCGGAGCTTTGCCAAATCAGTATGACAGCCGCCCAATTTCGGATGCAGCGGCTCAGTGAGCTGTACGCAAGGGATCATTCCATGCGTTCAGCCGTGGGGAGAGGGTGCTTTTTGCTATCTCCCGAGGAGAGGGCAGTTTATCAAAACTTTGCCGGTTACATAGCAACACATAAAATCAGAGATCTTCGTCCGTAAGGTTTGAGTCGTCCGAAGCTGCTGCAAGTTCGTCGCTCGTCAGGTATTTCTTTTTAGCGCCTGTTCGGGCGGCGAATTTTATATTTACTATGTTTGACTCCTCCGCAACATCGAGTAGCTTGTCAACTGCCGCTTGCAGTTCGGGCTTGTTGCGATAGGCTGTGATGACAGCTACTTCGTGGTGGTTAAGGGACAATGCCGAAGGAGCGTCGGTCGTCACAGACTGACGACTCATAGGGACATCGGCACCGAGCAACCAATCAACCGATACATTTAAAATTCTTGATATTTCTTCGGTTCTTCTTTGTTTTGGTGCGTATATTCCTTTTTTATAATTGCTTATTGTAGCGTCAGCAACATTCAGCTCTCGAGCGAGTTCTGCTGCTGCCATTTTTCTATACCCTAATGCTTCGTTCAGCCTATCTGCAAAAGTTGGCACACTAATCACCTCACCTATACAATATCACAAAGCTAACGAAAACGCAAGTAAAAATGTAAAAAACTTTTGAAAAACTTGTGAAAACTCAAGTGCTATAATCAGATCAAAAGGAGGTGAAAGTGATGGTATACGACTACTCAAACTTGCTTGGTGCAATGAGACGAAAGGGCATAACGCAGGAACAACTTGCACGTCTGGTAGGGAAGAGTGAGGCAACTTTTAATAGAAAGCTTTGCGGAGCACGTGAATTTAAGCAAAGCGAAATGCTAAAATTCTCGAGGTGCTTGAGGAGCCAAAAAATTCCGTTCACGAATGTGGGCGGAATTTTTTACTTATTCACTTTTAACTCTTCACTTCTCTCAAAATCGTGAACGGAATTTCAGTTAATGACGAATAGTGAATGGAGCAGAGGTATATTGCAAAATGCCGACCTCGTCGAATAACAGACACCAATTCGTATTGACTAAATCTAAGGCTTCACCTTGATTTTATTAAGTGCTTTTGTTATACTGTCGGTAGTGGTCAGAGCATGAGAGATAATCCGTTACTTATGCTTTAAAAATTCAAAATTGCCCGTAGGAATGTGTGAAAACAGAAAGCTGGCTGAAATTTATGTATAAAACGAATTATATTGATAAAAGCAAAGCAATAAGCTTTATTTCAGAAAATGCACGACCGCTTGAATCGGCTGTTTATAAGTTTTTTTTTGATAATGGGTCAAATCGAGCTGTTGTTGATGAGCTTCGAAAATTTTAGAACTCAGATGGCGGCTTCGGCAATGCACTTGAGCCGGATTTTTTCAACCCGAATTCAAGCCCGATTGCAACCAATGATGCTATAATTGCTCTTTTTCGTGTGAACGCACTTAACATAGATTCCGATGTTGTGCAGGGGATCGTCAAATATCTGGATTCACATGATTCTTTTGATGAAGATAGGAGACGTTGGCTGTTTGCGATTGACAGCAACAAAGATTATCCTCACGCAATTTGGTGGAAGAAAAAGGGTGACGGTATCAGCGGATTTAATCCGTCAATATCTTTGGCGGCGTTTTTGATTTGCTACGGCAGTCGCACTTCTCTTTATGAAGAAATCATAAAAGAGGGATTTGAGTATCTTGAAAATACAGAAGAAATCGGCGGAGATTCTTTGAAGTGCTTTATGCTGGCATATGAGCTTTTAAAAGGAACAGGCATCAATGATATAATCGATTTGGAAACTTTCAAGCGGCTACTGTGTATGGCTGTTGAGAGTGCTGTTTGCAGGGATGTTGAAAAATATGGCGTTGAATATGTGCCGCTACCCTCTGACTTTTTCTCCGGTATGTATTCGGATTTTGTCACACCTGAAATTATCCCTTTAATTAAAGCGGAAAAAGGTGTTTTGGAAAAAATGCAGATGGAAGACGGCGGCTTTGATATTACCTGGAACTGGTTCACACCATATCCCGAAGAATACGAACAGGCAAGAGCTTGGTGGCGGCCTCGGATTACTATTGAAAAACTGCTTTTTAACGAAATGCGGATATAAAGCTCAACCCTTTTGCGGCACACGGCAGGAGGGTTGAGCACATAATCACAAAAAATCGGCGGCTCGCTTAATGTGAGCCGCCGATGCTGTTTATCAACTGTCTTGTGAGCCGAGCTGGTTACGCTTTTCGATTACTGCGTTATGTATATCTTCCTTTGTCTTGCCGGTTAGCTTATAGAAGAAATACGGAACGCCTGCAAGGAACATCATAAGTCCGTGGACTACGGTATAGAAGAACAGGAGCATTATTTTTGTTTTCAGGCTTTGTTCCTGAGCAACGCCGTCAACCGCCTGAACGTACTCGATTATCGGGACTTTCGTGCCGTAAAGGATTTTCGGTGCAAGTGCGGTTGCGATCGTTGAGGAGATCATTGTGCCTATGCTGACGACAAACGGCAACGATGCATCGAGGCGCTTGCCGGTTTTAAGCTCAATATCTTCAAGCACATCTGCCTGGAACATTGTCGGCAAAAGGTTTGATGCGCCGAACTGCAGACCGATAAGGAAAAGCGTTACGATAAACACGATTTGCAGCGTCGAGCTTGGAGATTTGAAGTAGGTGTAGCCCACCGCAAACGCAATCGTGTTTGCGATTATCGAATAGATGCCGCTTGCGATATACAGAACACGGGAATTGAACTTCTTGAGAAGGAAGTTGATAACAAGCATACCGACTGCCGTGCCTATGCCGGTCGGTAAGCCGAAAAGAAGGAACTTGCCCGGGCCGAGAAGAGCCTCTGCAAGGAATATACCCATATAGTTCGAGATGCCTCGGAAGCTCTTTAAAAATTCGGAGACAATAATCGTCCACGCATATTTGTTTCTCAAAACGTCACCGAAGCCCTCAAACGGATTTCTTCTTTCGTTGCTGTAGGCGATTCTTTCACGCACGGTTCTCATGCCGAGAAGCATCGTGAAAATGCCGCAAACGCCGCAGAGCGATGCCACGGCAATATAACGCAAGCCCTTATCCTTGATGAAGAATGCGAAAACAAGCTCCACGACGAGGGGTGCGGAATTACCTACCGCCGAAACGATACTGCGGAAAGAGATAACATTATCTCTTTCTTTCATGTTCGGGGTCATAACGATAGCGATTTTATTTACGCTGTCACCGAAGGTGGTGCAAACAGACCATGAAACCGCAACGGTCACGAGGTAGATCATGAGAATTGTTCCGGTGACGCCCTTAGGGGCGATGAATGTGAGAACAAGGAAAATGCCCGTGGGGATCGCTACCAATAACGCCAGCGGCCTGAATTTTCCCGACTTGTCGGTTTTCCTGCCGTCGATATACATTGTTATAAAGAAATTGAGAATAAACGGCACGACCGATACCAGCGTGTTGAAAAGTGAAACGCTGCCGTCATCAAGTGCGAGAACGTTTACCAAATAGTCGTTTCTGTAGGAACCGACGGTGCCTGTCATCATTGTGTAAAAGAAGACAGCAACAAGATAAAGTATAAATTCATTTTTCTTCAGATACTTTTTATCTGTTTGGGTTGCTAATTTTTCCGGCATTAAAAATTCCTCCTTAAAACAACGTCGTGATCGCGCTGCTTTTCATCGCCAATCATTGAAAGTACAAATGTATCTATATCGGAAAGAATCGGGTTTTTCTCGCCCAATTTTTTGCCCAATATGCGTGTGATAAATCTAAGCCTTTTGAGCAGCTTTGCCATCGCTTCATACACGGGCGTGCCCTTAGTGTAAGGCTCGTTGCCGACAAAAACATTCCTCACAAGCTCAACGCCTACATCCTTTGCGAGCCTGTCCTCGATGCTTTTGTCCACCTTAAACATCAGCAATCTGCCAAGCTTCTTCAAGGTGAATTTGTCGAGAATTTTCTTTGCGGGCTTTGGCAGGATACTGTCCATGGTCAAGTTAATCATTCTGTCAAATCGCCAGGTGAAATATTCCTGTGCGGTTTTGCCCTGTTTGTCGTAGTCAAAATCGTCGATTGTATAAGAATTGATTGCGATTTTGTCCTCGGACAAGGTAACTTTTCTGTAAGCACACGGACAGCCTACAAAGCACCCCGTTTGCACATCGGTTATTGTGTTGCCGTTGGCGGTTGTGTAGTCCGTGACCGCTTGAGCATGCATATGGCCGGTGAAAATCAAATCAAGTCCGGCATCGGCCAATATGTCGGCGGTCTTTTGCCAATCCGTGAGCTTTGCATCAGGCAACAGATACATTACGGAAGAAAACGGCAGAAGCGGATAATGGGTCATTGCGAATATGTACTCGCCGTCATCGTGAGCCTTTTTTATTTCATTTACCGCCCAATCGAGCTGGTCTTGCCAAAGACCTTTAAAATCTTTGCAGTCTCCGTCGCAATTAAGTGCAAGAAGCCTTACTCCGTCGGCTATCTGTGCAACATAGCTCATGGATTTTTCGTGCTCGCTTATCGCTTGAGAGAAGCCGAAATCCTTGTAAAAATCACGCAGCTCCTCTCGGGGCATACCCTTAACGGGGAGCAAATTATCGCCGTCAAATTCAACCGGCTCGCCGCCGTAATCGTGCCTTGCGGTGATGAGATATATCTTTTTTCCTTGCTCCTTGAGTTTATACAGCTTTTCACGCAAACCCACATGGCTTTGATATTCGCCTCGATACACAAGGTCGCCGGGGATTAAAATAGTGTCGGTCGAGTCGTCGCTGAGAATTTGCTTGAAACCGGCATCGACGATCGCCGGCGTTTCCGCTATACATTTTTGATCTGTACGGCTGCGTTCTTCGTAGGCTGTGCCGCTGCACTTGAACGAGCTGTCATAATAATGTATATCGGTCACGAGGTAAAAAGAAAACGGTGTTGACATCCGTTCGCCTCCCAACGTATGTATTATACTATATAATATAACATTTTGCATAGTATTTCAATGCGAATGTTTGAAAAAATTGATAATTGTAATCCTACAACATTAATCTGCCGCCTTTTTGTGTTCAGATGTTGACGAAGCTGCATTTCATATGCTATAATCCCTTGTGAAAAAACAGAACCTTACTCATCTTTCGTTGAGTAAGGCTTTGTTGCAAAGTTGTGCAAAATTTATCCTTTTGATGTTCGTTTTTGCCGTTTGAGCGACAGCTTGCCGAGCGATGCCATAACGCTTTCGAGCACGAGTGCGGCACATAGCGGTGCACAGATTCGGTGAAGACCGAGTGCGAATGTTATCACTGCCGCCGTCAGCACTGCTGCGGTTATGATTATCGAACGCTTTCTGTAGCGTTTTACTTCGTCCTCACTCAGCTCCTTTTCCTTTGCGGCAACGGGCGAGAGCAGGCAGACAATTGCCGATGCGAGCACTGCTGCGACGAAGCCGACCCTTGCTGTCAATGCGGACAGATTCACGGCGTAAATGAAGCCGACCGCCGCAAGTATGGAGAGGGTGGACACTATCATACACCGCCCCTCGGTCGAGGCGTGGAAGCCGCCGCCGTATTTCTTGACAAGCAAAAACACTGTGTAAAACAGCATACTCTCTAACGGCAGCTTGAAGCAAAAGCCGATGGCGAGGCAGATGAGTGCATACATCAATTTGGATATCAAAGAAAAGAGACCGTAAGCTACGATCTCTTTTTCCGTATCCTGCAAGTAACCGTTTGACTTCAGTTTTTCCGCCAAACGGACTGACAGATTATAAATCATTTCTTGTAAGCTTCTGCACTTTCAGGAATACGGGGCTGATACGACCAAGGAGAACCGGTTGAGTTGATGTCATCCTTGACATTGAGCTTTGCGAGAGAAATAACGGAATCGACGATCTTCTTTGTTAAGCTTTTCATTTTTGCCACCTTTGCAGTGCCTTTTTTTTGAGGTGCTGCATTCCTTTCTTATTTATTTTTGGCAACTTAAGAATAGCTTGATTGGGTCAAGTTGTCAATAAGTTTTGCAAAACTGCACAGATTTTAGTCAAAACTGCACAGTTGAACGGATGATTTTGATTTATTTGCAATTAAAACTTGCGAAGCTGAGTTGTTCCGAATTGCTGTGACGGTGTGAATGGGCGAAAGTGATGCACATAATGTCAACGAGGTGGTGCGGCTTTGAAAATTGCGATTTGCGATGACGAGCTGATTTATGCCGAGGATATTAAAAACAATGTTTGCGGCGTGCTTGAAGAAAAATGTATTTGCGCCAAGGTGGATATTTTTACCGACTGCACAGAGCTGTATGACGGTGAGAATGTGTATGATATAGCCTTTCTCGATATAGGTATGTCGCCCTATAACGGCTTGACACTCGCCAAACGCCTGAAATCCTTTAACGAAAATATAGTCATATTTTTCATCACGTCTTATGACAGCTATCTTGATAACGCAATGGATCTCAATGCGTTTCGGTATATTCAAAAGCCGATAGATGTTCAACGCCTCAAAAGCGGAGTTGAAAAGGCGATAGATAATATCGTCGATACCAAAACCTGCTTTTTTGTCCACGACGGGCAGTCGTTTGTCAGCGTGAGCACTCAAAGCATAGTGCTCGTGCAAATAGCCGGTCGGCGTACACAGGTTATAACGAAAGACAAAACATATTTGTCCAACACTACTATTGACTTGTGGGAAGAACGGCTCGCTTCGCCGCTGTTCTTTCGGGTGCATAAAAGCTACATCGTCAATATGAATTATATCACGGATTATTGCCGGTCAAGGCTCGTTTTGAATGACTGCTACGATATTCCGATAGCATACAGAAAGCAGGCGGATTTCAGAAACTGCTTTATGAATTTTTTCGGAGGAATGTAAGATATAAATGGTTTTTGTTTCGGCACTCTCGCACAGTTTGGAAATTTTTATACTCTTTTTGTTCCTCGGTGAGCTGTTTGAATATACCGGCAAACGCTTTGTCGGTGTTGCGGCGGGAATCGGAATGTATTCGCTTGCACTCGTATCGTTCGTGCTGTTCGATTCAACGATAGTGAATATCTCGCTGTGCTTCGTGATAGATTTTTTGATAGGCAAGTTGTTCTTTGACTGCACCGTTAAGGGCGCACTTCTCAGCGCACTGTTTATAGCGGCATCGAATACCGCATCGGAGTTTATAGTCATCAACATATTGGGAATAGTCAGCGACGGCGGAATACAGGCTTATCAGTCGAATTTCTATATGTATCTGCTTATGGTGCTGTTGAGCAAGGCAGTTTTGTTTGTTATAACCAGAGCTGCGGCGTATACGGGTCTGTATCTCAGAAGCAGACAGGGTATCAGATTGCCGCTGTTCCTGCTGATATATCCCGTTGCATCGATAGCAATACTTTATACATTCTGGATAATCTCCACACGCTATGATCTTTCGCCCGGGTTGAGTATGATAATCTCATATTCGGGCGTGGCGATAATAATATCCATCTTTCTTACCTTTGTTTTTTACGGCAGAACCTCACGGCGAATCGATGAGCTTCATAAGGCACAGAGCGAGGCGGAGCGACTGAAAGCGGATCAGACTTATTATACGCTTTTGGATCAGCAAAACGAAATGCTCAAAACCATAACGCACGATGAGAAGAATCACCTCGTTGCGATTAAAGCGATGGCGAACAATCCTGCGGTCGATGAATATATAGACAGTATATACGGTGACATTAAATATCATTCGATGTTCGGCAATACAAAGAACCGCTATCTCGATTTGATGCTCAACAAGTATAAATCGGTCTGCGATTGCGAGGGGATAGGGCTCGAAACAAATGTGTCAACCGCCAACCTCTCCTTTATGGAAGCGCCGGATATGATAACATTTGTGAGCAATGTGCTGGACAATGCGGTGGAGGCGGCGAAAAAGTCGTCGGAAAAGACCGTGGAGCTGTCGATAAAGCTCGTCAACGGCTTCGAGGTGTTTACCTGTGTCAACTCCTGCGATTCCAAGCCGATAGTGAGCGGCAGAACGCTCAAAACAACCAAGACCTCGGACGGCTTCCATGGACTCGGAATGAAGAGTATGAAGTCCATTGCAGATAAATATCATGGCGAGTTTAACTGGAAGTATGACGACAAAGAGAAAAAATTCACCTTGACCATCGTGTTCTTTCACAAGGCACATCAAGATGAAAACGCAAAAAATTAAGTTGAAAAATTAAGCGAGTCGCCCTTGCGGTCGGCTCGCTTTGCTTTATTGCTCGAAGTCTATACTCTCCCGACTTTCCCTGACTGCCTTTACGAAGGCTCTGACCT
The DNA here is from genome assembly GCA_964386035.1 of uncultured Clostridium sp. Classification (GTDB taxonomy): domain Bacteria; phylum Bacillota; class Clostridia; order Oscillospirales; family Acutalibacteraceae; genus CAG-177. Next base: position 104,581 of record CAYLQT010000005.1, on the reverse strand, counting down.
TCAAGTGCTCGGGGTGGGTGTCGTAAGCCTTGAGTGCAGCATAGCTTTCAAAATGCGAATACAGCACGGCGTCGTACTTGCCGCCGTTTTCGTTGATGCCTACTTTGGCGTCGATGAGACCCGGTATAACGCCGACAAGCTTTTCAAGCATCTCCTTGATATGCTCGGCGTTTTCTCTCTTTGAGTGTCCCTCGGCACTCTCTTTAAGCTTCCAGAATACTATATGCGTTACCATTTTTTAAGCTCCCTTTCTTTTTTAGTCTACTTTAACCCAAAAATCCGTCTTTGTCAATGAAATGCGTCGTTGTTATTGTGCCCGAAAATCGCCACGGCTGACGATGTGTCAAAAATCCGTCTGCTCGCTCGGTTTTTGTTGACTTTGCATGGAGAAAGCATTAAAATTATCAGTGTATAAAATATTACCCCGAGAGGTGCAAAAATGAAAACACCGAGCTATCACAAATCATTGGAGACCTTACACGTTAATTGCCTCGAGCCCCGTGCGTATTTTATCCCCTTTGCCTGTGAGCAAAGCGCCGCTTCGCATAGGCGTGAGGAGTCGGAATACTTCATCTCTCTTTGCGGAGAGTGGGATTTCCGTTTCTTCAAGAGCTTTGAGGATGTTCTCTGCGAGCCGACCGAGTATACCGACGACTTTGAGAAGATCTCCGTACCGAGGAGCTGGCAGACCTATACAGACCGTGGCTATGATGTTCCGCTTTACAGCAACCTCGAGTATCCCTTTCCGACCGATCCGCCCTTTGTGCCGGATGAAAATCCCTGCGGACTTTATGTCAAGCGCTTCACGCTCGATGAGAAGTCGGCAGCCCGTGAACTGTTTTTGAATTTTGAGGGCGTGGACTCCGGCTTTTATGTCTGGCTCAACGGCAAGTTTGTCGGCTTCAGCGAGGTTTCGCATTGCACGAGCGAATTTAATGTGACCGAATTTGCCACGCAGGGTGAGAACACCCTTACCGTCCTTGTCGTCAAATGGTGTCCCGGCACCTTCCTTGAGGATCAGGACTGCTTTAGACTCTCCGGCATATTCCGTGAGGTCTATCTGCTTGCACGAGGCAGTGAACGCATTGACGATGTGTTTGTGAAAAGCTATGTTGCGGATGATTTCAATTCGGCAAAGCTTTTGCTGGATTTAAAGCTCAATACACCCTGTCAGGTTAAATATAAGCTTGTCGCACCCTGCGGCGAGATCGTAGCCGAGGGAGAGGGCGGCAGTGAGATAAGTATCGATGTCGCATCCCCGATTCTGTGGAATGACGAAGAGCCGAAGCTCTATGAGCTGTGGCTCAATGTCGGTGATGAGGTTGTTCTTCTTGACACAGCTATTCGCCGCTTTGAGATAGTGAACGGTGTCTGCCTGCTCAATGGCAAGGCGGTCAAAGCCCGTGGTATCAATCGCCACGATTCTCATCCCGTTTTGGGCCATGCCGTCACAATGGACGATATGCTCGAGGATATTATGCTCATAAAGCGTGCCAACTGCAATATGATCCGCACCTCGCATTATCCTAATGACCCGAGATTTTTGTACCTGTGCGACAAGTACGGCGTAATGCTCACGGATGAGGCGGATATTGAAACTCACGGCATGGGCTATGACTGGGAAGGCGAGTGGGATTGGACTCGCTGGTCTCATCTTTCCACCGTGCCCGAGTGGAGAGAGGCTTATGTTGACCGTGCAAAGCGCCTCTTTGAGCGTGACAAGAACCACGGCTCGGTAGTGCTCTGGTCGCTCGGCAATGAGTCGGGCGCAGGTGCCAACCACCGCGCCATGGCAGAGTACATCCGCTCGAGAGATGACCGTGCTCTCATACATTATGAGAACTCCCACCTCGAGTTCAAGGGAGTGCCCGAGGGTGAGAATTTTGCGGATATTTCCGATGTTGAGAGCCGTATGTACGCAGGCACGGAATATATTGAAAAATATCTCAATAATAAAGAGTATACAAAGCCGTTTTATATGTGCGAATATGTTTGCTCGATGAGCACGGGCGATGTCTATCCGTTCTGGGAGCTTGTCGAAAAGTATGACAACAATTTCGGCGGCTGTATATGGGAGTGGTGCGACCACGCCGTATGCGTGCCCGATGAAAATGGCAAGCCTCGCTACTATTACGGCGGCGATTTCGGAGATTTCCCGAACAGCCGTATCTGCTGTGTAGACGGACTTGTTTATCCCGACCGTACGCCGAGACCCGGTTATTTTGACATGAAGAGGGTATATCAGCAGTATTCTGCCGTCTATAACGGCGATGGCTCGGTTACCGTTACAAGCCGCAGACGCTTTACCGACCTTTCGGATATTGCGATAAGCTGGAGCGTGTCGGACAGCGGCAAGACTGTGCTCGAGGGAACCACCTGTGCGCTCTCAACACCTGCACTCGGCAGTACGACATTAAAGCTCTTTGATGTTGATGCGATAAGCTCGCTTTCGTCCTGCCTGCTTACACTCAGCTTTGTGTCTGTTGTTGATACTCCGTGGGCGGAAAAAGGCTTTGAAACAGGCTTTGAGCAGTTTAATATAAAGGATGTCCAGCCCTCCGAGAGAACGAACGAGGGCAGCGTGACACTTGAGGACGGCGACCGCTTTGCCGTCATCACCGCAGGCGAAGCGCAGTATATATTTGATAAGTCATATGGCAGGATTTCTTCCATAAAGTGCGGCGATGAGGAGTTGCTTTCTTCTCCCGTTGAGCCGCAGATATGGCGTTCGACCTGCTATAACGGAGGCTCGTCCGGTAAGTGGAGACTCAAGAATTTCCGCTATGCAAAGCAAAAGACCTATTCCTGCTCTGCTGAGACGGACGGAAATGCCGTGAAGGTCAGCACGAAAATCTCGATAGGCGGCCCGTCGTGTCCGCCGGTGATATTTGCCGATGTCGATTATGTGTTCACATCCGACGGAGCGGTGACCTTGAGCTTTGACGGCAATGTTATAGAAAAATGTCCGCTCCTGCCGAAAATCGGCTATAGACTCTTTATGCCGAAGAACTGCGAGAGCGTCAGCTATTTCGGCTATGGCCCCAAGGAATCGTATGTTGACAGACACAAGTCTCAGCGCCTCGGACTTTTCGAGACCACCGCAACCGATAACTTTGAGCACTATATCTGTCCGCAGGAGAATAGCGCACACTACGGCACACGCTTTGCCGAAGTTGTGGGAGATAAGGCAGGACTTCGCTTCGAGCCGTTCGGTATGGAGCATTTCTGCTTCAACGCCCAGCATTTTACCGCCGAGATGATAGAAGATACGGCACACGACTTCGAGCTTTCACCGCTCGAGGATACAGTTGTCAGCCTTGACTGGCGTATGACGGGAATCAGTGAGGCTCAGTTTCACAATGACCCCGAAAAGGAGCTTCGTCTGCTTGATGAAAAGGAGCTTCGCTTCGGCTTTGTGATAAAACCGTTTAAAAAATAATCTGTAGCTTATTGGAGAGATACTATGCTTCTTAAAACCTTGCTCGAGGGTACTGCGACAACGGGAGAATATCCCGAGTGTGACATATGCGATATAGTTTACGACTCACGCAAGGCGAGGGTGGGTACTGTGTTCGTTTGTATAAAGGGTGAGACTACTGACGGTCACAGGTACGCAAGGAGTGCATATGACCTCGGCTGCCGTGTGTTTTTGGCACAGAGTGAGCTTGATTTGCCTGAGGATGCTGTAGTCATCATGAGCACAGACACTCGCCGTGACCTTGCACAGATGAGCACAAACTTCTTTCGCCATCCGGCAAAGGAGCTCAAAGTAATAGGCATAACCGGCACAAAGGGCAAGACGAGTATAACTTATATTCTCAAAAGCGCCCTGGAAAACTGCGGAATAAAAACGGGTGTCATCGGCACTATAGGCGCATTTTACGATGATAAAAAACTCCCCACGGTGAACACCACTCCCGAGTCCTATGAACTGCAAAGAATATTGCGTGAAATGGCGGACGGCGGCTGTGAGGCCGTCTGTATGGAGGTCTCGTCAATAGGACTTAAAATGAGCCGTGTTTACGGAATCGAGTTTTACGCAGGAATTTTCACAAACCTTTCGCCTGATCACATCGGCGGCAATGAGCACAAGAGCTTTGAGGAATACGCCTATTGGAAAAAACAGCTCTACGCCCACAGCGAATTTACCGTTGCCAACCGTGACGATGCGTTTTTTGATGACATTTCAGCCGCCTCAAAGGGCGAGGTTATAAGCTACGGCCTTGACGAAAAGTGTGATTATTATGCCGAAAATGTGAATCCTCTGCGCCGCTCGGGTTTCCTCGGGATAGAGTTTGACTGCTGCAAGAAAAACGGCGAAAAATGGCACGCACAGGTGAGTATGCCGGGATTTTTCAGTGTTTACAATGCACTTGCGGCTGTTGCGGTGCTCGAAAAAATGGGTGTGCCTACCGAGAGAATGCAAGAGGCGTTCATGCGTGTGAGCATTGACGGCAGAATGCAGATAGTTCCCGTCAGCGACAGCTACAGTGTCATTATCGACTACGCTCACAACGGTCTCAGTCTGGAAAATGTCGTTGAGACCGTCAGAGCGTATAAGCCGAACAGGGTCGTTGCGCTCTTCGGTTCAACGGGCGGAAAGGCGACTGTTCGCCGCAGTGAGCTGGGTCTTGTCAGCGCAAAGATGTGCGACAGTATAATAATCACGAGCGATGATCCGGAGTACGAGGATCCTGATGCGATAATCGATGAGATAGCAGGCTGGGTCGAAAAGGGCGGCGGAGCCGGCAAATATGTCAAGATAACCGACCGCGCCGAGGCAATAAATTATGCCCTTGAGCATATGCGGGAGGGGGATATACTTCTCCTGCTCGGCAAGGGACATGAGCACTATATGAAGATAAACGGCGAAAAGGTTCCGTTTAGCGAGCTTGAGTGTATAGAAGACTATAAAAAGACACATTCGCTTTAAAAGAGGAGAATCATATGGCAAAGATAATCGGAAGCAGAATACCGAATATTCCGTGGGAGGATAAGCCGATGGATTACCGCTATCCCGTGTGGCGTTACAGCGGCAATCCCGTTATCACCCGTGATAATCTGTATATGGCAAACAGCATTTTCAATTCCGCTGTTGTTCCCTTCAAAGACGGATTCGCAGGTGTGTTCAGAGCGGATATTCGCTCAAGAGCACAGAAGCTTGTTGTCGGTTTCAGCCGTGATGCGATAAACTGGGAGCTTGAGAATGAATATATTTTTGACGGCTATGACCCGAGACTCTGCGAGATAGACGGCAAATATTATCTCTCATGGGTCAACCTCACGCCTCACGGCACGACTATCGGCATAGCTTATACCGAGGATTTCAAGTCGTGGACTCAGCTCGAGGATGCCTGTTATCCCGTTGCGAGAAACGGTGTGCTGTTCCCGAGAAAGATAAACGGCGAGTACCTTTTGCTCATTCGTCCGTGTGACAGGGGACATACCCCTTACGGTGATATTTTCATCAGCCGCTCACAGGATCTTACCTATTGGGGCAAGCACCGCTTTGTGATGAGCCCTGTGGAGAATTGGGAGTCTACCAAAGTCGGCGCAGGCCCGATACCGATTGAAACCGATGAGGGCTGGCTGATGTTCTATCACGGAGTGCTCACAAGCTGCAACGGCTTTACTTACAGCATGGGTGCGGCAATTCTCGACAAGGAGGAACCGTGGAAAGTGCTCCACCGTGCGGACAGCTTCCTGCTCGCTCCGCATGAAATATATGAGTGCGTAGGCGACGTGCCGAATGTCGTGTTCCCTTGTGCCGCTCTTGCCGATGCCGATACGGGCAGAATAGCAATATATTACGGTGCGGCGGACACCTCGGTTGCCCTTGCTTTCACAACGGTTGATGAGACTGTGAAATATATCAAGGATAACGATTTGATAAAATGAATATGAAAAACAGGCATACGATCCGTATGCCTGTTTTGCTACGCCTGCTCCATGCCTTTTTCAAGTTTTTCAAGCGAGCGTTTTTCTATTCTGCTGACATATGAGCGTGATATTCCGAGCATTTTTGCTATCTCACGCTGAGTCAGCGGCTCGTTGCCGTCAAGACCGTAACGCATAACGATTATCATCTTCTCCCGTGGGTCTGCGATACCCTTTACAAGCCCACGCAGCTTTTCACTGCGGATTTTCAGATCGAGGTCATCGAAAATGCTGTCCGGCGTGCAGATTATGTCCATGAGTGTCAGCGGATTTCCCTCGCTGTCACTGTCAATCGGATCCTCGAGCGATATGTCGTGTGAGCTTTTTTTCTGCGAGCGAAAGTGCATGAGGATTTCATTCTCCACGCATTTCGCCGCATAGGTTGCAAGGCGAGTGCCTTTGTCGGGTTTGAATGAATCTATTGCTTTTATCAGTCCGATCGTGCCTATGGAAATGAGGTCATCCTGCTCGGCATAGGCGGCATAGTATTTTTTGACAATGTGTGCGACCAGCCGCAGATTGTGTTCTATCAGCTCAGCTCGGGCGGCCTTGTCACCCGAGTGCATTTTTCTGAGAGCTTCACGCTCCTCGGCGGCGTTGAGCGGCGGAGCGAACGAACCGGATTGACTCAAATGAAGAATGAAGAAAAGAAAACCGTTTGAAAAAATCTGCAACAGCCAATTAAACACAATACCGCCTCCTGTGGATATTTATATGTTGTGCCTGCTCTCGGCTTGCAAGTCCGTCTTTTTTTGTATTTTCACTTGAAACTTTACGGCGGCTATAATATAATAAATTGTAGTATAAATGAAGATGAGGTGTTATTATGTCGGAAATTAAACTCGGTGCACAGCTTTACACATTGCGTGATTATATCAAAACCTATGAGGATACCGAAAAGACCTTTGATTATCTTAATTCCATCGGCATAAATACAATTCAGATCTCCGGCATTGGGCCTATCGAGCCGGAGAAGGTGGCATACCTTGTTGAAAAATACAATATGGATGTCTGCGTTACACACACCTCGTTTGATCGTATGCTCAACGAGACGGAGCAGGTTGTCAAAGAGCATAAAATGCTCAACTGCGATACATTGGGTGTCGGCTGTATGCCCAGGGAGTATATCGGCAGTGTTGAGGGCACCCGTGAGTTTATAAAGGTCACAAACGAGCTTGCAAAGAAGCTTCGTGATATGGGTATGAAGTTTGCCTATCACAACCACGCATTTGAGTTTCGCAGTTTTGACGGCGTTAGGCCGATCGATCTGCTCATAGACGAGACCGACCCCGAGCTGTTCGGCTTTATTCCCGATACCTATTGGGTGCAGTATGGCGGCGGGAATCCGGCAAGGTTCATTGAGCGTCTGAGCGGCAGAGTTAAGGTCTGCCATTTCAAGGATTACAGAATTGACGGTGATAACGAACCCGATTTTGCGGAAGTCGGCTTGGGCAATCTTGATTTGGATGAGTGCTACCGTGCATGCAGTGCTTCGGGAGTGCAATATATTGTCATAGAGCAGGACTGCTGCGAGATAGACCCCCGTGATTCTATGGCGATAAGCTATAAGAATCTTATCGATATAGCACAGAGAAACAGGGATTGAGCGGCGAAAGGATGATACGGTGGAAATGAATATGAAGCTGCCCGTGGTTGAAAACGGGTACGACATTGAGGCGACCGATGCCTATATCTCAATGTTGCAGGAGGAGTACAATAAGATATATGAGTGGGGCTCGTCGCTTGAAAAGCGAGTTGAGGCGCTCGAGAGCGGAGCATCATCCTCTGAGGAGATCGAGGCTCTCAAGGCACAGAACCGCAGCCTTTACAACAACTGTGTGGCATTTGCAAAGCACATCAAACGCCTTGAAAAGTTGAGAGACGAGCAGGGCAGATACATAGTCGATGAGCTTAATGCGGCAGAGGGCAAGAAGCAGTCGCTTGAGAAAGAGATAAGCGACCTCGAGTCAAAGAGAAGTCTGCTTGAGGTCAGCAACGAATCTGCGAGAGGGCAGGCGGATGCAATAGTGACCGCCGCCAAGAATCAGGCACAAAAGACCGTTTCGGATGCGGAGACTCAAGCGGCGCAGATCATTTCCGAGGCACATAAAAATGCCGAGTCGATACTGCGTGAGCGTATAGGCAGAATCTCCTCCGTGTGCTCACAGCTCAACGATATGTTTGAAAATCAGTAACAATAATGCGGCACTCCCTTTGAAGTGCCGCATTATTGTTTCTTGCCGAGATTATCCGGTGTAATCCTCTATGAGACGTTGAAGTGCTTTTTCGCCTTCGACAGTTATACCATTCTGAAGTCGTCGGACTTCGTCCTCGGGCAGTGATGAGGTGAAGATGTCAAACACCTCGTCGGGCTTGTCCTCACCGTATTTGAAAACGGCTATCCTGCCGCCGTAGTCACGAAGGGTGTATTTTTCGCTCTGTTCGGCGGAGCCGCCGAGCAGGAGAGAGGTAGTCAAAAACGCCGCAGTGCAAAACGCAAGGGCAACGGCGATACTTCTTATTGCCGATTTCAAGCTCAATCACCTCGTAATTTTTTACTTTCATTTTGAGTTTTTACTCTTTTTACCGGCTTTATGCAATGATAATTGTTTTAATTTTACAAAATAGTGCGAATATTTGTATTTTGACTAAACTTTTTTCAAAAAGTATGTTATAATCTATCGTGGTACTGTATTGTAAGGAGGCGCAAGGATGATAAAAAAGCTTCAGCAAATCTTGAGCGCATTATTCGAGAAGATAGAAAAGATAAAATCGAATACCGAATCCAAACCCAAAAAGAAGAAAAGGCCGAAGAAAAAATCAACACGCATTGCGATACTGGTTCTTCTCTGCCTGCTGGTCGTGGCTGTGCTCACCGCCGTTATAGTCGGCGTGTATGTGTTTTTCAACATTGCATCGTTTGCTCACAGTGAGATAGCGATAAATCTTGATGATTACAAGGCGAACCAGAATCAGACCTCTTTTGTCTACGCCTATGACGAGAATGGTGACCTCGTTGAGATGGCAAAGCTGCACGGAGAGGAAAACCGTGTCTGGGTCGATTTCGATCAGATGCCCGAAAACCTCAGGAATGCTTTCATCTGCCTTGAGGACAAGCGCTTTGAAAAGCACAGCGGCGTTGACTGGCTGAGAACCTTCGGCGCAACCACCGGCCTTTCGACCGGCGGCGGCTCGACCATAACTCAGCAGCTTGTCAAGAATCTGACTAATGATAAGACAATAACCGTCGTGCGTAAGTTCAAGGAGATAGAGCGTGCCCTGAACCTTGAGCAGAATTACAGCAAGGATGCCATTCTCGAGGCGTATCTCAATACGCTCTATCTCGGTAACGGCTGTTACGGCGTGCAGACTGCAAGCGAGACCTATTTCGGCAAGGATGTCAGCGAGCTGAATCTTGCCGAGTGTGCGACTCTTGCGGTTATAACCAAGAAACCCACCGCATATAACCCTCTTTTGAACCCCGAGAAGAACAAAACCCGTCAGGAGCTTTGCCTGAAGTATATGCTCGAGGAAGATGCCATAACCAAAGAGGAATATGAGGAAGCGGTAAATTACAAGCTCATTTTCACAAACAGCGAGAACTATGTTCCAAAGCCCGGCAAAACTCAGACCGTTAAGGATGACAACACCACTACGGAGTATCAGAACTTCTATGTCGATTATGTCATAAAGTCCGTTTGCCGTGATTTGATGAGTAAGTACGGCTACACTTATCGTCAGGCGATGGAGAAGATAAACTATGGCGGAATCAAGATATATTCTGCGGCTGATATAAAGGTTCAGAGCGTCCTTGACGAGGTGTATACCAACAGAATAGCCTTTGATAAGGAGAGGGATACCGAGGAGCATCCGGCTGTTCAGTCGGCGGCTACGGTTATGGACTATGAGGGCAGAGTTGTCGGCATAGTCGGACAGGCAGGCCAGAAGAGCGGAAACCTCTGCCTCAACAGAGCCTCCGATTCTCCCAGACAGCCCGGCTCGTCGCTCAAACCGCTCTCGACCTATTCTATGGCACTCGAGAAAAATTATATAAACTGGTCTACGATGATACTCAACTACGCTATTTATCATCAGGGCAAGCTTTGGCCCGAGAACGCTGACGGAACCCACGGCTCGAATACCGATATAACCGTTCAGTATGCTATAGAGAAGTCGTATAACACCGTGCCTGTCAGAATAATAAATGAGATGCTCGGTGTGAACGAAGCGTATAATTTTATGAAGAAGACTTTCCACCTCTCAACTCTCGATGATGACAGCGATGCCAATATAGCTCCCCTTGCAACAGGTGCTTTGACTAACGGTGTCACCACCGTTGAGATGGCGGCGGCATATGCGGTCTTCGGTAACAACGGATATTATTATAAGCCTTATTGCTACTATAAGGTCACTAATGCCACAGGCACCGAGGTGCTTCTTGAAACCAAGCCCGAGCCCGAACGTGTGCTCAGCGAGGATACCGCAGAGGTTATGCGTGAGCTGTTGAAGACCGTTCCGGCAAGAAGGTTCCGCTCCAACAAGAACCTCGGCAAGTTCGAACTTATGAGCAAGACCGGTACTACTACCGATAACAAGGATAGCTGGGTAGCCGGCGGCACGCCCTATTATGTCTGTGCGGTGTGGCTCGGCTATGATAAGCCCAAGGTCATTCCCTTCACCTACAGTGCATCGGGTCGTATCTATATTGAGTTGCTTGACAGAATCCATTCGGGTCTTGCGGTCAAGGAGTTCCCCAAGACCGGCAAGGTGGTTGAAAAGGAGTATTGCAAAAAGACAGGACTTCTTGCAACAGATGCCTGCGCCGAGACTGCAAAGGGCTATTACAAGCAGTCCGCACTGCCTGCCGAATGTACGGAGTGCTCGGGCGGAAGTATAGGCGAGGTCATAGAGGATGTCAGCAATGCAGTGGGTGATCTTATCAATTCGATAATTCCGACCTCGGGTACGGACGATTAAAAAATCAAAAACGCCGCATCCGTTTTCAGGGTGCGGCTTTGCTTTTTGAGAGGTAACAGATGATAATACTTTCAGTTGACTACGGCGATACGAGAACAGGTATAGCCGTGTGCGATAAAACAGAATTTTTGGCTTCTCCCGTCACAGTGATAACCGAGAAAAACGCAGAGCCGCTCATAGAGAGGATAACCGAGATAGCACGGGAGAAAAAGGCCGAGCTTATAGTTGTCGGTCTGCCTGTGAATATGGACGGCACCCACGGAGACCGGGCGGTGCGTTGTGAAGAATTTGCGGCGGCACTCAGCGAGTTTTCGGGAATAAAAACGGTTATGCGAGACGAAAGGCTGACCACCGTTTCGGCTCATAATGCCCTGAATGTCACAAACACACGGGGCAAGAAGCGTAAGGCGGTTGTCGATGCGGTCAGTGCGGTGATGATCTTGCAGGATTATCTCGACTACAGGCGGATCAATCACCTCGCCTGAACAGCTCACGAATACCCATTATCAGCAAAAATCCGCCAAAGATTTTCCCCGGTATGTCACTTTGAAGATGGGAGAGCAGTATGCTCCCTGCAATGACTCCGGGCAGACCGCCGAGTGCAAAGAGCAAAACGCTCTTCCAGTCGATCAGCTTTTTCACGGAATACACCGTGCTTGAGAGTACGGCGCAGGGGATGAAAAACAGCAGATTTATGCCCTGTGCTTTGAGCTGTGGCATACTGAGCACGAGCACGAGGTAGAGCACAAGCACTCCGCCTCCGCCGAGACCGAGACTGCCGGCAAGACCGGAGAAAAAAGCGGCAAGAATATTTTTCATCGAATTATCATCCTCACTCCTGCCCACAGCATAAACAGCGCAAAAATTTTGCCGAGAGCCTTTGACGGTATTTTCGGCAGAATGAACGAGCCCAAAACGCTCCCTGCAAGTCCTGCGGGCAGATAGGGCAGGGCATCGGAGAATGAAACACGCCCTTTTATCATATATATTGCGGCGCTTGCCACGGTCAGCAGCATTATCAGTGCCACGGCGTTTGCCTGAGCACGGTTTTGCTCAAGACCGCTCTTTCTCAGCATTGGCACGGCGAGCATACCGCCGCCCGCCCCAAGTGCGGAATTTATTACGCCGATTGCAAAGCCACCTGCGATTTTTAACATTCCCTTCATTTTATCAGCCCCTTTTTTCTATTTTACCCGTTCGGGGTCTAATAATGCCGAAGCCTTGAGCATATTATTTGGCGGAGGTGTCGCTTATGGTAATAAGGCTCGGCAGGCGTACAAGGGCGGCGATTTTTGTCGCTGTGGCAGGGATATTGATAATTGCGTTTTGCTGTTCGCTGATAATAATGCGAGGTTCGGGTTATGTAAAGGAGACTTCGGGCAAGCCCTTGAATTCGGTGATGGTAATAGTCGATGCAGGTCACGGAGGCTTTGACGGCGGTGCCAGTGCAAAGGACGGGACAGTTGAAAAGGATATAAACCTGTCGATAGCCTTAAAGCTTCGTGATATGCTTGATAATTTGGGCTATTCGGTTATAATGACACGGGAAACCGATGAGGATACCGCCGATGAATCGGAAAAGACTATTCGCCGCCAAAAGGTATCGGATATTAAAAACAGGATGAAAATAATTGAAGCGAATCCCGATGCGCTTTTTGTCAGCATACATCAAAATCATTACGGCGGCGAGTCGTATTACGGGACGCAGGTGTTCTATTCAAAGAACGACCCGAGAAGCGAACTGCTCGCAAAGGATATACAGCAGACCGTGAAAGCACTTTTGCAGCCGCAAAACGAGCGTGCGGTAAAAAAGACCGGGACGGAGATATATCTGCTCTATCACGCCAAAACACCGGCGGTTATGGTTGAGTGCGGCTTTCTCTCCAATGTCGAGGAGGCACAGAAACTCAAGGATGACAGCTATCAGAGTGCCATGGCGTTTTCAATAGCGTGCGGAATAACAAAGTATTTACAGCAAGAAGAAATTCAAGCGGAGGTAACATAAAATGGCAGGCAAGGCAAAATCGGTTTATATATGCTCGGAGTGCGGCTACGAAAGCCCCAAGTGGTTCGGGTGCTGCCCCGGCTGCGGCGAGTGGAACACGATGAACGAGGAAGTGAAAACGACCGTCTCCACCCCGTCCAAGAGTACGACGAGTGCAAGAGGACTCAAAACCTATGCCCTCAATGAAATAGTTGCCGATGAGGAGATACGCTATCAGACGGGACTTGCCGAGCTTGACAGAGTGCTCGGCGGCGGTATAGTCAAAGGCTCGCTTGTGCTTTTGAGCGGTGATCCCGGCATAGGTAAATCGACTATTCTTTTACAGATTTGTCAGTTCATCGGCAAGGATCTCGATATTCTCTATGTCTCGGGTGAGGAATCCGTCTATCAGATAAAATTGCGTGCGGACAGGCTCGGTGTCACAAGTCCCACGCTCACTCTCATGAGCCAGACCGATGTTCAGGCGATATGCGAGTATATCAACATAAACAAACCCGGTCTTGTCATCATCGACTCAATACAGACTATGGTTATAAGCGACCTCAATTCCTCGGCAGGCAGTGTTACGCAGGTCAGAGAGTCCACCTCGATGTTTATGCGTACTGCAAAGAGCAGTAATATTCCGATAATAGTGGTTGGCCATGTCAACAAGGACGGCAATATCGCAGGCCCCAAGGTGCTCGAACACATTGTTGATGCTGTGCTGTATTTTGAGGGTGACCGCAATATGTCTTACAGGATTTTGCGTGCGGTCAAGAACCGCTACGGTTCGACTAACGAAATAGGCGTTTTTGAGATGCTGGACAGTGGGCTGTCTCAGGTTGAAAATCCCTCGCTTGTGCTCATTTCCGGCAGACCGAAGAACACTTCCGGCACCTGCATAGCCTGTGCAATGGAGGGCACTCGTCCCATTCTTGCCGAGGTTCAGGCACTCGTCAGCTCGTCAAGCTTCGGCAACCCACGCCGTATGGCGACCGGCTTTGATTACAGCCGAATGGCAATGCTTTTGGCTGTGCTTGAGAAGCGTGCAGGCTATTTCTTCGGCAATACCGATGCCTATATAAATGTTATCGGCGGTTTAAAGCTCGATGAGCCGGCAACAGATCTCTCCGTTGCACTGGCACTTATTTCGAGCCTCAAGGATGTGCCGATAAGGGATGATGTGCTCGCCTTCGGTGAAATAGGTCTTGGCGGTGAGATTCGTTCCGTCAATCATTGTGAACAGCGCATAAAGGAGGCCGCCCGTCTCGGTTTCAAGACCTGCATAATCCCGCGGCATAACTTCAAATCCGTGCCGGACAAGCTCAAAAAGGAGATAGAGGTCATCGGAGTGAAGAATGTCTATGAGGCGTTCGCAAACTGCGTGGATTAAAAAATAAAGGCGTGCTCAATCGGCACGCCTTTGGTCTATTTATTCTTTTTCTTCCCTTGGTTTGAATCGTTTTGAGGGCTTGTATATAAGTAATGCTAAGAAGTTTAGCAACGCCGTTGCAGAGAGGCTGACGGGATAGACAGTCATGATAGTCGTGAATGTGGGCGTTCTCGGAAAAATGAATTCTATCCATGCTATTCTTATTCCACATACGCCTATCGTTGTCAGAATAGCCGGCACGAGAGAGATACCGAAACCACGCAGATAGCCCGAGAACATCTCATACAGCATACAGAAAATGTATGCCGACAGAACGATTACCAGACGGCTGTAGCCTATCTCTATTACCTCGGGATTGCTGTTGAATATCGAGAGCAGAAACCGACCCGAGAGCAAAACGATTCCGATCGCCGTTATCGAGGCTACTGTGTCCTCGGCAATACTCATCGCAAGTATCTTCTTGCAACGCTTTATTTTTCCTGCACCGTAGTTCTGCCCGACAAAGGTGGTGCACGCCTGTGTAAAGGAGTTTAATACATCGTAGGCAAATATTTCAATGTTGTATGCCGCACTTGATGCCGCAATGACAACGGTTCCGAGGCTGTTTATTGCAGATTGAATGATGATGTTCGATATGGCGAAAACGGCGCTTTGCAGTCCTGCCGGCATACCGATTTTCATAATACTTCTCAAACTCAGTCGGTCGATTTTAAGCTCTTTGAGTTCAACCTTTATGTATTTGTCTGTACGCAAAAGTACGATGAAGAGTATGGCTGAGCTGACCGCATTTGAGACCACCGTGGCTATTGCAACGCCCTCAACAGTCATTTTCAAAACTATCACGAAGAAGAGATTGAGGATGACATTGAGTATGCCGCCAGCCCCAAGAGCGAGGAGCGGAGTTTTTGTGTCGCCAACACTTCTGAATATCGCCGCCTCAAAATTGTATAGCAAAATCACGGGCATACCGATGAGGTATATTCTGAAATACTGTATCGCAAGCGGCAGAACGTCATCTGGAACGTTGAGCATACCGAGCACCTTTCCTGCCAGCAGCTCGCCTATCACGGCAACTGCCGTGCCGCAGATCAGGGCTATCAAAACAGAGGTGTGAACGGCTCGTTTCACAGCACCCTTGTTGTTGCGTCCTATGGCGTTGGCGATAACGACATTTGCGCCCAATGATATTCCGATAAACATATTGACTACAAGACCTATGACGGGGCTGTTTGCACCGACTGCGGCTACTGCGGCGGTCTTGTATTCACCGGCAAAGTTGCCGACAACGGCTATATCCGAGGCATTGAAAAGCTGTTCGAGAATAGCGGTTGCCGCAACCGGTAAAGCAAAAGCCGGCAGCTTGTTCCAAACGGAGCCGTTTATCATATCTATCTTATTTCTATCTTTTCCCATTTCGTTACCTCGTTTGAAAGATAGGAGCATTATACTCTTGTAAACAGTACATATCAAGATTAACAATCACCAAAAAAAGCAGAGGGACAGCTATGGTACTTGTCAAAAAATCAAATCTGCCCGAAACAGACATTGCCCTTGCCGCAGTGAGCAAAACGGCGCAGGGGATAAAAGCATATCTTAAAGAGAACGGCATAGCCTTGGTTGAAATAGAGCCATCGGCGGTTATCCGTGACGGCACGGCGGCACACGCCGACCTGCACATTCTGCACTTCGGCGGTGAAAGGCTTATTCTGAGTCGTGAGCAGCAGGGGAGTGCCATGTTCCTGTCCTCTCTCGGCTTTTCGGTGGAGGTGCTATCGTCGCCGCTCGGCTCGGATTATCCCAATGATGTGCCGCTCAATGCCGCAGTCATGGGCTCGAGCGTGATATTGAATCCCAAAACGGTCACGGCGCTTGCGGACTTTTCGGACTTTACGGCTATCCCCGTCCGACAGGGCTATGCAAAATGCTCCGTCGTTCCCGTGGATGAACACTCGCTCATAACCGATGATTCGGCAATAGCCGAAAAAGCAGCGGCGAATGGCTTCGAAACACTCCTTGTGTCAAAGGGTGATGTGCGTTTACAGGGACGTGAATACGGCTTTATCGGCGGCTGCTGCGGACTTATCGCACCCGATAAAATGCTATTTAACGGCAGTCTCACCGCTCACCGTGACGGTGGAAGAATCGAAGAATTTTTGTCTGCCCACGGTATTTCGTGTATTTGCGTGGGGGAGTATCCGCTCACCGACATCGGCGGAATACTGCCGCTTGCGGAAAAAGAGCGGTAAAAATGCCTTTATTTCCAAAACATACTTTTATTTTCTGCGATTGTGCTATCATATTCCGTAGAACTTTTTCGGGGTGGTTAAAATTAAAAGGAATCAGTTAAAGGGAAGCATATTTTTAATTCTTGCGGCTGTTATTTGGGGACTGTCATTTGTCGCCCAGAGCAAGGGTGTTGAAGTCATTGAGCCGCTTACATTCAACGGCATAAGGATGATTATGGGCGGACTTGTGCTCCTGCCGGTTATCGGCATCACGGCGGCGGTGAACTCAAAAAAGAGCCGAAAGCTCGGGAAAACAACTGCCGAGAGTGACGGGCAAAGAAAGCGCAACAGACTTAATCTTATAAAGGGCGGACTTGCCTGCGGAGCGGTGCTGTGTGTGTCGAGCAACCTTCAACAGGCGGCGTTTAATTATACTACGGTAGGCAAGGTCGGATTCATCACTGCGCTTTATATGTTGCTTGTGCCGATAATCAGCTTTGTGCTGTTTAAAAAGCGTGCGCCAATCGTTGTGTGGATAGGCGTTGTGATGGGCGTGTTCGGTCTTTATCTGCTTTGTGCGAACGGCGAAAAGCTCTCGTTCGGCAAGGGTGAAATACTCGCCCTACTCTGCTCGGTCGGCTATGCGGTACATATACTTGTCATAGATAAATATTCCGCAATAGTGGACGGCGTGAAGCTCTCCTGTGCACAATTTTTGGTATCGGGCACAATTTCGGTCATATTGATGTTCATTTTTGAAAATCCGAGCATCAATGCCATTCTCACCGCCGCACCGTATCTGCTTTATACGGGTGTTATGTCCTGCGGAATAGCGTTCACATTCCAGACTCTCGGTCAGCGTGATGCCGAGCCGACGGTGGCATCAATGCTCCTGTGTCTCGAGTCGGTGTTCGCAGTTCTCTTCGCATGGGTGCTCATAGATCAAAAAATGTCGGCAAAAGAGCTGACCGGCTGTATAATAATGTTTATAGCCATCCTCTTAGCACAGCTCCCTGCGGATTTGTTTAAGAAAAAAGCGTGATTGAGAACCGCCCTCACCGGCGGTTCATTTCCGTCAACCTGCCATTACATTTGCATATAAACAGGTGTATATTTTAAGCACTTTGCCATTTTTTAAAAATCTGTGGATTTATCGCTCTCTTTGTGCTAAAATTTGCGTTGTTACGATTGGGGGAAATTACATGAAAAAGACCTTGAATTACAAGAGAACGATTGCGTCGAGCTTCACTGCGTTCGTGGTGCAGGCGGTCGTCAATGGTTTTGCACCGCTGCTGTTTTTGACCTTTCAGGCGCAGTACGGAATAGAGCTGTCCAAAATAACCGTGCTCATAATGGCAAACTTCTTCATCCAGATATTTGTTGATTTAACGGCGGTGCTGTTTATTGACAGAATAGGCTACCGTGCGTCCACCGTGCTCGCTCACGCAATGTGTGCCGCAGGTTTGATTTTTATGACGATTTTGCCGGAGATATTGCCCTCGGCTTTTGCGGGACTTCTCATTTCCGTATTCTGTTACGCAGTCGGAGCAGGTCTGCTTGATATTACGATAAATCCCATAATCAACTCCTGCCCCTCAACCGATTCCAATCAGCTTTTGTGCCTGCTCCATTCGTTCTATTGCTGGGGCAGTGTGGCGGCAGTAGGTATATCCACAATCGTCTTCTCGATTTTCTCAACCTCGAGCTGGAAGCTTATGGCACTCGCGTGGGCGGTGCTTCCGATAGTCAACGCAATATCCTTTACCCGTGTGCCGATAGCTCCGATAATGGACGAGAATGAGGAGAGGCTTTCTGTCAAGGATATGCTCAAGACCAAGGCGTTTTGGGTGTTTATGGTGCTCATACTCTGTGCAGGCTCGAGTGAACAGACTGTCAGCCAGTGGGCATCCACCTTTGCGGAAAAGGAACTCGGGCTTTCAAAGACCGTCGGAGATTTGGCAGGCCCCATGCTTTTCTCGATACTTATGGGCATAGCACGCTTCTCCTACGGCAAATTCGGTGATAAGATAAATCTCGACTCGATGATGCTCATAAGCGGCTGTGTCTGCACGGCATCTTATCTGCTCATTTCTCTGACCTCGTCTCCGTTGCTCGGACTTGTCGGAGTTGCGCTTTGCGGACTCTCCTCGGGTATACTTTGGCCGGGAACTATCGGTAAGATGTCCTCGGCGCTCCATGGCGGCGGAACTGCGATGTATGCGATACTTTGTCTCGGCGGTGATATTGGCTGCTCGGCAGGGCCGACCTTTGTCGGAAGGATGGCAAGTGCCTTCGGAGATGACCTCAAAAAAGGTATACTTTGTGCCGTGGTTTTTCCTGCACTGTTGACGGTGCTGACCTTTGCTACAAAACGCAAAAAGAAAAAAACATAAATCAACGCTCTCTCGAATCGGTCGGGAGAGCTTTTTATCTTCACGTCGCACTTTATCGATACTCCGTTACTTTTTGTCTTTTTGATGTATTTTCGGTTTACTTTTGCATTGGACAATGATATGATACACATGTGAGATAGTGAATCTCGCAAAGCGTACTGTGAATAATAAAATTAAAAGACTGACCTATGGAGGTGGCTTATGCTCAGAGTTGCTATGCTGTCAAAGTGGCATGTTCATGCCGAGGGTTACGCCAATGAGTTTTTAAAGACCGGAAAGGCGATTATAACCGCTGTTTGGGACGAGAATCCCGAGAGGGGAGCTGAATGGGCGAAGGAGCTCGGCTGTGATTTCGAGCCATGTCTCGATACGCTTCTCGCAAGAGACGATGTTGATGCGGTGTGCTGCTGCACTCCGACGACTATGCACACCGATGTTCTCACCCGTGCCGCAAAAGCGGGTAAGCATATCTTTACGGAAAAGACACTTGCCTGCACGGTGGACGAGTGCCATGAGATTGAAAAAGCCGTTGACGAAAACGGAGTTACTTTCACAATTTCATTTCCGCATAAACTGTGGTCGGTCGTCAGATTTGCGAAGGAGCATATAGAAAACGGCGACTTCGGCAGGGTGACGAATGTCAGAATACGCAATGCACACAACGGTGTCAGCGGCGGTTGGCTGCCGGACTACTGGTTTGTGAAGGATGACTGTGCAGGTGGTGCGATGATGGATCTCGGTTGCCATCCGCTGTATCTTTTGGCGTATCTCTGCGGCAAACCTGCTAAAATCACCGGCATAGCAAACTCGGTTCTCGGAACACCCGTTGACGAAAATGCGGTTTCCGTCATTGAGTTTGAAAACGGTGCTATAGGCGTTGCAGAGACTTCGTTTTTGGCTTTTTCCTCGCCTTATACCATAGAGGTTCACGGAACCGATGGCATACTTCTCTGGCGTGACGGGGAAATCAAATATAAGACGAAGGAGACGGAGAAGTTGAACGGAGGTTTCATATCTCCCGACAGGCTCCCCAACGGCGGCGGAGAACCGATAGAGCTGTTTGTCGATGCCTGCTTGAACGGCAGCGGCTCTCCCGACGGTCTGGGCATAAAGGATGCCATAGACCTCGCTGTTTTGCTTGAAAGCTCATATATATCATATGAAACGGGCAGAACCGTTGAAATAAAGGAGAACAAAATATGAGCATAACCAATATTTTGTCCATGGCGGGCGGACTCGGACTGTTCCTGTTCGGCATACGCACAATGGGTGACGGGCTTGAGAACGCTGCCGGCACAAAGCTCAAAAGACTGCTCGAGGTGCTTACCGGAAATCGATTTTTGGCAGTCCTTGTCGGCTTTGTCGTCACTGCGATAATTCAGTCCTCCACGGCAACTACGGTTATGGTTGTCGGCTTTGTCAATGCAGGTATGATGTCGCTTGCACAGGCAGTCGGCGTTATAATGGGTGCGAATATCGGAACAACGGTCACATCGTTGCTCATTGCGCTCAATTTCTCCGATGTTGCGGCCGTGGCGGTGCTTGTCGGCATAGTGCTGATGATGGCATCGAAAAAGACTGTTGTTAAAAATCTCGGCGCAATCTTTACAGGCTTCGGCTTGCTGTTCCTCGGCATCAATATGATGTCAACCGCAATGGCTCCGTTGAGAGACAGCGAGGGCTTTATGAATTTCATAGTCGCCGTTTCGGAGTCGCCGTTAAGACCGCTGTTCGGCATACTTCTCGGCATAATCATGACCGCAATACTGCAAAGCTCGTCTGCGTCGGTTGGCGTGCTCCAGACGCTTGCCATGCAGGGACTTGTGCCGCTTAAATTTTCCGTTTTTGTCCTCTACGGTCAGAATATCGGTACCTGCCTTACGACGCTTATCACGACAGTCGGCGCAAAGAAAAATTCAAAGCGTGCCGCTGTTATTCATCTGCTTTTCAATGTTATCGGCACGGTGATATTTATTTTCCTGTCGATATTCACACCCTATGTTTCGTGGATAGAGGCCATCACAGATGACCCGATGGCACAGATAGCGCTTTCGCACATCGTGTTTAATATAGTCTCAACGGTGGTTATGTTCCCGCTTGCAAAGCTGCTTGTCAAGCTTTCCTGCTTGATAGTGCCCGGCAGTGATGACAGCGAGAGTGAGCTTCATTGCAAGTTTATCGATGACAGATTGCTCAACACGCCGCCCTTTGCGGTTATGCAGGTGAGCAAAGAGGTCGCAAGAATGGCGAAGCTTGCAAGGGATAACTTTGAGGCCGGCGCATATGCACTGATAAACCGCAGCGAAAAGGATATCGACAAGGTGGTTCAGCGAGAGGATGTAATAAATTATCTCAACCACAGCATAACAGCCTATCTTGTCAAGTTAAATGCCCTCGATATCTCGGACAGCGATGCCGATTATATTGCAAGAGTTTTCCATGTCATCAACGACATCGAACGTATAGGCGACCATGCGCTCAACCTTGCCGAGGCGGCACAGCACAATGTCGGAGACGGATTGAAGTTTTCGTCTCCTGCCGAGGATGAGCTCAATGAGCTTTGCCGCACCGTTGTTGATTTGCTTGACGGCGCTATAGCCGCATTTGATACCCAAAAGCTCGATGACGGCGAGGCGAAAAGGCTTTCCGATCTTGAGGACAGAATAGACGATCTTACGCTTGAATGTCAGGATGCACACATCTTCCGCCTTAATCGCAAGGAGTGCAACACCGAAGCCGGAATGCTTTATCTCAACACCGTAACGGACTTTGAGCGTGTCGGAGACCATGCGATAAATATCGCTTTTCTTGCAAAATCAAAATAAATTTAAAATACCTCTTGCATTTTTTGAACAGATGAGGTACAATACAAACAGAACATTTGTACGAACACTTTTTCGTTCTGAAAGGAAGAAAAATTATGGCAGATAAGCAAAAAGCACTTGAGACTGCACTTGCACAGATAGAGAAGAACTACGGCAAGGGTGCTATTATGAGGCTCGGTCAGAACACCGCCATGAATATTGAGGCTATTCCGACCGGCTCTGTCACTCTTGATGCCGCAACCGGTATCGGAGGACTTCCCCGTGGCAGAATAATCGAGATTTTCGGCCCTGAGTCCTCGGGTAAAACCACGCTTGCTCTCCACGCTGTCGCAGAGGCTCAGAAGCTCGGCGGCGAGGCGGCGTTCATCGATGCGGAGCACGCACTCGATCCCGTCTATGCGGCGAATCTCGGCGTTGATGTCGATGCACTTCTGGTTTCTCAGCCCGATAACGGCGAGCAGGCACTTGAGATAACCGAGGCTCTTACTCGCTCGGGCGCTATCGATATAATCGTCGTTGACTCCGTTGCGGCACTTGTTCCCCGTTCGGAGATAGAGGGAGATATGGGTGATTCCCATGTTGGTCTGCACGCACGCCTTATGTCGCAGGCGTTGAGAAAGCTTGCCGGTGCTATTTCAAAATCCAATACTGTTATAATTTTCATAAATCAGCTTCGTGAGAAGGTCGGCGTGGTCTACGGCAACCCCGAGGTCACAACCGGCGGCCGTGCACTCAAGTTCTATGCCACAATGCGTATAGATGTGCGTAAGGTGGAACAGCTCAAGGGCACGGGCAGTGAGTTTATCGGCTCACGCACAAAGGCGAAGATAGTCAAAAATAAGGTTGCACCGCCCTTCAAGGTTGCCGAATTTGATATTATGTACGGCAGAGGAATCTCCAAGGTGGGTGAGGTTCTCGATCTGGCGGTCGATTACGATATTATCCACAAGAGCGGTGCATGGTTCTCTTATAATGATAACCGCCTCGGTCAAGGCAGAGATAATGTCAAGAAGTATATGGAAGAGAATCCCGAATTTTTGGCAGAGGTCGAGGCAAAGGTGCGTGAACGCCTTAAAGAGGAAGCCGATGCCGCTAAGAACATAACGAAGCCGTCTGCACCTGTCGCACCTGTGGCAGAGCCGCCCGTCCAGCCGAAGAAGCCGACAAGCCGCTCGGGTGCCAAGGCGAAGCTTGACATAGTTGTTGATGACGACTGATGAAATTAACGGCACAGCAGGGTAGAGGTAAAAAAATACATATTCTTATCGATGGTGAGTACCGCCTGACTGTAACTCAGGATTTTTGGGTGAGTCAATCTGTACACTCCGGCGATGAGCTGACTGATGCGGAGTTTGCTGCTTTTTGCGAGGCGGCAGGCTCCTGCCGTGCATTTAATGCGGCGGTGGATATTCTCTCTCGACGTGACCACTCGGCAAAGGAGCTTGAACGCAAGGTTGCGAGGCGGTCGGGTGCGGACTTTGCCCGTGAGGCGGTTGAACGCCTTGAGGAGCTCGGATATGTTGACGATGAACGCTACGCACGGAATTTGGCCGAGGAGCTGTATGACCGCAGGAATATGGGCAAACGCCGCATTGAGCAGGAGCTTCGTGAGCGTGGGGTTGACAGAGACATAATCTCTGCTTGCACCGAGGAGCTTGACGGCGACGATGTTGAACGTATAACCGAATTGCTCAATACTAAATTTCACGGCAGATTTTCCGATGAAAAGGGGAGACGACGCACCTTCAACGCTCTTATCCGTTTGGGCTACGGTTATTCCGATATACGCACTGCCATGAGACAGGCGGACGAGGAATATGACGGCGAGGATGACCAATTTTCCGATTAGGATATAAAAACGGAGCGAAATGATGTATAATTCATAATTGATCATCCAAACGAAAGGAACGACTGTTTGATGAAAAAGAGAAGAGTTTTATTTGTGTCTCTCGGCTGTCCCAAGAATCAGGTTGACGGCGAGCTTATGCTTGCAAAACTTGAGAATGCCGGCTTCGAGAATGCGGAGAATTTTGACCGCCTCGATGCCGTTATAGTCAACACCTGTGCCTTTATCGACACCGCAAAGCAGGAGGCTATAGATACCATACTCGAGATGGTGGGGCTTAAAAACGACGGAGTTGTGAAGGCTGTTATAGTCACGGGTTGTCTTGCCGAGCGTTACCGTGAGGAGATTTTAAATGAGATACCCGAGGTTGATGCTGTGGTCGGCATCGGCGCAAACGGTGATATAGATAAGATAGTTGACGATGTCTTGAACGGGAATAAAACCACTGTTTTCCCCGATAAAAAGAATCTGCCCCTGTGCGGCGAGCGTGTGCTCACTACTCCCGATTACTGGGCGTATCTCAAGATTGCGGAGGGTTGCTCAAACTGCTGCACCTACTGTGCGATTCCGTATATCCGAGGCGGCTTCAGAAGCCGTGATGAGCAGAGCATTGTCGAGGAGGCAAAGACACTTGCTGCAGGCGGTGTCAAGGAGCTTGTGCTCATAGCACAGGATGTTTCAAGCTACGGCATTGACCTCTACGGAGAATACAGGCTCGCTCACCTGCTCGATCTTTTGTGTGAGATCGACGGTATCGAGTGGATTCGTCTGCTCTATTGCTATCCCGATAAGGTCACGGATGAGCTTATCGACACTATGGCACGCCAGCCCAAGGTGCTCCATTACATAGACCTGCCCCTCCAGCACGCAGACGATAATATATTAAAGGCGATGAATCGCCACAGCACCTGTGAAGAGACTCGTCAGGTCATAGCAAAGCTGCGTGAGCGTATGCCGGATATTGTCATACGCACCACATTTATCGTCGGATTCCCCGGCGAGGGAGAGGCTGAGTTTGAGAGCCTTGCACAGTTTGTCAACGAACAGGAGTTCGATCGTCTCGGCTGCTTCGAGTATTCGCCTCAGGAGGGAACTCCGGCGGCAAAGCTTGACGGTCAGGTGGAGGACGATGTGAAGTCGCGCCGTGCAGAGGTTATCATGCAGGATCAGTACGAGATAATGAACGAGAAGAACAACGCTGTTATCGGAAAGACCCTGAAGGTTCTCGTCGAGGATTATGACAGCTATACAGACACCTATTCGGGCCGTTCTTATATGGATGCCCCCGATATTGACAACAAGGTGATCTTTACTTCGTCGAACTATATCAATGCAGGCGAGTTTGTTGAGGTTGAGATACTCGGTGTCAACGAATATGACCTGCTCGGAAAAGCAAAGTAACATTCCGAAAGGAGATAAATATGGGAAAACTTAATCTGCCGAACAGGCTCACCCTCATCAGAATGTTTTTAGCGCCGATCTATCTTGCTCTTATGCTTATAGAGTTTCCGTATCACTATCTTGCGGCACTGATAGTCTTTTCGATAGCCTCTATCACCGATATGCTTGACGGAAAAATCGCAAGAAAACGAAACATAATCACCGTTTTCGGCAAATTGCTTGATCCGCTTGCCGATAAAATGCTCACCACTGCCGCTTTGCTCGCCTTTATGCGTGAGGGCTGGTGCAGTATATGGATAGTGATGATAGTGCTGACAAGGGAGTTTGCAGTCACTTCTGTGCGCCTTGTGGCATCCGCTCAGGGTGTTGTTATACCGGCGAACTATTGGGGCAAGGCAAAGACCGTCAGCCAGATGGTGTTCACAATAATAATCATGCTTTTGGCACAGCTTGAGGCGAGCCTTTCGATATTTGCGAATATCGGATGGTTCACACTTTCGAGAGTGTCGAATATAATGCTTTGGATAACGGCAATACTCACCGTTGTTTCGGGCGTGACATATTTTGTTGACGGTAAAAAACTTATTGACTTTTCAAAGTAATGTCAATATAATATTAACAAGATACTATTTGTATCAACCACCAAAAGCAAATTTTAAATGCGCTTATCGGGAGAAGTAGCCGAATACAGGCGGCATAAGAGAGGGAGCCGGAAGCTGAAAACGCTCCTTGCCGCACGGCGGTGAAATGCACCCGTCAGCACACAGGGGGAACAACAGTATCCCTGTGCGGCAGGCACCGTTATTTGCCGGGCGTGTATTGGCACGCAGAGAGAAAAGCAGGAGTGGAACCGCGTCTTTACGCCTCCGTTGCCCATTGGGCAGCGGAGGCTGTTTTTATTACGAATTTTGTCGGTCTGTGCCGACTCTGCCGATTTCCGATACGACTGCCCGTGCATAAATTTCGCCCGATTCATTTGCAATAAGGAGTGATTTTATGTTTGACAGGCTCAAGGAGGATATAGCTACCTTCAAGCGGCGTGACCCTGCCGCAAGAAGCTCGTTTGAAATATTTTTTCTCTACCCCGGCTTGAAGGCGATAAGACTTCATCGCCTTGCCAATCGGCTGTATCGCCGCAAACGCTATTTTCTTGCCCGTTGGGTGTCGCAGTATGCGGCTCGAAAGACAGGGATAGAAATTCACCCTGCGGCAACTATCGGCAGACGGTTCTTCATTGACCACGGCACGGGAGTTGTCATAGGCGAAACGACGGTTATCGGTGACGATGTGACTTTGTATCAGGGCGTTACCCTCGGCGGTACGGGCAAGGATACCGGCAAGCGTCATCCGACTATCGGGAATAATGTTATGATAGGCGCAGGGGCGAAGGTGCTCGGCCCGTTTACCGTCGGAGACAATTCAAATATTGCAGCCGGTGCGGTGGTTTTGAATGAGATACCACCCGATTCAACCGCAGTCGGCGTGCCGGCGAGAGTGGTTCGCCGCAACGGAGTTCGAGTGGATGAGCTTGATCAGGTTCATGTGCCCGATCCCGTGGCTCAGGAGCTGTGCAGGCTCGAGTATCAAATTTCGCTTTTGCGAAAGGCGATGCAGGAGCATAATAATACAGAAAATTAACTGAAAGGAAGAAATATATGAAGGTTTATAACACACTCACAAGAGAAAAAGAGGAGCTTGTACCCATCACTTCGGGCGAGATAAAGATGTATGCCTGCGGACCGACGGTGTATAATTATATCCATATCGGTAACGCCCGTCCGCTTTGCATTTTCGATATTCTTCGCCGCTATTTGGAGTATAGGGGCTTCGATGTGAAGTTC
This sequence comes from uncultured Clostridium sp., assembly GCA_964386035.1. Classification (GTDB taxonomy): domain Bacteria; phylum Bacillota; class Clostridia; order Oscillospirales; family Acutalibacteraceae; genus CAG-177. Next base: position 77,759 of record CAYLQT010000005.1, on the reverse strand, counting down.
GTTCAGAACTTTACCGATATCGATGACAAGATAATCAAGCGTGCAAATGAAGAGAATGTCGATTTTTCCGAGATCTCCGAGCGCTATATTGAGGAGTTTTGGACTGACGCAAAGGGACTTAATGTTCGTCCTGCAACAGTCCATCCCAAGGCTACGGAGAATATAGACAACATTATTCATATCATCTCTACCCTCATTGAAAAGGGCTACGCTTATGAGGCACAGGGCGATGTCTATTTCAGCACACAGAAGTTCAAGGAGTACGGCAAGCTTTCGCATCAGCCGCTCGAGGATCTTGAGGCAGGCGCACGCATAATGGTGGGCGAGGTCAAGCGTGAACCGATGGACTTTGCTGTATGGAAAGCCGCAAAGCCCGGCGAGCCGTCATGGGATTCTCCGTGGGGCAAGGGCAGACCCGGTTGGCATATTGAGTGCTCCGCTATGAACTGGCGCTATCTCGGTGACACGATCGACATCCATTGTGGCGGTCAGGATCTCATCTTCCCTCACCACGAAAATGAGATAGCTCAGAGCGAGTGCTTCACAGGCAAGCCATTTTCACATTACTGGATGCACAACGGATATATAAATGTTGACAATGTTAAGATGTCAAAGTCTCTCGGCAATTTCTTCACCGTGCGTGATGTTGCGGAGAAGTATGGCTATGAGCCTATCCGCTATCTGCTTATTTCCGCACAGTACAGAAGCCCGATAAACTACAGCACGGATATTATCGAGCAGTGCATAGCCGCACTCAACAGACTTTACACCTGCCGTGATTCGCTTGACTTCGAGCTTAAAAATGCCGCCGATGCAGAGCACGATGGTGACAAGGCTGTTATCGACGGCTTTGATAAGTACAGAGAACAGTTCATTGCCGCAATGGACGATGACCTCAACACCGCAGATGCAATAGCCGCAATTTTCGAGCTTGTGCGTGATATAAACACAAATGTTGTCGGCAAGGCCCCCTCAAAGGCACTTGTCGAGGCGGCAATAGCAATATTTGATGAGCTTACCGATGTTCTCGGACTCGTCTATAATCGCAAGACCGAGACACTTGACAGCGATATCGAGGCTCTTATCGAGGCTCGCACCAATGCTCGCAAGGATAAGAATTGGGCAGAGGCGGACAGAATAAGAGACGAGCTCAAGGCTATGGGCATTGTTCTCGAGGATACCGCACAGGGCGTAAAGTGGCACAGAGAATAAGTAGACAAAATATATAAAATATTGTATAATACTCTGTGGGTTTTAATTAAATTGCGGAGGTTGATATAAGTGAACGATTTAAAAACACGTTTTTATGACGATGTGGATTTAAATTGCCCTCATTCCGAGTATCCCAGACCCCAGCTTGTGCGTGAGGATTGGGTGTGCTTAAACGGTGAGTGCGATTACGAAATAACAAAAGTGAGCGACCCCTGCCCCACAGATTTCAGCGGTAAAATAATTTTGCCCTATGCCATCGAGAGCCAGCTCTCCGGTGTGCAGAGAGCACTTCAACCGGATGAACGCCTGTGGTACAGAAAGCGTTTCACTTTGGACAGCCGCTTTGATTCCAAGCGTTGCATATTGCATTTCGGCGCAGTCGATTGGCAGTGCGAGGTGTTCATAAACGGCGTTTCCGTCGGTACTCATACCGGCGGCTATTGCCCGTTTTCGTTCGATATTACCTCGGAACTTGTCGAGGGTGAGAATGAGCTTGTTGTCAAAGTCTATGACCCCACGGATAAGGGCTGGCAGAACAGAGGTAAGCAGGTTCTCAAGTCGGTCGGCTTTTGGTATACCGGCACCTCGGGAATCTGGCAGACTGTGTGGCTCGAGCCTGTCAGCGACAGTCATATCACCTGCCTGCGTCTCACTCCCGACATTGATGCAGGGCAGATTCTTGTCTCCTGCACGGGCGAAAATCTCGATAATTGCACACTTGAGGCTGAGATAACCTTAGATGGCGAGGAGATACATTCGGGCGAGATAAAGCTCAATTCGCAGCTCCCTGTGCCGGATGCAAAGCTGTGGAGCCCCGAAAGCCCCACTCTCTACGATTTAAATCTTACGGTTAAGAAAAACGGCGAGATTGTCGATAAAGTCAAGAGCTATTTCGGTATGAGAAAGTACAGCATCGGCAAGGACAAGAAGGGTATGCCGAGGCTTATGCTCAACAACGAGCCGTATTTCCAGCGTGGCTTGCTTGACCAGGGCTATTGGAGTGACGGCGGACTTACTCCGACCACCGATGAAGCTATGATTTTCGATATTTCCGAGATGAAGCGTCTCGGCTTCAATATGCTCAGGAAGCATATAAAGGTGGAGCCTCTGCGTTGGTATTATCATTGCGACAGGCTCGGTATGATAGTTTGGCAGGATATGGTCAGCGGCGGTGAGCATATAGACAATTTCCTTGTCGGTGTTTTGCCGAATCTCGGACTTTCGCACATCAAGGATAACAAATACAGATGGTTCAGCCGCACCGAGAAGGAGTGGCGTGAGGATTACCGCCGAGAGCTGTTTGAGATGATAGACAATCTCTATAATTGCACTTGCATCGGCTGTTGGGTTCCGTTCAATGAGGGCTGGGGTCAGTTTGATGCCAAGGAGATAGGTGCGGCAGTCAAGGCGTATGACCCGACAAGAATCGTTGACCATGCGAGCGGCTGGCACGATCAGGGCGGCGGAGACCTCAAGAGCAAGCATAAATATATCCTGCCCATAATTAAGCTTCTCCCCAGCCGCAGACCGTATGTTGTCAGCGAATACGGCGGATACAGCAGAATAGTCAAAAATCATGTCTGGAACAGACTTCGCAGTTTCGGCTATGTCATGTTCCATTCGGAGAAAACGCTGTCGCTGGCGTATAAGCTTCTCCATGTAACTCAGGTCATTCCGCTCATAAGATGGGGACTTTGTGCCACTGTCTACACTCAGGTCAGCGATGTTGAGTTCGAGGTCAACGGAATTTATACATATGACCGCAAGGTGTTGAAGCTTGATGCTAAGACGGTGCAGGATATAAACGCAAAACTGCACTATTGAGGTAAGACCGAACGATGAAGTCATTGATTGTAAAATTTATAAAAAAGCTCGGTGATATGCGAAGACATCTGCTCTATTACCGCATATGGCCGATGGTTTACAGGCGAGCGGCGAAAAAGCCGATTGACGAAAATAAGGCTCTGCTTGCGGCAAACTCCGCAAGGCTGCCCGATAATCTCAGCGCAATGAAGCGTGAGCTTGAGAGCAGAGGGATGAACTGCACAGTGTTGCTCGCTCCGGCAGGGGCAGGCAGTATTTCGGGCAGAATAGCCGAATTTCGTCGCAATATCGACTTTCAACGTGAGTATGCCACGAGCAAGCTCGTCTTTGTCGAGGATGCGTTCTTTCCTCTGTTTGCAAATCACCCGAGAGAGGGCACAAGGGTAGTCCAGCTCTGGCACGCCTGCGGTGCATTCAAAAAGTGGGGATATTCCACGGCTGACCTCAAATGGGGAGCGGACAGGAAAAGCCTTGAACGCTATCCCATCCATAATACCTATACGGATGTTACGGTGTCGGCAAGCGGAGTTGCCAAGTATTACGCCGAGGCGTTTAACTGCTCGCAGGAGATAATAAAGCCTCTCGGAGTGCCGAGGACGGATGTGTATTTTGATCCCTCGTTCGTTTCTTCGGCAAGGGAGGAGATACTCAAAATCCATCCCGAAATAGGGCAGAGGAAGATAATCCTCTATGCCCCAACCTTCAGAGGAAATTCGATTCTCAAATCCTATATGGATCTCAAGCTCGACATCGAGCGAATGAGCGAGGCACTTTCAGATGAATTTGTTTTGCTCTATAAGCTTCATCCTCAGACGGCAAAGCGTTTCACCCTCGATGACGAAGAACGTAAAAGGTATTCAAGCTTTGTCTTTGACATCTCAACGGGTGTGCGGATAGATACGGCGATGTGTGCGGCGGATATGCTCATAAGTGACTATTCGTCGGTGATATTCGAGTATTCACTGCTTGACAGACCGATGATATTCTTCGCCTACGACCTCGAGGAATATGACAGGGACAGAAGCTTTTATAACAAGTATGATGACTTTGTCCCGGGTGAGATAGTCAGGGATACCGAGGGCATAATCCGTGCCGTTGAGTCGGCTCGGAACGGCTTTGATTCTCAGAGAATCAAAAACTTTAAAGAGGAATTTATGAGCGCCTGCGACGGTCACAGTACCGAGAGAATAGCCAAAGCGTTCATAGGGAAATAAGGTGGACAATATGAAGAAAATTTTCAAATCGGCGGCGGCACTTCTGCTTGTGCTGTGCGTTATAGCATCTCTTTGTGCGTGCTCGGGCGGCGGAATAGGCAGCGGCAAGCCGAGCAAAAAGATAGCAATAATCACCGCCACGCTTTCGCAGAATCCCGAGGAATTTCAGCAGGCGGCGGCGATTGCCCGTGATTACGACTATGTGGATCATATCGTTTATACCGATACACGTATAGGAACATCGGGCATACTCGATTTCTATAAGAATGTAAATGATATTGCATCGAATCCCGATTACGGTGCAATAGTTCTCCCGAGGGCAAATTCGGGCGCAGTGGCGGCGGTCAGAGCGGCAAAGGCAAAGAATCCCAAGCTGCTTGTAGTTTGCACCGCCCCCGAGGAGAGCATAGAGACCCTCGCAAAGTCGGCGGATGCTATCCTTGAGGTCGATACCGCCAAGGATGCGGCGCTTATGGTCGAGAAGGCGCATGATAACGGTGCTGAGGTTTTTGTGTTCTACACGACCGGTGTTCGTCAGGGCACTCCGAGCATAAAGGAGGCAAGAACAGCCGCCGAGCAAAAATGCAAGGAGCTGGGCATGACTTACAAATTTGTCAACAGCTACGATGTCTCGCAGACACTCGGAATAAAGGGTGCACAGAGCTTCATGCGTGAGGATATTGCCAGACAGCTCGCTAATTTTGAAGGTAAGAAGATAGCGGCTTATTGTGCGGATATTTCTTCTCAGCCCGAGCTTATAAAGACTGCCGCAGAAAAGGGCGTAATGGTTATGGGCACAAGCCTGCCGAGCATCTATGACGGCTACACCTCTGCGTTTGGTATCGACCTCGGACAGAAGTGGGATAATAAATCCAAGGTGTTCACCAAGGTCAGAACAGCGATAAGAGAGAACGGCGGCGAGAAAAATCAGTTCTTTGTTTGGGATGAGCTTACGGGTGCATCGATGGTCAAAGCATCGTTTGAGTTTGCAAGGGCAACACTCTGCGGTGAGGCGGCGAGCATGGCATCGGCTGTTGAGGGCAACTTCTCCAAGAAGATAAAGGTCTCGGATAAACAGCTTGACAAATGCACCTTCATCTATACGGAGGATTACCGCACATTATGAGTGGAAAGTTTATTGTAGTTGAGGGACTTGACGGCTCGGGAAAGGGTACGCAGACGGCACTGCTGTGTGCGTATCTCAAGTCGCAGGGCAGGCAGGTCTACTCCACCGCTGAGCCTACCGAATCGGTAACGGGCGGCATGATAAGAGATGTACTCAGCGGAGCAAGACAGCGAACCTCGTCTGAGCTTGCGGCACTGTTCCTCGCAGACCGTGTGGCACACAATCTGAATCCCGTCAACGGCATCAAAAAGACGCTCGAGAGCGGCGTTGATGTTGTGTGTGACAGATATTATTATTCGTCCATAGCTTATCAGGCTGTGGGGGAGGACAGGCAGTGGGTCATTGATATGAACCTCAACTGCCCGGGAATACTCAAGCCGGACATCTGTATCTTCTTCGATGTAGACCCCGAGAGCTGCCACGAGCGAATCGAAAACGGACGGGTTTATCTCGAAATTTTCGAGCGTGACCCCGAGCAGATAAATGCAATCCGTGAGCGTTATTACGGCGCATTTGACCTGCTCAAGGAGAGGGACAACATAGTGGTCATCGATGCCGCAAGGGATATAGATTCCGTTGCCGCCGATGTCCGCAAGGCAGTGGCCTCAATACTTGAATAGCAAAAATAACAGCACCCGACCGAGTAAACGGTCGGGTGCTTGTTTGTTCTTTACTGAGCACATTTTTGCATGGCGTGTATGTGCCTGTTACTGAATTTAAGTCTTTTGCTATGGCATTTTTTCCTGCACAGGCTTTGCTGTAATGATAACGCTTGCCGGTTGGTGTGATATAAACGGTTACGCTGTTTTTGATTGGTGTATTTGCGGTAGTGGATACGGTTTGCTTGCGTGTTGTCTCCTCGTCTTTTACTGTCACCTTGAGCTTTTTAGATTCGACCGCGCCGCTTTTGTTTTAGGCCAAACAATCTTTTCGGGAAACGGCCAGAAGATGCCCGGATAAGCCAATGATTTCTTCGTGCGTATCCAACATTCGGACAGTCTTCATAAGCAATGTCCTCGTTTCCGCATTGGCAAGCAGATCATCCAAATTCGGCGCAAGCCACGCTCCCCCCATAACCCCATGGACAGTATCCGTAGCAAATCCGCCTTTGGCCAGTTCTTCTCGCAAGGCTTTTGCAGTGTGCAGATGGGATGACCCCAGACCGTTGGCGATTTTCTTTCCCGGGTTGATGTAGCAACCGTCCTCTAATGCCCGCTCTATGGCGGAAATGACAGCAGGGTCATCCAATTCCCGCCGCTTGCTCGATTCATCGATATGATAAAGCGCAATACGGGGGATCAAAATGCTGTATGGGGTCAGCGCAGCAGAAAACAGAAGTCCCTTGTCTTTTAATAGCCGCCGACTTTCCTTGATGGCGATGATGCGTTCCGTATATTCCGTAATGGAATACAGTGGCCCCATGAGCAAAATAGCATCCGCACTTTTATCCGGTCGGGGAACGGAACGGGCATCACAAACCGTGGCAGATTTCAATGTAACATTCGGATATTCATCCGCCAGTTCTGCGCTCATTTTGATATTGGTTTCAGACAGATCGAACAGATGCACTTCGTATCCGAGAGATGAAAGCCACCATGCGTATTCCCCATAGGCACCGCCAATGTCATAGATCACGGCAGGCGGCTTTGGCAGTCTTTCGATCAATATTTCTTTGGTGCGTTCAAATTCGATCAGTCCAATATTTGTTCGCAGACGATCTCGTTCAATTCCGGCATTGTATCCTGCCAGTACAGCGTGGTCGATCGTTTTCATAAGCAACTCCTTATTATTGTATTTTTTATGATGTTTTATTTGTTGGTCAGCGTCGGTTTCTTTTTGGCGGTGATCGGACTGTTCCGGCATAATACCTGCCCCCTTTCTCAAAAAACAAAAACAGTGCAAGTCGAAAACATCGCCTTGCACTGTCATTACCAATCCAATAATCCTATAATGGGTTATTCCGAAATTTGTGTACGACAAAACAAGCCCGGCGAAATCATCTGAATTTCGACGCGCTGTTGAGCAGCAACCATATGATACATGGAGATAAAAGCCGCCATTGCCGTATATCCTTTCAAATTTTTCTACATTCTAGCATACACCATTTCGTTTGTCAATAACATGGATTCATAATCATAGCAATTTCCTTTTCCGATATCCTCTTGGTTTGGAGTTCGGACGCTTGATGATGCCGTTTTTGAAGTGCGTGTCCTCAAACTTCTCAAAATAAACAAATAATCCGAACCCGTCTCCTATAAAGAAGCCCCGGTTCGGATTATATTGCTTTGGTGCGGATAACAGGGATCGAACCTGCATGGTTGCCCACCGGATCCTAAATCCGGCGCGTCTGCCAATTCCGCCATATCCGCAGATATAAAATTTTGCCGTGAATTTGCGAATCGGAATCCGCTCAGCCTTTTCATTATATCAGCGAAATGTTTTTTTTGCAAGTTTTTTGCAAAAAACGCCGCCTTTGGCAATAAAAAATAAAAAAAGACTTGCTTTTTTGCTTGTAATCTGTTATCATATCATCTGTTACCGAGTAAAGAAGGAGGTGCGACACATGGCAAAATGCGAATATTGCGGTAAGGATGTGTCTTTCGGCATCAAGGTTTCCCATTCTCACAGACGTTCCAACAGAACCTGGAAGCCCAACATTAAAAGGGTCAAGGCTATAGTGAACGGCTCTCCCAAGAGAGTTTATGCATGTACTCGTTGCCTTCGTTCCGGCAAAGTTACACGTGCTGTCTGATGACCGAGGATATTCACGGCATTGCCTTTGGGCGGTGCCGTAATTTTTTTTACAATAGAATACGCCGCACTCCACAAAAAGGAGCTGCGGCGTTTTTTTATGTGTGATTTAACCAGTAGTCACGAAAGGCTTTGCGTTGTCTGGCGGATATGGCGACGATCGTTCCGTCTTGCAGAGTCAGCTCGGAATATGTACACTGCGTTGCGTAATGGATGTTCACAATGTATGAGCGGTGTACTCTGAAGAAATAGTCCGCACGGAGCATCTTGCACCAGTAGTTGAGGTCGTCTTTTGCGTCATAGCTTCTATCTACCGTATGCACGGTGGTTTTGCGGTTATATCTTTCGATATAAACTATGTCGTCAACCGATATTCTGACCTTTTCGCTGTTTCCACGCAGAAAAAAGTCGATGTATGTGTTGTCGATATATTCCAACGCCTTGTCCAGCCCCGAGCGGAGACGTTCGGGATCAAACGGCTTTTCGTAGAAACGGAAAGCGTGCGTGTCCATTGCATCATCCTGAAATCGGACGAATGATGTGAGAAAGAAAACGGCTATCTTGCGATTCCTCTCCTGTAGTATTTTCGCAAGCTCAAGTCCGTCCATGCCGTTCATCTGAATATCAAGAAAGGCTATTTCATATTTCGTGTCGCTGTCGGCGGCCTCGAGAGGGTCGTTCACGGTTGTTATATCGGCTTGTATGTCACGCTGTGCAAAGTAGTTCTCGACAAAATCCCGCAGACTGTCCGCACAGGCAAAATTATCATCGCAAATGAGTATATTCATGGAAATCACCTGTTTTTTATTTTATCACAAAACGGTGGTTTTTTCAAGCTTCGATAAAACGGCACAGCAGGCGCTTTAACCCACTGTGCCGTTTGATTTATCAGAATCTAAGTGTCCAGCATTGAAGTCTCAGACGGTCTGAAAGATATTTGTCCTCAAAGTCATCGCTGTGCCGCCAGGTGCCTTTAAAAGAACAGTTCTTGACTCCGGGCAGAATGTCGAGGGATATGAGCTGATTTGTTGGTGTCAGCGTTACGGTTTCTTCGCCGCAGAGCACCGCCATAGCCGCATAAAGCCAATCGGCAGGGCCGAGTGCTTTGCCGTTGACCCATATGCGAACGGGCAGAAAATCCTTTTCCGAGATCGATTCAGCTGATGCCTTTATCTCGTCTGCACTGACTGTCACGGGACGGTTGATGCCTCGGGGAGCCTCAAGGAAGCCCTTTGTCTTGCCGCAGATGTGCTCATCCTCTCCGCAAAGCAAGTCTCGGCAGGCGAGGAACATATCTGCAACGGAAAGTGAATCCTCGCCGTCGGTGGGCCTCAGTTCATCCTTTATCCATTCACGAAGATATGGGATGTCGGCGGCGGTGATACGCCTTTGCTTGCGTGCGGCAAGCTCCTTTGATATTTCACCGAAGGTGGTGATGCGGAAACGGGGATCTTCTCTCACGAGCCTTGCTATGGTAGCGAGGTTTTCATAGAATCGCTCTATGTCACTTGCGTCTCTTAGCTCGGCACTTTCCCATTGCCCGAACGGATATGTATTTTCCTTGTCGTAGTTTACAACATCCCAGTGCTCCTTGAACATTGAGGAGTGCGGATGGCCGTAGATTACGGCACGTTTTCTTGTTGTGAGTTTGTCAAGCTCCGCCTTTATGCTCTCCTCGTTGCCTTTGAAGAGAATGTTCTCGATGCCGAGTACATAGTCGATGTTGAAAATATTGCAGTAAAATGTACCTCTGCCGTCCACGGTGTCGCACAGGGTATCTGCGAGTATCGGGATACCCATGTCCGCATATGCGTACATTGCGACATAGCTCTTCTGATTCCCCGGAGGGACAGCGGCGGCAACGCTTGTTGTGCCCGTCGCCCGTTCGATTTTTTCGAGTGCCAAGGTCTCCTGACGTACCACTTCGTCCCTTGCGGCATAAAAGTCATCGATGTCGGTGTACTCGTTGAGCATGGGGTGCAGGGTGTGGCCAAGGGTGTGAAGCTGTATCTCGTGCGGCTTGAGTGATTCAAGAACATCCTGCCTGCCCCAGTTGATGAGCTGATCCGCCAGCAATCCGACAAGGCAGAAATTCGCCGTAACGCCCTGGGCAGTCATTATGTCCGCCTCACGCTTTATTGCGTTGGCGGCAAGGTTTGAGGTAAAATCCTCTGTGTCAAAAGCAAAAATAATATCGGTCATTTTATCCTCCTTGTTGCATATTTATTTTATCTTAATTATATTACCGTCGCTCGCTGTTTTCAAGCGGAAAACGAAAAGATTCGGGTGGCTTGACGAAAAATAAATTTACGCTTTATTCTGATTGTACTATAAAACCTTAATGCGTTGCAGTTTAGCACTTTCTTCCGGCGAATTGCAGGGGCTAAAGTATTGCATTTTCGGCGTTTTTATGGTAATATATCTTATTATAAGCAGTCGCAAAAGGTTGATTTTGTGGTATTTGCGGATGCCGATTGTTATTCTTCGGTATGCTATATATTAACTTGAATTCTGCTTTACATTTTTAACAGGGAGTTGAAGTGCTTGGCAAAGTACATAATCAAGCGTGTCGCAATGGGTCTTTTGTGTATATTTATTGTTGCGACATTGACATTTCTTCTGATGAACCTTGTTCCCGGCGGCCCATTCGTTGCGGAGAAGTCCATCAGTAAGGCGGCGCAGGAAGCGCTTGCCGCAAAATATGGATTGGACAAGCCTCTTTGGCAGAGGTATGTGACTTATATGACCGATCTGCTCCATGGCGATATGGGTGTCAGCCTTCGCCAGAGGGGAAGAACGGTTAATGAAATAATTTCAACTAAATTTCCGGTTTCCGCAGGTCTTGCCGGTATAGCGGTGCTTGTTTCTCTGCTTGTCGGTATACCGCTTGGCTGTCTCTCGGCTTATAATCGTGGCAAGTGGGCGGATAATGTCATAATTGTTTTCGCCACCTGCGGCATAGCGATACCGAGCTTTATAAGCAGCGTTATTTTGCTTTACACCTTCGGCAGCAAGCTCAATATTCTGCCCACGGTCGGACTGAATTCGTTGGAGTCGTATATTATGCCGGTCACGGCACTGTCAATATATCCGACTGCGTATATTACCCGACTTATGCGTTCGAGCCTGCTCGATGTCATGGGTCAGGATTACATCCGCACGGCGAAGGCAAAGGGACTTTCAAATTTCATGGTTCTGTTCAAGCACGCACTTCGCAATGCTATACTGCCGGTCGTCACCTATGTCGGCCCCATGCTCGCAAGCCTTATGACAGGTTCGTTCATTGTTGAGAAGATATTCACCATCCCGGGACTCGGCAGAGAGTTTGTTTCAGCTATAAATACACGTGACTACACCTTGATTATGGGCACGACAATACTTCTTGCCACGCTGATAATCATGGCGAATGTTGTGGTTGATATACTTTACAAGATAATCGATCCCAGAATTAAACTCAAGTAAGGAGCAGATGAGAAAATATGAAAAATAAATTTCCGAGTCTGCAACTTAAAGCAGACGATTTCATCCCTGCAACGCATGAGGAGAAGCAGAGCCTTGTTGTTATGCGTGACAGCGTGAATTTCTGGGCGGACGGTCTGCGCCGTCTGCGTAAGAATAAGATAGCAATGGTCAGCCTTGCCGTAATTTTGCTTATTGTAATTTTCGCTTATATTATGCCATCTTTCTGGCCTTACAGCTATGAGCAGCAGATAAAGTACAGTGAAAACCTCAAGCCCTTTGAATACAGCGCACTCGAGCAGCAGAGAATCGATGCAGGCGAGAAAGTGTTTCCGCACATCTGCGGCACCGATAAGCTCGGAAGAGACTTTGCGGTTCGTCTGATGATGGGTACGAGAATCAGCCTTACTGTCGGACTTATATGTGCGGCACTCGTGCTGATAGTCGGTTCGATATTCGGTGCGGTTGCCGGATTCGCCGGCGGTTGGGTCGATATAATTATGATGAGAATAACCGATATTCTCTATACCTTGCCGGATATACTGATTATAATCGTGCTCGCTATGGCGTTGAAGCCTCGGCTCAACGATCTTGCCGAGCAGCCGGGCTTCGGCTGGATGCAGACGGTCGGCCCGAACCTGCTTGCGATATTTATCGTGTTTGTACTCCTTTATTGGGTCGGCATGGCGAGAATTACACGCTCGCAGATACTTGTGCTCAAGGAGTCCGAGTATGTCACTGCCGCCCGTGCAATGGGTGCAAGCGGCTCACGCATAATCAGAAAGCACCTGCTCACAAACTGCATCGGTACACTTATCGTCACAACCACATTGCAGATTCCGTCGGCAATCTTCACCGAGAGCTATCTCAGCTTCCTCGGTCTCGGTGTTGCCGCACCCATGCCGTCACTCGGCTCGCTTGCAACGGATGCCGTTAAGGGTATGAATACTTATCCGCATTTGCTGCTTTTGCCGGCAATACTCATCAGCGTCATAATCCTTGTGTTCAATCTTTTCGGTGACGGACTGCGTGATGCGTTTGACCCGAAGCTGAAAAACTGACAGGGAGGGCGAAAATTTTGAGTGAAAAGCTTTTAGAGATACAGGATGAAAGACTTTCGTTCTTCACGCCTGCCGGTGAGGTTAAGGCGCTGAACGGTGTGTCCTTCTCCATGGATGCGGGCGATGTGCTCGGCATAGTCGGTGAGTCCGGCTCGGGCAAATCCGTTACCGCTTATTCGATAATGGGGCTTACCGCTTATCCCGGCAAGCTCATTGGCGGAACTATCCGCTTCAATGGCCATCAGATAGATAAGATGACCGAAAAAGAATTCAGACAAATCAGAGGTAACGAGGTCTCGATAATCTTCCAGGATCCCATGACGAGCCTCAACCCCGTTTATACTATCGGCAATCAGATAACCGAAGTTATCCGCCTGCATACGGGCAAGTCCAAGCAGGAGGCGGATACCAGAGCAAAGGAGCTGCTCGAGCTGGTTGGCATAAATGAGCCGGAGAAACGCTTGAAACAGTATCCGCATGAGCTTTCGGGCGGTATGCGTCAGAGGGTTATGATAGCAATAGCTCTTGCCTGTGAGCCGAAGCTTCTCATTGCCGACGAGCCTACAACGGCTCTTGATGTTACGATTCAGGCTCAGATACTCGAGCTTATGCAGGAGCTGCGTGAAAAGCTCGGTATGAGCATTATCATGATAACCCATGACCTCGGCGTTGTCGCAAGTATGTGCGAGAAAATTGCCGTTATGTATGCCGGTCATATCGTTGAGTACGGCACGGCGGATGAGATTTTCTATGAGCCGAAGCATGAGTACACCAAGGGACTTATCAAGTCCATTCCCAAGCTCAATGTTGAGCAGACACAGCGTCTCGTTCCTATAGAGGGTCAGCCGGTCGATCTGCTCAATCCTCCGGCAGGCTGCCCGTTCGCACCCAGATGCGAGAAGTGCATGAAAATCTGCCTTAGTGAGATGCCACCCAAGACTGAGCTTAGCGACACGCATTACAGCCATTGCTGGCTGCTCCAAAAGGAAGATTTTGAAAAGGGGGAGAAGGGCTGTGAGTGATAACAAAAAGCTTGTTGAAGTCGAACACCTGCAGCAGTATTTCCCGGCAGGCGGCAGGGGCAAGAACAAAAAGTTTGTCCAGGCTGTTGATGATGTTTCGTTCTTCATAAACAGGGGAGAGACTCTCGGCCTTGTCGGTGAGTCGGGTTGCGGCAAAACCACCGTCGGCAGAACACTGCTCAGACTTTATGAGCCGACGGACGGCAAGATAATCTATGATGGCAAGGTGATTTTCGATAAGGAAAACAATATTGCCGAAAAGATGTTGCCCTATCGTCGCAAGATGCAGATGGTTTTCCAGGATCCCTATGCGAGCCTTGACCCGAGAATGACGATAGGCGACATAGTCGGTGAGCCTATAGATATTCACAATCTCGCTAAAAACAAGGCGGAGAGAAGAGAGAAGATAATTTCTCTGCTCGAGCGTGTCGGACTTAACAGCGAGCACGCCAACAGATACCCCCACGAGTTCTCGGGCGGCCAGCGTCAGCGAGTCGGAATTGCAAGAGCGCTTGCCGTTGATCCCGAATTTATAGTCTGCGATGAGCCTGTTTCAGCACTTGATGTTTCGATTCAGGCACAGGTTGTCAATATGTTTGAGGATCTTCAGCAGGAGATGGGTCTGACTTATCTGTTCATTGCACATGATCTGAGCGTTGTCAGACATATTTCAAACCGTATCGGTGTTATGTATCTCGGCAAATTGGTGGAGCTTGCGGATAGCTACGAGCTCATTACGCACAGCGTGCATCCTTATACACGCAGCCTTATCTCCGCTATCCCCGAGGCAGACCCGAAGATAGCGAGAGCGTCGAAGCGTATTCCGCTTCAGGGCGATGTGCCCAGTCCGCTCAATCCTCCGAGCGGTTGCCGCTTCAGTACACGTTGCCCGTATGCGGATGAGAAGTGTGCGTCTGAGTGTCCGAGCTTCAAGGAAGTAAGTGCCGGACATTGGGCGGCATGTCACCACCTCGATAAGGTGGCAGACTGATCAAGGTGTTTATTGTGTGGGTGTAACCTGACACAATGGATATAATAAACGGCAAAAGCCGTAAAAAGTAAAGGAGATGCACCAATGAAGATCAAGAGAATTGTTTCACTGCTGCTTGTGCTTGTACTCGCTGTTTCCGCAGTTGTATGTATGAGTTCCTGCAAGAAGGCCAAGGACGGAATCACTGTTCAGGTCGGTCCCAATCCGGAAACTCTTGACCCCGCACTTAACAGTGCAGTCGATGGCGGTAATATGCTCATCACTTTGTTTGAGACTCTGCTCATCATCGATGAAAACAATCAGGTTCAGCCCGGCCAGGCTGAGAAGTATGAAGTCAGCGAAGACGGACTTACATGGACTTTCACCATGCGTGACGGCCTCAAGTGGTCTGACGGCAGCGACCTCAATGCTAAGGACTTTGAGTACACCTTCAAGAGAATTGCCGACACAACTCTTGCCGCACCTTACGGCGAGACCGTTCTCGGCATGATCGACGGCTATCAGGCTGCTATCGGTAATCCCGATGAAAACGGCAAAACAACTACCACTCCCGACCCCGACCTGCTCAATGTTAAGGCAAGCGAGGACGGTAAGACTCTTACCATTAAGCTCTCATGGCCCTGCTCTTACTTTGATAAGATCGTTGCTTTCGGCACAATGAGCCCTGTTCAGAAGGCTGTTGTCGAGGCTAACGGCGATGCATGGGCAACCAAGCCCGAGACTTATGTCTGCAACGGCCCGTACATGATCAGCGAGTGGACTTCCAGCGAGAAGATCGTCTGCGTCAAGAACCCCTATTACAAGGGCGGCTGGGATTCCAACAGAATCGTTAATGAGAAGCTCACATTCCTCCTCCTCGAGGATTCCACAGCTGCTTATGCGGCTTATCAGAGCGGCCAGGCTCAGATGGTTAAGGATGTTCCCACAGCGGAGATTCCGAGTCTCACCAAGGCTGAGGACGGCGGCGACTTCTATGTTGACACCATTCTCGGTACCTATTACCTCAACATGAACCTCAACAAGGCTCCCTTTGACAATGTCAATGTCCGTAAGGCTCTGAGCCTCGTTATCGACCGTGAGTATGTTGCCAACACAATCATGCAGGGCACATATACCGCAGCTTATAACTATGTCGGCCCCAACATCGATGACAGTGACGGAGCAGGCAAGTTCCTTGAGAACTCCATAGCTGCAAACGGCGGCAAGACCTTTATCGGTCAGGATTATGAAGCCAATGTTGCAGAGGCTAAGAAGGCTCTTGCAGATGCAGGCTATCCCAACGGTGTTGGCTTCCCGACCATCACTTATTCGACCAATGACAGCGGCTATCATAAGGATCTTGCTGAGTACCTTCAGCAGGTCTACAAGGAGAAGCTCGGTATCACCATGAAGATCGATATAGTTGATTGGCAGTCCTTCACTCCTCTTCGCCGTGCAGGTGATTATGAGATGGCTCGTAACGGTTGGGTCATGGACTACAACGATGCTTCCAATATGATCGAGCTCTTCATCTCCACCAACGGCAACAACGACGGTAAGTATTCAAGCAAGGCATTCGATGCCGCTATGGAGAAGTCCAGGGTTGCCGATAAGGTAGCTCACTTTGCAGCTCTTCACGAGGCTGAGAAGATCGTCAGCGAGGATTATGGATTTATTCCTGTCGCTTATTACAACGACTTCTGGCTCCAGTCTTCCTCCCTCAAGGGCACATGGCACAGCCCCTATGGCTACTGGTACTTCCAGTATGCTTATCTTGAGGGCTAAGTGTCCGAGAGCAGCTTAAAGCTTAGATAATTTAAGACCGCCTGCATCTTCGGGTGCAGGCGGTCGTTTTATTGTTGTTTGGATGTAAAAATAAAATCCGTCCTCTTTCGAGAACGGATTTTGGTGCCGGTGACCGGGGTCGAACCGGTACGGTGTCACCACCACCGGATTTTGAGTCCGGCACGTCTGCCAATTCCATCACACCGGCAAGTATGAAGAACGGATATATTATAATCTATATTGAGTGAAAATGCAAGGATTTTTTTCAGCAGTATGAAAAGCCGTTAATGAGGCTTATGTTGACAAAAAAGTGTTCGATGATAGAATGTGGTTGTAATATAAAGGATGCAAAGGTGTTCTTGAAATTGGCATACGATTACGCACAGGAAAACTACTTTGCCGAAAACTGAAAAATTGAGCTGAGAGCGTTTGCCCTCGGCTTTTTCGTAAAAAAAACCGCTCTCGGCTTTGTGCAGAGAGCGGTTGATTTTTGTTTTGCTTATTTCGCCACGGGGACAACGATCTCAAGATCGGTCAGCGGGAACGAGCAGCAGGGGTGGATGCAACCAAACTTGAAGTCAGCCAAACGGCGATACTCAAGGTGTTTGGGTACATAAACCTCGCCGGAGATGAGGTGCGAGTGGCAGAAGCCGCACTCACCGCTTCTGCAGCGAGCAGGAACAGAGATGCCGTTCTTCTCGAGGGTCTGCATAACGGAATCAGCGGAAAGTCCCTCAACGGTATGGGTCTCGTCCTGAATTGTGACGGTGATCTGAACCTTCTCGGGTACGCCTGCCGGATAATCCTCCTGAGTTGAAGGATTGTGGAACTCACCGAACATCTCGTGACGGATGTACTTCTTGGGCAGGTTGAGCTTCTCAATCTCCTTGTCAACGAATGCGTACATCTGCTGAGAACCGCAGATGAATACCGAATAAGGCTCGTTCTCGGGAGCGTACTTCTTGATAAGGTCTGCGGTGATGAAGCCCTTTTCGGTGCCTTCAACATCGTTTTCCTCGTTGCTCAGAACATGAATGACCTTTATCTTGTCGCACTTGCTCTCAAGCTCTGCAAGCTCATCCTTGAAGAGAATGTTGTCATAGTTTCTGCTGCCGTAGAGGAGGATGAGTTTGAAGTCCTCGTCGCCGTCTGCGATAGCGTTAGCCATGGAGAGGAACGGAGTGATACCGCTGCCGCCTGCAACGCAGACAACAGTCTCGGCATCTCTCAGGGGCTGATACTCGAAGTTGCCGGAGGGAGCGGATACCTCAACCTCAGTGCCGACAGTCCATGTGTCGAAGATATATCTTGACATAAGGCCGCCGTCAACAAGCTTTATTGTCAGCACATACTTGCCCTCAAGAGAATCCTTGGGGGAGGAGGAAATGGAGTATGCTCTGGTTATGGGCATACCGTTAATGGTTTCGAATACGGTGAGGTACTTACCTGCGCCGAAATATGCGAGAGCGGTTGTGCCCTTTGACTCATCGGGAACAAGTGTGAAGCTCTTGCAGTCCTCGGCTCTGTCAACGACCTCGGCAACCTTGAGATACTGGCGCTTCGGGTGAAGAGCCTTTGCGAGTGCCATTGCGGTGTCGTTATCCTTAACAAGCTCCTTGGAAGCCTCTTTGAATCTCTTCTGTCTGCCGGGGATAAGGGATATGAATTTTGTTGCTTTCAGATCTTTAATGCTCATCTTATTTGCCCTCCTTTTTCAGTGCCTTGATGGTCATATCAGCGGCCTTCTCGCCTGAATAGTAAGCGCAGGCATAGCCGTCGCCACGCTCCTGAGATGCGCCGCAGAAGATGAAGTTGTCGAAGGGCTGGTCAGCAACGAACTGGATTGTACGGGGAAGCATACTATCCCACTTTTCGAGCATATAGCCGTAAGGTGTGCCCTGAGGAGTGTTGAGGTATCTTGCGAATGTGGGCGGCAGACCGATCTCGATCTCCTCGATGTAAGGAGTGATGGAGATGTTCAGAGCCTTTTCGCACGTCTCAATCATATCCTTTGCAACTGCGGTCTTGAACTTCTTGTAGTCCTTAGGCTCAATGCCGTTCATAACGTCGCCCTTGGTCATACCTGTGAGGAAGAGCTGGCAGGTACCTTCGGGGGTGCAGTCGGGGATTATCTCGTTGAGGCAGTTGATGATGCAGTAGCCGCTGAAGTACTTGTCAACAAGAGCGAACTGCTCATCGGAGTCGGAGGTGGGGGCAATGAAGGTCGAATAGTCCTTGATGCCGAGCTGCTCCTTGGTTATGTTCATGCCGAGATAAACAGTAGTAAGAGCGGTTGCAACCTTTCTTGCGTTGACCATCTGAATCTGCTTTTCGGGAATGTCCTTCTCGTCGAACATGGAGTTCCATGTGGTGACAGGGGAGGCGTTGCAGATGAAACGCTTTGCGTAAACTTCCTTGGTGCCGTTTATTACAACGCCGACGGGCTTGCCGTCCTTGACGATGAACTTTGTGACCTCGGAATTGTACCAAATCTCGCCGCCGTTCTTGCGGATGACCTTATCGATAGCAAGGCTCATCTCGTGGCTGCGAAGGTGAGGAACGTGTGTGCCGTGTCTTACATAGCTGTGAAGCATTGCCATGTAGTAGAGGAAGTCAAGGCTCGAAGCGGGAGCACCGAGATAGCACCAATAGGTGTTGAAGATGTCCTGAGCCTTTTTGGGCATACCGATAGAGTCGAGAACCTCTTTGATTGTGTGGCCGCCCATTCTGAGAATGTCGGGGAAATCCTTGAGGCAGCCGACAAGCTCGGAGGGCTTCTCAAGGCTGTCGAGAGCCTTGAAGGTACGGGTTGAGAGATCGAAAGCCTTCATGCAGCTCTCATAGGAGCCGGGGACTATTTCATCGATCTTTCTTGAGAACTCCTCAAAGCCGACGGGCATACGTGCATCAAGGGAAACCTCAACGCCGTCCTCGTTGACAAATGTGTCCTTGTCGCCTTCCTGCGCAGGAATGACAAGGCGGAATGTGGAGTCGTGCTGGAACCAATCAACGTCGCCGCCGAGGCGCTCGAAGATCTTTCTTGCAGAACCGCCGTCACCGTCGGAGCTTTCGCCTGCAAGCTCATGGAGCGAGGGCTCAAACTCGAATCTGCCTCTTACGAAAGAGGTAGCGGAGCCGCCGGGGATGTTGTGTCTTTCAAGCAGAAGCGTGGAATAACCTGCTTTTGAGCAGTTCGCCGCAGCTGTCAGACCGCCGTTACCGGAGCCGATAACGATTACGTCATAAGTTTTCATTTATTCATCCGCCTTTCCGAATAATGTGGTATAAAACGTACAGAATAATTATAAACTCAGCATCGCTTAAAATCAAGCGAAAAGTGAATTTTTACCGTAATTTATCGATATTTTCAGGATTAAATAGACAGACCTCGAAGTTTCCGTGAAAAACGGAGAACTTCGAGGTCGATTTTTTTTATATTATTGCATCCTCGGGGTCGGGCGTGCTTCCTGTCAAAATAGCATCGGCACAGCGGTTGAGCTTTTGGAAAAGCGATACTTTTTTGAGAAGCTTTGACGGAATGGCAACAGTACCTGTCACAAGCCTATAATATGCACTGTCTATGTCGTGGCGATTTAAGCCGCCGTCAAGAAACGAAAGTAAGACGTTGTGAATTATGCTCAAAACCTTTTCGTCCTTCAGCTCCTCGGCATCCGCTCTGTTGAGGGCCTTGCCGAAGGTCAGACGGTTTTCCTTGCGGTAGAATGTCATAACGTCGTCGTTGAGAAGATGTTTTGCAAGCGGCTTTATAAGCGGTCGAAGATAAGAGAGCTTCTCGTTGTTTATTCCGAGAGCCTTGAGCCTCTTGCCGAATTCTTCGCGGCTTTCAACCGCACCCTCGAGCAGACGGTCTATCATGGCCGTTGCGTGTGATTTTAAAAATTCCTGTGCGTTATCAACACCCTCGAAGCCTTTGAGATGGTCGGTCTTTATGTGGAGCCTTCCGTCCTCTCTCACGGTGACAGTTACTATCGGTGCAGGGTAGCCGCACAGCGAGCCTATGTTTACCTCTGTTATCGGGTTGCCGGCAGGGGAGACGAAGGTATCAATTCGCTGAATATGCGAATGTCCCACAAACATATAACGCAGTCCTGCATCGGCCAATTTCGATGCGACCTCTTCACGGTCACCTACACAGTGTCCGCTTGTGATGAACGGATCGATGTGTGCAATGAGCAGATGGTGCTCCATGCCGATCATAATCTGACCGTCCTCGTTGCCCTTTCTTATCTGCTCCTCGACCCACGCCATGTGCTCGGGAGTGTAGCCTGCACGGCCTTTGCCGTTCTGGTCGTCATTGAGAGCGAGCAGACGAACATTGGGTGCTATCTGCACAACGTATGAATATATGCCGAGGTGCGTTTTATAGGCGCTTATGGCATTTTGAAGCCCGAAATCTTTATAAAATTCGCTCAGCTCTTCATGCGGTACTGTGTCAACATCGTTTGAGATGTTGTCGCCGCTGAATCTTCTGGGATTCTCGTCACAGCACCAGTCGTGCGTTGCGGTGATCACATATACGGGAACCTTTTCCTTGAGCCGATAAAGCTTTTCTCTGAATTCCTCGTGGCTCACACGCTCGCCGTCGTTGGACAGGTCACCGGCTATCATAACCGCCGCCGGCGGATCTGCGAGAATTTTATCAAATGCCGCATCGATTATCGCACCTGTTTCCTCAAGGCACTTCTGATCCGATTCGCTCCTGTATCTATACGCCTCGCCCGAGTCGGAGAGGGTGCGTGAGAAATGGTGAGGATCTGCTATGAAAACAAAACGCTCGTTCATACTTTTTCACCGATATTCTGCATTTCTGCGGCGGTCTCTGCGGCGATGGCGGCTCTGCGCTCGGCAATCTCATTCATCATTTGGCGGTGGTTGTCACCTGTGATGTTGTAGAAATGTATCGGGATGAGCATGAGCAGATAACCGACAGCAGGGACTATTGTGGTCATAATAAAGAGTGCGAGGTTGGTGTTGGGATTCTGTACAAGAGAACCCTCGGTGTGGTTGACATAGCCGACGAGTCCGAGAATGGTGAGACCTATCGACGAAGCAAAGGTGTTCTCTATCTTTCCCGTGAAGCTCATTATAGAGAGCATAATGCCCTCAACTCTGCGGCCGGTCTTCCACTCGATGTAGTCAACCGTCTCAGCCTCCATTTCCTTTTGCATGAGGTTTTTGAACTCAAGCGGAATGGTGGTAAGTCCTGTGAAAAGAATGGCGAGTATTGCGATAAACGGCGATGCCGCCTGACCGGAGGGCTTGTTGATAAGTCCGTTGTAGGTGGTCAGTGCAAAGAGTGCGTGGAGGACAACGGCACTTACACAGCAAAGCTGGAAGAATCTGCGTGAATCCGCACGCTTGCCGAGTTTTTCGACTATCTTCGGCACTATCAGTCCTGCGAGCAGGAAGCCGGGGAACTTGATAACATCAAAGAAAAGATTATATTTTCTGTCGAATATGAGGTCTGCAATGAAGTAGAACGAAATCTGCTCGGGGATTTTGCATATAAGGAAGAAAATGTTTGCACAAAAGAGCATGAGCAGGGGTCTGTTCTTGAACAGAAGTGAGAAGCACTCCTTGACGCTCGGCGTGTCGGACTGATGCTGGGCACGCTCTCGGGTGTTTTTATATGTAAGTCTCGTCAGGAATATGATGCAAATAGCTGAGATTATCGCAGAGGTCAGATAAGCCTGCGGAGTGTGGTTCTTGAAGTAGGGGAGCAGAGCCGCACCTGCAACGAAAACCTGCGGCAGAGCACCGACGACCGAACGGACAATGGAGCTTATGCCGAACAGTTTCGTGCGCTCGATTCCGCTCGGGGTTATCGAAAACGCAAGCGCACCCATCGGAATGTCAAATGCCGTGTAGGTAACATCGAGCATGACGAAAAGGAAGGTGGTGTAAATGATATTAAACACAGGGCTTGCGTCCGCACTGCCGATGAAGAACAGCACCATGACGAGGGAGACAAACAGCGGAGCCCACTTGATATAGGGTCGCATCTGGCCGTCCTTGGTTCTGGTCTTGTCCACGATAACGCCCATCATCGGGTCGTTTATAGCGTCGAAGATTCCGCAGAAGAAGCGTATCTTTGCGGCAACACCCATGGGATCCTTCAGCTTTTTGAACAGCACATCTGTCAGGAAGAAGTTAATGTATTTGGAGCTGGTCATGCTCGTATTCATGCCCTGAGCTCCTCTGCCGAGGGCATAGGAAAGAGTTTCCTTCCATGTCAGTACGGTTTCTTCACCAACATCGTTTTTTATGATTTTTGAGTTGAGAAAATCTGAAATTTTACTCACCGTATCAACCTCCAAATTGAAATGCACAGCTATATTATACATTTTCAAAGCACGAAAGGCAAGAAACACATATAGTAAAACTGTCCTAAAAAACGAAAAAATTTTTAAATTTTATGTTTTAGTTTACTTTTGCGAAATGTTCTGTTATTATTTAGGTGAAAAAAGCGAATTTTTCGCAAATGAACGGAGGAACGGCTATGTCCGAAAAAGTAAAGATTGCAATAATAGGTTGCGGTTCGATTGCCAATTCCGCACACATCCCCGCATACATGAAAAACGATGAGGCGGAGATAAGGTATTTTTGCGACATCATACCCGAGAGGGCAGATGCGGCAGTTGAAAAATACGGCTGCGGCAAGGCGATTTATGATTATCATGAGATACTTTCCGATCCGGAGCTTGATGCTGTATCCGTCTGTACCCACAACGATATGCACTCCGTAATTGCCATAGATTTTATGAAAGCCGGAAAGGACGTTTTGAGTGAAAAGCCGGCGGCAAGAGTCCTCTCGGAGGCACTTGAAATGCAGAGAGTCTCGCATGAGACGGACAGAATACTGAGCATCGGTGTCTGCAACCGCTTCGGCACGGCTGTCAATCATATAAAAGACCTCATATCCTCGGGCGAGCTGGGCGAGGTTTATCATGTATATGCGAGCTTTCGTTCACATCGCTCGATTCCTGGCATCGGCGGCGATTTTACGAAGAAATCGGCATCGGGCGGCGGAGCACTCATTGATTGGGGCGTTCATTACCTTGACCTGATTCTTTATTGCTGCGGCGATCCCAAGCCGTTGACCGCCTCGGGTGCGGCGTTCTGCAAGCTCGGCAAGAATATCAAGGACTATGTTTACACAAGCATGTGGGCGGAGAACTCTGCCGACAAGGACGGTGTTTTCGATGTTGACGATTCCGTTACCGGATTTATCAGAACGGACGGGCCGACAATAACCTTCAACGGTGCATGGGCGCAGAACATAGGCGAGAACGAGACTTATATCGACTTCCTCGGTGACAAGGCAGGCATACGTTTGCAGTATTGCGGAAACTTTGTTATTTATTCCGTCAAGGACGGTATGCTGCTCAAAACCGAGCCGAAGTATAACACGAACAATTTCTATGAGGCGGAGATAGAGTCGTTTGTCCGTTGCGTCAAGAATCATGAGAGAAATCAGGCGGACATCGACCATGCAATAAAGACCTCGAAAATCATGCAGGCAATTTACGATTCCTCAGAACAACACAGAGAAATAGCTATCGACTGATCAATTTTTCATTCGAGGTGATTTAGATGAAAATTTCCACCAAGGGAAGATACGCATTGCGTCTGCTAATTGACCTTTCGCTCAATCAGGGGGATGGCTTTGTTGCACTCAAGGATGTGGCACAAAGGCAGAATATTTCAAAAAAATATCTCGAGCAGATAGTCCCGTCGCTCACGGCTGGCGGTGTGCTCAAAACCTCAAGAGGCTTTCAGGGTGGTTATCGCCTGCAAAAGGCTTCAAATGATATAACCGTAAGTGAGATACTGAAGCTGACCGAGGGTGGTCTTTCGCCCGTTGCCTGTCTCAAAGGTGAGACTAACGAGTGCCCTCGCTGTGATGAGTGCCTCACTCTCCCGGTGTGGCGGGGTCTTGACAATGCGATAAACGATTACCTCAGCGGAGTTACGCTCGAAGATATAATAAACGGAACAGTAAATTGAAAAATCAGACAGGCCGCCCGAGAAAAGCAGTACCTCTCGGGCGGCTGCCGTTTTGCTCCGTAAACCGATAAGCGAACGCTTGTATACCGTTTCACTAATCATTCCGAGAGGCTTTGAATATATATAAACATTACCTGTGTTCTCGGAGGGATGATATGAAACGCCTGTCTGCCTTGCTGCTCCTGCTTTCCGTGCTGTTGTGTGCCTGTGCCTCGGGCGGAGGTCTTTCGGAAAGCAAAGCTCAGCCCAAAAGCGAATCGATGCCGCACTCTGTCGGAATTTCAAAATCGGACGAGGTTCGTGCGGTTTGGATAAGCATATATGAACTGCCCGATACGGCAAAAGGAGAGGATAATTTTACCTCAGAGTGCGAGACTATGTTCAAAAACATCTTCGATTCGGGGTTTAATACCGCTTTCGTTCATGTCCGTGCCTTTGCCGATGCCGTTTATCCGTCGAAAATATTTCCGTGGTCAAAATATTCGTGTCACGGCGTATCTCCCGAGTTTGACCCTTTGGCGATAATGATTCGCTCCGCACACGCAAACGGAGTGAAGCTTCACGCATGGATAAATCCGTTTCGTGTCAGCCTGTCAAATGACTTTGATTCTCTGCCGTCGGACAGCCCTGCCAAAAAGCTTATGGGAACAACTGCCGTCTGCGAGCTTTCAAACGGAATATATTTTAACCCCGCCTCCACCTCTGCCCACGCCCTGATATATGACGGTGTTCGTGAAATTCTCGACGGCTACGAGGTTGATGGGATACATATTGACGACTATTTTTATCCGTCCCGTCAGGAGAGTATTGACAGAACCGAATATCAACAATATGTGTCCGATGGCGGCACTAATGGGCTGAATGAGTGGCGGCGTGACAGCGTGAGTGCGTTTGCCGCAGGTCTTTTTTCGCTCGTTAAAAGCTACGGAAACGAAAAAATATTTTCAATAAGTCCTGCCGGCAATATAGACGGCAACGAGAATCTCCTTTTTGCCGATGTCGAGCTGTGGCTCAATGAGTACGGCTATGCCGATTATATTGTGCCGCAAATATATTTCGGATTTAACAATGAAGCAATGCCCTTTGTCGATATAACCAAGCGATGGGCAAAGCTGTCAAATGGGATAAATATCGTCTGGGGACTTGCGGCATATAAATGCGGAAAAATCGATGAAAACGCACGCTCCGGCAGTGAGGAATGGCAGAAAAGCTCGGACATTCTCGCCCGTCAGCTCGATTGCGTCAGAGCGCTTGATAATTACGGCGGATTTGCGCTGTTTTCATATTCTTACATTTATGAACAGGAAAATAATGAAAACTTGAAAAAAGAAATGCAAAATCTGAAAAGTATGATATAATAGATTAAATTAGGAGTATTATGTCGTTTTTCGTCGGAGGAAGAGATATGACTAAAGGCAGAAAAAATGCTGTGATCATTATGTCAATAGCGGTTGTGCTGTTGATGAGTGTAGCTGTCAGTGCATTGCTTGTCGGGCCAGATAAGGTTCTGTCTTTTTTAAAAGGCTCCGACGGTGAGGTAACACAGACTCCCGATGCTCCTGTTGACGGTCTGCCGACCATGAACGCAGCTCGTCCTGCCGAGATGAAAGCGGTGTTTCTGGATGCGGAAAACTTGAGCCTTTCCGGCTCGTCCGCTGTGGAAAAAAATACGTCCGCGCTGAAAAAAACGGCAGAAACCATAAAGGACAAGGGATTTGACACGGTTCTTGTCAGCATCCCCGATAAAAACGAGCTTGTCTGCAAAGACGGCGTTATAAACATTCTTTCCACTTTTGCACAAGCGGCAAAGGAGCAGGGACTCTATGTCATTGTCGCCTACAGCGGCACGGATTTCGGAAGTGCAAAGCTTTCTTTACTTGATAAAGTTGATTTCGATTGCCTTGCGTTTGTCGGCAAAATGACATCAGAGCAGGCAAGATCCGCTGTTTCATTTCTTCGCACAAAGCGTAAGAATGTCAGTGCGGCGCTTGCGGCTGATTCCTCAAACGCCGCAGATATGGCGGCTGTGCTCAGTGCGGACTATTCGGATTTTCTTATAAGCCTTCCTGCGGACAAGCAGTCGGCAGGTGAGGGATATATTGATACCCTTGAGCTGATAAACGATACGGCTCGCCTTAATTCTCTTTCATTTGCCGCCTCGATAAGAGCAGATCTGCTCTCCAACAGCGGCGCAGACGGCGCAATGCTTATAACCGAGCAGCTTGATGCGTGTGCAACGCTCGACTCCTGTTGCGGCAATGTTATGTATGATTATGATTTCTTCCTCTCCGACAATTCCGTTGCCTCCGTTGTGCTCAAATATATGGCGGACAAGAACCGAGAGGAACTTGAAAAAGATTTCGAGCTGAAAAATTTCAGCGACACAAGCAAAAAGACAAACGAATCCAAACTCACCTTCACAGGCTCGAGCAGTCCCTTGAGTGAGCTTAAATTGAACGGCAAGGCTGTCGAGCGTGAGGCCAACGGAGACTTCTCATTTGAAGTCGAGCTGAAGGTCGGCAAGAACGAATTTAAGTTTGAACACAAGGGCAAGACATATAATTATACAGTTACTTATGAAATAAAAATACTCGGCACGGTTTCTCCGTCAAAGGCGGTTGAAGCACCCGGTGGCAGCAGTATAACTGTCAAGGCAACGGCACTCAAGGGTGCCACCGTTACGGCAACTCTCGGAGATATGAAGATAACGCTAAAACAGCTCTCCAATGTTGTTGAGGATGAAAACGGTACTATGCTCGATGACGATTCCGATTTTGCCGTCTACAGCGGTAAATTCACCCTCCCTGCAAGCAAGACGAAGGTGCAGTCGCTCGGCAGGATAAAGGTATATGCGGATTTCAACGGAATTTCCGCAACGGCGAGCGGTGCAAACGTCAGTGTAAGTGCGGTTATTCCAACACCCACACCTGAGCCGGAGCCAACAGTTCCGTCAACATCCCCGAGCACGGACGAAAGCTCCACCGAGAACAGTACGGGAACAACGGGTTCAACCTCTCCGAGCACAGGTGTTGACTTCGACCCCTCAAAGATGCTGACACCTTACAGCTATGCCGGAGTGTCGGGCAAGTCGAAAATGTGCGAGATAACCTCGCTTTGCGAGACTATGCCTGCAAATGTTGTCGACGACTGTGTGCCGTATAGCTCACCGCTTCCTGCCGGTACATTCGACTATATCTCGAGTGAATACACTTACGGCGGCAGCAAATATTACCGTCTGGCGAGCGGCAGGAATATCCTTGCAAGCAAGGCAAAGCTCATCTCGTCGGGCTATAATCTTCCGCAAAATAAAGTTTCGGTCGTTTCAAGCTCATCGGGAGCAGAGGGCACCGTGATAAAATTCGGTATGCTGTGGAAGGCACCGTTTAATATCGGCATCAAGAACCAGTCGTATATTCCGCAGTCTCAGGCATCCGGCGGTTCGCTCTATTCGGTTTCATCGTTTAACGGGAAATATCTCGACCTCACCTTTGCGCATACTTCTAATGTCACGGGCAAGGTGAATATCACGGGCAGTCCGATAATCTCGTCGATAGAGTGGATAACAAACAGCACCGACAAGACGCTCACCCTGCGTATGACTCTCAAAAACGCAGGCGGGTTTTACGGCTTTGTGATAAATTATACTTCCGACGGCTGCCTTACTCTCACAGTTAAGGCGAAGCCCTCGCAGACCCTGAAGGGCAGTGTCGTTATGCTCGACCCGGGTCACGGCGGCAACGATTCGGGTGCCATATGTTCCTATAATCCCGACAGCTCGAAGAAATATGAGAAGCAGATAAATCTGCTCCTTGCTCAGAAGATAAAAGCAAAGCTCGAGGAAAAGGGCGCAAAGGTTATTATGACACGCTCAAACGATACCTATTATTCGCTCGATTACCGTGTGAATGAGGCAAGGACAAAGAACCCCGATATGTTCATAGCCGTCCATTGCGATTCGAGCGAGAGTGCAACACCAATGGGAACTTCCGCATATTATTATCAGGCTTACTCGTTCCCGTTGGCATCTGCGATACATAACAGCCTTGTTTCAACCTACAAAAAGAGCATATACGCAGGCTCGTCCTCAACGGTTCTCAATAAGATAGACAGAGGAACGAATATGTATCCGTTCAAGGTCACGAGAATCGAGGAATGTCCTGCGGTGCTGATAGAATACGGCTTTGTCAGCAATATAAACGAGTGCAAGCTTCTGTGGTCAAATTCCGTGCAGGACAAGCTCGCACAGGCGACTGTTGAGGGTATAGAGAACTATATTTCCTCAAACTGAGCCTCGGACTTTTCAAATTTTCTGTGCAGTGCCGTGCAGATGAACTGAGCGGGAAAGTACAGTAAAAACCATGCTGCGGAAAACGGCAGGCATATCTGCCCCAAAAAATTCAGCGGCATATCGGAGTAGTCCCATACATCGGCTTTCAGATAAATGTTGAATATCACACCGGCGATAAGCTCTATGGAGGTTATCACCAACGCTCCCGTCAGTCCGCCTATGACGGGATGCAGTCGCCCAAGCTCCGGAGAGAGGATGTAGAATATCAGCAGCACCGACCCTCCGGCTAACGACATCGACCAGTGCGTGTACCCCCGGAAGATCACTTCTATTAAGTTATACATAACTGCGCCGAGGAGAAAAACAAAAGCGTAACGGAAAAGTTTTTTCAAAATCATCACCGAGCTTATTTTTGACAGCATATACAATTATATTCTGTGTTGACAGCAGAGGAAAACCTTTGCAAAAAAATAAAGGAGTGATCCCTTGTTTCGCAATATGTCAATAAGAAACAAGCTTGTTATTTCAAATATGCTCATGGTAATCGTACCGGTTATCATAATTATGGCAACGCTTGCTTTCACGACCTTTATGATAACCTATTATTCGACCTCCGATACGGCGTTTGACCCGTCCTTCGGCTCGTTTCTGATGTATAATACACAGTTTGAAGTGTCCGAGCTTGAGGATGCAATGAAAAATTTCGATGATACAAGCTTCATCAGCAAGATGGATGCAATCAAGGTCGAACCGCTCAGGGCTTGCATAGTGCAGTCCGATTCGGGAATTGAGAGTTATATAAGCGATACGGTCTTAACCTCCTGTGCGAATATTGAGGACAGCGGCTCGGATATACTCATTCTTGCAGATGATGAAATAATATACAAGTCCCTCGGAACGGATGCTTATAATATGCTCGACAATATCTTTGATATTTGCGGCAAGAGCCTTAGTGATATAAAAGAAGCCTTCGTAACCTCGGGAAATAAAGGCACGGTAATAACCAATGTATTTGAGCTGGAAAATGAGGGAACCGTTAAGATAATAGTGATAAACAAAAATCTCCGTGCCGTTGTCGATTCCGAAATAAATTTGAACGGTTATCTTCTCTCTCTCAAGGGCGGCAATATTATCACCGTCGCCACAATAATTGCAGTCATAGCAATAATAATCACCAATTCAATACTCATAGTGTTCATGCTTCGGAGTATAGTGAAGCCTATGCAGATACTCAGCGATGCCACTCATGAGCTGCGTGACGGCAACCTCGATTATCAGATACCGTACAGCTCCAAAAACGAGATAGGTCAGGTGTGTGCCGACTTTGACGAAATGCGCCGCCGACTGAAGGAGTCTGCGGAGCAGCAGAAAAAATATGAAGAAAACCGTACTCAGCTTGTCGCAGGCATCTCCCACGACCTCGGCACACCGCTGACTACAATAAAAGGCTACGCCTCGGGCATACTTGACGGTATAGCCGACACCGATGAGAAGAAAATGCGTTATGTCAGAGTGATTTATGACACGGCACAGGATATGGACACACTGGTTTCCGAGCTTTCAACCTTCTCGAAGCTCAGTCTCGACACGGTTCCGTTCTATTTTGAGAAGATAAACGCCAAGGAATTTTTCGACGAGTATGCCGATTATATTTCCCATACACTGTCCGAGTCTCCGACCGATTTCAGCTACAGCTTCGAGTGCGATTTGGAGAGAGTGATAAATATCGATCCGGCGCAGATAAAGCGAGTGCTGATGAATCTTGTTGATAACAGCCGTAAATATGCCTGTGCCGACAGGTACGGAAAAATCAGACTGAGTGTTTCCGCTGCCGATGACGGCAAGACCCGTATCTGCGTTGAGGATAACGGACAGGGAGTGCCCGAGAACGAACGGGATAAGATATTTGAAACCTTTTACAGAGGCGACAAGGCTCGTTCGGGCTCGAAGAAGGGCAGTGGCCTCGGACTCTCGATAACAAAGCAGATAACAGACAGACACGGTGCTTTCATAAGAGCGGAGAACAGCGAGCTCGGAGGACTTGCTGTAATAATAGAATTACCGAAGGCATAGCTGTGCCTTTGAAGGAGGAATAAAAATGAGTAAAAAAATTCTTGTCATCGAGGATGAAAAAAGTATAGCGGAGCTTGAACGTGACTATCTCGAGGCTAACGGTTATACAGTTGAGATGCAGTTTGACGGCAGAGGCGGTCTCGACAAGGCACTCGGAGAGGATTTTGATCTTGTCGTGCTCGATGTTATGCTCCCGGGTGTTGACGGCTTTGAGGTTTGCCGCCAGATAAGAAAGCATAAGGAATGTCCCGTGCTTCTCGTTTCCGCAAAAAAGGATGAAATAGATAAAATAAGAGGCCTCGGTCTCGGAGCGGATGATTATATCACAAAGCCGTTCAGTCCATCCGAGCTTGTCGCCCGTGTCACCGCACACATTGCACGCTATGAGCGCTTGACCTCAAAGGGCGAAGAGCCTGTAAACTATATTATCAATGTCGGCAAGCTCTCCATAGATACCCATGCTCGCCGTGCGTTTGTCAACGATAATGAGGTAACGCTTACAAACAAGGAGTTTGACCTGCTTGTGTTTCTTGCGTCAAATCCGAATGTTGTTTTCAGCAAGGATGAAATATTTGACAAGATATGGGGACTTGATGCAATAGGCGAGACCTCGACCGTCACCGTTCACATCAACCGTATCCGTGACAAAATAGAAGCGGATACCTCGAATCCGCAGTATATCGAGACGGTTTGGGGGGCAGGCTACCGCTTTAAGGCGTAAAAAAACCGCCGAAAGGCTCGGCGGTTCAATTTGAATTTTAATATTAGCCCTCAAGCTCGGCAGTCCAGTCAAAGGTAAAGCTTTCGCCCTTTTCAAGCTTTAGTATGCCCTGCTTTTCGGCAATGGTCGGCTTTTTGTTGTAGCTGTCATTTACTCCGAACCACGGTTCAAGGCAGACATAAGGTGCATTCGGCTTTGCCCAGATACCAAAGTAGGGGGCTTTGCCGTAGGTGAACTTGACTTTTCTGTCGTCACCTGTCAGCGTCAGGCTCTCGGAATTGAGGGAGGCGAAGATGAGTGCGTCCTTGTCAAAGCTATGCTCGGTCAGCTTTATGGTTCTTTCGTCCTGCGTGTCAACGGGGAAAGTCTCATCCATGAGTATGGAGTCGGAGTCTATTCTCAGCGTGCGAAGCTGTTCCGCCTTTTCAAACTCAATCGTGCTGCCTATATTGCAGTTGAAGCCGGGATGAGCACCGAGCGAGAAAAACATTTCGCCGTCCGTCTTATTTATGACGGTGCTTGTGCAGCAAACGGTATTTTTGCACACGGCATATTTTATCAGCAGCTCAAATTCAAAGGGATAGCACTTGCGTGTCTCGTCGCTTGATGAGAGAGAAAATGTCATGCTGTCGCCGCTGATTTCCTTTAACTCGAATTCCGAGTGGCGTGCAAATCCGTGCTTCGGCATTTCGTATTCCTTGCCGTTGTAGCGGTATTTGCCGTCGAGCAGCTGACCGATAATGGGAAAGAGCACAGGTGCTCTGCCATACCATACGGACACATCACCCTGCCAGAGAAACTCCTTGCAGCCGTTCTTGAGCATTATCGAGCTTAATTGTGCACCGTCTGTTTCGGCACTGACCTTTAAAAATTCATTTTCGATTGAGTGAATCATTTTCTTGGCTCCTTTGTTCGCAAAGTATTGTCAATTAAATTTTAGCACTGAAAGCGTAATAAATCAATTCAAATCTGAAAGGAAGACATCAAAATGAAAGTTTATGTTATCCACGGCCCGAATATGAATATGCTCGGCATAAGAGAGCCGGATATTTACGGCAGGCAGACCTATGACGATCTTTTGAATTATATCCGTGAACGCTGTGAGGAGAACGATATGGAGCCGGAGTTCTTCCAGTCAAATCACGAGGGAACGCTTGTGGACATTATCCAGCAGGCATATTATGAGAAGGCGGATGCGATAATAATCAATCCGGGCGCATATACGCATACAAGTATAGCCATTCACGATGCTTTAAAGGCGGTCGGACTGCCGACAGTCGAGGTGCATCTGTCGAATATCAGCGCAAGAGAGGACTTCAGAGAGAACTCGTATATTTCGCCTGCGTGTGTCAGAACCTATATCGGCTTTGGATTTGAGGGCTACAGCAAGGCGGTCAGACATCTCAAAAAGCACTATTTTAAGGGCTGAACTGCATTTTTCTCCGAAAAGTTTACAGTGCGTTAATCGTTTTGCACTACATATGAGATAAAATATAAAAAATGAAGTTTCTGTTTTTCGGGAGGAAAAGATGACCGGCTATATCAAGGCTTTCAAACCCGAGTTGAAGATAAAAGATTATGAGCTCTACAGGGGTGTTTATTGCTCTGAGTGCAGAGTGCTCGGCAAGCTGTATACTCCTATAGCAAGATTGCTTTTAAGTTACGATTTTACTTTTCTTTCAATAGTCAGGCTTGCCTTGCAGGATGAGTGTTCGGCGTTTGAAAAGGGGCATTGCTGTATAAATCCCGCAAAAAAATGTCTCAAGTGTACCGAAAATGCCGAGCTTGAGCGCAGTGCGGATATGGTTGTGATCGTTTCGTATTATAAGCTCATGGACGACATTGCGGACGGCAGCTTTTTTAAAAAGCTCGCTTGCAGGTTGCTCTGGCCGATACTTTCGCTCATGCACCGCAAGGCGGCACTTCGGCAGGAAATGCTTGACAGAGCGATAGCGGGTGCCATGAGGGAGCAAGATAGAATCGAGAAGTCCGGCACAGCCTCGCTTGACGAGGCGGCAGACTCATCGGGAAAAATGCTTGCGGCAATATTTTCGCAGGGATATTATGGCGAGGATAAGCTGGAACTGTGGCGTTTCGGCTATCTTCTGGGCAGATGGATATATCTGCTCGATGCGGTTGATGATATAGAAAAGGATATCAAAAGCGGTTCATTCAATCCGTTTAAATCGATGTTTTCAACAGTGGAAAGTGCCTCGAGTGATGAATTTAAGGCATTTGCAAAGGAACGGCTCGACCTCACCGCAGGTGAGACGGAGAGGGCACTTGCGGCACTGAAGTTTAACAGATTCGGGGATATAATAGATAATGTTATCTGTGACGGTATGTTGGCGGCACAGACTCAGGTATTAAAAAAAGAAAAGGAGTGTGAAGAATGAAGAAAAATCCGTTTTCCGTCCTCGGAGTTCCGGATACCGCAAGCGATGAGCAGATCAGAAATGCCTACAGAGAGCTTGCCAAAAGGTATGCCGATTCGTCCGACGACAGCAAGATGCAGGAGCTGAATGACGCCTACGATGAAATTGTTATGCTCCGCGGAGGATTGGGCGGCTCATCGTCTTCGACTTCTTCGCAGTCCGGCGGATACGGCCGCAGAGCGTCCGATCTTTCCGATATAAGAGAAAAGATTCGCTCCGGTAGGATAGAGGATGCCCTCGTGCTTCTTGACGGAATCCCCGAGCAGTCGAGGACTGGCGAGTGGTATTATCTCAAGGGAGCGGCACAGCAGAGGCGAGGCTGGCTCGACTATGCGGCGGAAAATTTTGACCGTGCGTGCCAAATGGATCCTAACAACAGGGAGTATGCGGCGGCTAAAGAAAATATAGATTCGTCGAGAAGCGGCGGCTTCAGGAATACACGAAATTCATCAAAGGGCTGTGATGCCTGCGATGTCTGCTCGGGTTTGCTTTGTGCGGACTGCTGCTGTGAATGTATGGGTGGAGACCTGATACCCTGCTGCTGAGGCGATAATAATGACAAGAAAGCTCAAAAAAACATCTAAAATAGCACTCAGTGCCGTCTTTTCGGCACTGTCTGTTGCTCTCATGGCACTTATATCGGTCATACCGAGCCTTGAACTTGCCCTGCCTGCAATAGCAGGACTGTTTGTGGCGGTTATTGTTATTGAAATAGACCGCAAGTGGGCGCTTGGTGTTTGGGTGGCGGTGTCGGTACTGTCGCTGATGATAGTGCCGAATAAAGAAGTGGCGATAGTCTATACGGTATTTTTCGGGTATTATCCGGTGCTAAAATCCGTGCTTGAAAGTAAGCTCCCGAGAGCGGCGGAATATGCCGTAAAAATACTTACCTTTACTGCGGTCATGAGCGTCTCATATTATCTGATGGTGAAATTTATGGGTATAGATCTCGACATGCCCGAGATTTTGGGCAAATGGGGGATACCGCTCCTTCTGCTCGCAGCGATAATCACCTTCCTGCTCTATGACTACGCCTTGTCAAAGCTTATAACCTTTTATCGAATAAGCTTGAGCAAGAAGTTAAGAAAACTGTTAAAGTGAATCGATACAAAAAAAGGTCATCCGTTTTTGCGGATGACCTTTTTGGCTTTTTGTGATTTGTTTTTGTTTATATTTCGATTGTTTCGCCCTCACACCAATCTTCACCTACGGCGGTTATCTTCACCTTTTGCAGACCGTGCGGACAGCTTGCTTTAACTCTGACGGGGGTGTAGTTTGCCGTGTAGCCCTGAATACTGCCGTCTCTGAGCCGTTCTTCAAACAGAACCTCCACAGTTTTTCCGATCTGCGACTTGAGGAAATTGTCCCGTATTTCCTTGGCGGCCGCTATCATTTCATGGCTCCGGCGTTCCTTTTCGGCGTTTGCGACTATCTCGGGGAACTCTGCTGCCCGTGTGCCTGCTCTGCGTGAGTAGGGGAACACATGAACCTTTTCAAAGCCTATCTTTTTGACAAAACGCACGGATTCGTCAAAGTCCTCATTTGTCTCGCCGGAAAAGCCGACCATGACATCCGTGGTGAGGGTAGTGTCGTTGAAGTCTCGGCGCAGTCTCTCACACAGTTCCTCGTATTCGGCGGCGGTGTAGTGGCGGTTCATACGCTTTAATGTGCGGTCACAGCCGCTCTGGAGTGAGATGTGAAATTGCGGACAAAGCTTTTCACATTTTGCGAGTCTCGCCGTCACCTCGGGGGTCATGTGGTCAGGCTCGAGAGAACCGAGACGCACTCGTTTTATTCCATCAAACGATGCGGCACATTCAACTGCATCGCAAATGCTCTTTTGGCAGTCCGTGCCGTATGCCGAGAGGTTTATGCCCACGAGAACTATTTCCGAAAAACCCTTCGTTTCAAGCGAGGCTATCTCTTTTTCTATGTCCTCAATCGGCTTTGAACGCACTCTTCCTCTTGCGTAGGGAATGACGCAGTAGGAGCAAAAGCGGTTGCAGCCGTCCTCGATTTTGACCGTTGCCCTTGTCCGCTCACGAAAATCCTCAATAAGCTCGCCCGAGAATTTTTCGCCGTTTTCATGCTGTGCGATTCTGACTATTCTTTCCCTCGTGCGGAAAAACTCATCTATCATATCGGGAATTTCTCTGTTCAGGCGGTTGCCCGTGACAATATCTGCCTGAGTTAAGAGCCGTGCATCCTCTGGAAATGCTTGTGGCATACAGCCGGTGAGGACTATCACGGAATCGGGGTGCAGCTTTTTGAGGTGCCGCACGTTTTGCCTCGTCTTTCTGTCGCTTTCGGCGGTGACGGTGCAGGAGTTTACTATGTAGACATCCGCAGCCTCGTTTGAGCCGACACATTCAAAGCCGCGTTTGATAAGTGCCTGCTCCATCGACTGTGATTCATATTGATTTACCTTGCACCCGAGAGTGCAGAATGCGACCTTCATGCTGTGAGTCCTTCCGTGTGAATTTCCGTTAGAATTATACAGCATTTTTATCTCTCTTGCAACCCTCGGCGGTTTATTCCCGATTCGAAGTGCATATATCTTAATGACTAATTTTCGGAGATGATGCTATGAAGAGACCGCTAAGAGTTGTTTTAAGCCTGTTGTGTTGCCTGTGCATTGTGTCTGCGTGCTGCGCCGTAGGCTTTGCCGAGGAGCAGATGCCCGTTACAGTCAAGGCGAAAGCCGCCGTACTTATGGATGCCGACACGGGCAAGGTTTTGATGTCGATGAATCCCGACCAAAAGCTGTATCCTGCATCGGTGACTAAAATTATGACACTTCTGCTCGTGACCGAAGCACTCGACAGCGGCAAAATTTCCCTCACCGATACCGTCACCGCCTCCGTAACCGCCGTGTCAAAGGGCGGCTCGCAGATATGGCTCAAGGAGGGCGAGCAGATGACGGTTGATGAGCTTTTGAAGGCAACCGCTGTTTACAGTGCCAACGATGCCTGCACGGCTCTAGGAGAGCTTTTGGCAGGCAGTGATGAGGCGTTCACCGCCATGATAAACGAGCGTGCCGCACAGCTCGGTATGACAAACACGCATTTCGACAACTGCACCGGCCTTGACGATACGACGACAACGCATTTGACCACGGCAATGGATGTTGCGATAATGTCCCGTGAGCTGCTCAAGCATGAGCGAATAACCGATTACACTACCATATGGATGGATTCGCTCAGAAACGGTGCGACCGAGCTTGTCAACACAAATAAGCTTGTGCGCTTTTATGAGGGAACAACGGGATTGAAAACGGGCACTACATCAAAGGCAGGTTGCTGTGTTTCAGCGAGTGCAAAGCGTGGCAATACGCACCTTATTGCAGTGGTTATGGGCAGTTCGACGAGCGATGAACGCTTCGGCGGCGCAAAGGCGATGCTCAACTGGGGCTTTGCGAATTATTCCACCGTTACGCCGAAAATAGACCCGACGCTGATAACAGATGTCAAGGTTATCGGTGGCGTTGCGGACAGCATACATCCGACCCTGCCTGAGACTGCGAGCGTGCTCGTCAAAAAAGGCGAGGAGGGCAAGATAAAAACCGAAGTCGAATTGGCACTTGATGTCAAAGCACCCGTGGAAAAAGGGCAGGTGCTCGGTAAGGTTGTGCTGACTCTCGGTGACGAGATCGTAGGGCAGTATAATATAATTGCACCCGAAGCGGTGCGTGCGCTGACCTTTAAAGACATTTTTGTGAGGCTTTTGGCATCCCTTGCCGCATAATATACAAATCAAATCCCTGCTTTTTGTCGAAATATACAAAAAGCAGGGATTATGAACTATCAGAATAATTCTTTGCTCGGAAATTGCTATAATGACCCTGTGAATTTGGCAATTTTTGTCGCCTGAGGAAAAGAGGTAACAACGTGAAAAGCTATTTTAAACGACTGATGTCAAGTGCTTCAAAAGCAGAATTTGCCGTGTGGTGGGTGTTTCGTCTTATTATGATAGGTGCAATGGTAAGCCTGCTGTTTGCAAATCCGCCCTCGGATCTCCCGAGGTCACAGATGGCACTTCAGCTGTTTGCAAATCTTGTGGGTATGTTTGCGTGGGAAATCATTCAGGCTTTACCCGAGAAGAATTGCCTTCGTCAGCTTCCGCCCTATTGTCAGACCGTGGCAACTGTCGGCCTTTTGCTTGCCTCATTCGGCGGCGCATTCCTCAATTTCTATTATTCGATATTTATGTGGGATAAGATTCTTCACCTGCTCGGCGGCGCAGAGGGCGTTTTCATGGGCTATGAGCTTGCCGTTGCCATGCAGAAGAGAGATAAGAAGCAGTGCAGTGTGCCGATCGTTCTGCTTTGCGCTCTCGGCTTCTCGTTCTTTATCTCCACTTGCTGGGAGCTGTTCGAATTCACCTTTGATCAGGTAGCAGGCGGTGATTCTCAGCATTGGTCATATGCCCTTGCCGAGGCCGCAAACAACACAAGAACCTTCTTTGATCCCAGAGACCCTGCCCGCTTCGCACTCATTGACACTATGACCGATATAGTTTTCAATACTCTCGGTGCAGTGCCGTTCTATTTCATACTTAAAATCGCACCCTATCATCATAAGGGCAAGCGTGATGTGAATGCTATGCTTGCCAAAACCGAAGAAAAGGAACTTGTAAAGGTAAAATGAGTTTTCGCTGTCCTGTCTGCTCGGATGAGCTTTGTAAAAAAGAAAAGGTCATGCTGTGTCCTAACGGGCACAGCTTCGACATCGCCGCCAAGGGATATGTTAATCTGTTGTTGAACAATTCTTCGGGTGCAAAACGCCACGGTGATGACAGACTGATGATAAATGCACGCCGTGATTTTCTGTCGAAGGGTTTTTATGAACCGCTCAGAGAGGCGGTGTATGGCTTTGTCAGTGACGGCTTCCCGAGCGGAGGAACTCTGCTCGATGCCGGTTGCGGTGAGTGCTGGTATACCTCGTATTTCAAGCGCAGACTTGATGAATCGGGACTGTCACCAGAGGTGCTCGGTGTGGATATATCGAAGTTTGCACTCGAAAAGGCACAGAAGAACTGCTGCGTTGAAAGGGCGGTTGCAAGCATATTTAAGCTCCCGGTGGCAGATGAGTCGTGCGATACACTCGTCAATATCTTTGCCCCTGCCTGCCCCGAGGAATTTTATCGTGTGCTCAAAAGCGGCGGCAGACTGATAAAGGCGATACCGCTCGAGCGGCATTTGTGGGAGCTCAAGGCGGCTGTATATGATGAGCCGTATGAAAACGAGGTCCCGTCTGCCGAGCTTGACGGATTTACGCTCGAGGACAGCAGAGATGTTGCCTACGAGTTTTCGCTCGAGAGCAACCGTGATATAACCGACCTTTTTAATATGACTCCGTATTGCTACAAGACCTCGCAGAGCGACAGGGAAAAACTCGAAAAGCTTGAGGAACTCTCCGTCAGCGCAAGCTTTCGAGTGCTCGTGTATAGAAAAAATAATTGACAGACGCTTTCCTCCGTGTGATTTTCCATGCGGAGGATTTTTGCTTTTCCGTTTAATAATTGCCTTTAGGCTGTCCTGATTTTAAATATATTTTTTATCCTTTTTGGCGTTTGTTATTGTAAAAATCCGTTTTTCGTCGTATACTATATTATGTGTGAGTGTGTTCTCACACCTATAATAAAATAATTAAATATGCTGTATAGGCTTTTGAGAGGAAGTAAATTTTATGTTGCTTAATTTGAAAAACAGAGAGGATTGCACCTTTGATGAAATATCCCTCGGTGAGATAATGCTCAGGCTTGACCCCGGCTCGGGAAGAATCAAGAACAGCCGCAATTTTGCCGTCTGGGAGGGCGGTGGTGAGTACAATGTCGCCAGAGGACTTCGCCGTTGCTTCGGACTGCGTACCGCTGTTGTCACCGCTCTTGCCGATAACGAGGTCGGCAGACTCATTGAAGACCTTATTCTCCAGGGTGGTGTGGATACTTCCTTTATCAAGTGGATGAATTATGACGGCATCGGCAGAAATGTCAGAAACGGCCTCAATTTTACCGAGCGTGGCTATGGTATAAGAGGCGCAGTCGGCGTGTCGGACAGAGGCAATACCGCCGCATCTCAGCTCAAGGCTGAAGATGTCGATTGGGATTATATCTTTGGCACCCTCGGCGTGCGTTGGCTTCATACGGGCGGAATCTATGCCGCCCTTTCCGAGACGAGTGCAGATACCGTCATAGCCGCAGTCAAAAAGGCGAAGGAATACGGCACAATAGTTTCCTATGACCTCAACTATCGCCCCTCGCTGTGGAAGGGAATCGGCGGTCAGGAGAAGGCACAGCAGGTCAACCGTGAGATCGCAAAGTATATCGATGTCATGATAGGCAACGAGGAGGATTTCACCGCCTGCCTCGGACTTGAGGTAGAGGGCAATGACGCTTCTCTTAAAAAGCTCAATGTTGACGGTTATTGCAAGATGATAGAGAACGCCGTTAAGATTTATCCGAATTTTAAGGTCGTGGCAACCACTCTCAGAACGGTCAAGACCGCAACCGTCAATGATTGGAGTGCTATCTGCTGGGCGGACGGCAAGCTCTATGAGGGCATGAAGCTCGATTCGCTCGAGATTTTCGACCGTGTCGGCGGCGGCGATTCGTTCGCATCGGGTCTTATTTACGGACTTATGGAGACAGGCGATGCTCAAAAGGCGGTAAATTACGGTATAGCACACGGCGCACTCGCAATGACCACACCGGGCGACACCTCAATGGCAAGCAAGCGTGAGGTTGAGGCAGTTATGGGCGGCGCAGGTGCAAGAGTTCAGAGATAAGAAAGGAAGATAAAAATGGATAAGGAACACATACTTACTAAGATACAGGATTGCGGTATAGTCGCAGTCGTAAGAGCGGAAACGGCAGACGAGGCGTGCAGAATAACCGATGCTTGCATCGAGGGCGGCGTTGCGGCGATTGAGCTTACCTTTACCGTCCCTCATGCGGACAAGGTTATCGAGGAGCTTGCAAAGCGTTATACTCCCGAGGAAATGATTCTCGGCGCAGGCACGGTTATGGACGCTCCCACTGCGAGAATCGCCATGCTTTCGGGCGCACAGTTCGTTGTCAGCCCCTATTTTGACCTCGAGACAGTCAAAATGTGCAACCGCTACAGAACCGCAGTTATGCCCGGCATAATGACAGTCAAGGAGGCCGTTGCCGCCATGGAAGCAGGTGCGGACATTCTCAAGGTGTTCCCCGGCGATTTGTTCGGCCCCAAGATAATCAAGGCGATAAGAGGCCCCATCCCTTATGCCAAGATGATGCCCACGGGCGGTGTAGATGCGGATAATGCTGCCGAGTGGATAAAGGCAGGTGCTGTAGCAGTCGGCGCAGGCAGCTCACTCACCGCAGGTGCAAAGACAGGCGATTATCAGAAGATAACCGAGACAGCACGCAAATTCGTAGAAAATATCAAGGCAGCAAGAGCAGGCTGATAAAGTCCCTTGCCACAATCACAGAAAAGGAAAATTTATGTTCGTAGATATTGCAAAAATCAAAATTAAGGCAGGAAACGGCGGCGATGGTGCCGTTACTTTCCACCGTGAGAAGTATGTCGCTTCGGGCGGCCCCGATGGCGGCGACGGCGGCAAGGGCGGCGATATAATTTTTGAGGTTGACGATAACCTTGCTACCCTTGCAGATTTCCGTTATAAGCGTAAGTATACCGCCGCCGACGGAAAGCGTGGCGATGGCAACCGCAGGCGTGGCAAAAACGGCGAGGATCTCGTTATCCGCATACCGAGAGGTACAATAATCCGTGAGGCTCAGTCCAATGCGGTCATGGCGGATATGTCCGAAAAGACCTCTTTCGTAGCCGCAAAGGGCGGCAGAGGCGGCTGGGGC
Organism: uncultured Clostridium sp.; assembly: GCA_964386035.1. Classification (GTDB taxonomy): domain Bacteria; phylum Bacillota; class Clostridia; order Oscillospirales; family Acutalibacteraceae; genus CAG-177. Next base: position 35,936 of record CAYLQT010000005.1, on the reverse strand, counting down.
AACACACATTTCAAGACCCCGACCCGTCAGACCCCGAGATTTGCAAAGAGCGGAACTCCGGGCGAGGAGTGGGAGATAATTCTTGAGCTGAAGCTGCTTGCCGATGTCGGTCTGCTCGGCTTCCCGAATGTCGGAAAATCCACTCTTATCTCAGTGGTCAGCGAGGCAAAGCCGATAATTGCAGATTATCATTTCACAACCATAACCCCGGTGCTCGGAGTTGTCAGCATGGGCGAGGGCGAGTCCTTCGTCATGGCGGATATTCCGGGACTTATCGAGGGCGCAAGTGACGGAGTGGGTCTCGGTCACGAGTTTTTACGCCATGTCGAGCGTTGCAGAATGTTATTGCATATTATCGATGCCGCCGGCAGTGAGGGCAGAGATCCGATAGAGGATTTTGAGAAGATAAATGCCGAGCTTGAAAAGTTCGATCCCGAGCTTTCAAAGCTTCCGCAGATAGTTGCGGCAAACAAGATCGATATGGCGGACGATGCAAAGCTTGAAGAACTTCGTGAGTATTTTACCTCGAGGGGCTATGAGTTTTATACCATGTGTGCACCGATTCAGGAGGGCACTGCCGAGGTAATAAATGCAGTGGCAAGGCGTCTTAAAACTCTGCCGCCGATAAAGCGATATGAGTCGGAGGCCATACCTGTTGAGATGTTCGAGAGGCAGAAGGACACAGGATTCACCGTGCGCGAGGAGGACGGTATATTTGTTGTCGAGGCACCGTGGCTTTTGAAGATTTTGCAGCGTACCGATATGGATGACTATGAGTCTCTTCAGTATTTTCAGCGTGTGCTCCATTCAAGCGGCATAATATCCGAGCTTGAAAACAGGGGAATACAGCAGGGAGACACGGTCGAGATTTACGACTTCGAGTTTGATTATATGCCTTAAACGGAGGCTTCGATTTGATAGGAATCAGTGAAGAACTTAAAAATACCGATCCCGACCTGCTCAGTCCGCTGACACTGGCTTTTATAGGCGATACGGTGTTTGATCTGCTTGTCAGGGGCAACCTCGTGCTCGAGGCAAACAGACCCGTCGGCAAGCTCCACCCTCTGGCGGCAAAGCGTGTCTGTGCAGGAGCACAGGCTCGTGCGGCTCAGGCAATAGCACCGCTTTTGACAGAGCATGAGACGGATATTTATAAGCGTGGCAGAAACGCTCACACGGGCAGAATCCCGAAGAATGCAAGCTCTGCCGAATATCACAGCGCAACGGGTCTTGAAGCGCTTTTCGGCTGGCTCTATCTCTCGGGCGAGGATGAAAGAATAGCACAGCTTTTTGAACATATTACCAATACCGAAAATGCTTATGAGGTGAAGTAATGAGCAAGAAGAAAAAGGCTAAAGAGACATTGACCCCCTATGAACGCCGCAAAAAAAGGCTCGAGCGCAGATATTCCGATGCTCCTAAGACTACGGGGCAGAAGATAGCCGGAATTGCGATAGACAATATCTGCTGGATAGTCGGCTGTTCGCTCTATTCAATAGGTGTCACTGCGTTTGCGTTGCCGAATCATATCGCACAAAGCGGAACTACGGGACTTGCGATAATCGTGAATTATCTTTTTGACTTCATCCCGCTGGGCACGGCAAACCTGATTCTCAACATTCCGCTGTTCATTCTCGGCTTTATTTTCATCGGCTGGCGTTTTGTGGCAAAGACTGCGTGGGTTACTGTTATACTTTCGGCAGTTTTGGATGTTTTCGCAAGCTTTTTGCCGGTCTATACGGGCAATCAGATATTGGCGGCAATCTTCTGCGGACTGTGTACCGGCTCGGGACTTGCCATAGTGTTTATGCGTGGAGCTACGACGGGCGGCACGGATATTATCGGCAGAATAGTCCACAAGCGGCGTCCGCATATTCAGGTCGGCAAGGTTATAATGGCGAGCGATGTTGTGATAGTTTTGCTCGGCGCAGTGGTTTTTCGTTCGGTCGAGTCGGCAATGTTTGCGGTCATCACAATTTTTGTCAATTCACGCCTGCTTGACTATATCCTCTACGGCACGGGCAGCGGCAAGATGCTCATGGCAGTCACCGAACACGCACAGGAAATAGCCGATGCCATAACCTCGCAGATGGGCAGGGGCGTGAGCATACTTCCCGTCAAGGGCGGCTATACGGGCAAAGAAAAGAATATGGTCGTTTGTGCTGTCAAGAAGCGAGAGGTTCAGCAGCTTACAAAGATAATCAGACACATAGATACAGATACGTTTATAATCATCACCGATGCCGGTGAAATACTCGGAGAGGGCTTTATCGCTCCCGGGATAAACTGAATCGAAACGCAAGGAACACTTTTGGTGCTCTTTGCGTTTTTTTAAAATTTTACTGAGATAATCACGCCTTTTGTGCGACTATATAGATGAAAGGGCAGGACGCTGCCCCGGAAAGGATTGATCCAATGGACACGGGTGAAAATAGCTATATCCGCTTCCTCGAGGGCGATAAAAGTGCTTTCGATGAGCTTATGGATGCCTATCGAGACAGGCTTATATTTTTCATCAAAGGTTATGTCGGCTCTTATGAGGAGGCACAGGACATAGCTATGGATACCTTTGTCGAAATTTTGGTGCACCCAAAGCGTTTTCGTTTCAACAGCTCGTTTAAGACCTACATATATTCAATCGCACGGCATAAGGCAGTCGATCATCTGCGTAGAAAACGCCCCGTGCCGTCGGATACGGCAGATGGTTGGGATGAGAGTGCGATAGACGGCTTTTATCGCCGTGAGGATGCAAGGGCGGTGCGTGAATGTATGGAACGCCTTGCCGCTGATTATCGAACCGTGCTTTATCTCACCTATTTTGAGCAGGTGGATGCCGACGGTGCGGCAAAAATAATGGGCAAGAGCAAAAAGCAAATCGCCAACCTGCATTACAGGGCGAAGCAGGCACTCAAAGCTGAGCTCGAAAAGGAGGATTTTTGCTATGAGGAACAGTGAAGAATTTAAAAGCGAAGTTTACCGTCGTGCAGATATAGAAAAGAAAAGGATAAGGAGGCGCAGAAAGGCGGTTCTCACAGCAGTTCCGTGCATTGCGGCGGTTCTCGTCTCCGTTGTGCTTGCGTCAAGGTTTATGCTTCCCGATACCGAAGGAAGCGTTGGAAAATTAAATAACGGTAGAGCCGAGGGATATAACGAGTGTGCGGAATCAGCCTTAAAGTCCGATGAATATGACGCTGTTTATGAAACAGTGAACGATGCAAGCGTAGATGTGACACAGCCTGACGATTTTTCGGCAGGCTCGAAGCCGAACGGCGGTGCCACCTCGCTTGTGAAAAGCTTTAGGAGCTTCAAGCATGGCAGTACGAAGGACAAAAAGAGCTATCCGAGTGTGACGCTCATCAGGAGCGAACAGGAGCTTTACGGCTATTTGGACGGCAGTTCGGATTTAAGTGACACCTTTAAAGCCTATTTGAAAACCGAAGTTTCGGCTCGAAGTGATTTTTTTTCAACCTCGTCGATAATAATCGCTGTGACCGACGGCGAATATGTCGTAAACAGTGCCCGTTTCTCGGGCGGAACATTAACTCTTGAAATATCGAAATCCGCAACCGAGACAGGCGACGAATATTATATGGCGGTAGCAGTGCCGTCAAGTGTGGCGAATAAGCCGATAACCGAAGCCGTATTGAATATAAAATAGAAAGGGTGCAAAATAAATGAAGCGCAGACGAATAATTGCAATGATACTTGCGTTAGCTTTGGCGTTTGCTCTTGCAGGCTGTAATTCCGGCAGCGGCGATGCGCCGGAAACTACTCTTACTGCCGTGAAAGAAGCGGATAAGGGCAGAGACACGCAGAATCTTATGAGCGGTATATCAAAGTCCGATCACACGGCGAAGCAAACGGACAGCCGATTTGAAAAATCTGCCGCATCGTTTGCTCTCGAGCTGTTCAAAACCGAGTATAAAAGCGGAAAAAATACGCTCGTCTCGCCGCTGTCGGTGCTTACTGCCCTTGCCATGACCCAAAACGGTGCAGAGGGCAAGACACTTTCCGAGCTTGAAGCGGCGCTCGGCGGCCTCGAGCGTGATACACTCAATGCCTATATGGCCGCTTATCTTTCGATGCTCACCGCCGACGATACATTAAAATGTGCTAATTCGCTTTGGGTCTCGGATAAATTGGCGGTCGAGAGTGCCTTCCTTCAAAAGAATGCAGATTTTTATTCGTCGCAGATGTATAAAGCCGATTTCAGCGGCACAAAGTCGCTTGATGACATAAACCGTTGGGTGAGGGAACAGACCGACGGCAAGATAGAAAAAATAGTCGATTTTGTGGATCAATCAACGGTTATGATACTCTTGAACGCCTTGAGCCTCGATGCCAAGTGGAAAGAGCCGTATACCGAAAACTGCGTCCGAGACGGTTATTTCACCAATTTCAAGGGTGGCTCTGAAAAGGTTGAATATATGTACTCGAGCGAGAGCGAATATATCGAGACGGACAATGCCAAGGGCTTTGTCAAACGCTATGCGGGAGATAATTTTGCCTTTGTCGCACTGTTGCCGAATGAGGGTGTGAATTTTGACAGCTATGTTTCATCACTCGGCGGCACGGAATTTTTGAAAGCTATGGAGTCTCGCCGGCAGACCAAAGTCAATACACAGATGCCGAAGTTTAAGTGCGAATATAACGCCACGCTCGTCGATACGCTCCAAAGCATGGGCATAAAAACTGCGTTCAATAGCCAAAAGGCAGATTTTTCGTCCCTCGGTCAGTCGCAGTCGGGTAATATATATATCAGCAATGTCGTTCACAAGACCTTTATTGAAGTTGGCGAGGAGGGTACAAAGGCGGCGGCTATCACGGCGGTCATGATGGATGCGACGGCAAGTGCTATGCCCACGGAAGAGCCGAAAGAGGTGCGCTTGACAAGACCGTTTGTCTATGCGATAATCGACACACAGACCAACTTGCCGATATTTATCGGAGCACAGACGGATTTTTGATAAGGGGATTTTTATGAGTTTCAAGAGATTTATGGCACTGTCGACAAGCCTGCTGATTTTATTGACAGGCACCGCCGCATTTTCGGGCTGCGGAAGACTTTACTCCAAGGGAATAAAAAGTAAAAATGTAGTAAATCTTATGGCTAATGTATCAAAGAGCGGGGCTCAGTCTAAATCGCCCGATGAACGCTTCACGGCAGCTTCGGCATCGTTTGCGCTTGAGCTGTTTAAAAACGAGTACAAAAACGGTCAGAACACGCTCGTTTCGCCGCTTTCCGTACTCTCGGTGCTGGCTATGACCCAAAACGGTGCGGAGGGTGAGACGCTTTCGGAGCTTGAAGCGACGCTCGGCGGCATTGACCGTGACACGCTCAATGCCTATATCAAAGCCTACTGCGCCTTGATAAGCGAGGGCGGTGAGGTTAGCAGTGCCAATTCCCTTTGGCTCAACAGCGGCGTTGTTGCCAACCCCGTTTTTCTCAAAAAGGTTGCGGACTACTATTCGGCGGATGCTTTCTCCGCACCGTTTTCCGACAAGGGGACATATGAGAGCGTCAACGGCTGGGTCAAGAAGAATACCGACGGTATGATAGATAAGCTGTTAAACGGCCCTGCCGATATAGCTCAGATGACCATGCTGTTGATAAACGCAATAGCCTTCAGCGCAAAGTGGGAGGAGCCGTACACAAAGGATGATATATCTGACGGCGATTTTACCGCATACTCATTTGCACGCCAAAAGGCGGAATATATGCACTCGACCGAGAAAATATACCTTGAGAGTGAAAGTGCAACCGGCTTTGTGAAGTCATATAAAAACGGCCGCTTCGCATTTGCCGCCCTGCTTCCGAAGGAGGGTGTGGGTATAGACGACTTTGTGGGTTCGCTCAACGGGGAAGAATTTATGTCTATTCTCAGCAATGCCTCGACTTTCTCCGAGGTTTCCGTGACTATCCCGAAATTCAAGAGCGAATACAGCACAATGCTCATCAAAACGCTCGAGACAATGGGCGTGAAAGCGGCATTTGACCCTCTAAAAGCGGATTTTTCATCTCTACTCGAGGATAGCGACAACCCCCTCTATATAGACACGGTTATCCACAAAACCTTCATTGAGGTGGATGAGCACGGCACAAAAGCCGCCGCCGCAACGCTTGTGGGAGTCAATAAAATGGCGATGCGTGAGGAGCATACGGTTTTCCTTAACCGCCCGTTCGTCTATGCCATAATAGATACCGAAACCAATCTGCCACTGTTTATCGGAGTACAAACTCAGGTGTAAAAAGAAAATGCCAACGCTCCCTTGCACGAAAGTGTGAGGGGGCGTTTATCTGTTTGCGAGCAAACTGTTGCTCGACTTATCTCTTGCCGCTACGCCGACAATAACAACCGCAATGGCTGTCTCTGCGGTAGGATTTTCCTTTTTAACCTCGTCGTCGGGACAGGCTTGCCCCTGTCTGTTGGCACAAAGTAGGAACACATTTGCTTACTAAACTCATCAAAACACTGCAAAACATAGTACCTATGATGAAAGTGCAGACAAAAATCAACCCCACCCATACCCAACAATCCAAAAAACCGCCCTCGTATGTATACCATACGAGGGCGGTTGTGCTCAACTGTCAACTGACAGCGTTGTTTTATTTTGCTGCTTTAAGCTCTGCCATCATCTCACCGAAAGCCTTAACAAGGTCGGATGCAACGTTCGGGCCGAAAGCTATGGACTCCTGATAGTGGTCTCCGAGAAGGTCGGAGTCATCGAAGAAGGTCATGCTGTAGTCATTGTCGGGGACAATGTAGCCGCAGCCGTCGTTAGCTTCACCGAATACATACAGACCGACATCCTTGCCGCAATAGTCGCTGACTATGCTGTTGAGTGACGGATAACCGAAGTCTGCGCCGCTGTAAGCATACTCACCGAGGCAAGAGCCCTGGCCGTCGATAAGCTCGGGGGAAACCTCGCCGGGAAGAAGAGCGATCTTGAGGTTCTTGCCGATCTCAAGATAGCCGACCTCTGTGACGGTGTAAAGATTCTCATCCTCATCATAGTAGATCTTGTTGCCAACGAGTCTTGCCTTGCCGACAGCCTGAATGATGGGGTTGTTTATCTGAACGAGAACTTCCTTATGTCTGATGTTGAGTATAGGCTCAACCTTGGTCTCCTTAACGGGAGTCCAGTTCTCATACCAAACGCTGATGTTATCGAGTCTCTTCTGCTTTTCCTCGTCGGTAAGCTCGGTATTGTTGTTGATGTTTGCGATAGCCTCGGCGTAGAAACTGTCATTTGTCAGCCAATCGCCGGCCTTCTTTATCTCATCCTTGGTCATGGTCATAGCAACGACCATTCTGCCCAGCTCGTGACCGTAACGGGTAGCTTCCTCGCTTCTGCGAACAGTGTCAACACCGTCGTTGGTAACGCCACGTGCGGAATAGATGCCGCAAAGTGCGCCGTTGATGAACATAAAGTTAGCATTGTTTTCCTTGCCGCTGATTATCTCTTCCATATAGTAGGTGTAATCGGCGGAAAGCTCCTTGCCGCTGCTCTTGTCGGTCTTGAGACCGGTGATGTACGGGTGAGCGGACATATTGACAATATAGGTCTCCTTGCTGCCGTCGTCGGGAACAAAGCGAAGTCTTGTGAGGTTGTCAATAGCATCCACAACGCCGCGCTTGTCGTTGATGTAATCATCACCGATGTGGTCGATGGTGGCCTCATACATATCGCCGGACTTCATGTTCTTGCAAGCCTCAACGATAGTGTCGGTGGTGGTGTCAAAGAGGAACTCCATATACTTGGGGTCTGTGCCGGAGGAATACTCGCCCTTGCTGGTGAGTGTTACGCCGATGTTCTTTGCAAGCTTGGCAAAGAAGGGATTCCAAAGACCCTGAGTGTCAATGCAGCTGTGGCAGTGTGTTGCGAAAATGTTGACGGAAATGATATTCTCACCCTTGAGCTCCTTTGCAACTCTGTCACGGATCTGCTTAATATCTTCGTTTGCAATGCCGATGCACTCGATGGTCGAGAAAACGACCTTGCCTCTGCCGTCGTCAAGAACAACGGTGCGAACCTTCATGTCGTCGAGAACCGTCTCAACAGTGTTGGAGGGGAAGTTCTGGAGCAGGTAGCCTGCAAGATAATAGTTACCGTTGAGAACATCGTCGGGAACAAGGCTTGCCTGACTGTAGCCGAGCTGCCATTTTGCACTTGCGGCTTCGGTGGCAAACTTATCGGTTCCCTTGTAGAAATTCTCGCTCTCTGCCTTGTAGTCCTCAAGCTTGTTAAGACCGCTCGGCATGGGGATAACGTCGGCAATAAATCCGATTATCTTTGTGAACAGGCAGCCGAGGTAGGAGATGAGTATGGATGACTTCTCCTTGTCGGTCTCAGCCTTTGCAAGAGCACCGATAAGACCGAGCATTGTGCTCAGATCGTACTCTTTGCCCTGGATGACAACCTTGAGAGGCTCGATCTCGGCAAGATTCTTGACAGCGTTTACCGTATCCTCGGCAACTGTCGAGTTGATGTCCTTGATCTCCTGGGGAACGTACTTGTCATAGAGCTCGTATGCCGTCTTTGCTGCGGCAATTCCGAACTTTACGACACCGGTGATGATCTGCGGAATGTCGGAGGCTGATATGCTCGTCGGTGCGGCCGCGGCTTTCACGTTTGCCGTACTTGCGGCGGCGGAGAAAGCACAGGACAGGAGCATGGTCATAGCCATGACAATCGCAAGAACTGATTTGAGTGTCTTTTTCATCGCTTTTCTGAACTCCTTATGTTTATTTTTTTAAGCTGTATATAATAGGTGCGGAAAGCACACCTATATTGCGTAAAAGGTATTCGTAAGACCATCGGCAGCCGTCTTCACGCCATGCGTTCGGCCCTATCCAACAGCATTTTCTGTCGGCAAGATGCACCGCACCGAAGGAATTTCTGCGGTTGGTGTAGAGCTTTATGGCGATTTCGTGCTCGCCGGCATCGAGACCGTTGATTATGAGCTTATAGGGCGGATAGATTATCTCACCGATATGCTTCTTGTCAACAAAGATGTCGGTAACGGCACCGCTGTAGTGCGGTATCTTAATTTCCGCATCGCCGTCGGGAAGACTGATTGCTGTCTTGTAGGTCACGCATCCGCCATAGAAGGGGAAACCCTGATTGACGATACTGCCGAAAGCAAGCTTCTCGGGCTTGGCGGTCAATTTCTTGAGCCGTCCTCTTACTTCAACGCCGAAGTCACCGAGCAGATAGCACCATTCGACATTTGTTCTTCTGCCGAAGGGGAGCGTGATGTCAATGATGTTTTCGCCCTTTTTGAGCTTAGGCAGTTTGACGGTCTTTATCGACTTGTCAACATACCAACCTGTAACGGTGTTGCCAACCGCTTCACCGTTGAGGACTATTGCGGCCTTCTCCGCATCCTCAAGTGCAAGCTGTGCATTGTCAAGCTCTATGTCGCTCATCACCGTGAAACGAAGCTTTACCGTATGCTCGGGCTTCGGTTCGTCGATGACCCACGGCTGAACAGATGCACCGTAACGCATCGGGAACCCGAGCTTTTCACGGCAGATGTTGTCTGCACGCAACAGCTCTTCCTCGCTTTGACTCAGATTGTCATTGTCAACAGCAAATCTTGCCATGTCGAGCAATAGGACATTAGGCTCATCAAGCTCATAATCGACCTCGCACGGAAGCTCTCGCCCATTATATTCCTTCTTGTCGGGCTCGATGTACTGAGCCTCACCGTGCCCATTATAAAGTCGCAGGAGTAGACTGTCAAAGTCATAAAGTCTTGCACTGATAACAGTGTTGCCGTTTATGTACTCGAAATCTGCCGGCTTTATTTCTCCGCTCAATGTGTCATATATAACGGGGGAATATTCGCCGTTTACGGTTATTTTGATGTCTCTGTAGTTGTCTATATTCGGATCATACGGCTCGGTGGCGTGTGCAATGAACAGCCAGCGGCTGTCGCCGTCCTCACGCAACTGATATATCAATCCGTCGGTCAGATGACCGTTCTTGTTTCTTATGCAGACTGTGCGTAGATCGTCAAGCTCATCGAGAATTGCGGCACGCTGATAGGGGATGCGGATGCTGTCCTGATAAAGCTTTTTACCCCTTTCGGATGGCACGGCATTTTCAAGTGTCGGAGCGTTGCCGAGGAAGATAAGCCTGCCGCCGTTTGCACGGAACCTCTCGAGTCTGTCGAGAGTGGTGGAGCGAAGAGTTTCGCACCCCGGCACAATTATGGCATCATATTGCATTTCACCGACCTTGAGCGGTGCGCCTGCTTCGGAGCAAAGCTCGGGAAAGAGTGATTCGCTGATAAAGTCAAAGTCGATGCTTCCGAACAGTAGCCATTGGGTGAGGTTCTTGAAGTTGTTGTCAAGCTCACTTCTGAGAAGTCCCGATTTGTCGTTGGGGCCCCAGTGAAGCCAAAAGCTCTCAATCGGATGTATGACACCAACTTTCACCGTGGGAGTACCTCTTGTCAAGGCGGTGTTTACTCGTGCAAAATGATCTTCAACACAGGAGTATTTCTTGTACCACGGAGACTGATAGTTTATTGAAGCGGGATAATCACGCTTCGCTTCGCCTGCCATGGACACCCATGACAGATGCTGAACACGCACGGTAACTCCGAGAGCCGCCTGCCAGTCGCCGTTTAATTTGTGACCTCTGAAGTCGAAGTCCCAGTCTGTCACGCCGTAAAGCTCGGAGAGCACACCCTCACGACCGTATTGATGTGATGCGGATTGTGCCTGTTTTGCAGTGGTGTATTCCTTCCAGGAGCAGAGCATATCGATTCCGGGCAGGTCAAAGCCTCTGTATGAGCGCATTGCCTCACCGAGTGCGCCGGTCTGACTGTCGAGCGTCGGCTCATCCATCATGTGACCGGTGAGTGCAATACCGTTTTTGCGGCACCAGCCGCCTACGGTGTCCGCAAAGGCACAGGCAAAGCGTTCCGCAATATGGTCGTGATAACGGTATCGTGCGAGTGAAGCCTCGCCGTTTGGCAGATCCCAGAAAATCTCGGGCAAATGCTCCATAATGTCCTGAGAATATGCCTCGGAATATGTTTTGGCAAAATCGTCTGTCCACGGCATGATAATATCGTCCGTGTCAGTCGAGTTGTTCATTAAACCTTTTCTTGTGAACTGAGGTTCATCTGTGAAGATGGCGGGTACGGTTTCGTCAAATTCGTCACCGACGGTCTCTTTGTATCTCTCGTGCGTGACTTCTATGAAACGCTCAACAGCCGCCTTGTCAAGGGTGTTGAGATATGTTTGACCGTTGTACCACGGGTTTTCGGAGCTTATCTCGAGATAAGCATACCATTTTGTGCCCTCGGCAGTGTCACTCTCGGAAATACGCTTGCCGCTCTTGAGATAACCGTTTCGGTCAAGCACAATGTCATAGCAGGCGAGCAGATGACCGTCCTCGGAGCGTACAGCTCTGGATGATGCATCGTCGGTGAAGCCTACCGAGCCGTCATAGGGCTTGACTGTGAACAACAGGTGACGGGCACGAAAACGCTTATCCTTTGTGACTATTCCGCCTGCCGCTCCGGAGGGCCAACGATCTTCGTCATAGAGCCATGCGAGCATTTTTTCATCCTTAGCTTTGTCAACGCAGGCACGGATAAGGTTCATAAACTCGTTGCTGAGATACTCAGTGCCGAGTCCGGTACGCACGTGCATATGAAAGCCGCCAAGTCCCATTTCCTTAAAGACTTCTATTTGCCTGAGCAATTCGTCCTTTTCAAGCTCGCAGTTCCACGCCCAAAAGGGAGTGCCTCTGTATTCGCTTGTGGGATGCTTGAAAAGCTCATCGGGCAGAGATGAGAGGTAGTTCTGTTTGTAAAGCATATTGACCTCCAATACACCAGTCTTCTGATTATATAATTATATCATAATATGTCTCGTCAATGTAACAAAAATTTGCTCTCAAAGCTGTACAATTTGACGAAGGAAAAGCCACACCGATGAAAAAAGAGCACACTTTTTGCAAAGCGTGCTCTTTTGTGTTGATTCAGTTTAACTCACTCAGCCTTCTTGCCCTTCTTGCCGAGAACAAGGTTGGTAGCGATACCGAGGATGAGAGCGCAAGCGATGGAGGTGATTGTGACCTTACTGAAGGTGAGGGTCAGACCGCCGATACCTGCAATAAGGATAACAGAGACAACGAAGAGATTTCTGTTGTCCTCAAGGTCAACCTTCTGGATCATCTTCAGACCGCTGACTGCGATGAAGCCGTAGAGAGCTATGCACACGCCGCCCATGACGCAGGAGGGGATGGATGCGAGGAAGGTTGCGAAGGGAGCGAGGAAAGCGATAACTATTGCAAGCACTGCGGTGCAGATGATGGTTGCAACGGAAGCGTTACCGGAGATAGCTACGCAAGCGATGGACTCGCCGTAGGTGGTGTTCGGAGCGCCGCCGAAGAATGCGCCGACCATGGAGCCGATGCCGTCACCGAGGAGGGTTCTGTGCAGACCGGGCTCAACGAGGAGGTCCTTCTCGATTATTGTGGAGATGTTCTTGTGGTCAGCGATATGCTCTGCGAAAACAACGAACGCAACGGGAACATAAGCAACTGCGATTGCAGCTATGTAAGAGCCGCTCAGTTTACCGAAAGCACCGAAAGCCTTTATGAAAGTGAAGTCGGGGACTGAGAAGAAGGTCTTGACACCTATGCCGCCGTCAACAAGAGCCGCAAAGCCGCTGAAGTCGATGATTTTCAGAGCATCGTTGCCGGTCTTTATGCCGATAACTGTGAACACAGCGGCAACAGCATAGCCGGAGAGGATGCCGATGATGAACGGGATGAGCTTGACCATCTTCTTGCCGAATACGGAGCAGATCATTGTAACAAAGAGAGTTACGAGACCGCAGACGATAGCAACATAAACGCTTGTGTTGGGGTTAGCGCCCTTCTGAAGGTCACCAACAGCATTTCCTGCAAGGGAGAGACCGATAATGGCAACTGTGGGGCCGATAACTGCTGCGGGCATGAGCTTGTTTATCCAGTCAACGCCGGAGATTTTGACGGCGATAGCAAGGACAACATAGACAAGACCTGCGAAAATTGCGCCGATGATAAGGCCGAGATAGCCGAGAGCAACAGAGCTTGCACCTGCAAATGCGGCTGCCATAGAGCCAAGGAATGCGAACGAGGAACCGAGGAAAACGGGGCTCTTAGCCTTGGTGAAGAGAACATAGACAAGAGTACCTGCACCTGCACCGAAAAGTGCGGCAACAGTGCTCATGGGAACCTCACCGCAGTCGTAAACACCCGATATAATCATCGGAACTGCGATGGTAGCAGCCATGATGGCAAGAAGCTGCTGGAATGCGAAGACAAGAAGCTTGCCGAACTTCGGCTTGTCTTCAATGTTGTAGATAAGTTTCATATTTTTGACCTCCTCAAAAAATTTACACTTTTTATACTCAAACGCCGTCAGGCGAAAAAGCCTTATTTATTGTAAACAGCTACGCTTGTCTCATCGTCAAACGGAGGCATATTTACTACTATCACTTCACCCCGAGAGGTGGGGACGTTCTTGCCTACATAGTCTGCGACTATCGGCAGCTCCCTGTGACCTCTGTCTATGAGTGTTGCAAACTGTATTCTTGCAGGGCGACCGAGTGCGACTATTGCATCCATGGCAGCGCGGGCGGTTCTGCCCGTGTAAAGCACGTCGTCAACCATAATGACGGTTTTGCCTTCAACGGAAAAGTCAAGCTTTGATGCGTTTACCGTGGGCTGATTGTCACTTTCGCTCAAGTCGTCACGGTAGAGGGTGATGTCAAGATAGCCTTTCTGTGTCTTAACTCCGAGCGAATTGATTTTTTCGCACAGTATGTCCGCAAGCGGAGCACCTCTTCGCATTATCCCGACAAGGCAGATTTCATCCGAATCGCTGTTTCGCTCGATTATCTCGTGCGATATTCTTGCGAGTGCACGGTTTATCGCCGCGGAGTCCATGATATATGCCTTGAAGTCCACTTTTTCACCCCGAAGTAATAAAAAATACGACCTTGTCCACCGACAAAATCGTACAAAAACATACGGATACCCTAATCCGCATTGAATATGACCATCTTGTCGGCATCTCTGTACCGCTCTTAAAGATTTCTTTGCTTTAATAAATATATCATAACTTTATTTGCTTGTAAACCCCTATTTTGCACTTTCTTAACTTTTTTCGACAGAAAAAACGGGCGAAGCTTTTAAGCTCCGCCCGTTTCGTTTTAGTCCTCTATAGCCGCCTTAGCGGAGTTGATAGCCTTGAAAATCGACATATCAAACTTCGGATTGCGGTCGTAGTCGTAAAGACCGTTCTGCTCCTGCTCTATATCGTAGAGCTGAGTGTAGCAGAATCCGAACATCTTCTCATTTTCAAGCAGTGCGTCTGTAAGACCCTTGTAGCGGTCGATGAATTCCTGCTCGGTTTTGGGAGTATTGCCGTAGCCCCAGGAGTTGCCATCCTGCTCGCCGCCGATAACCCACTTGATTCCGCCGTATTCGCTGACGAAAATCGGCTCGTCTGCATATTCCTGACGGTTGTCGTGTCTGTCGTATATAGTTCCCTCGGGCACAAGCTTTTCATAATTCGCACGGAATATCTCGGGATCCTGCTCGTAGTCGTGGACATCGAAAATATCGGAGATGACGTGGAAGTTGCCGCTCGTGTCAATGCAGGGACGGGTGGTGTCAAGCTGCTTTGTTACTCTGTAAACTATCTCGAGCAGCTCGTCTCTCTGCTGACGGCCGCCGAAGTCCCAAGTCTCGTTGAACGGGCACCAGCCGATTATTGACGGATGGTTGAAGTCACGCTTGACCTCCTCGCACCATTCGGGGAGGATGCCGTAAACAGCATCGGGAGCGGAGTAGTCAAGGCCCCAGTTGGGATATTCGCCCCAAACGAGATAGCCGAGACGGTCGCAGTGATAGATAAATCTCTGCTCAAATACCTTCTGATGAAGTCTTGCGCCGTTGAAGCCTGCCGCCATGGAAAGCTCAATGTCCTTTATAAGATCTTCCTCTGTGGGAGCGGTGTAAATACCGTCACGGTAGAAGCCCTGGTCGAGCACGAGACGCTGGAAAACGGACTTGCCGTTGATGAGATATTTGAATCCGTCAAGGCGAACCGAGCGCAGACCGAAGTAGCTCTTTACTTCGTCCTTGCCGAAGGTGAGCTTGAGGTCATAAAGTCTGCCGCAGCCGACCTCCCAAAGGTGCTTTTCACTCAGCTTCATCTCGCCCGAGACACAGCCTGCGGCGTTTTCATAAGTATATTCTCCGACTTTTTTGCCCTCGTAGAAAGCTTCGATTTTAAGCTCTGCGCTGCCGCAAAGCTCTGCGGAGAAGGAAACGGCGCAGTTGTCCGGCTCGGGGAAAAGCTTGATATTCTTTATATAAGCCTCGGGTACGAACTCTGCCCAGACGGTCTGCCAAATACCCGTGGTTCTTGTGTAGTCACAGTCGTGAGAATAGTATTTTTCGCTCTGCTTGCCTCTGCAAACAAGGGGATTTCTGACATCGTCACGAGCCTCGACTGCAACGGAGTTTACGCCGACCTTCAAAAACTTTGTGACATCAGCCTCAAACGAGACGTAGCCGCCCTTGTGTGTCATGGCCTTTTCGCCGTTTATGTATACTGTGGTGTCGTTGTCAACCGCACCGAAGTGAAGGATGACCTTGCCTTTGAGCTGTTCCTCGGTTATGTCGAGGTCTTTTCTGTACCACACGCAGCTCATAAAATCAACATTCTGTACGCCCGACAGACGGCTCTCGGGGCAGAACGGGACGATTATCTTCGAGCTGAGGTGCTCGGAATTTTGGAGTCCTCTGTCTCTGCCGCTTACGGAGTTGTCGATTTCAAACTCCCATTCGCCGTTTAAGTTGAGCCAGTTTTCTCTTTCAAACTGCGGATTCGGATGCTCCGCTCTCGGAATTGAATGTGCCATAGTTTATAGTCCTTTCAAATTATTTGTTTATTTCTCTATAGCTGCTTTTCTGGAGTTGATAGTCTTGAATATGGACATATCAAACTTGGGATTGCGGTCATAGTCATAGAGACCGTTTTGCTCCTGCTCTATATCATAGAGCTGAGTGTAGCAGAAGCCGAGCATCAGCGGATTGTCGAGCAGAGCGTCGGTAAGACCCTTGTAACGCTCAACAAATTCCTCCTCGGTCATGGGCGTTTCGCCGTATCCCCAGGATGAGTGCTGACCCTCTTCGCCGCTTGCCCAACGGATTCCGCCGTATTCGCTGACGAAGGTAGGCTCACCTGCATATTTTTGACGGGGATAGTGCTTGTCAACCAACACACCCTCATCCGTCAGCCTGTCATAGCGAGCCTTGAAAACTTCGGGGTCGCCCTCGTAGTCATGAACATCGAAAATATCCGTCACAACATGGAAGTTGCCGCTCGTGTCGATGCAGGGACGAGTGGAGTCGAGCTGTTTTGTGATTCTGTATACAGTCTCGATAAGCTCATTTCTCTGCTCACGGCCCTTGTAGTTCCATGTCTCGTTGAACGGGCACCAGCCGATTATCGCAGGGTGATTGAAGTCACGCCTGACCTCACTGCACCATTCGGGCAAAATGCCGTAGAGTGCATCGGGAGCGGAGTAGTCGAGTCCGCAGTTGGGATATTCGCCCCAAACGAGATAACCTAAGCGGTCGCAGTGATAGAGGAATCTCGGCTCAAAGACTTTTTGATGCAGTCTTGCACCGTTGAAGCCTGCCGCCATGGAAAGCTCAATGTCCTTTATAATATCCGCATCGGAGGGAGCGGTGTAAATACCGCCACGGTAAAAGCCCTGGTCGAGTACGAGACGCTGGAAAACCGATTTACCGTTTATCAGGCATTTCATACCGTCAAGGCGAATCGAACGCAGACCGAAGTAGCTCTTAACCTCATCCTTGCCGAAGGTTATCTTGAGGTCGTAAAGTCTGCCGTGACCTGCTTCCCAAAGGTGCTTTTCACTCAGCTTTATCTCGCCGGAGACACAGCCTGCGGCGTTTTCGTAAATATATTCTCCGACATTTTTGCCCTTGTAGAAGGCTTCGATTTTAAGCTCTGCATCGCCGCAAAGCTCTGCGGAGAAGGAGACGGCACAGTTGTCTGGCTCGGGGAAAAGTTTTATGTTTTTGATGTAGCTTTCGGGTACGAACTCTGCCCAAACAGTTTGCCAAATACCCGTGGTTCTTGTGTAGTCACAGCCGTGGGAAAGCAACTCCATGCTCTGCTTGCCGTTTGCAATAAGCGGTGCTCTTGAGTCGTCACGAGCCTCTACTGCGATTGAGTTTGTGCCGACCTTCAAAAACTTTGTGACATCAGCCTCAAACGAGACATAGCCGCCCTTGTGAGTTATAGCTTTCTCGCCGTTTATGTAAACTATCGTATCGTAATCTACCGCACCGAAGTGAAGTATAACCCTGCCACCGAGCTGTGCATCGCTTATCTCAAGGTCACGCCTGTACCATACGCAGCTTAAAAAGTCCGTGTGTTCAACGCCGGACAGACGGCTCTCGGGGCAGAACGGGACGATTATCTTAGAGCTGAGATGCTCGGAATTTTGAAGTCCACGCTCTCTGCCGCTTGTTGAGTTGTCAATTTCAAACTCCCATTCGCCATTTAAGTTGAGCCAGCTTTTTCTTTCAAATTGCGGATTCGGGTGCTCCGCTCTCGGAATTGAATGTGCCATTTTGTTTCCCCTTGTTTTGGATTATCTGTCAAAATATGTCGCCTCGGTCATCGCACACAGAACGTGATAGACGGGGAGGGTAAGCTCCTGAATCTTGAATGTTTCGCTTTCGGGCAATCTCAGACAGACGGTGCAAAGTTCGCTGAGTAAGCTCGGATTTTCGCCTGTTATGCCGATAGACTCTATGCCGAGAGCCTTTGCGGTTTTTACCGCATTCACAACATTCCTGCTGTTGCCCGAGGTGCTCAACGCAATGAGAACATCGGGGCTTGTCGAAGCGTAAGCGAAAACCTGCTGTGCATAGATCAAATCGGCCGCAACATCGTTTGCGAAAGCTGTGTTCAAGCCCTCATGAGCACTCAGTGCTATAGCCGGCAACGCACCCTGCAAATTGTCTGCAATATATTCGCCGCCGTCAATGCAGGAGAATGTCCGCTTTTGCTCATCACTGAGCTCACGCTTTGACAAAAAGCCCTTCATCAGCTCACCGACGATGTGCTGTGCGTCCGCCGCACTGCCGCCGTTGCCGCAGATAAGCAGCTTGCCGCCGCCGTCATAACAGCCGCAGATTATATCATATGCACTCTTTATTTCGTTTTTTATCGGCTCGAGGACAGGGTAGCGCACAAACAGTTCTTCAAAAATTTCCTTCTCTCTGCCCATTTATTTGCCTCCCTCTATTGCATCAATGGCGATTCCGAGCGATGCAAGGTCGCCAATCCTTTCACCGAGACCTGCCGGGAGGATTTTGCATTTTGCCGTCTGCGACAAAGCCTCACGGTAAAGTGTCTTTTTCATGCTGTCTATGAGCAAATGCCCCGAACGGGCAAAAATGCTTCCGATTATAATCGCCTCGGGGTCGAGAATGTCGGCAAGTATCGCAAGACCCTCACCGAGCTTTTCTCCGCAGGTTCTGTATACCTCAAGAGCGGTTTCGTCGCCCATGTCGGCGGCTTCTGCGGCGGTTTTTGCGCTGATTGACGGAATTTCCGCTTCGCTTTTGCACATCAGCGTGGACTTGCCGTTTTTGAGTGCGGCAAGTGCTGTCTTTTGAGCGAGTCTGCCTATGCCGCCGCCACTGCAAAAGCCCTCAAAGGAGCCGTTCTTGCCGTAGCCCATAGGGCCGTCCTCTGCCAAGCGGATATGGCCGACCTCGCCTGCCATATCGTTTTGACCGCTGTAGAGCTTGCCGTTTAATATCAAACCTGCACCCATTCCCGTGCCGAAGGTGAGAAAAATAATGTTTTTCATCCCTTTTCCTGCGCCGAATTTCCATTCGGCAAGGGCACAGGCGTTTGCATCGTTTTGAAGATATGCTTTTATTCCAAAGCGCTTTTCTATCATCTCGACTATCGGAACACCGTCCCAGTCGGGAAGATTCGGTGGTGAGAGGATAACGCCTCTTTTGCTGTCAAGCGGGCCGCCGCAACTGATTCCGAGTGCGAGAATGTCGTCTGCGGTGAGCGGATTTCTCGAAATAACCGCTTCCACGCTCTGCATCAGCTCGTCCGTCACGGCTTTCCAGCCACGCTCCGAGTGTGTCTCAAAGCGGAGCTTGTCGAGAATTATGGAGTCGGTGTCGCTCTCAATATTCCCGAGCAATACGGCACATTTTGTGCCGCCGATGTCTATTCCGAGAATATGCTTTTTCAAAATATCACCGCCCCTCTGAAGATAGGTTTTCATACAAAGCCTATTATACACATAAAAACTTCAGCGGTCAATGATTAAGGCGATTATTTCGCCGTTTTTTGGATAAGGTAAAACAGAGAAAACTTTAAAGGTGCGGAGGCACAATATGGTACTGACAATGATAAGAATCCTGATTCTGTATGTGCTTGCGACTGCGGCGGTGAGAATAATGGGCAAGCGGCAGATAGGCGAGCTTCAGCCGTCCGAGCTGGTTATAACCATCCTGCTCTCGGAAATTGCGGCTATACCGATGCAGGATACGGATATACCGTTGCTCAATTCCGTTGTTGCGGTGCTGCTGCTTGTTATATTCGAGATAATCAGCTCCGTGATTTCGATGAAGAGCAGGGGCGCACGCAGAATTTTGGAGGGCAACGCTGTAACCGTAATAAGAGACGGCAAGATAGACCAAAAGGAGATAAAGCGTCTGCGTTACACTGTTGATGACCTGCTCACGGCGCTCAGACAAAAGGATGTGTTTGATATTTCAACAGTCGGCTATGCGGTGCTTGAGACAAACGGCAAGCTTTCCGTTATGCTCAAGCCCGATGAAAACGCATTGACCGCAAAAACGTTTAACTTGCAGCTTCCCGATAACGGTATGCCGTGCCTTGTGATAAGTGACGGAAAAATAATCCGTGAGCATTATGATGATTGCGATATGAACGACAGGGAGCTAAAACGCCTGCTGCGTGCAAAGGGACTCTCGGCGGAGGATGTGCTGATAATGACGGTTGATCGCAGTAAAAACGCAGTGATAATCGAAAAGGAGAAAAACGCATGAAACGCTTTGTTGCGGCACTCATTCTGCTTGCGTTTACATTGAGTCTCAGCATAGGCGCACAGATAGTATTTTTTAAAAAGACGGAAGCTTTGATAGGAAGTCTCGAATCGCTGTGTGCGGCGGTTGACAGGGGAGAGGGCGAGCAGAGAGCACTCGAGAACACAAAGTCGGTTTGGCAGAGGTCGAAGAAAACGCTCCACATTCTTCTTGTCCACCGCACGATGGATGAGATAGAGATAAATATAAACAGTCTTGAAGAATATCTGAAAGCAGGGGATGCCGAGGCACTGCGAGAGGCGTGTACTCAGGCACTCATGCAGGTGGAAAATCTTCGTGATGCAGGCCGTGTGACGATAGAAAATATATTTTGATAAAATTATTTCTTTTATGTTGACAAAATTCTCCCGATATTGTAAAGTTTATTTATAAATATTGGGAGAGGTAGACATACAATGAAGAAGAAAACCGATTGGCGAAATGTACTGCTGACTGTCGTTTCCGTTTTGACTTATCTCGCGGCGGTGGTGTTCAATTTCTCTCATATGTCGGATTCCACCGGCAGCAGAAAACCCGGATTTTTGACTGCGGGACTTTTCCTTTTGGCGGCATTTATATATGTAATATATAAGCGCAAGAGCAAAAAGCCGCTTGTTATCGGTGTTGTCTTTTGGTCAATCGCATTGCTGTGCTCGCTGTCTGCACTGCTGATGTATTTTGCTTACAGCGATTGGATGAGCCTGTCTTATTTATTTATGATTGTGTTCATGCCGCCGGCTTTCGGAATTGCCGCCCCGTTTAAAGCGGACAATACGCTCTATTTCCTTATTCTTTCGGCTATCCCTGCGGCAGAGCTGTTGCTCCACATTATCCTGCTCGCCACTCGCAAGAAAAGCAAAAAGTAAAAATAAAACCGCAAAAATATACCGAGCTTCGTACATTGCGAAGCTCGGTTTTTAAATATCGGATGATGTGAAATCTCCCCTGCCACGTGGACAGGGGAGATTTTTATGTACTACTCAGATCTTCATTGCAACATCGTATGCACGCCATACAACGGAACGAAGGTTGCCGATTGCAAGGCAGTCACCGACGAGATAAACATTGCTCGACTTCTCTGCAAGAGGAGCGGGAATGTAACCTGCACAGCTTATTACGGAGTCGCACTCAACGGTTATATCCTTGCCGTCCTTGGAAGCGCAGACGATAGAACCGTCCTTGACCTCCTTGAGAGTGGTCTCAAGATATACGGGAGTCTTGTGAAGCTCGAACCACTCACGCAGGTAGGATGAGTTTGCAAGGCAGACACCTGTCTGGCTTACAAGGTCATCCTTCATCTCAACGATTATCGGATTCTTGCCCTGGAGAGCAAGCTCATATGCTATCTCACAGCCGGTCAGACCGCCGCCGATAACGGCAACCTTGTCACCGACAGGAGCACCGTTAAGGTAATCGCAAGCCTCAACCATCTTCTCGTAGCCGGGAACTCTTCTGAGCTGACGGGGCTTGGAGCCTGTAGCGATGATGACGGGATCCTTGCCGAATGCGGCAACATCCTTGACCTCATCGTTGAGCTTAACCTCAATGCCGAGCTTGGTCATCTGATTTCTGTACCACTCGAGCAGCTCACGAAGCTTGCCCTTGTAGGACTCTGCACTTGCGGGGATGAAAGTACCGCCGAGAACGTCGCTCTTCTCGTGGATTATCGGATTGTGACCACGGAGCTTGAGAACTCTTGCTGCCTCCATGCCGCCGACACCGCCGCCGACGATGTGAACGGTCTTGGGCGAGTTGGTCTTCTTTATGTAGTGCTTGTTCCACTGCATTGTCTCTGCGTTGATTGCACAGCGTGAAAGATGCAAGCTGTCGGAAAGCTCCTGATCATTGGGAACGCCCTTGTAGTGGCACATATTGAAGCAGCCGTTGTGGCAGAGAATGCAGGGACGGATCTCGTCCTCCTTGTCATTCATCAGCTTGGTGACCCACTCCTGGTCAGCAAGGAACGGACGGGCGAAGCCTGCGCCGTCAAGCTTGCCTTCCTTGATGGCATCTGCGGCAACTCTCGGATCGAGACGGCCTGCACAGATGACGGGGATATCGCAGAACTGCTTGATGTGTTCAACATCCTCGAGATTGCAGTTCTCGGGCATATAAACGGGCGGATGTGCCCAATACCATGCGTCGTAAGTACCGTTGTCGCAGTTGAGGCAGTCATAGCCTGCATCCTGGAGATACTTAACAGCCTTCTCGGACTCCTCCATGTCACGGCCTGCCTCGACATAATCTTCGCCAGGGAGAGCGCCCTGACGGAAGCCCTTTGTTTTGGAAAGTACGCTGTAACGAAGAGATACGGGGAAGTCCTCGCCGCAAGCTGCCTTGATAGCCTGAACTATCTCAACGGCAAAGCGATAACGGTTCTCAAAGGAGCCGCCGTACTCGTCGGTACGCTTGTTGACATATTTAAGGGTGAACTGGTCAAGCAGATATCCCTCGTGAACAGCGTGAATCTCAACGCCGTCAACGCCTGCATCCTGAAGCATCTTTGCACTCTGAGCGAATGCGTTGACAAACTCCTTGATCTCGGCCTTTGTCATCTCTCTCGAGGGGACCTTATCAGACCAACGGTTGGGGGAGGGGCTTGCGGAAGCGGTGATCTTGTCAAGGTTCATGAAGGGCTTGCTGAGAACCTTGAGTGCAGGGTTGGTGTAGAGCATCTCCATCATTGAGCTGATGGTGAAGGAACGGCCGAAGCCTGCGGTGAGCTGAACAAAGAGCTTTGCGCCGGTCTTGTGAAGCTCGGGCATCCACTCCTTGAGGTCGGCATACATCTTCTTGTTCTTGTGCAGCCACTGGCCGAACATGGGGTTGTAGACAGGCTGGCAGCCGGGAAGAACAAGACCTGCGTTGTTCTTGGCAACCTCAAGAATGAAGCGAGCACCGTCCTTGTCAAAGTGGTTTTTCTCCATCCAGCCGAAAAGATCGGTGCCGCCCATACTGGTGAGCACTATGCGGTTCTTAATTTCGCACTTGCCGATCTTCCACGGGGTGAATAAGGGTTCTAATCTCTGATCCATAGTTTACCTCCGATGTAAAATTTGAATATTTACTTATATATCTTAACATAATCCGACCTGAATGGCAATAAAAAAACAGACTTTTATCAATATTTTTTTATCAATAGTTGTGCCTTTAGTTGTGTCTTTTTGCATCGGTGAGACTTTCCACTGTAGTGGCAACCCTTGCGGTTGTCCGCTGTCGGCGT
This sequence comes from uncultured Clostridium sp., assembly GCA_964386035.1. Lineage (GTDB taxonomy): Bacteria > Bacillota > Clostridia > Oscillospirales > Acutalibacteraceae > CAG-177. The sequence continues at coordinate 12,511 of CAYLQT010000005.1, read as the reverse complement.
AGGTGACATGAAAGCAAGGCAACCACCAAAGAAAAAACGAACACAAGACCCCGAAAAATCTGCACAACGAAGTAATTCAACTGCCATAAAAACAACCGACACGCTTCTTTTAAAGTGTGTCGGTTGTTGCTGTGTCTGTTATTCCTGCTCGGTGTCTGCCGAGAAAATCTCTTTTGCACTTGCGGCAAGTCCTGCAAGGGACTGAAGCTCGCTTGGGATGATGAGCTTTGTTGCCTTGCCGTCTGCTGCTTTTGCAAATGCCTCAAGGCTCTTTATCGTCAGATAACCGTTCTCGGGAGCGGCTTCGTTGATAAGTGCAATAGCCTTTGCCTGAGCCTCCTGAACGGCGATGATAGCCTGAGCTTCACCCTCTGCCTCACGGATCTTCGCTTCCTTTACTGCCTCTGCATGGAGAATGGCGGCCTGCTTGTCGCCCTCTGCGGCGAGAATCTGGCTTTCTTTTTGACCCTCTGCAACGAGTATCTTGCTCGCCTTTTCACCCTCTGCACGCAGGATAGCCTCACGGCGCTGACGCTCCGCCTTCATCTGCTTTTCCATCGCATCCTGAATTTCGGGCGGAGGAAGGATATTTTTAAGCTCAACACGGTTCACCTTGATGCCCCATGCGTCTGTAGCCTCGTCGAGGATGACTCTTATCTTTGCGTTGATAATGTCACGGGAGGTGAGTGTGTGGTCAAGCTCCATTTCACCTATAATGTTTCTTAGTGTGGTTGCCGAGAGATTTTCGATAGCGGAAATGGGACGCTCAACGCCGTATGCGTAGAGCTTCGGGTCGGTTATCTGGAAGAAAACGACCGTGTCTATCTGCATGGTTACGTTATCCTTTGTGATAACGGGCTGAGGCGGAAAGTCCACGACCTGCTCTTTTAGCGAGACCATCTTGGAAACTTTCTCAATGAACGGGATTTTGAAATGTATTCCCGTCTGCCAGGTAGTTGAGTATGCACCGAGACGCTCAATGACATATGCCTTTGACTGCGGAACGATCTTGATGTTGAGTACGATTATCACAAGTGCAAGTACGATTATACCTATGATTACTGCTATTGCTGCGGGTGCCATAAAATAACCTCCTTAGTGTTTTGATACCATCAGCTTAACGCCGTCGATTTTATCAACGGTGATATTTTCTCCTTTTTCAATGCGGCTTCCGTCCGAAGAACGGGCAGTCCATACAGAGCCCTCGACCTTGACAAGTCCTGTGCCCTCGGTGTTGTCAACCGTCTCCTCGACGATTCCGTTTAAGCCTATGTAGCGGTCGGCGTTCGTCGGCTGAATGTTGTGCTTTGAAAAGCGCTTGACGAGCGGCCGTGTTATTGCGAGCGCTATGAGAGAAACGGCGACGAAGATGACCCATTGGAGCCAAACCTCGGCAGAGCACAGCTCCGAGACAAGGGCTGCCGCCGCACCTATTGCAAACCAAATGGTGACAAGCTGCGCCGTTGCCGCCTCAACAACGATGAAGGCAATGAGCAGTGCTATCCAGAGGATGAGCATGGTGTATTCCATAAAAAGCTCCTCCTTTTGAAATAACCTTGTGAACTTTCGTTCAATATGATTATATCAGAAGAAGAAGCTGTTTGCAATAAAAAAAGTGTCAATTTCTGCTCTTTGTTATCGGCTTTCGCAGCAGCAGGGAGGATAGTGCCTTTGCATTAAACGGGATGAGCGGATACAGGTAACAGCGGCCGCTTATTGTCTTGCTTGTGGCTATTAGCAGGGCGGTCACGGCAAGTCCCGCAATGAATCCCCACAGGTTGAATATCGCTGTCAGTATCAGTATCATCATGCGGCACATTTTAAAGGCGTAGCCCAGTTCATAGCTCGGCTGTGCAAAGTTGGTTATTGCGACAAATGCCATATAAAGCACCACTTCTGCCGTGAACCATTTTGCGGCGATGGCAAATTCGCCCAAAACCAGTGCGCCTATCACGCTGAATGAATTGCTGAGTGCATTCGGCGTGTTGAGCGAGGCGAGCTTTAATGCGTCTATGACAAGCTCTATTATTAGAAGCTGAACGATGACGGGTACGCTTGTCGGACTTTCTATTTTTATGAAGTCGAGCCACGGCGGAATATATTCGGGGTTTTGTATGAGCAAAAACCACACGGGAGTCAGGAGCAGAGCGAGCATAAAAACCACTGCACGCACAATGCGAAGATAGCTTCCGATAAGGCTCGGAAAATAGAAATCGTTCGTGTCCTGCAAAAAGTCGAAAATACCTGTCGGGATTATCATAACCGAGGGCGAGGTGTCGGTCAGTATCAGCAGACTGCCCTCGTATATGCTTGCCGCCGCACTGTCGGGACGTTCTGTGTAGCGAACGACCGGAAAAGGATTAAAGCATTGCTTCGGCACAAGACATTCCGCAAGGCTTTCGTGTCCCATAGTCAGTGCGTTTATGTCGATATTGTTGAGCTTTTTCTTGATTTTTTCAACCTCTTTCGGGTCTGCCGCTCCGTCAAGGTAGCAGAGCACAACATCCGTTTTCGATCTCTTGCCTATTTGAGTCAGGTACATTGTGAGATTCTTGTCTCTGACTCTGCGGCGGATAAGGGCGGTGTTGAAAATCAGCGTCTCCACGAAGCCGTCATGCGAGCCTCGCAGCACCTTGTCGTTTTCAGGCTCGTTGACATCCCGTGCAGGATAGGTTCTGACATCTATTATTATACCCTCGTTGAAACCCTCGAGCACCATACCGAGAGCACCGGAGAATATAAATGTCTCGAACCGTTCAAAGTCGTTCACGACCTCTGTTTCGACATACGGCACAAAGCTATCCGCAAATTCACGGGTCGAGCTTATTTTTTCGAGCTTTTTTTCGTCTGCGTTCATCATGAAGCTCATTATCTTTTCCATCAGTCCGTCCTTTATGAAACCGTCAACAAAGTAGACCATGGCACGCTTTTTGCCTATCATTATCTGGCGGCTCACAAGGTCAAAGCTTTCCTTTATTCTGAGCCTTGTGTTGAGGGACGATACGTTCGAGCTGTAGTCACTTGAGAAATTTTCCTTTTCCATATATACACCTTTAAATGCAAAAAAATGCAGAATGATATATCTATCATCTGCATTTTCGGCTTATTTATACGTTGTAGTAATAGTATTCGGCTATCGCATACCAGAGCAGGGGGCCGACAACGCCGTTGGGTGTCAACCCGAAATATCTCTGTGCCGCAATGACCGCCTGCTCGGTTCTTGAGCCGAAGATTCCGTCTGCGTTTATATACGGCACACTGCTCACGCCCCGTGAGAGCACCTGCAAATATTCCTGAAGATTGCGTACGGCACTTCCCGTGCTGCCAAGGAGCAGATTGTAGCCGGGGTAGGCGAATCTTGCATATTGGTCATATATCGAAAATTCACTGGGGAAGGAGTTGAGAATATCATTGTATACGGATTGCAGCTTGTTCCAGGTGTCGCGCCCGACTATTCCATCCGGGGAAAGGCTGTATTGCCGCTGAAACTGCACAACGCTGTTGTATGTGCCCGAGCCGAAGATACCATCAACTGCGGGCGGCTGAATGTTGTTTGTGAAGCTTCCGATAAAGTTTAAGAAATACTGTATCGTGCTCACATCCTGCCCACGGTCGCCCTGCCTTATGACGGATTTGAACTGCCGCTGAACGTCTGTCAGTTGCAGTCCCTCGCTGTAAAGCTCGCCCAAACGCAGTATGCCTGCATAAAGCTGTTTTATTTTGTACCAGGTGGCCTTGCCTACGATGCCGTCAACGGTCAGGTTGAATATGCTTTGAAATTTTCTGACCGATTCACGGGTAGCGGAGTCGAATATTCCGTTTGGAGAGGGTATCCTCGGAATTGCAGGGTAGTTTTGCGCTATTCTGTTTAACTGCCGCTGAATTATCCGCACATCCTCGGAGATATCGCCTATTCTCAACGCTCTGCCGGGATAAGATTCTCTGACACTTCTGACGGGTGCGGAACGGATATTTATGTCGTCGCCGTAGTAGTATTGAAGTATTCTGTACGGCGTGTAGCCCTGATTGGCGAGCGTTACCGTGCCCCATTGCGACAGACCCGGGCAGGTGACCTCACGTCCCGAGCAGTATTGCGTGAAATACGGCTGAATCTGAGAGCTCTTTGTGACATAGTTGTTGAACAGCTCGTCAACTAATTTTGATACATTTTCGAAAACGCTTCTGCCCTCAACGAATGCCTGATCGTATGCCGTGGAGTTTGTTATGTCAAAGTCATAGCCTCGACTGCGGTAGTGCTCGGTGAAAATGCGGTTGAGCGCAAAGGATGCCTGGGCATATATGTTTGCTCTTATGGCATTTTCGGGCCATGTCGGATATATCTCGCTCGATGCCACATTCTTGAGATAATCTGTAAACGGTACTGTCACGTTTCTCGCTGATGCACTCGGTCTGCCGAGATGAACGGTTATCGTCCTCGGAATTATAGGAGTATCTGCCGGCATATTATCACTCCTTAAACTGATTCGTCTATCGTATTGGTGTCTGCCTCGCCACTGACCTTCGGAAGCATTTCAACGGCCTGAATGGACACGGTGGAGTCGAAAATCGGCACGTTTTCAAAATAAGTGCTCACAAAGCCCGGGTGACTGACGAAAATGCTGTAGGTAGCATACGGAGCAGGGCCGCCCGAGGGCTGTTGCGTTTCGGAGAGGTTTTTGCTCGGAGCAGGCAGCTCAAGAGAATCGACTATGCCGCTCGAGTCGGTGTGCAGGTCGTATATGAAGTAGTTTTCGCCGTCAATCTCCTTGTATACCACCACACGGCTGTTTGAGACGGGATAAAGTCCGCTTGAGCTGTAGGTCTCAACTCTCAGCCAACCGTGCTGTTTGTATTCTCCTTTGAAGTTGTTGTATTTTTGCATTGCCGACGAGCTGTTGTTTGCTCTCGGCGTACCGTTTTTGAGCTGCTCGGGGGCGGCGAAGGCGGTGCGAGGCTGTGGAATATCCGATACGCCGTCTCTTTCGGGAATAAACTGTGTCTTTTCACTTTCCGCCTCATCGGCAGGGGTTATTTCCGTCTCCTGCGGCGTTGACTGTTGAACGGTTGCCGCCGTGCTCACAACATCGTCGGACTGAGTCGAAACGCTGACAGCCTCACCGTCGGTGCTGACTGGTTCTGCTTTCGTTTCGGCTTTTGTGCTGACAGGTGCGGTGTTGCGCTTGTCAAATTCCATAAGCTCTCTCTTATATCGCTCCATGAGCGAAACAATATCTTCGTTGTTCATCTCTTACCTCCGTGGGAAATTACTCGCACTTTGTGCTGAAAAGCGTCCCGTATTCAGTATATTTTGTTTTTCACGCTTTGACACTTTGATAAAAATTCAAAAAAGCAGTTGACAACCTCACTTTTCAGTGCTACAATTCAGTAAACCGTTGAAGAAGAGTGAGTAAGATCTTTCGTTCATCTCAAAGAGAGTCGCAGGCGGTGGGATTGCGGCAGACAGAGTAAGATCCGAATGGACTTCCAAGGGCAAACGGAACAAGGATTTTTATCTTTAAGTATGTGCGCCGGAGTGAGACCCTCCGTGAAAAAAGGTCGGCGTATGTCAGTACGCACTAAGTGGATGCTCAGGCATCAAGCAGGGTGGCACCGCAGGATGACAATATCTCCTGTCCCGGCATTTATTGCAGGGACGGGAGTTTTTTGTTTTCGGAGGTTATTATTATGTTTCTACTTTCAAGGCTTTGGCGCACGGCGCCTGCATTTTAATCAAACACGGACTTATAACATATAAATTACTGACAGTATCGAAAGGATGAATTATGATGAAAAAAATAACAGCACTTGTGCTCGCACTCATTACGGTTTTCTGCTTTGCCGCCTGCGGCAAGACCGAGGGCGGTGACGGCAATAAGATAACGGTTGGTATATGCAACTATGTCGATGATGCCTCTCTCAACCAGATAGTTGATAACATAAAGGCAAGGCTTGCCGAGGTTGCTGAGGCAAAGGGCGTCGAGATAGAGATAAAGTATGACAACTGCAACGGCGACTCTATGGTGCTCAATCAGATAGTCTCGAACTTCATTGTAGATAATGTTGATTTGATGATAGGCGTTGCAACTCCCGTTGCGATAGCGATGCAGTCGGCAGTTGAGATAGAAAACAGTGATATCCCCGTAGTCTTTGCCGCAGTTACCGACCCGGTGGGTGTGAAGCTTGTCGATTCCCTCGATGCTCCCGGCGGCAATGTAACCGGCACCTCGGATTACCTCAACACAAACGCCATAATGGAGCTTATGCTCCTTCGTGACCCCGATATTAAAAAGGTCGGCCTGCTCTATGATATAGGTCAGGATTCCTCGACTCAGGCAATAAAGGATGCCAAGGCGTTCCTTGCCAAAAAGGGTATAGAGTGCATTGAACGCACAGGCACTACGGCGGAGGAAGTCACACTTGCCGCAAAGGCTCTTGTGTCCGATGGCGTAGATGCGGTTTTCACTCCGACCGATAACACGATTATGAAATGCGAGCTTTCGATATACGAAATATTCACCGATGCGAAGATTCCGCATTACACGGGTGCGGACTCCTTTGCACTCAACGGTGCGTTCCTCGGATATGGCGTTGATTACAAGAATCTCGGCGTTGCAACTGCGGATATGGCTTGCGGCATTATCTTTGACGGAAACGACCCTGCGACAACTCCCGTGCTTATGTTTGATAACGGCACCGCTACAATAAACACAGAGGTCTGCCAAAAGCTCGGCTATGATTTTGATGAGGTATCGGCACTCTTTGCCCCGAAATGTACTGCCGTTAAGAGCATTACAACGGCTGAGAGCTTCGATGATGTAAAATAAGAAAGAGGAAAAAACAATGTCTTTGGATTCGATATTTTCGCTCGGACAGACGGCGCTTGAGTTGGGCTTGATAAGCTCGCTTACCGTTCTTGCACTGTTTTTGAGCTATTCAATGCTCAATGTCTGCGACCTTTCTACAGACGGATGCTTCACCCTCGGTGCAACAGTCGGTGCGGTAGTGGCAATAGCAGGTCATCCGTATCTTTCAATAGCGGCGGCGATGGCGGCAGGCGTACTCTCGGGTTTGGTCACAGCCCTGCTTCAAACCAAAATGGGTGTCAACAGTCTGCTTGCCGGCATAATCGTCAATACAGGTCTGTATTCGATAAATATAGCCGTCATGAGCGGCTCGTCCATACTCAATATGAACAGGGTCGATACAGTTTTCACCAAAATGGCGGCACTCTTGAAGGGCACTGCACTTGCGAGACAGTCAAAGCTTTTGACCGCACTCATAGCGGTGATAATAGTAGCCGTTGTGCTCGGACTGTTTTTGAAAACGAGACTCGGACTTGCGATAAGAGCTACGGGCGACAATCCCGATATGGTACGTTCTTCGTCGGTGAATCCGGCGTTTACGACAATAATCGGTCTGTGCGTTGCAAACTCGTTTACCGCACTCTCCGGCTGTCTGCTCGCTCAGTCTCAGCGTTCGGTCAATATTGATATCGGCACGGGTATGGTCACTATAGCTCTTGCGTCTCTGCTTATCGGCGGCGTGTTCCTCGGCAGAAGGAAGCTGCCGCTGAGAATATTCGGTATGGTGTTGGGTGCGTTCGTGTTCAGACTTGTTTATACCGTAGCACTTCGCTTTGATATGCCGGCGTTCATGCTTAAGCTTGTGTCCTCTATAATTGTTGTTGCGGCAATATCCGCACCTTATCTTAAAAATCAGCTCCCCCTGCTCAAGCGCAGACTGCAAGGCCGAAAGGAAAGGAGAAAGTCAAATGCTTGAAATATCTCATATCTCCAAGACCTTTAACGCAGGCACAGTCAATGCAAAGAAGGCGATAGACGACCTCTCCCTGAACGTCAAAAAAGGCGACTTTATAACGGTTATAGGCGCAAACGGTGCAGGAAAGTCAACACTTTTCAATGCAATAGCAGGAAGCTTTATCACCGACAGCGGCAGTATAACCCTTGACGGAGAGAACATAACTCTCACTCCCGAGCATAAGCGTGCAAAGAACATCGGCAGACTTTTTCAAGACCCGATGAGAGGCACCGCACCGGGTATGACAATAGAGGAAAATCTTGCCCTTGCTGCAGGTCACGGCGGCTGGATGAGCCGTGTGTCAAAGGGCGATAAAAGGCTGTTCAGAGAGAAGCTTGCACTGCTCGAGATGGGACTTGAGGACAGAATGAGCCAGCCTGTAGGTCTGCTCTCGGGCGGTCAGAGACAGGCACTGACTCTCATGATGGCGACATTTAATCCGCCGAAGCTTCTGCTTTTGGATGAGCACACGGCGGCGCTCGATCCGGCAACGGCGCAGAAGGTTCTCGAGCTTACGCAGAACATTGTCTGTGAAAACGGACTGACCTGCCTTATGATAACTCATAATATGCAGTCGGCACTTGAGCTTGGCAACCGCACAATAATGATGCACGGCGGCAGAGTGATCTTCGATGCCGAGGGCGAGGCGAGAACAAAGCTCACGGTTGCAGATCTGCTCGATAAGTTTAAAGAAAATGCCGGCAAAGAGCTCGACAATGACCGTATGCTTTTGGTGTAAAAATAAGAAAATCCGACCTGTGGTTGTTATCACGGTCGGATTTTTTGCTGCTTTGCCACGGCTCGATAAGGTAAACGAGGAAGGGCGAAGATCAAGAGTTGAAAAGTAAAAAAACCATTCTCTTGCGAGAACGGTTTTGGAGCAGGTGAGGGGAATCGAACCCCCGTGTTCAGCTTGGGAAGCTGACATTCTGCCATTGAACTACACCTGCATTGCTTAATATACTATCACAGCAGGATGTGAAAATCAACATCTAATTGTTTTTTAATCTTTACACATTATGATAAAATTCGTATAATTAAATCAAAGAAAGACGGAGTGTGATGATATGCGAGTTTTGCTTGCAGAGGACGAGAAGAGCTTAAACCGAATAATGGTCAAGCAGTTGAAAAGTGCAGGCTACAGCGTGGATAGTTGTTTTGACGGAGCGGAGGCATACGAGCTGATTCGCTCCACCGATTACGATGCGGCGGTTTTCGATGTTATGATGCCCCTGATGAGCGGCTTTGAGGTCGTCAGGAAAATCAGAGCGCAGGGCATAGACACTCCCGTTATATTTCTCACGGCACGGGACAGCATTGAGGACAGGGTCACGGGTCTTGATATAGGGGCGGACGATTATCTTGTCAAGCCGTTCTCGTTTGAAGAACTTTCCGCACGCCTGCGTGTTATGACCCGCAAGAAGTACGGCGGCAAAACAGGCGTAATAACAGTCGAAGATCTGACTATCGACACAGCCTCCATGCGTGTTGAGCGAGGCGGCAGGGAGATTTCACTTTCCGCCAAGGAGTACGAGCTTTTGCGATATCTTGCATCCAACAGGGGCGTGGTTCTGAGTCGTGAAAAGATAGAGAATCATATTTGGAATTACGATTATGAGGGCGGCACGAATGTTGTCGATGTCTACATACGCTATCTTCGCAAGAAGCTCGATGAGGGCGAGGAGCGAAAACTCATTCATACAGTCAGGGGCGCAGGATATGTCATCAGATAAAAAATCAAAGCCGACCGTTCGGCACACATCGTTTAAATTAAAGATAACCGTGTGGATAACCGTGCTCATAACTGTTGTAAGCTCGCTGGGCGCTGCGGGAATACTTATAACAGGCTCGCAGATAACAAATTCACGCCTTCAGCACGGCTTAATAGGAATTGTTGAGCGTAATGTTGACGAGATCGAGTATAAAAACGGAATACTCGAGGTTGAAAGTGACTTTGCCTTTTTTGTCGATGAGGTTTACTGTAATGTCTATGATGAGAACGGCAGGTATATTGACGGCGAATCACCAACCTCGCTTATAAATGGTTCGGAACTGAGAGATGGCGAGGTCGGCTCGTTTGAAGCGGACGGAAGCAAGTATTATTACTATGATACTCGTCTTGACTTTAAAAAATTCGAGTATGAGATAGACGCTTTTTCCGGCAGAATATTGAAATATGAGGCTGACACCGTGATGTCGGGACTTTCCGGAATGACACACACTCAGACTCGATTTGAAAACGGCATAAGCACGGATGAGGCTGTGGATATAGCCATGAAGCACGCAGGACTCAGCCGTGATGAATTGGATTCGCTCAGCGTCGAACTTACGGGAGATTCCGACAAAACAACCTTCAAGGTGGAATTTGTCTGTGAAAATTCAGACTATCCGTCAGTGTGGGTGAGGGGTGTTGTCAACGCCGATGCCGCAAAGAGTGCTTTCGATGCGATAAACAAAACGGTGATGTATATGTTCCCCCTGTTTGTGGTGATTGCGGCACTCGGAGCATATTTCATTTCACGAAAGACGATGGAGCCGGTGGAGAATCTCAGCCGCTCGGCAAGAGAGATAACCGATGGCAATGACCTTTCAAAGCGAATAGAATTAAAGAACGGTACGGAAGAGTTGCATTATCTTACCGATACATTCAATGAGATGCTGGCACGGCTTCAAAGCTCCTTTGAGATTGAGAAGCGGTTTACCTCCGATGCGTCGCACGAGCTTCGCACACCGCTTGCGGTCATCAAGGCGGAGTGCGAATATGCACTCTCGGACAATGCAGACGGTACAGAGCGCTTGGAGGCGTTGAAGTCTATAGACGAGCAGACGGATAAAATGACACGTCTTGTTTCATCGCTTTTAACTCTCTCGAGGACGGAGCAGGGCGATAAGCGATATAAACTGGCTGAAATCGATATAAGCGAGCTTGTGAATAAAAGTATTGCGGAATTTGTGCCTTCAAAAAATATCACCGTTACAGGCGAGGTGGAGGAAGGAATTGCGATTTCGGCGCACGCCCAGCTCTTTACCCTGATGCTCGAAAATCTTCTTTCAAATGCCGTCAAATACGGCAAGGAGAACGGCAATGTAAAGGTGACACTCAGCAGGAGAAACGCAAGGGCGGTTCTCACGGTCAGCGATGACGGAATCGGAATCAAGGCTGAGGATTTGGAGAAGATCTGGGGCAGATTTTACCGAGCTGATGAATCACGCAGCAAGGGAGAGGGCTTCGGCCTCGGGCTGTCCATTGTCCGCCAGATAGTCGAGCTTCACGGCGGCGAGGTAGATGTTAAGTCGGTTTTCGGTCAGGGCAGTGAGTTTATTGTGACGTTATAAAAAATTTCAAAAAAAACTGCAGTTCTAATTTTCCTTTAATTTTCGGGCGTTATCATATAGGCGTACTAAGGGACACGATCCCGATAAGAAAGGAAAGAAAACTATGCAGATCTTCAATATCTTCAAACTCATCGGAATCGCGGGAATGTCGCTCATTATGGCTTTTCAGTCGGCGTTTGCACCGCCTGCGGAGAAGCCCGATGCCGGCACAGGCCCCTCACAGAGCCAGACCGAGCAGGAGAAACAGCTTACCCTCGATGAAGCAATCAACATCGCAATAGCCGATGCAGGTGTTACAAGAGAAAATGCCGGCTTCACCGAAGCAAAGCTTGACAATGACGACTTGATTGCTCATTACGACATTGAGTTCATAGCAAACGGTATTGAGTATGATTATGAGATAGCGGTTTCGGACGGCAAAATACTTAAAAAAGAAGTAGAGACAGCTAACCCCAATGCCCAGCTTCCGAGCGCAGAGGGATATATCAGCGTCGATGAGGCAAAGGCTGCCGCTCTCAAGAAGGCAAAGCTTTCGGAAAATGATGTTGTGTTCACAAAGATAAAGCTCGATGTGGACGGCCGCACAGCACACTATGACATTGAGTTTACCGCCAACGGATACGAGTATGAGGTTGAGGTCAACGCAAAGAACGGAAGAATAATCGATTTCGATAAAGAACGTGACAACAGCTCGGCTTCAAAGCCCGTTGATACCTCTGAGTTTATCACCGTTGATGAGGCAAAGGCGAAGGCACTTGAAAGGGCAAAGCTTACACAGGCCGATGTCACCTTCACAAAGGCAGAGCTTGACACCGACGACCGCACGGCACACTACGACATCGAGTTTACCGCCAACGGATACGAGTATGAGGTTGAGGTCAACGCAAAGACCGGCAGAATCATGGATTTTGACAAAGAGCGTGAGACCCCGAAGCCCTCGGTTGATACCTCAAAGTATGTCACTGCCGATGAGGCAAAGAAAGCCGCTCTTGAGCATGCAGGATTCACCGCAGACAGAGTGACCGAGCTTAAAGCAGAGCTTGACATTGACGCTTTTGCGGCCCATTACGAGGTCGATTTCAAATGCGGTGGCTATGAGTATGAGTACAAAATAGATGCGGAAAGCGGAGCCGTCATCTCGTTTGAAAAAGAAAGAGATTAACCAACACTGTTGCCGCCGCCCTTTTCGGGCGGCGGCAAAAATAAATCCGAAAAAATTTAAAAAATGTGTTGACAAGCGGCACTTCGATGTGTATAATACTGTCTTGCAGGTGGAAGTAAACCTGTTCAGAGAGTTAGATATTGGGGAATTGTGTAACGGTAGCACGACAGACTCTGACTCTGTTTGTTGGGGTTC
>CAYLQT010000004.1:0-128007 GCA_964386035.1 uncultured Clostridium sp. | reverse complement strand
CTGCGAGTAAAGTAGTCTTGTTGATTTGACTGCCCCGAGACAGCTCTCCCGGAGGAAGAGCCAAGTTTTTGCTTCGACTTTTTTGAGTTGAGGAACAAGCGGACAGGGACACCCTTGCGGTTGTCCGCTGTCGGCAACGCCGCAAATCGCACACACCGTAAACCATCCTGCCCACATAACGAAAACCCGACCTATGTTCAATACACAAGTCGGGTTTGATTTTGTTTATTCGATTGGGTGACTTATCGGCTTATTTCTTCTTGCCGGTGCCCTCGTATTCCTTTATCCAATCAACCATATCGCTGAAGGACTGCTTTGCACCCATAGGAGCATAGCCGAGCTCTGCCTTCGCCTTATCGCAGCTGAAGTTGCAGTTGGAGATAAGCTTGCGGATGGAGTAGCGGGTGAAGAGCGGAGTTTTCTTTGCGGCGCTGTAATAGACCTCCATGATGGGAGCAAACGCATTTGCAAGTCCCAGCGGAATCTTGAGGCTCGGAGCCTTGAAACCGCAGATCTCTGCGAGAATATGTATGAGCTGATCGACGGTGATAACCTCATCGGTGAGAATGTAGCCCTCGCCGGGAGTACCCTTTTCGGCAGCGCCGACCATGCCCTTTGCGACATCACGGACATCGACAAAGTTGTATGCGCCGAAGGAGAGTGATACGGGGAACTTGCCCTTGACGAACATTCTTACCATTTCGCCAACGGACGAAACCTTGAAGTCGTACGGGCCGCAGCAAGCGCCGGGATATACGACAACGGTCTCAAGTGACTCGCTGTTGTTCTCGAAAACGTAGTTCGTAGCGGTAGCCTTTGTCTTTGCATATGTGCCGTCAAGACCGTCAGGCTCGAAGTGAGAAATTTCTCTCATAACCTCGCCGTTGGGCAGGGGCGGATACGCATCAACGGAGGAAGCGTAGACAAGACGCTTTACGCCGCACTTCTTGCAGGCCTCGACAACATTCTTTGTGCCGTCAACATTGACCTTCCATGTCATATCTTCGTTGCCCTTGTTAATCTCGATAACGCCGGCAAGATGATAAACGACATCTGCACCCTCAAATGCCTTCTCAAGCGAAGCAGGATCTGTGACATCTCCGAAAATTCTTTCGCAATCGATTCCGTCAAAAACCTTGCTGTCTTTTCTGATGAGGATTCTGAATTTTTCGCCGCGTGCCTCAAGCTCCTTAACGAGAGCATAACCGACGTGGCCGGTTGCACCGGTGACGACTGAAAGCTTGTCTCCCATGAAAAGTAACACTCCTTTAATTTTCAAAAAATTAAGTTTGCAGTCTAATTATATACTAAAGTGCAATTTTGTTTTTTACTTTTTTGAAGAATAAGAAGATAAATAGATAAATTTGTCTATTGTGCTGTAAGTTTTCACACAGAACATTGACTTTTTGTGCGTTTGGAGCTATTATTTTATCAGAAGTATTTAATTTTGAAAGGAAAGATTGACTTGGCAAAGTATGTTCTCGCTCTCGATCAGGGAACGACCAGCTCCCGTGCGATTGTTTTTGACAAAAAGGGCAATATCATTGCAAAGGCGCAAAAGGAATTTGATCAGATTTATCCGGCGGCAGGCTGGGTTGAGCACGATCCTATGGAAATTCTTTTCAGCCAGTTCCAGTCGATGACCTCGGTTTTCGCAAACCGTGAGATCTCGCCCGAGGATATTGCCGCAATAGGCATCACCAACCAGCGTGAGACAACGATTATGTGGGACAGAGAGACGGGCAAGCCTGTCTACAATGCGATAGTCTGGCAGTGCCGCCGAACGGCCGAGCTGTGCGAGCAGATAAAGGCCGACGGCTGGGAGGAGTATATAAAGGAAAAGACGGGTCTTGTCATTGATGCCTACTTCTCCGGCACAAAGATAAAGTGGATACTCGACAATGTGCCGGGTGCCCGTGCGCTCGCAGAGGCAGGTCAGCTCCTTTTCGGCACGGTCGAGACTTGGCTTATTTGGAATCTCACCGGCGGCAGAGTGCATATAACCGACTATTCAAACGCATCGAGAACGATGCTCTTTGATGTTGATAATCTCTGCTGGGATGAGAAGCTGTGCGATTATCTCGGCATACCGATGTCGATATTGCCCGAGGTCAAGCCGTCAAGTATGGTTTACGGCAAGGTTGCAGGCGGAATAATCGGTCTTGAGGCACTCGAGGGTATTCCGATTTCCGGTGCTATCGGTGATCAGCCGGCGGCTCTGTTCGGTCAGGCGTGCTTTGAGCCGGGTCAGGCGAAGAATACATACGGCACCGGCTGCTTCCTTTTGATGAACACAGGCGAAAAGCGTGTTAAATCTAAAAATAATTTGCTCACAGGTGTTGCGTGGGGTATAGGTGATAAGGTAGAATATGCTATAGAGGGTTCGGCGTTCAACGCAGGCTCTGTTATAAAATGGCTGCGTGACGAGCTGCATCTTATCGACAATGCTCACCGCTGTGACGAGCTTGCCGAAAGCGTGCCGGATGCAAACGGAATATACTTTGTTCCGGCGTTCACAGGTCTCGGCGCACCGTATTGGGATATGTATGCAAGAGGTTGCATAGTCGGCCTCACGAGAGGCGTCAACCGTGCTCATGTGGCGAGGAGCGTGCTCGAGGCTATCGCATATCAGATGACCGATCTGCTTGAGGCTATGCAGGACGACTCGGGAATCACTTTCACCGAGCTTCGTGTTGACGGCGGCGCAAGTGTCAGCGATATTCTTCTTCAAATACAGTCGGATATGATTCGTGCCATTGTTGACAGACCCAAGACGGTGGAGACCACCGCCCTCGGTGCGGCTTATCTTGCAGGCCTTGCGGTTGGCGTATGGAAGGATAAGGAAGAGATAGCGCAGAACCGAGAGATTGAAAAAATCTTCACTCCGCAGATGGAGAAGTCACGCCGTGACGAGCTGTACGCAGGCTGGAAGAGGGCCGTTGAGCGTTCGCTCGGCTGGGCGAGAAATTAAAGCTTATAAGCCGCCGATCATTGCACCGGCGGCTGAAAATATTCAAATCAGACCCCGAAAGGAAAATAAATATGGATTACCTGAGCGAATCACTTAAACTTCATTATGAATTAAAGGGCAAGCTGGAGATACAGCCGAGAGCCGGCGTGGGCAACAAGGACGAGCTTTCCCTTGCTTATACGCCCGGTGTTGCCGCCGCCTGCCTTGAAATAAAGGACGATGTGTCGAAAAGCTACGACCTCACACGCCGCTGGAACACTGTTGCCGTGGTGACGGACGGCACTGCCGTGCTGGGTCTGGGCGACATAGGCCCCGAGGCGGGCATGCCCGTCATGGAGGGCAAGTGCGTGCTCTTCAAGGCGTTCGGTAATGTCGATGCGATTCCGCTGTGCGTGCGTTCAAAGGATGTTGACGATATAGTGAACACCGTTGCGCTTTTGGCAGGCTCGTTCGGCGGAGTTAATCTTGAGGATATATCGGCTCCCCGTTGCTTTGAGATAGAGAGAAAGCTCAAGGAACGCACGGATATTCCGATTTTCCACGATGATCAGCACGGCACGGCGGTCGTCTGCCTTGCGGCTGTTGTCAACGCACTCAAGATAGTCAAAAAACAGCTCTCCGACTGCACCGTAGTGTTCAGCGGTTCGGGCGCAGCAGGCGTTGCGATAGCAAGACTTTTCGACTCGATGGGTGCAGGCGAGATAATCATGTGTGACCGCAAGGGTATAATCTGCGAGGGCGGCGAGCTTACTCCGGCAAAGGCAGAGATAGCCGCATTCACAAATAAAAATCACCGCACAGGCACGCTTGCCGATGCGATGAAGGGTGCTGATATATTTGTCGGCGTGTCCGCTCCCGGTATAGTCACCGAGGAGATGGCGGCTTCCATGGCAGACAATGCTATAATCATGGCGATGGCAAACCCCGTCCCGGAAATAATGCCCGATGTGGCGAAGAAAGCGGGAGCGGCGGTTGTCGGCACGGGTCGCAGTGACTTCCCCAATCAGATAAACAATGTCCTCGCATTCCCCGGCATATTCAGAGGTGCGCTCGATGTCCGTGCGAGCGATATAAACGAGGAGATGAAGATAGCTGCGGCAAAGGCCATAGCCTCTCTTGTCAGCGACGATGAGCTTAACGCCGATTATATTCTTCCTGCCGCATTTGATGAGCGCGTGGGCAAAACAGTCGCCGCAGCAGTCGCACAGGCGGCGAGAGACAGCGGCGTTGCAAGAATGTAATTAAAACTTTGTCAAGAATTTATCGGACAGGGATATTTCACTCTCGGCACAGTACTTTGAGATGAAGTGCTGTGTCTGAGAGATGAGCGTTTTGAGGCACAGCGGGATTTTGTCGGGGTGCGGTCTGGGCGAGGTGTATTCGCTTCTTATCAGTGTAGCCTCGGTGCAGTCGAGTATGTTCATATACGCATCGGTGTCGAGCGTATCGACATTCGGCAGCCAGTCCTTCGGCAGATTGCCCTTTGCCGTCTCAGCGATTATTACACGGTACATCATCAGGCTATATATTCTGTGCAGTGAGTCAATGCTTGAATCTCTGCGCTCCTGCTTGAAGGACATATATTTTCTCAGCTTATTGGCAACTCGGAATATCGTCAGCGTGTTCAGTTCCGAGTCGGAGGAAATGTCGGTCTGTATGCCGAATGCACCCTCAAAGCCTCGCTTTGATTCGCTGCGACCGAGTATAAAATCCGTGGTGACATTGTAGTAGTCGGCGGCACGGCAGAGAAAATCAAGACCACATTCACGTATTCCGTTTTCGTAATGTGAAAGCAGGGCTTGCGAAACGCCGAGACCTGCGGCGGCTTCTTTTTGGCTCAGACCCTTTTCACGGCGGAGCTGTGAAAGGCGAGTGGTTATATTTGTTGACATAAAATGCACCTCTTATACTGTCTGTATAATCAATTATATCACAAGTTTGTCCGATTGCAACTATATAGTTTAACAAAATACGCAGAGTATTTTCGGAGGAAATATGAAGAGCTATATTGTATATATTATCAGAAACGGCGCAACAAAAGAGGAGACCGAGGGCAAATATATCGGTCATACCGATGTTGAACTGAGCGGAGAGGGCAGACAGCAGCTTGTTCAAATGAAAAACGAGCTTGTCTATCCTCCCGTTGAAGCGGTGCTCACGAGTCCGCTCAAACGCTGCACCGAAACGGCGGCAATACTCTATCCCGATAACAAATATTTGGCGATAGATTCGCTTATTGAGTGCAACTTCGGTGAGTTTGAGGGCAAGGATGCCGAGGAACTCAAGGATTATCCGATGTTTCCACGTTGGCTGGCCGGTGAGCAGGGTGTTGAGCCGCCGTTTGGCGAGAGCAACGAGGCGTTTGCAAAGCGAGTGTGCGAGGGCTTTGTCAAAATTATTGACGGACTGCTCAAGACCGGAACGACTCGTGCGGCAATAGTTACGCACGGCGGCGTGCTGATGACATTGCTTGCAAACTTCGGCTTGCCCGAGCTGCCCATGCACGAGTGGATAACACCGAACGGTTGCGGCTATACGCTGAGAATAACTCCGTCGCTGTGGATGCGAGGCCATAAGATAGAGGTCGCATATGAGTTCCCTTATGAGAACAGCGGCGAGGACGACGGGAGCGAAACGGATTTTAGCGATATTTAATCGGAGGAATGGCAGTGCAGTATAAGACAATACGCACAGCGGCGAGTGCCGAATTTGTTGAAAAACGCTCGAGGTTCATCGGCTATATCGCACCCGTTACAACGCAGGAGGATGCTATAGCCTTTGTCGAGAGCATAAAATCCAAGCATTGGGATGCCACGCACAATGTCCCGGCTTATATCATCAGGGATGGCAACATCTGCCGCTTTTCGGATGACGGTGAGCCGCAGGGCACGGCAGGTATGCCGGCACTCAATGTCCTGCAAAAGGAAGAGCTGGCGGATTGCGTGCTTGTTGTGACACGCTACTTCGGCGGCATACTTCTCGGGGGCGGTGGGCTCGTCAGAGCGTATTCCCACTCGGCAAAAATAGCGGTCGATGCCGGCGGAATAGTCACAAGGGCGCTGTGCGATCTTCTTCGGGTGCGCTGTGATTATAATTTTTACGGCAGGCTTGCCTCGCTCATTCCCGAGCAGGGCGGTATAGTTGAGAATACGCAGTTTGAGGATGCTGTGACGGTGGATTTCCGAATACCGCAGGAGCTGACCGACGGCTTCAACGCAAGACTCATTGACCTGAGCAATGGCACCTGCCACGCCGACAGAATCGGCACAACCTTTGCGGATATAGATTAAATGCAATATATTAGATATGTATGCTCCCGATTGCCTGTTTGCAGTCGGGGGTTGATTGTTTCTATATAATAATGTAATAAGCAAGAACAGTCCCCGAAAAGGTTACGCCCACTTTTATGTCAGAATATATGACAAATCACCCACACCCCTTGAATCTCCCGAAGGGCGAGCCGAGTATGCCGATACAACCCCTCAGTCAGCTTCGCCGTGATACCTCCCCTTACACAGGGAGCCTGTGGTTGTTCGATTTTTTGAAGTGCGAACGGATAGGGACAACCCTTGCGGTTGTCCGCCGCCACCCAAGCGACCGATAGTTCCTTGCCCCGCTTTTGAATAGCAAGCCCAATTTCTTCGCACACGCTGTTTTACGTTTTCTGTGCAAAATGCCAAAATCTAAAACGCAAAATAAACTGTTTCTAATCTATGTATAAAAAATGAATTTGCCTGTTGACAAATAAATGGGAGTCGAGTAAAATATACCTAAGATGCAATGGTTTAGTCAACTGGGGGAGTGTTTCTCTTTTTGCATGAACCGTTACATAATCGGCGGTTTTGCCGCCGTTTAACTCGGGCAAACGAAGTCTGCACTGTTATACTATATATAATGTATAGTATACGCCACGGTGCAAAAACAAAAGAAAGGTGATAATTATGAAGACAAGAAAAGTCGGCAAGATCGTGTCGCTGCTCGTCGCCATAGTGCTCGTTGCAACGATAATGATCCCTGCGGCATCTGTTCTTGCGGATTCGACTAAGTACGCCGGCGTAAGCTGGGTAGAAGTCGGCAGCGCCACCGAGCTGCACGCAGCGATTGATGCGGCAAACGATGCAATCTATGAAAAAGACAAGACTACCTACATCAGAGTCACTGCCGATATTACGCTCGACCGTCCTTATTTCCACAAGGATGAAATAAACGGCGGCAGTACCAACTGGGCTAGGATGTACGCTTACTCCACAACAAGACTTTCACATGTTGCCACAAAGAAATCCACTCTTTGGTCACTTGGTACAAATAATCTGGACAGAGTTGCGTGGCTCAACGGTCTGAACGGCAACGGCTCTGCATATGACCTTACAAGTATCGCTTCGCCTTTTTATGGCATGACAGCAAATGATATGACAGACCATTTCAGAGTTACCAAGGAAAATCAGGAATATGTCGGCATGGGTAAAACATCCCTGACATATAGCACTTATATCGGTAACGACGAGAAGATCGGCTATGAGTACAATGAGAGACTTGTCACCATCAGAGACGGCGCCAATGTAACCATCGACCTCAACGGCAAGACTGTCAAGGCATCCGAGTTTGACCCTTACACCGGCTCTCCCTCGTGGCAGATGTCCTGCTTCATAGTTGAGCCGAACAGCACTCTTACTGTAACCGACCTTGCAGGCGGCAACGGTAGACTCTCCGGCGGTACCGGAAACGTCGTCTTTGAGGGTAACTTCCATGAAGACTCAAACGGTGAAGTTAAGCGTGGTGTTATTCTTAACTCCGATTACACTATATATGATGCTTCCGGTTGGGGAACTGCTGTTACCCAAAAGGGTGAGTATCGACTCGAATACTACTCCAAGTCATGGTGGATCGAGAACGTTTCCGAGTCCCGTGGCGGCGGTGTCTATGTCTGTGACGGCGCTACCTTCAACCTTGAGGCAGGTAATATAACCGGAAACTCCGCTTGGATGTCCGCAGGCAGCAACGTTTTCGCTTCGAGCATTCAGTCTGTCTCCAAGGGCGGCGGTGTTTATGTTGAGGCAGGTGCAACCTTCAACATGAGCGGCGGCGAAATTTCCAACAACGCAGCTCGTTGCTACAACAAGGAATCCAACGCTAACAACTCCTGGGCATACGGTGGCGGCGTTTACCTCGAGCCTGCTTCGGCTGACGGTAAGATTGCTGTCATGAACATGACCGGCGGTAGAATAGCTGAGAACGCTACTTATGCAGAGAGCTTCTCAAACGGCAAGACAAAGTCTTCAACTGCACAGGGTGCAGGTGTCTATATCGGAACAGGCGCAATCTGCAACATCATCGGTAACGAGGTCGATGAAGGCCCCACAACTGCTGAGATGCTTCAGTCCTTCCCGAGAATCACCAATAACTCCTGCGGCGGCCAGACCCGTAAGGGCTGCAATGACGGAGCATGGGTCACAGTTCAGGGCGCAGGTATTTACTGCGACGGTATCCTCAACATTCAGAACGCTGTTGTCTCCGCAAACGAGTTCTCCGAGGTTGCAGCAGACCTTGACCAGATAAGCGGTTCACCCGTTGGTCAGCCCACAGTCCACGTTTATAATGATAAAGCAACCGGTCTTCCTTATTACATCTATGATTATAATTCAGACGGCACGGGCAAGACTTTTGTCACCCGTACCGACAGCAGATTCACCGAGAATCTTGAGCTTGCTACTGAGAAAGTCGCTCATGAGACAAGCGGTATTTTCGGAACCGGCCGCGGTAACAACAACAACGTCACTTCAACCGACGGTGCAGGCCTCTATGTCAGCCCCAACGCAAAGGTCTATGTCGGCTCCAGAACATGGATAACCGATAACTTCGACCTTATCACTGCTTGCCACAAGGCATTCAATGATACCCGTAACTTCGCTCGTTACTGGGATAAGACCGCTAACGGCGGCGCCGGCGGATATATCTACTATGGCGAGAAGACCGCCAACATTTCCGACGGTTATGTTTTCTCCGATACACAAGATGACGTTTATCTTCCCGATGGCGTAGCCCTGTATAAGGCTGGCTACCTCTTCGAGTCGAAGATCGGTATCAACTACTATGACATGGTCGATAAAGAGGGTGCTCCCGCAACCGAGACTCTCGGCAGAGCTTCCAACCGTGTCTTCATCAAGTCCGCTACGAACCTTGATGCAAATATTTGGGGTCACACCTCCGCTGTCCCCACACAGAGTGATATTCAGTTCTTCTCACTCAACGATAACAACAAGAACTATGAGCGTGACAACTACGCTGACCTTCCCAAGCGTGTAACCGTTCAGTACTCAGGTGTTACCTGCGAGCTGCTCGATTCCACACTCCTCGATTCCACAACCACCGAAGGCGACCTCCTTATCCCCGGCGGCTGGGATGCAAGAGACGATATCCGTGTTTCGGTTATCAACACCTCCGAGTTCACCAGTGAACAGGGTCAGTACAGAAAGAATTATCTTTCACCCTTCCAGGGCTATGTCGATTTCGAGACTATCTATCCTGCCAACACCTTCTACTACACCACTCAGGCTAAGTATGACGAAGGCGGAAATCTTGGAAACACAGGCATGAACCGTTACAACGTCTATGCCAACGAGACTTATCTGAAGTGTGACTTCGATAAGGATCCCACCAATTCGGCTATAGCCAACAAGAACGTTGTGTTCCCGCAGCGTGCTTATCAGCTCGATGATTACAGCTCAACTCTTCACGCTTCCGAGCAGAGAGCTAAGTTCATGGACTACAAGGTAGTTTATGATGACAGTTACTTCGGTACCCATGCCGCTCCCGTTCTTCGCTTCGGCAAGAGCGACCGCCATATGTATGTTTCCTACGACTTCGAGGAGTCCGGTGTTACCTACTATGGCGAGAACACCAGAGGTCAGAAGCTTAACGACACCATCAACGTCGATACACTTCTTGCTAACAAGACGGTCTTCCAGACCATCAACACCGCTGATGACGGTACTTCCTTCACCTTCTACGGTGCTAACAAGCCTACCGGCTCACTTGTTCTTAACAAGATCGTCCCCGATTACAAGGCTTACAAGGGCGTTTCCGTCCTCAACAACCGCATCAACAACAGAAAGAACGAGAAGTCCTCTATCACTGTCACCAACGGCAGTGAGGATCCCGACCTTTACTTCAAGGGTTGGTCGTTCTACACATCCTATGGCTACGGCCCCGAGAACATGACCCTCAGCAACAAGGACGCTCTTGAGCAGATCAATGTCGGCAACGACCTTGTCCTCAATTATCGCGGAACCTTCGTTGTTGACCTCAACAAGATCCTCAACCTCAACGTCAACGCACAGCCCTGCCCGACCATGACCGCTCTTTGGTATTCCAAGGAAGAGCTTGCAGAGGCTCGTAAGAATGTCTCCAACATCATGTGGCAGCAGGTTCAGCGTCAGGAGGATGACGGTTCTATCACCAACCTTCTCCGCTTTGTTTCCATCGCAGGCTCCAACTATGTTGACTTCGATGAGGTCGGTTTCGTAATCTCAACCACCAACGCAACTCCCACCATCGAGGGCGGTTATGATTTCGTTGTCAAGAGTGCAGTCTATGAGAAGCTCGGCGTCAACAAGACTGCCGGTGCCGCAAAGACCTACTATGATATCGATAAGCTCCTCGGCGGTAATTACTCCGGCGGATACGGCGTAGCTGTTGAAGATGCTCAGTGGTCTTTCACCGAGGGCAGCCAGTTCTCAGCCAACGTCACAACCGGCGTAACCGGCAAGGCAGGCTACAAGGATGCAGGTCTGTTCTACACTAACATTATTATTACCGATGCTAACAAGGATACCGTTTACTTCGCCACTCCTTATGCTAAGATCGGCAACACCTACTATTACGGCGAGTCCCGCGGCGTCGCTTATTCTGACGCTCAGGCCTGATGACAATTATATAGGAGAGATTGAAAATGAAGAATTATGAGAAACCTGTTGCAGAAGTTCTTCTGTTTCGTCTGGCTGAGGTAAGAATGATTCCCCGTTTCAGCATTGCCGAAGGCGTGGACACTCAGAGCAACGACGGCTCGGGAGACAATGACGGCGATTCCGTCGTTTGGTAAACGAAGTTCAAGAAAGGATGCGTTCGCTATGAAAAAAACACTTAAAGCTGTTATAGCTATGATTCTTGTTCTGGCACTCGGCTTTGCAGTAGCTGCTCCTGTCTTTGCAGCTTCCGCTTCGACCGTTGCTCAGTCCGCAAGCATCAGAGACTTCTTCAAGAAGATCAGCGAGTCTATCAAGAAGATTTTCGACAAGATCTTCAACTCAAAGCCCGATACTACACCCAATGTCCCCAACACTGACGGCGGTTCCGCCTCCGCTCCCGTAGCCGAGGATATTCCGATCGACAACAGCCAGGACAGAGGCAACACAATCGGCAAGAATGACGTTTACGCCAGCCCGCTGATGTAAATGACATTGCGCAATTTCAATATAAAAATTGCAGATTTAACGGTAGGTATCTCCTGCACACACCTTCACCTTTCGGATGTGTGCAGTGAGTACCTCACTGACGAAGCTCCGCTGTTTTCGGTTGGGGCTTGCGAAGAACACATTGAGGAGCTTAGAAAATTTTTTCTTAGCTCCTCTCAGGCATTTTCGGATGATTTTTTGGAGAGCGTAGCTGTGCAGGAGGAGGTCTGCAAGGCAGTCCTCGACTATGATGCCGCAGTCTTTCACTCCGCTCTCATCGCCTTTGACGGACAGGGTGTCGCCTTTGCCGCCCCGAGCGGTGTCGGCAAGTCAACGCACATCACCCTGTGGCAAAGACTCTACGGCGAACGTGTCGAGATAATCAACGGCGACAAGCCGCTTTTCACTCACCGTGACGGCTCTTTCTTCGCCTCCGGTATGCCGTGGTGCGGCAAGGAAAATTGGGGCTGCAACAAAACCGTCCCGCTCAAGGCAATCTGCTTCATCGACCGTGCGAGCGAGAACAGCATTTCCCCCCTTACCGATAACCGTGAAATTATGCGCCGCCTGTTTCTCCAGCTCGTCATGCCCGATGAACAGGCAAAAATGATAAAATATTTAAGCTTCGCAAACAAGCTGATAACCTCCGTTCCGTTCTATCTGCTCGGCTGTAATACGGATATTTCGGCGGCAAAAACCGCCCACGACGGAATTTTCGGCATAGAATAAAGGAGACCCCCCATGAGGATTAAAGACGGATTCTACTTAACTCAAATCGGCACAGATTTTGTTGTCATCGCTTCAACGCCCGAGACGAAAAAAGCGTTTGACGGTATGCTTCGCCTGAACGAGACGGGCGCTTTCCTTTGGAATAAGCTGCTCGGCGGCTCGACCGATTCCGACCTCGCCGCCGCCCTCGCAGAGGAATACGGCGTTGACGGCGAGACTGCCGCCGCCGATGTCAATGATTTTCTCGAAACGCTCCGCTCCGTCGGCTTTATTGAAGAATGATATGGAAAATTTATCGTATGAAACTCTGATAGCCACCCTCGGCAGTGTCGTCATTCACCCCACGGGTAAAAGTATGCGCCCATTCCTCAAAGAGGGGAGAGACTCGGTTGTTGTCTGCGCTCCGAACGAGCCGCTGAAAAAATACGACATCGTTCTCTATCGTGCGCCCGACGGCGGCTATGTCCTGCACCGCATTATAAAAATCGACGGCGAAAAGCTTATCATCTGCGGCGATAACTGCCGTGGCTGGGAGCACGGCCACACAAACTTCGATATAATCGGCGTGGTTACTGTCGTCTGCCGTGGCGAAAAGCAGGAGCAAGTCCACAGCATCAAAAATAAAATATACGAACGCCTCTGGTGCTCATCTTATCTCAAACGGATAGTTATGAAGCTCAGAAGCGTGCTCAAAAAAAGTGCCTGATGCGGCACTTTTTTTCTTTACAACTTTTGAGTTTGCATATATAATTAAGACAATAAATATATTTTTATCAATTTCACGCTTTTCAAAAGGAGGAAATTTTATGAAACGCAAATTTAAAGCTTTCCTCGCTGTGCTCTTAGCACTGACCCTTTTCGCACCTGCCCTTATGTTGAGCACGGCGGCAAAAAGTGACGGCAAAACTGTGACCTACTTTGCCCTTGCACCGAACGGCGGTGAGCAGTCGGCACTCGGCACAGTTTCGTGGTGGAAAAGCGATGTTGATGGCAAATATTATATGTTTATGCCCTCGGATTTTTCGCTTGATTCGGTCACAGTGTGGTTCAACGCCTCCACCGATGTGTATGTATATGGCAGCAACGAAAAGCTTGAAAACGGCAAGCCCACTTCCGCATTCAAGGATTGCACCGAGGCAACGCTTGTTGCAGGTTCCAAGAGCTACGATATAATATTTATGACCTCGAGCAAGCTCCCGACTGTTTATATCAACACCCCCGATGGCGGCCTTGACCGTATCCACGCCGACAAGGAGCACAAGGAAAGCGGCTGTACCATGCTCGCCGTGGACGAGAACGGCAAGGTTGACTATAATTCCACCCTCGATTACATGAAGGGCAGGGGCAACACCTCCTGGGAATTTGACAAAAAGCCTTATAATATCAAGCTCGAATCTAAGTCGAAGCTTTTCGGCATGAGCAAGGCGAAGAAATGGTGCCTTATTGCACACAACAAGGATAACAGCTATCTGCGTAACAGCCTTGTCTACCGTGTCGGTTCGCAAATAGATATGGGCTGGACACCCGACGGCAGGAATATCGACCTTTACATCAACGGCGAGTACAAGGGCGTTTATCTCCTGTGCGAAAAAGTGGAAATAGACAAAAACAGAGTGAATATTTTTGACCTCGAAGAAGCAACAGAGGAGCTGAATCCCGACCTCGACTTCTCCACTCTGCGAGTTAAAGGCACTGCCGGCAAGTTTTCCGGCTATATCGAGGACAGCAGAAAGTGGTACAATATACCGAATGAGCCTGAAAATATCACGGGCGGCTATCTCTTAGAGCTTGAGTTCAGCCTGCGATACGGCGATGAGGCGAGCGGTTTTGTAACCGAAAACAGCCAGTCGGTCGTGTTAAAATCCCCCGAATATGCCTCAAAAGCGCAGATTAACTACATCAGCACCTATTGGCAGGAGTTCGAGGACGCTCTCTACAGCGAGACGGGCTATAATTCACAGAACAAGACGATTTCCGATTACATCGACCTCGAATCCTTTGCTAAGGCCTATCTTATTCAGGAGTGGTCGGCAAACTTCGATGCGGGTATGTCGAGCACGTTCCTGCACAAGGATGTTGACGGAAAGCTTATCGCAGGGCCTATTTGGGACTTTAACGAAGCAGTCGGCAATGCATTGGGAGCACGAGACGGTGTGGATCTGACCGACCCGACAAACCTCCATGCGAATATGCGCTATATCTGGTGGAATTCCATAGCAGGCAACGGCACCTACAAATGGACACCGAATATCTACGCCCTCGCTTATCGCCACGCCGATTTCGTTGAAGCTGTTGAAGAGATTATGGACAGTGTCTTTGTCTCCGCCGTCAACAAGGTGATGGACGAAAGCTTCGACGATATGGTTGACGATGTCAGCGAATCGGCGGTCATGGATTCGATCAGATGGAATATCTACGGCACAACCGATATGACCGCAATAAAGTCGAACTACAACGAAGAAATACTGCTTATCAAAAACTATATCAAGGTACGCACGCCCTTTCTCGACGGAGCACTCACGCTGAAGAAGTCCGGTATCACCGTTCAAAACATTCCTCATCAGAAATATACCGGCGAACCGATAATCCCTGCGATTACCGTAAAATGTCTTGACAGAACGCTCATCGAAGGCGTGGATTACACAGTCGCATACTCGAATAATATTGAAAAGGGTACTGCCTTGGTGACTGTCACTGGCATAGGCGACTATGAGGGATGTAATGCCGAAGCCACTTTCAAAATCGGCAACAGAACAGGTTCGAACAGCACAAGCTCCTCGAACGAAAAATCGTTTTTTGGTAAGCTTATGGCATCGCTGATCGATGGTCTTGAGTATTTTCTTCATCTGATTACAAGCCCGTTTACAAAGTAAATCGACACGCTGAACATAAGATAATATTCAGAAAAGCTCCTGCGTGAATCGAACAGGATATATAAAACAGCAAATCCGACCTATGACAAGAGCATAGGTCGGATGTTTTTTTTATTGCACCTTTAAATACATATAGCAGAAAGGAATTTCCTCGTTTTCGATTTTAAAAAAGCTATCGTGTGTTCCGAACTTTCTAAAACCGAACTTCTCATACAAATGGATTGCGGCCGCATTGTCACTGCGAACCTGTAGCTCGATTATCTCAAATGCGTTTCCTTTGGCAAAGCGGATAATTTCCTCCAACAACAGACTGCCGATTCCTTGGTTCCAATATTCACGCACAACGGAAATTCCGAAATCTCCACGATGCTTCATTCGGCGTGGTAGCCGACTCAAGCTGGCATCACCTACGATTTTGCCGTTGTCCTTTGCAACGAACATGACTTCATCAGCGGAGTTTTCAAGCAGTTTGATATGAGCCGCCTCCTCGTCAACCGTAAAGGGCAGTCCCTCCGCTCCAAATGTAAGATTGTCTGTCTCGCCGCCGATTTGCTTGAGGTATTCCAATATTGCTTCTGCGTCCGCACAGGAAGCTTTTTCAATAACTATGCTCATACAACTACCTCATTCATAGCTTTCTTTTCTAAATAATATCATAAAATACGTGAGAAATCAATCAATCGAGCTAAAACCGCCTATGTGTATTGCCGCTTGTATGGAGGTGTTGACGACTGCCGATTTTAAAATATATCTTTAGCCTAATTCGACACGCTGTTGAAAAATGCAGAAAAACTACATTTTTTATTTTTTTACTTCCAATAAAAGTATTATTTAAGTACATACAAAGCTATAATAAGAATGAGTGTTTTGCACAATATAGGAGGTAAATATGAAAAGAATTTTTGAATCTGTGTCAGCTGTGATTCTTGTTCTGGCACTTGTATTCTCGGCGTTTTCCGTTATGACGGCTTTCGCTGAGGAAGCGCAACCCTCGCAAACACTATCGAAGTTTTCCGTGAGCGCTATCGACGGCGGAACAGCCGTCGAGCTTGGCACAGTTTCATGGTGGAAGAGCGAAGTTGACGGCAAATATTATGTTTTTATGCCCTCAAACACTTCACTTGCTTCAATCAAGGTTTGGTTCACTGCGGCAGGGGATGTCTATTGCGGCACTGAAAAGCTTGAAAACGGCAAGGCAACCGAAGCGTTTTCGGGCGGCGGCGAATTTGTTTTGAGCGTCGGAGAGAGTAGCTATACCGTTGTTTTTATCACCTCGAGTAAGCTTCCGACTATGTACATAAACACCCCCGAGGGTGGACTTGAGCGTATACATGCGGACAAGTCTCACAAGGAAAAAGGCTGCACAATGCTTGCAATCAACGAGGACGGCGGTGTTGACTACAACTCCACTCTTGCCTCGATGAAGGGCAGAGGCAATTCAACATGGGGAAAGGCAAAGAAGCCTTATAACATAAAGCTCGATTCAAAAGCGAAGCTTTTCGGCATGGAAAAGGCGAAGAGCTGGTGCCTGATTGCAAACTATGAGGATCTGAGCCTACTTCGTAACCAAATAGTCTATGCCCTCGGGGCTGATATCGGCATGGAGGAAACTCCCGATTGCAGGAGCGTGGATCTGTATATCAACGGCGAATATATGGGAGTCTATCTCGTGACCGAAAAAGTTGAGATAGAGAAGAATCGAGTTGATATAACCGACCTCGAGAAGGCGACGGAGAAGCTTAATGATAACGATCTCGATTCATATGCACAGCAAGGCGTTTTCGGTGAATATGCACGGTATATAGAGGGCACGCAGAAGTGGTTCGATATTCCGAATGATCCCGAAAATATAACCGGCGGTTATTTGCTGGAGCTGGAGCTTGGCGGAAGATATAACGATGAGCCGAGCGGCTTTACAACCGCCGCAGGTCAGCACGTCATTGTGAAATCGCCCGAATATGCAAGCGAGGCGCAGGTAAAATATATCAGCTCCTATTGGCAGGAAATGGAGGAAGCCCTCTACAGCGACACGGGATACAACTCACTCGGCAAGCACTATTCGGATTATATAGATGTTGAGTCGTATGCCGAACAGTATCTCATAGAAGAGTGGTCGGGCGACTGGGATGCAGGTATAACCAGTAACTACTTTTATAAGGATGTGGACGGCAAGCTCGTTGCAGGCCCGATTTGGGACTTTGATTCCGCCGCCGCAAACAGCAAGGCACCGCATACAATAAGCGACCCCACACAGTGGAATGCACGCACAAGGACACTTTGGTACAATGCTCTCATGGGCAGTAACAATGTCAAAGCCGTGCCGAATATCTATGCACTGGGCTTCAGACACGCTGACTTTGTTGAGAGTGTCGAATCGGAATGGAAAGACAGCTTCTATCCCGCAGCGCAGACAATGCTCAATAAAAAGATCGACGGATATGTGGATGAGATTAAGGGTGCGGCGGTTATGAACGCCATTCGCTGGAACTATTATTCGACCACCGATGTCGATGTGATAGCGGAAAAATATCTCGAAGAAGTCGCACAGGTTGAAAATTTCCTTGCGGCAAGAACGGCTTTCCTCAATGAAAATCTCACCCTCAAAAGTGCAGGACTTACGATAGAGCATATCCCGTCCCAGAAGCGTACAGGCGAGGCGGTTACTCCCGAGGTTACGGTGAAATGCCTTGACAGAGTGCTCGAGGAAGGCGTTGACTACACCGTGGAATTCAGCGATAACATAAAGAAAGGCACGGCAACAGTCACCGTAAACGGCATAGAAGCTTATGCCGGAATGACAGCACAGACGACATTTGAAATAACTGTTTTTGCCGACCCCTGCGATTGGGCAGGCGGAGCCTGCTTCCCGAGAATAGTGGCAGGATTTGAAAGCTTTGCGGCAAAATGCGTTGACGTTGTGGAAGTGCTGGTTTATTTCGTCACAAAGCCGTTTGAAAAATAAAATAACAAATCCCCTGTGCTTTGAACACAGGGGATTCATTCATTTAAACAGCATACAACCCGATTTCCTGAATCGCTCAATCATCTCTCGGGATTTTTCAACTTCAAGTCCGAAATATTCGCTCAGACACTCGACACACATACACTCGGTTGCACCTCGGTTGACCATTTTTTTGTGGAATCCGATGTCGTCATTGTTGAGTGGCTTTTGGCATTTGGTGCAGTAGGTCATTTTTCGAGCTTGCAGATATAGCAGGCACAGCCGTGAGCGTCAACGGCAGGCTGTATAAATTCTTTTTTAATGCCGATGCTCTCGCCTGTGAAAACATCGAGCATTTCAAGACCGTAGCCCGAAGCGGCAGGGATGCCTATATCCTCAAAATAAAGCGGTACGCCGCATTTGCTCTCGCTGAAGTTGACGAAGAGCAGAGCAATTTCGTTGTTTGAAAGGTGCTTTGCAAAGGTGAGCTTATTGTCCCAGCTCTTTGTTGCAAGGAAAGCAGGGCGAGACTCCTCATCCTGATTGATTCTGATGAGATACTTGTTTTTGATTAAATCAAGGCAATAGTCGTTTATAGTGCGAAGATCGCCGCCGAGCATGAGTGGTGATGAGAACATACACCACAGTGCGAACTGAGTTTTGTAGTCGGTATCGGTGCAGCCGGTCGAGCCGACATTGCCCTTGCCGTACATTCCGACGGTGAGCATATCTATGTCGTTAAAACAGCCGGGAGCGGAGTAGGCGAGATTGTCAACCTGACTCAGGGCGATGTCCGCAAATGAGCGGAAGCTGTCGTTAATATCGCCCGTTGAGCGATACATATGAGCACCGGTTGAACGGATCCAGCGGTTGACCTCATCACTGCCCCAGTTGCAGGCGGAGAAAAGAATCTCTCTTCCGCACGCCTTGAGTGCCATACCCATTTTTCTGTAGAGCAGAGGGCCGTTTGCACTGTCGGGCTTAAAGCAGAAGTCATATTTCAGAAAATCCGCACCATACTCGGCAAAGGTCTGAGCGTCAAGAAACTCATGGTCAAAGCTGCCGGGATAATCCGCACAGGTGCGTGCTCCTGCACAGGAGTACATGCCGAATTTAAGTCCCTTGCTGTGAACATAGTCGCTAACAGCCTTCATTCCGTTGGGGAACTTTGTCTCGTCGGGAACGATTTTTCCGGTTTCGGGGTCACGCTCACGCTTGCTCCAGCAGTCGTCAATTACAAGGTATTCATAGCCGCATTTGTCGAGCCCAAGCTCAATCATTTTGTCGGCAGTTTCCTTGATAACCTGCTCGTTGATGTTTTCGCCAAAGGTATTCCATGTGTTGAAGCCCATAGGCGGAGTTTTTGAAAGCATAGGATCACTCCTTAATTAAATTTTTCTCCGTAATCCATTCTAACATAAACATCGTGCAAAGGCAATAAAAATCCGCCCGATCAATGACCGAGCGGAAGCAGCTTTGGTTTAAGCTGCGCCGAAGATTTTAAGCACGAGCTGAAAAATTGCATCGAGTATGGTCTTGTCAAGTCCGTGAGCCTCAAGGAATCTGAAAAGATCACCTATTGCGTGTAAGGCTGCGTTGAGCAGTTCGAGCATGCCTGCGCCGCCCTGCTTTAATACATCGAGAATTGCATCCATTGTTAAAAGTCTCCTTCTTGAAATTTATTTTCAATAGTATATTACCACAAAGAACTCTGGAAATCAATACACTTTGCAAACCGGATAAATTTTTTATCGCCGTGTTTCGTCAGTCGATTGTATTTTTGTGCATTGATTAGACAAAAACCAAACGGCGACCCGGGGAGCCGCCGTTTGATCTAAAAGGAGTCGTTCTGAAAAAAGAAGTTGTTTTGAAGGTTCATCGATTAACCGAAGAAACCGAGGATAGCGTTGAAGATAGCCTCGACGATAGCCTGTGCGTCGATGGAAGCACCTGCGATCTCAAGGATCTTCTCGATCATCTCAAAAATAGCTGAAAGCATTTAAGTGTCCTCCCTTCTATGATACTGAAACTTGTAAGTTCCCTCAATCTGATTATATCAGCACGGACAAGAGTTGTCAAAAGTTTACAGTAAAAAGAAACGGAAAATTTATGCTTTTTGCTGGGTATATAAACAAATTATAAACCCGTTTTAATGAAATTTCAACAAAAACGAGAACAATGTTGCATAACTTTGTGCAGGGTGCAAAAGCTACTTCGGGTGATAAAATGAAAACAGAGAATCTGCCTGTATACAGAGTGTTGTATATGATAGTCAAGCCGCTGTTTTACTTGATATTTAGACCCGAGGTGGAGGGGAGCGAGCATATTCCGATGTCCGGTGCGGCGATACTTGCAGGCAACCACAAGAGCAATCTTGACTGTATTCTCGTTGCATACAGCACACGCCGTTGTGTGCATTTTATGGCGAAGGACGAGCTGTTCCACGGTGTGTTTGCACGCTTTTTCAGAAGTCTGGGTGCAATTCCCGTCAATAGAAGAATACGTGATGCGGCGGCACTCTCAAGTGCCGAGTCGGTGATAAAAAGCGGCGGATTTGTCGGAATTTTTCCGGAGGGACGGTTCAACAGAAGTGAAGAAACCGTCTTGCCCTTTAAGCCGGGTGCCGCACGAATGTCGGTGCGCTGCGCTGTGCCGGTTGTGCCGTTTGCGATAGTCGGCGGCTACCGCTTGTTCGGCAAACGAGTGCGGATAAAATTTTTTCAGCCGATTTGTTCGGACAATGCACCGTCACTTTCTTTGGAGCTTGAGAATACTGTTCGGAGAGAGCTTGATAAAAAATAATTTTGTCCAACGATTCATTGTGCTATTTAAGCACTAAGTAAGCAAAAACAGTTGGAATCACAAATTTTTTAAAAATTTTTTTCAAAAACCTGCCCAAAAAGTTTTTAAGCCTTCAGTCAATTTATTGTGGTTTTTTCGTTGACTTTTAGCATATATTGTGATACAATGCACGTGTGGAAGATTATGTTTCATATTATAAGCCGCCAAATGGCTCTGATGTGAAAAAAATCTCAAAAAAATCGAACATTTGTGTTGACAAACCGAATATTTGTGCTATAATTAAGACAGAAAGAACAAATGTTCCTGATTTTTCCGCAAGGAGGAAGTTAAAATGACAACATTTATCTTAGTTTCCATATTCGAGATAGCACTCGTAGCTCTCATTATAACCGGCTTCGTTTATGAAAAGAAGCTCATCTCTTTTGAGGAGAAGCTTGAGTCCGCCCTCGCCAAGAAGGTTGCCCATTTCCTTTGCACCAACAAGGTCACAAAGAGCTACTTTGTCAAGGACAAGAAGGCTGCCCAGCATCGCAGTGCGGCTAAGACCGTGTTCGAGCCCGAAACAGTTTCTCCCACTCCCGGCAGAAAAGGCAACAGAGTTGCGTAATATTGCGGTGTAATTTAATATTAAAAGTCAGAACGCTCTGCCCTCGGGCAGAGCGTTCCTTTTTACTTTAGGTGTGACTTATGCACATTCAGCAACCGCAGCCGTTGTTGCAACCGCAACCGCAGTCGGAGTTTCTCGCAGAACCGTTGCATCCGCAGCCGGTATCGCAGAGCAGAAGGATGATGATAAGGAAAATGCACCAATTGTTTGAGCAGCCCATCGTTTTGCCTCCTCTTGAGTTACTGAGAAAGAGTGCCGTGTTTTGTGCTGTGCACCGCTTTCATCAACATATTATGTGATATGCCGTGCGGCGGTTACAGATTTTGAAAAGAAACCCATACTTTTTTGAAAATAGGCGTGATGTTATGCTCTCGGCAGCCCGGGAAAGCAGACACGGTGAGGTTGACTATTAGGTGGTGAGTCTGACTTTTTTGAGCTTTGCCGACGTTACAGTTTTGCACCGAATACAGAAGAAAAACTGAGATAAATCGGGATTTTTCAAGAAAAAATGAGCTGATTTGAAAAATCGGATTTTAACTGAAAAACTTCGGCAATTTTACCCATTGACCACGAGAGGGTGATGGTGTATACTATAAAGGTCAAAGAAAGTCAAAGACAAACTGTGAGGTGAGGCCATGAGTCTTAGCAATCAGATAGCCGGAATAATCCTTGAGATGCTCGGCACGGACGGCACGACCGAGATACAGCGAAATGAACTGGCACAGTCGCTCGGCTGTGTACCCAGCCAGATAAACTATGTTATATCCTCTCGCTTCACGCCCGAGCAGGGATATATAGTCGAGAGCCGGAGAGGTGGCGGAGGCTATATAAGAATAAGGCGTGCGGCGGCGAGACCGGATCAGAATGTCATGCGAGCCGTGAACTCCGTAGGGAACAGGCTTGATGAATCAACCGCACGGGCACACCTTCTGAGCCTTGTTGACAGCGGCGCTATCGGTGAGCGCACAGCAAGACTTGTGCTCGGTGCGGTGTCGGATAACACATTGCGACCTGCGGCACTCGGGGATCGGGATGCTGTGCGAGCCTCGGTTTTCAAACAGCTTTTACTTATAGAAATGAGCAACGAAAGATAAAGGAGAGATTATATATGCTGTGTCAGAATTGCGGAAAAAATGAAGCGACTACACACATCAAGCAGGTCTTGAACGGTGACACTGCCGAGCGGCATCTTTGCTCGGAGTGTGCGGAGAGACTCGGATATACCGATGCGTTTTCGGGCTTCGGATTCGATGTCAAGGGACTTTTCGGCAACTTTTTCGGGGATGCCGTAAACTCGCTCAATGCGCCGAGAAAGATTGTACGCTGCCCCAAGTGCGGCTTTTCCTTTAACGATATTGTCCGTGACGGCAGAGTGGGCTGTGCGGAGTGCTATAAGGTGTTTTACAATGAGCTTAAGCCCTCGCTTCAGCGTATCCACGGTCAGATTCGCCATAGCGGTAAGATTGCGTCTACCGCCGTGCCCGTCAGTGAGGAGGAGCAAAAGCCGAGTGAGCTTGATGAGCTGAGAAGCCGTATGAACGAGGCGGTCGTAACGCAGAACTTTGAGCTTGCGGCACAGCTTCGTGACAGAATAAAAGAGCTCGAGGGAGGCAGTGAAAATGAGTAAATGGTATATAGACAAGGGCGAGCAGGGCGATATAGTTATGAGCACCCGTGTGCGTCTTGCGAGAAATCTTGAGGAGTTTCCGTTTCCGTGCCGCCTTGATGCACAAAGTAAAATTAAGGTGAATGAAAAAGTCCGTGACACGGTGTTTGAGTCCGTGCCGGAGCTGGGACTTCAATATATCACCATGGATTCACTCAGCCGTGACCATGCGGTGTCGCTTGCGGAGCGCAGATTGATAAGCCCCGAGTTTGCTTCGATGCGTACAGGCAGAGCGCTTATGCTATCGGGCGATGAGTCGATAAGCGTTATGCTCTGCGAGGATGACCACATAAGGGTTCAGGTTATGAAAGCGGGTCTGGCACTGATGGACTGCTATGTGCTCGCTGATAAAATAGACTCGGCACTCGACAAAAAGCTTAATTTTGCTTTTGATGAGCGTTTGGGTTATCTCACCCAGTGCCCGACAAATCTCGGCACTGCGATGAAAGCTTCGGTTATGCTGCATCTTCCGGCACTTCGCCGCACGGGTCAGCTCTCGACACTCAGCTCGACCATTTCAAAGCTCGGTCTGACCCTCAGAGGTGCCTACGGTGAGGGTAACGAGCCGAGCGGAGACATATATCTTTTGAGCAATCAAATAACCCTCGGAATAACTGAGCAGGCGGCAATAGAAAATCTTCAGTCGATAACCCGTCAGCTTGTCACACAGGAGCGTGCGGCGGCAGAACGAATATGTGCAAATGTAAATATACAGGATAAAATATACAGAGCCGTGGGAATATTGCAAAATGCCAGAGTTCTCTCGACCGACGAGATGATGGAGCTTATATCGCTCGTCCGCCTCGGCTCGGCTCGAGGAATGTTGAACATTCCCATTGAGACTTTGAACGCCCTGCTTTTCAGTATGCAGCCGGCAACAATAAGTGCGGCAAAGGGTGAGCATATAGATTCCCAACACCGTGATCTAATCAGAGCGGATGCGGTGAGAGCGGCATTGTCGTAAATCGGCTCAAAAAAACATATATTATTCCGATTCATACCCTGTTGAATTACCAATACTAACGGCAGTGTACGGAAAGGAATGATACTTTGTATAAGTTTACCGGCTTTACGCAAAAGGCGAATGATGTGCTCAATTCTTCCATAGAGCTTGCGGAGAATATGGGGCATACCTATATAGGCAGTGAGCATCTTTTGCTCGGATTGCTGACAAATGGCGGCGGTATTGCATACACGGTTTTGACCAACAAAAGGCTGACTGCCGGCAAGGTAGAGGATGCGATAAAAAACAGTGTCGGATTCGGCGTTCCCACCGTGTTGACTCCTACCGATTTCACGCCCCGCTGCAAAAATATTATAGAAAATTCCATTTCACAGGCGAGTGATATGGGTCACAGCTATGTCGGCACCGAGCATCTTCTTATCTCGATGATAAAGGAAAGCTCGAGTGCCGCCGCTGTAATTATGACGAGACTCGGTGTGTCGCCGCAGGAGGTATTGCAGGAGCTTTTGCGGGCGTTTTCCGCATCGTCCGGCAAGAATATTCAAGACCGTGATAAGCCGAAAAGAGCCGCCGGTGCGGACACTCCGACCCTGAACCAATACGGTCGAGAGCTTACGAGGCTTGCGTCGGCAGGCAGAATAGATCCGGTTATCGGCAGGGAGAAGGAGATAGAGCGTGTCATTCAGATCCTCTCACGCCGAACCAAAAATAACCCGTGCCTGATCGGTGAACCCGGTGTGGGAAAGACCGCCATAGCCGAGGGACTTGCACTGAAAATAGCTACGGGCGAGGTGCCGGAGCTGCTCAAAAATAAAAAGATCGTCTCCCTCGATTTGACCGGTATGGTGGCAGGAACGAAATACAGGGGCGATTTTGAGGAGCGGATTAAATCCGCAATAGAGGAAGTTTCAAAATCAGGGGATATAATACTGTTTATAGATGAGCTGCACACTCTCATCGGCGCAGGCTCCGCCGAGGGTGCGGTGGATGCGGCTAATATATTAAAGCCGGCTTTGGCGAGAGGTGCAGTGCAGGTCATCGGGGCGACAACTCTCGAGGAGTATCGCAAGCACATCGAAAAGGATGCGGCACTCGAGCGGCGATTTCAGCCCGTCACCGTCGGTGAGCCGAGCGAGGATGAGGCGATAACAATACTCAAAGGCGTGCGTGACAAATATGAGGCGCACCACAGAGTGAAAATAACAGATGAGGCGATCGAGGCGGCAGTCAAGCTGTCAGTCAGGTATATAGCAGACCGCTTTTTGCCCGATAAGGCGATAGACCTTGTTGACGAGGCGGCATCCAAGGTGCGGCTGAGTGCCTTTACCGTGCCGCCCGAACTTAAAGAGCTGGAGGAAAGTCTGAAAAGCCTTGCCGAAGAAAAGGATTCTGCCATAAACTCGCAGGAATTTGAACGGGCGGCACAGCTTCGTGATGCACAAAAGAAGCTCAGTGATAAGCTTGAAAGGGAAAAGCTTGAGTGGCGAGAGGAATCGGGCAAGAAAACGGGCGAGGTCACTAAAAAAGAGATAGCCGAAATTGTCTGTGCGTGGACGGGGATACCCGTCTCGGAGCTTACACAGGCGGAGAGCGAGCGGCTTTTGAAGCTTGAAAAGGAACTGCATGAGCGTATAGTCGGGCAGGATGAGGCTGTCAGTGCCGTTGCACGAGCCATAAGGCGAGGCAGAGTAGGGTTGAAGGATCCAAAGCGACCAACGGGTTCGTTTATCTTTCTCGGCCCCACCGGAGTGGGGAAGACGGAGCTGTGCAAAGCACTTGCATCGGCACTTTTCGGTGACGAAAATGCCATGATAAGGCTTGATATGTCCGAATATATGGAGAAACACACGGTGTCACGGCTTGTCGGCTCACCTCCCGGCTATGTCGGCCATGATGAGGGTGGACAGCTTACGGAAAAACTGCGCCGCCGCCCCTACAGCGTGGTGCTGTTTGATGAAATCGAAAAAGCACATCCTGATATTTTCAATATGCTGTTGCAAATTTTGGATGACGGAGTGCTCACGGACTCGCAGGGCAGGCGTGCGGATTTTAAAAATTCGATAATTATTATGACCTCAAATGTAGGCGCAAGACTTATCTCGGGCAGCGGCAAGCTCCTCGGCTTTTCAAATACCGAAAACGGCGAGAGGGATTATGAGCGTGTCAGAGAGCTTGCGCTCGGGGAGCTGAAAAAGACCTTCAGGCCGGAGTTCCTCAACCGTGTTGACGATATGATAGTTTTTCATCAGCTCGGGCACGGAGAGATTCTCGAGATCGCGAGAAGAATGTTGAAGTCGCTTTCTCAAAGGGTAGAAAAGCTCGGGATAGCGCTTGATTTTGACGGATCGGTTGCCGAAAAAATTTCATCGGCAGGTTTTGACCCCGTTTACGGTGCAAGACCGCTTCGCCGTGCGGTGTGCCGTGAGATAGAAGATCCGCTGTCGGAGAAAATGTTAGAAGGCAAGGTCACGGCAGGGGAGAAGTACATCTGCATTGTCAGAGATGAACAAATTAACTTTGAACCGATAAAACGAGCTGAGACCGAATAACCGTATCTGACTCGAGTTTTTATATTTAAAAATATTTATAATACTATTGACTTTGTGCGTACAATCTGTTTTAATGGCTTTGGGACAGATTTCATGAAGGCGTTGCAATAATAGCTATCTCTCACGATGAAAACGCCTCTGTGAACCTGTTTACATGCAAATTTCACAGTCGGGGGTACGGAATCCCGTCCCTATGCGAGTCTCAAAAACTGAAAAAAGGCAGGAGAATATGATGAACATTCTTGCGTATCCCAGGTTTATAAGACCGATAATTTCCGTGTTGCTTTGCATCATTTCGCTTTTCCTTTCGCTTTCCGGCAGACCGACAATTCCTCACGGTAAGCAGATTGACATGAGCAAATTCGAGCTGACATGGGCTGATGAATTTGACGGCGACAGCCTTGACTTGAGCAAGTGGAAGGGTCATGGATATTCCGACGGAGCTACAGCTCTCAGACGAGGCGGATATTGGAACAACAAGCTCGCTACGGTTGAGGACGGCAGTCTGCACATTGCAACAAAATATTTCCCGGAGGGCATTGACGGCAATGGAAAACCCGGCTGGTATTCATGCGGAATTAACACCGATACCAGATTTGAACAGAGATACGGCTATTTTGAGTGCCGCTGTATTTTGCCCAAGGGCACAGGGCAGTGGGCGGCATTTTGGATGGGCTGTGCCGGTGTTGCAGACACTCAAAGCAACGGTGCAAAGGGTGCTGAAATAGACATCTTTGAGTCGGCATATTATCACCTCGGCGGCAGGGATAAGAATTCCGTTTCCTCAAACCTGCACATTAACGGCTATGGGCCGGAACTGAAAAGCAAAAATGTCAGCTTTGCGAGAGTTGTGGGAAATGACCCCTACGAGGAATATAACACCTATGGCGTTGAATGGAACGAGGACGGATATATTTTCTATATAAACGGAGTTGAAACAGGTAGAAGCGATTTCGGCGTTTCAAAAGCTCCCGAGTGGTTGATTTTGTCCGTTGAGGTTGGCGGCAACAACGGAAAGCCCGAAGCGAATTGGGCAGGTGCCGCAATCGATACGAACACCGTCGAGCTTACCGATTTTATCGTTGACTATGTTCGTGTATATCAATACAAATAAACGGCGAGGGAGGGGACTTTGCCCCTCCCTTTTTTAGTGCGGTTCATCGGAGCGGATAACCGTGCAATGCATGACGGAGCAGCAAGTGCTTGTTGATAAAACAATCAAGCCGAGACCGAATAAACATATTCGGCCTCGGCTTTTTATATAAAACAAATGTTAATAATACTATTGACTTTGTGCATATAATCTGTTTTAATGGTTTTGGAACAGAATTTGCGGAGGTATCACAATGAAATCATTAAAAAAGATTTTGAGCTTTTCACTCGCCACAATTTTAGTTTCGCCGCTTGGCATTTGCTGTGTAAATGCGGCAGGCAGGTCGAGCTATAAAATCGTCTCGCCTTATGAAAATGTCGTTTGGAGCGGAGAGAATGCGTGGGGTGCGTATAAGGGCACTATTCACAGCCACACGACTTACAGCGATGCCGATGAATCGCTCTCGGTGATGGTTAAGGAATATTATAATCAGGACTATGATTTTCTTGCAAATGCCGACCACGGAATCACGGGCGTTGAGTGGAATAAGGAGCCGGCAAAGCAGCTGCTTTACAGCTATCAGCCGATTATCGGCAATAAGTTTGAGCATCTGACGGATGAAGAATTTGCCGCAATAACAAGCGGCAGCTATGAGCTGTACGGCGGACAGGTGCGTAACAAAAAGATGACCTGTGTAGTTGGCGCAAACGAGCTTAATAACCACTCGCTGACAAAGAATCATGTCAACGGCTATTTCCTTGCACCGGATGTTGGCAACGGCTTCGGTGGTGTCGAGAATGAGGCGGGATATGAAAAGGCGATAAAGTTCATCGATGAGAACGGCGGACTTTCACATATAAACCATCCGGGCGATTGGATAGAGAGCAATGTTAATCCCGATGCCGTGAACGATGCGGCAAACATCGAGCTTTTCGGCAATCTGATTTTAAAGTATGACAGTTGTCTCGGCATGGAGGTGTTCAACGAGCGAAACGGCACCACAGGCTATGACAGAATACTCTGGGATAATCTGCTCATGTATTGCCTGCCTTACGGCAAAACCGTCATCGGCTTTAGTAACACCGATGCACATTTTAAAGGCACTGTTGATTCGTCCTTCAGCATTTTTATGATGGAAGACAATAATGTGGAGAATATAAAGGCGACAATGCAGAGCGGAGCATTCTTTGCGGTTACGCGAAAGCTCCGTGCCAATGATACGATAGGCCCAGAAAAAGAGATTGATGCCATGAACAAGGGACTGCCCTATCCGTCCTTTGAGAGCCTCACCGTTGACGGACATAAAATAACCGCCGCCGTGAAGAATACGGCGACGATACAGTGGATAGCAAACGGCAAGATAATTTCAAAGACCGAGGTTGCGGCAGACGGCTCCACGGTCACACTTGACCTTGATAAGATTGAAGGGGCGGAGGATTTTCTCTATGTAAGAGCCGAGCTGTTCGGAGAGGGCGGAATCTGCCTAAGTCAGGCACTTATTATTGATGATGGCAGTGCACCCAAGTCCTTCAGCGAGGAGACAAACTGCTTTGAACGCATTTGGACTGCTTTCAAGAGCACAAAGCTCTGCGCCATAATCAGCGAGCTTGCACGCATTATAAAAGCAAAATTTGATTGATGTTAAGACCCTCCGCAAAGCTCTGCGGAGGGTCTTTCATTTACTTTGCCGAATCGATATACCTTTTGAGGTTTTCAAGGCCTATTTCAATTCCCTTGATATTGTCCTCCATGCCCTCAAATTCGATGCTGATATATTTGTCGTATCCCGACTTTGCGAGTATTCCGATGCACTGTGCCACGGGGATGTTGCCGTGACCGATTATCGCACCACGCAGATAGTTTCCGGCTCTGCTTGTGAAATAACCACGTCCCGGGTTCGGCTCGCTGCCGCTCTTGATGTGAAAATCCTTTGCGTGAACAAATTTTGCGTAGGTGGCAAGTCTGCCAACCGCCTTGTCGGACGGATCATCCGCACAGGCGAAGTTGCCCATATCTATGAGCAGACCGAAGTTCTTGTTTGCAACGCCGTTGACTATTCTTTCCACTCTTTCGCTGTCCTGAGCAAAATATCCGTGGTTCTCGACCATGGTGACTATGCCCTTTCTCTCGGCGTATTCGGTGACACGGCGGCAACCTTCAACAAGAGCCGGCAGAGCCTCATTGAAGCCGAGATAAGCGGCACGCTCGTCCTTGTAGCCCCATGCGGCATCGTGGCGCATACCGAAAGCTCCGAGAATTTCGGCAATGTCCACCTGACTGAAAAGCCGCTCGCACTCCTCGTCGAGAGGCTTGTTGAGCAGGTCTGCACCGATGGTGTAGTTTACTATCGGTATGCCTACACGCTCGCTCTCCTCACGGAGAGCCTCGGCATATTCTCGTACACTCAGACCGTTTTCGGGCATGAGGTCGATAAACTCTATACCGTCAAAGCCCATATCCTTGACCTTTTTGATAAGCTGAAGCTGAGTAAGCTCGCCGCTTTTTAACAGCGGCTGAAAGCTGTAGCTGCTGACGCAGGTTTTCATAATTCTTCCTCCCGTCAGCCCATGAAGCCCTTGAGGAAGCCGACAGCGTTGCTTATATCCCTTTCGGGGTCATCGCCAACCTCACGCTCGATTGTCAAAAAGCCCTTATATCCGATGTCCTCGAGGGCGGCGAGATATTCGTTCCATTTTACACTACCTTCGCCCAGGGGAACTTCCTTGAAAGATTCGCCCGTGACAAGCGGCTCTTTTTTTATGCCGTAGACGATTTCAGGATCCTTGTAGAATATCTGAACTCCGTCCTTTGCGTGGGTGTGAACTATGTAATCACGTAGATTGTAGACTGCTTTTGCCGGGTCGTCGCCCGTAACCATGACGAGGTTTGCAGGATCGAGATTGACCGCAACGCCCGTAGAGCCGAGCGAGTCGAGGAAAGCTTTCAGCACCGCCGAGGTTTCGGGGCCTGTTTCAATGGCGAAGTGAGCGTTGAGACTGTCTGCGAATCTTGACAGCTCAAAGCACGCCTCCTGCATTATCTTGTAGCGCTCATGCTCGGGGTTGGATGGGACAACGCCGATGTGAGTTGTGACAACGTCCGTGCCAAGCTCTTTGGCAAGCTCGATTATCTTCTTTGACTTTTCGATTCGCCAACCGTTTTCTTCCTTGTTGCCAAAACCGCCGCCGAGATCGCCGCACAGAGCGGAGATGACAAGTCCGTTGTCCTCAACGAGCTTGCGGAAGTCACTGCGCTTTGAGCCGATCAGCTCCTCAGGCGACATAGCTCCGTGAGTTGCATAGACCTGGATGCCCTGTGCGCCGACCTGTGCCGCCTTTTTGACTGCCGAGGCAATATCCGTGCGGAAGCTGTCAACGATAACACCTATTGGAAAAACCATAAAAACACCGTCCTTGAGAAATTTTTATTCCGACCTAATGATAACAAATTCGCATCCGATATGCAAGCCTCGGGAAATAAAAAACTCCCGACTTCACAGCGAAATCGGGAGCGAATTTCAGAACCGAGTTTTTAACCTATGGCGGACATGATGAAAACTATAATAACGATTATAGGCAAGACATATGTGAAATACGGTCTTATCCAACGGGGCATTTTTGCACCCTTGCCGGTGTTGACCTCGTTGATATAATTGTCCCATCCCCAGCCGTATCTGCGTGAGCAGAAAATGACATATATCAGACTGCCGAGGGGAAGAATGACATTTGAGACGAGGTAATCTTCAAGATCCATGATGCCCTTGCCGTTTATGCTTATGCCGCTTAACACGGTGAAGCCCAGAACGCAGGGCAGGGAGAGCACCAGCATGAGCGCGATGTTTATAATTGCTATCTTGCGGCGGCTGAGCTTTGTAAGCTCAAGCCAGAAGGACATGATGTTTTCAAATACCGCAATGACGGTTGAGAAAGCGGCAAAAATCATGAAGATGAAGAACAGTGAGCCGATTATCCGTCCTCCGGGCATACTGTTGAATATGCTCGAGAGTGTCGTGAACAGGAAGCTTGCGCCGACTGTTCCGGCGTCTGCGGTCACGCCGCCGTTGTAGGTGAAGCACGCAGGGAAGATGATGACACCCGACATCAGCGCAACAAATGTGTCAAGTCCGACTATCGTTACGGCCTCGCCCAAAAGTCTGCGATCCTTGTCAATGTAGCTGCCGAATATTGCAATAGAGCCGATGCCGATACTCAGCGTGAAGAACGCCTGACCCATTGCCGAGGATATTACGGTGCGTGCGCCTGCGTTTTTGAAGGACTCGAAGGAGGGGATGAGATAGAATTTCAGACCCTCTGCGGCGTTTGAAAGCGTGCAGGAATATGCGGCGAGTCCTACCATCAAAACGAGCAGGGCGACCATCATCCATTTGGTTATGCG
The DNA here is from genome assembly GCA_964386035.1 of uncultured Clostridium sp. Lineage (GTDB taxonomy): Bacteria > Bacillota > Clostridia > Oscillospirales > Acutalibacteraceae > CAG-177. The sequence continues at coordinate 95,967 of CAYLQT010000004.1, read as the reverse complement.
CTCAACGCCGTTTTGCAGTCCCAGGGAGCATATGCCGAAGCAGATGAGAATGACCGCAAAGGTTGCCGCTGTCATCATCGGCGTGTTCCCGACGACCGAACCGAAAACATTGCCGAGCTCCTCGGCTGTTTTAAATTCGAGTATCGAGCCGCTTGCATATTTTAAGAAGTATATCACCATCCAGCCCGAAATCGTGGTGTAGAACATCATGAGCAAATAGTTACCGGCAACGCCGAGATACTTTGCAAGATGCCATTTTTGTCCCTTTTTTTCGAGCACATCGAATGATGAGGCAATGCTGCGCTGACTGCCTCTGCCAACTGCGAGCTCAGCTGTCATAACGGGTATGCCGAGCAGAATGAGGAATGCGATGTAGATGAGTACGAAGAATGCGCCGCCGTATGCGCCTGTGGTTATCGGAAAGCGGTAAACATTTCCGAGGCCGATGGCACAGCCGGCTGAGATTAGGATAAAGCCCAATCTCGATGAGAATTTTTCTCTCTTTTCCATGTTATCCATCCTTTTTAAAAAATAGAGCTAATGTCTTATTGTATCATCGGCTCTTTGTTTTTGCAAGAAAAATCAATCCAAAATCATTTCCATTTCACGCTTTTGGATTCTCATTCCATGCTTTTCATAGAATCGCAGGGCGTTGTCGTTGCCCTCCCAGACATTGAGTGTCAGGTTGTGGCAGCCGAGTGCCTCCGCCTCCGCTTTGGCTCTCTTGAAAAGCTTGTCACCGATTCCCTCATGGTGACAGCTTTCGTCAACACATAGGTCGTCAATATAAAGCTCAGTGTTAGAGCAGCGTGCGGAGTCCTTTGTGTGGTCGATGAGAATACATATCACATATCCGAGCACACGGTCGTTTTCGTCTACGGCAACGAAGATGCGGCGGCTTTCGTCAGCGATAAGCTCGGCTATGCCGTCTGTGTTATATTTTGATTTGCCTGCCTTGAACAGGTCCGGGCGGATGCCGTTGTGTAGGGCACAGATATATTCGAGCAGCTCGAGCATGCGGGGAGCGTCATCCGCTTTCGCCGGTCTAATCTCTTTAAACATTGCTATTCCTCACTTAATCGAAACTCTTTCGATATTCAGCGCCTTGCCCGTCTTGTCGTCAACCTCGACGATAACGCCGCAGAGCATACAGGGCGAATCGCTTATCTCAAACCTTGTTGGCAGTCCGGTGGTCAGCCACGATATGGACAGCTCGGGGCGCACGCCCAACACGGACAGCTCGGGGCCTGTCATGCCGAGGTCGGTTATATATGCGGTGCCGTTCGGCAGAATTTTTTCATCCGCAGTCTGCACGTGCGTGTGCGTGCCGACAACGGAAGTAACCTTGCCGTCAAGATAAAAGCCCATTGCAAGCTTTTCGGCGGTTGCCTCTGCGTGAATATCGACTATTTTAATTTTGCAGTCCTTGATTTCCTCAAGCATGGTGTCAACGCATGAAAAAGGATTGTCCGAGCCGTTGATATACGCCTTGCCGAGCAGGTTTATAACGCCGACCTGAACACGCCCCATGTCGATAATACCGCAGCCTTTGCCGGGGCACCTGCTTGAGACATTTGCAGGACGAATAATATCCTGCCTTTCATCGAAAAAATGATATACCTCGCTGCGGCGAAAGGCGTGGTTGCCGGTTGTGATAAAATCAACTCCGCTTGCGAAAATGTGCTCGGCGGCACTTGAGGTTATTCCGTTGCCGGGAGCGGCATTTTCTCCGTTCGCAATGACAAGGTCTATGCCCTTAAATTTTTTGAAGCCTGGGAGATTTTTACGCAGAAATTCGCAGCCTTGAGTTCCTACAATGTCTCCGATAATAAGAATGTTCACCTGGGTATTCCTTTCAAAAAAATCCCACCGTTTTAGCGGTGGGATTTAGGTTTATTTTGCGAAGTCGCTTACACGGCTCTCTCTGATGAGATTAACCTTTATCTGACCGGGATATTCAAGCTCATCCTCTATTTTCTTAACAATATCACGGGCAACAAGAATCATCTTCTCATCGCTGATGACCTCGGGCTTGACCATTATGCGGACCTCACGGCCTGCCTGAATAGCGAACGAACGCTCAACGCCCTCGAACGAGGAAGCGATTTCTTCAAGCTTTTCAAGGCGCTTGATGTAATTCTGGACATTCTCTCGTCTTGCACCGGGGCGAGATGCCGAAACAGCATCTGCTGCCTGAACGAGGCAGGCGACAAGCGTCTTAGCCTCAACATCGCCGTGGTGAGCCTGGATAGCGTGAACCACGCCCTCGCCCTCACGGTACTTCTTAGCGGCATCGACACCAAGCTCAACGTGTGAGCCGTCCATCTCGTGGTCAAGTGCCTTGCCTATATCGTGGAGCAGTCCGGCTCTCTTTGCAAGCTTAACATCGGCGCCAAGTTCCGAAGCCATAAGACCTGCAATATAAGAAACCTCGAGTGAATGGTTGAGTACGTTCTGACCGTAGCTGGTTCTGTATCTGAGCTTACCCAGAAGCTTGACAAGCTCGGGGTGTACGCCGTTGACACCTGCATCTATGAGTGCACGCTCGCCGGTCTGCTTGATTGTGACATCGACCTCACGGCGAGCTTTCTCATACATCTCCTCAATGCGTGCAGGATGGATTCTGCCGTCTGCAATGAGCTTTTCGAGAGTGAGACGGGCAACCTCACGGCGAACCGGATCAAAGCTTGAAACGGTGATAGCCTCGGGCGTATCGTCGATTATCAGGTCAACGCCTGTTATTGTCTCAAGAGTGCGGACATTTCTGCCTTCACGGCCGATTATGCGACCCTTCATTTCGTCATTGGGCAGGGCAACTACGGAAACCGTAGTCTCTGCTGTGTGGTCTGCGGCGCAACGCTGAATAGCGGTGCCGATTATCTCTCTTGCTATCGAATCAGCTTCGTCCTTAGTGCGCTGCTGATATTCGAGCACCTTCATCGACTTCTCGTGAACAAGGTCGTCCTCAAGATTCTTGAGAAGGTATTCCTTAGCCTGCTCCTTGCTGTAGCCCGAGATCTTCTCGAGCATATCGAGCTGACTTCTCTTGAGGCTCTCTGCCTCTGCGAGTCTGTCCTCCGCATCTTTTATCTTGCGGCTGAGTGTTTCATCCTTCTTTTCGAGATTCTCTATCTTCTTGTCAAGAGTCTCTTCCTTCTGAATGATTCTGCGCTCCTGGCGCTGAACCTCGTTGCGTCTTTCGCGCAGCTCTTTTTCGTTTTCGCTTCTTTGCTTGTGGATCTCATCCTTGGCCTCAAGGATGGCTTCCTTTTTCTTAGCCTCGGCCTGTGTCATAGCCTCGCTGACTATGCGGTTAGCCTCTTTGGTGGCTGAACCGATTGCGGCCTCGGCAACTCTTTTCCTATGTAAACCGCCGAGAATAAAGCCGATAATACCGAAAACAAGGGCGGCAGCGGCGGCTATAAGAATTGTTTGCCAAAGTTCCAAACGAATAACACCTCCTTGGTTGAAATGAAGATTTTTAGATATTTTTAAAACTAACTAAATAACAATATGGAGTATAGCTTGGCTACAATACTACCATTATTATGTATAATAACCTTAAATGAGACGATTGTCAAGGTGTTATTGTTACATAAGGTACAAAAATTTGCTATTTTCGCCTTGGACGGTTTAAATAAACTCTTGACTTTTTTCAGCTTAGTGTTAAAATATATTTGTTAAAGTGATGAGGCAGAAGATGCACTTTTGTTGGTTTTCAAAGAGAGCCGATAGCCGCTGGCTGAGAGCGTCGGTGTTGACCGTAAGTGTGTTACCGCTGCTGAGCGCACACCGAATCCCTTTGCGGATAGGCTGTGACGTATGACTGCGTTAAGGTCTTTTGAGCGGCGGTCGCTGACCGCAAACCGGGTGGAACCGTGGAGCATTCGCTTCACCCCTGTAGAATTTACGGGGGTGGAGCTTTTTTCATCCCTAAATAGGCAAAGGAGCAAACAAAATGGTAAAGATTGAGTTGAAGGGCGGCGTTGTCAAGGAGTTTGACAGCGGAATCACCGCCGCCGAGGTCGCAAAGAGCCTCGGCATGGGTCTGTACAAGGCTGCGTGCGTGTGCAGAATAGACGGAGAGGTAAAGGATCTTCGCACGGCAATAAACGAGGATTGCAAGCTTGAGATACTGACCTTTGACGAGGAGGACGGCAAGCGTGCACTCAGACATACTGCGTCCCATATTCTCGCTCAGGCTGTAAAGCGTCTCTATCCCGAGGCAAAGCTTGCAATAGGCCCTGCTATAGATAACGGCTTTTACTACGATTTTGATGTAGATGTGCCGTTCACTCCCGATGTGCTCGAGAAGATCGAGGCAGAGATGAAGAAGATAGTCAAGGAGGCTCTGCCGCTTGAGAGATATGAGCTTGACCCCGATGAGGCTCTTGAAATGATGGAGAAGAAGGGCGAGCTTTATAAGGTTGAGCTTATCAAGGAGCACGCAGGCAAGGGCGAGAAGATCTCGTTCTTCCGTCAGGGCGAGTTCGATGAGCTTTGCGCAGGCCCTCATGTGCCCGACACTTCCCGTGTCAAGGCGTTTAAGCTGACCTCCTGCACCGGTGCTTATTGGAGAGGCGATTCGGACAATAAGATGCTCCAAAGAATTTACGGCACCGCTTTCACAAAGAAGGAGGAACTTGACAATTACCTCAATATGCTCGAAGAGGCAAAGAAGCGTGACCACAGAAAGCTCGGCAAGGAGCTTGGTCTGTTCACCATTATGGATGAAGGCCCCGGATTCCCATTCTTCCTGCCCAACGGCATGGTGCTCAGAAACACGCTTATCGACTATTGGCGTGAGGTGCATAAGCGCTATGGCTATGTTGAAATTTCCACCCCTATGATGCTCAACCGTGCCCTTTGGGAGCGTAGCGGTCACTGGGATCACTATAAAGAGAATATGTACACAACGGTCATCGATGAGACCGACTTTGCAATAAAGCCGATGAACTGCCCCGGCGGTATGCTTGTCTATAAGCTTCAGCCTCACTCTTACCGTGACCTGCCGCTGAGAGTCGGTGAACTCGGTCTTGTTCACCGCCACGAGCTTTCGGGCGCACTTCACGGACTGTTCCGTGTGCGTTGTTTCACTCAGGATGATGCCCATATCTTCATGACATGGGATCAGATGAAGGATGAGATAAAGAACGTTGTCCGTTTGTTTGATGAGGTGTACTCCGTGTTCGGACTTACCTATCAGATAGAGGTCTCGACTATGCCCGAGGATCACATGGGCGACGAGAAGGATTGGGACTTCGCAACGGAGACACTCAAGGCCGCTGTTACCGAGATGGGCAAGGACTTCGTTATCAATGAGGGCGACGGCGCATTCTACGGCCCGAAGCTTGACTTCCATCTCTCTGATTCAATCGGCAGAACATGGCAGTGCGGCACTATCCAGCTTGATATGCAGCTGCCCGAGCGATTCGAGCTTGAGTATACCGGTGCGGACGGCGAAAAGCACCGCCCTGTTATGATACACAGAGTTGTTCTCGGCTCGATAGAGAGATTCATCGGCGTTATCACCGAGCATTTTGCAGGTGCGTTCCCGCTGTGGCTCGCTCCCGAGCAGGTGAAGATATTGCCTATCTCCGACCGCTTCCACGACTACGCAGAGGAGCTTCGTGCAAAGCTTGATGCGGCAGGTCTCAGAGTCAGCGTTGACACACGCAGTGAGAAGATAGGCTATAAGATCCGTGAGGCACAGCTTCACAAGATCCCCTATATGCTCGTCATCGGTGAAAAAGAGGTCGAGAGCGGCACGGTCAGCGTCAGAAAGCGTGGCGAGGGCGACATCGGTGCTATGAGCATCGGTGATTTCATAGACGGCGCAGCTAAGGATGTAAACGAGAAAAACATCTGGTAAATTTTTCCCAAATCAATAATAAGCATCGTATACAAGATATTGTGTGCGGTGCTTATTTTTTTACTATTGTGCGAAAAAAAGATTGCATCAAGCCCCGTTTTTTAGCTCAAAACTCTTGCACTATTAAAAGTTTGGGGGTATAATGGTGGGGAACGAAGGTGGATCAGAGCACTCTGGTGGGGGAAAACCCCATAAATTTGTTCAAAAGGAGGCGAGTGCATGAGCGAACGGGAATTTGACGGCACTTTCTATCATACACTCGACCAAAAGAACCGAGTGTTTATTCCGGCGGAGTATCGCAACGTACTCGGCACCGAATTTGTTGTATGTACCCCTCCCGGCAGTAGTGACTGCGTAATAATTTATACCCTCGAGGAGTGGGATAAATATTTTGAAAATCTTCGTGCGGTTTGCACCGGCAAGGAACGTGCCTTTGCAGAGAGACTTGCAAGCAGTACAAAAAGACGAGTGAGCGCCGACAAGCAGGGCAGAATCACTCTCACTGCCGATAACTGCAAGCGTGCCCATCTTGAGAAGGAAGTTATGATAATGGGCGTGGGAAACCGAATTGAACTGTGGAACAGCGAGGTTTGGTTTGAAGTGCAGGATAAGTTTAATAAGGAGCATCCCTTCTGGGATGACAAGGTCGGAGTTTGATTACGGAGCGATAATATGGATTTCAAGCATATACCTGTGCTTTTCAATGAGTCTATAGAGGCTCTCGATATAAAGCCCGACGGACTTTATGCCGATTGCACGGCAGGCGGCGGCGGTCACTCAAACGCCATTCGGGAGAGGCTTTCGCTCTCAGGCAGATTGGTCGCTATCGACCGTGACCCCGAGGCGATAGAAACTCTCACTGCCCGCTTTTCGGGCAAAGAGAATGTAAGCATAGTCAACGACAATTTCTTTAATATAAAAAGTATACTGTCATCTTTCACTTGCGACGGTGCGGACGGTATACTTGCCGACCTCGGCGTTAGCTCTCATCAGCTTGACGATGCATCAAGAGGCTTTTCGTTCCATGCGGATGCACCGCTTGATATGCGTATGTCAATGCAGGGCATGAGTGCGGCGGATGCAGTGAATTCGCTGTCTCAGCGTGAGCTTCAGGATATCATCTATAAGTACGGCGAGGACAAGTTCGCCCCCCGTATTGCGGCAGGCATTGTTCGTGCAAGGGAGCAAAAGCCGATAGAAACTACGCTTGAGCTTGCCGAGATAATCAAAAGTTCTATTCCTGCGGCGGCTCGTAGAGACGGAGGCCATCCGGCGAGAAGAACTTTTCAGGCGTTGAGAATATATGTCAACGGCGAGCTTGACGGTCTCGGACAGGCAGTTGAGGATATGTTCGACTCCCTGAAGGTCGGCGGCAGGCTTGCAATAATCACTTTCCATTCGCTTGAGGACAGAACGGTTAAGCAGACCTTTGCAAAGCTCTGTGAGGGCTGCGTGTGTCCGCCGGAATTTCCGGTTTGCGTTTGCGGCAAAGAGAGCAGGGGCAGGCTTCCTCACAAGGCACTGTCTCCGAGCAAGGCGGAGCTTGAGGAAAATCCGAGAAGCAGAAGCGCAAGGCTTCGTGTTATTGAAAAAATCAGATAAATTTATATAAAACGGGATAAAAGTGACAGAGAAAGGATGGTAAGTAATGGCATCAACAAGAGATGGCGCATATAAGTTTGAGCTGTTTGAGGCACAGCAGGCGGCAATGCCGGCGCCGAAAAAACAGGAAGTGCCGATAGGGCCGCAACGGGTCGTAAAAGAACAAAGAACGAAGGCCGAGATACACGCAGAGGCAGTGGCAATAAACAAGCGTCTGGCGAAGATATTTATAGTCTCTGTGTGCTTTGTCAGTTTTATAGGAATCAATATGTCCGCACGTGCAAAGCTCACATGGACTGCACTGCAAATTGCTTCCGTTCAGTCTCAAATAGACGAGGAAAACAGCCGCACGGTGGATCTCAAGAGCAAGCTGACTCAGAAGATGAGCACAGAGGCTGTTGAAGATTATGCGGTGAACAGACTCGGCATGATAAAGGCAAATCGTTCGCAGATAAACTATATAAGCATGAACTCGGGCGATTATGTTCTTTACAGTGACAATGTAGGGGAAGACAGCGGCGAATAGTACGAGCGTTGAGCGGCATATAATTATGTGCCCAACCATTGAGATGAAAGGGCGGATTGCGGTCTGCCCTTTTTAGATATTTAACGGGGATTTTTTCGTTTTGGCGAAAGGGTGAAGATATGCAAAAGACATTGCCTAAAAAAGAGAGAGACAGGCGAGCAAAGGTAGTAATTTTAATAGCAATTTTGCTGTTTGCCGTCTGTGCCGTGAATCTTTTGGTAATACAGGTTTTTAAAGCCGATAAATACAGAAGTGAGGCGGAAAAAAACCAGCTCTATGATACCGAGATACCTGCAAAAAGAGGAACTATTTACGACTCTAACGGCAGTATTTTGGCTGAAAGTGCATCTGTTTGGCTTGTGTTTGTGGATCCCAAAAGTGTTCCGAACGAAGCCGTGCGTGCGAACCTCTGCAAGGATCTCTCGGAGATTCTCGATGTGAGCGGCGATCAGATAATGTCAAAGCTTCAAAAGACCGGCTACAGATACCTTGTCATTGCAAGGCAGATCGAGTATGACACCAAGCAGAAAATAGTCGAAATCAAGCAAAAGAAGTATTATCTTGACGGAAATCAGAACCGTTCGGAAGGCGATAAAGGAGAATATACCGTGGGAAGCCTGATGGTTGGAATCGACCCTGATGTTAAACGCTATTATCCCAACGGCAGTCTCGCAAGCCAGCTGGTAGGCTATACCAATTCGAGCGGAAGCGGTCAGGCGGGCATCGAGCTTTATTACAATAACATTCTCACGGGTATTCCCGGAAGAAAGGTTACTGCAAAGGATGCCTGGGGCAGGGCAATGCCGCTGCAATATGAGACACTTTATGACCCTACCGATGGCACTACACTGCAGCTCACCGTGAATCAAAACATTCAAAGCTATCTCGAGGAGGCGCTCAAGCAGGCGTATATCGACAACAAGTGTGCCCACGCAAACGGCATAGTTATGGATGTCAATACCGGAGCGATTCTCGCCATGGCGAGCATGAGCGATTATGACCCAAATGATCCGTGGGAGTCGGTCACCGATTCGGCGGTTGAAAAGGAGTATCAGCGACTCCGGGAAAAACGCTATGCCGATTATGAGCAAAACGGCAAAACGCCCACTCAGGAGGAGAGAGAAAAGGGCGAGAAAGAGGATAAGAACACTGCAGAGCTGAATGTGCTCTTTGCCAATGTCCGCAATCAGAATGTCAGCAGTACTTACGAGCCCGGCTCGGTTTTCAAGACGATAACCGCATCGGCGGCGCTCGATCAGGGCGTTGCGGATCCTTCCACAACGGTTGACTGCGTGGCAGGCGGCATAAAGATACTAACTCAAACTTATCATTGTAACGCACATACAGTTCACGGCACACTTGATATGGTGGGCGGACTTAAAAAGTCCTGCAACTCATATTTTATCACGATGGGCCAGCGACTGGGCGTTGATAATTTTTATAAATACTTTGAAGCCTTCGGCTTTACCGAAAAGACGGGCATAGACCTGCCTGCCGAAACTCAGCCGAAAGCAGGCGTTACCTACCACGCACACAAGGGAATGACGCTCATAGATCTTGCCAGCTCGTCCTTCGGTCAGTCGTTCCAGGTTACGCCGATACAGATGATAACAGCACTTTCCGCAATAGCAAACGGCGGCAAGCTGATGAAGCCTTATGTTGTGGCGAGGACGCTTGATAAAAACGGCAATGTGATAAGCGAAACACAGCCGACTGTCAGACGTCAGGTCATCTCCGAGGAAACCTCGGCAAAGGTTGCGGAGATGATGCGCCGAGTGGTAAACGAAGGAACTGCGAAAAACGGCTATGTCATAGGCTACCGCGTGGCAGGAAAAACGGGTACTTCTCAGAAGCTCGGCACGGACGGCGAGCATGTAGCATCTTACGGTTGCTTTGCACCTGCGGATGATCCGAAAGTGGCAATACTTATTGTTATCGATGAGCCTCACGGCGGTCAGATACAGGGTGGACAGATAGCCGCTCCCGTGGCCGCACAGGTTATGGAAAAGACCTTGAAATATCTCAATGTTGAGCCGCAGTATACAGAGAGCGAGCTTGCAAAGCTCGATACCACTGTTTCAAATTATGTGGGCAAGGATGTAAACGGCGTTGCGGCAGAGCTTAGAAACGCAGGCTTTAACTGCAAGGTAATAGGCGATGGGGATAAGGTGGTAAGCCAGCTCCCCGGCGCGTATCGCAGTGTGCCTAAGGGCGGCATAGTGGTGCTCTACACTCAGAGTGGGCCGGTTGAGACTAAGACGACAGTTCCGAACCTTGTCGGACTCTCGATAACTCAGGTCAACCGCACCGCTGCTGCGGCAGGCATAAATGTCAAAATATCCGGCAACACTCTCGTCAATTCCGAGCTTACCTCATATTCTCAGAACGTGGCGGCAGGCGAAAGTGTTGATTACGGCACAACCGTAACGGTCTACTTTAAGTCGAATACCGGCGTTTCCGATCTTCCGGGTTAAGGAGCTTGTATATGAAACTTTCGGAACTCTTTTCGGAAGTTGAATATGACGGAAATATAGAAAAAGATGTTGAAATTGACCTTGTGACAGATGACAGCCGCCTTGTTAAAGAGGGCACGCTGTTTGTGTGCGTGAATCACCGAAGCTTTGACGGCCATACCGTTGCGGCGGAGGCACTCGAAAAAGGTGCGGCGGCAGTTGTCACACAGCAACAGCTCGGCTTGCCGAGTGAGCTGTGTATGGCGGATACCCGTGCGGCTTATGCAAGACTGTGTGCGGCACTTTATCATCACCCCGAGCGAAAGCTCAAAATGATAGGCGTCACGGGCACAAACGGCAAGACGACGGTGACTACCGTTTTGCGTGACATACTCGAGTATTCCGGCATAAAAACCCTGCTTCTCGGCACGGTTTATAATTGCTTTGGCGATGAGTGCACTCCGTCAAGCCTCACGACACCGAAGCCGCCCGAGCTGTATGAGCTGTTGGATAAGGCGGTGAGGTCAGACTGCAAGGCTTGCGTTGCGGAAATATCCTCTCAGGCACTTGCACAGGGCAGGGTAGAGGGAATAGAGTTTGATTCGGCGGTGTTTACCAACATCACCCGTGATCATCTCGATTATCACGGAACGTTTGAGCACTATCTAAATGCCAAAAAACACCTTTTTGAACACAGTGCAGTGTCGGTTATAAACCTTGACAGTCCGTATTTTTCGGATATAGCCGCTTCGGCGGCAGGGAAGATAATCAGCTTTTCTTCGGTGCTCGATTGTGCCGATTATACGGCGAAAAATATTTCGCTCAAGGACGGCTCCGTGAGCTTTGAGCTGGTTTCGAGAGGGCAGATATTTCATATGGATTTTGCATCCCCGGGAATGTTCAGTGTCTCAAACGCATCTGCGGCGGCAGTTTGTGCGTTGACACTCGGCGTAAAGAGCGAGGATATAAGTGCGGCCTTGAAAAAGTCCAAGGGCGCACAGGGCAGACTCGAGAGGGTCGATTGCCAAGCACCGTTTGCGGTGGTTATTGATTATGCCCATACACCTGACGGAATCGAGCAGGTCTTGAGAGCACTCAGACCCTCATGCAAAGGACGGCTTACGATTCTCTTCGGCTGCGGCGGAGACAGGGACAGGGAAAAACGGTCGTTGATGTGTGCCACCGCCTGCAAATATGCGGACACAGTAATAGTCACAAGCGATAATCCCCGTTCGGAAGATCCGAAAAGGATTATTGACGATATATTAAAGGGTGCAGACGGACGGCATTGCCGTATGTTCGTCGAGCCTGACAGAAGGGCGGCTATAGCCCTTGCACTGAAAAACGCCTCGCCCGGCGATACTGTATTGCTCGCAGGGAAAGGACACGAAAAATATCAGCTTATAAACGGCGAAAGACTGCCGTTTGATGAACGAAAGATCGTCGGAGAGATCCTCGGACTTTCGCACGATACAGGGAGGAAAAAACAATGAAGACTATCGTAGCATTGATAATGGGTGCGGTTGCGGCGGCACTTGTGACGGCGTTGCTCGGATATTTGATAATTCCGTGGCTTCACAAGCTTCGCTTTGGGCAGACTATTCTTGACATTGGCCCTAAATGGCACGAGAAGAAGCAGGGCACTCCTACTATGGGCGGACTGATGTTCATTTTCGGAACGGTAGCGGCAGTGGCAGTCACAGTGCTCACCGATAAGCTCATGGGCGGCGATATTGTTGCAAGCAGCGGTACGGGCGTGCTCGCCTCGGAGCTGTATACAAAGTTTTACAGCGGCATAATTTTTGCTCTTTGTGTTGCACTCATCGGCTTTGCGGATGACTACATAAAGGTCGTCAAAAAGCGTAACCTCGGACTCACCGAGATTCAAAAGACGGTTCTCCAGTCGCTTGCAATTATAGCTTATCTGCTCGGACTTTATCTGAGCATGGGCAAGAAGCCGTATATGTTTATTCCCTTTGTAGGCAATGTGCAGATGGGTATATTTTTCTGGATAGTCGGCTTTGTTGTGATATATGCCGCAATAAATGCGGTGAACTTCACCGACGGAATCGATGGACTTTGCTCGAGCGTTACCGTGACCTTCGGCATATCAATGTGTGCAATAGCTTATATGCACCGTCTGTTCGGCGTTTCGCTCATGGCGAGCGTGCTCGTCGGCGGTTGTGTCGGCTTCCTCTTCTGGAATCATAACCCCGCAAAGGTGTTTATGGGCGACACAGGCTCAATGTTCCTCGGCGGCATGGTGATTGCCACTGCATATGCGCTCAACTGTCCGCTTATTCTTCTGCTTACGGGTATAATATATGTAATCGAGGGTGCATCGGATGTCCTTCAGATAGGCTATTTCAAGCTCACCCACGGCAAACGTATATTCAAGATGGCACCGATTCATCATCATTTTGAGATGAGCGGTTGGGGCGAGAAAAAGATAGTTGCGGTGTTCTCGATAGTGAACTTTATCGGCGGTGTAGCGGCAGTAGCTCTGATGTATTTCGGAGGCTACGCAGTTTAATTTAAGACTTTTGTGTGAAAGGGGGCTTCACAGTGGCGGATGCCGCAGTAAAACGTAAAAAACGCAGGATACGCATAAATTGGAAAAAACTCGGTGCGGCAATAAAAGAGAGCTTGAAGGATTTTTTGAAGGAGCATTTTTCGTTCTGCAAATACTTCACGAAGAAGGCTAAGAATCTCAATAAGCGAGATGTGATAGCCTTCGGAAAGATGGACACAAAGTTCTTCCTGCTTGTTATGATTCTGCTCGTTATAGGGCTTATAGCGATGTTTTCCGCAAGCTATGTCAATGCAATGAATCTCAGGGGAACTCCCTACTATTACATTCTCAAGCAATTCAAGTATGCCGTACTCGGCATTGCTGTGATGCTGATAATGTCAAGGGTGAATTACAAGGTCTACCGTGATTTTTCCTTTGTTGCAATAGCGGTTGCGTTTATCTTTCTTGCGCTTGTTCTCAAGTTCCATACTAATAGCGATGCTGTGGATGGTGATGATGCCTTCAAACGCTGGTTTGCGATAGGCGGTCATGCTATATTCCAGCCGTCCGAGCTGGCTAAAATCGCATTGATATTGTACTGTGCGTGGAGCATGGAGAGAAAGAAGAAGAAAATAGCGTCTGATTGGAAAATGATGTTTCCTTATATGTTTGTAATCGGAACAATGTGTGTACTGATATTGCTTGAGAAGCACGTCTCGTGTACGATACTTGTCTGCCTCATGGGAATTGCGATGACATATGTTGGGGGAATCGACAGGCGATGGTTCCCGTTTGCGATTGCGTGTGTCTTAGTCGTTGCGGTGGTCGTAGTCGTTTTCAGGGAGCAACTCAGTTCCATAGATCTTCTGTCCCACGCAATGGGAAGAATCACTGCATGGCTTGATAAGGATTATGATCCGCAGGGAGCACGCTGGCAGACCGATCAATCTCTCAATGCAATAGGCTCGGGCGGAATTTTCGGCGTCGGTCTGGGCAATTCGAAGCAAAAGCATATGTATGTCTCCGAGCCGCAAAACGACTTTGTGTTCGCTATTTTCTGCGAGGAGATGGGACTTGTCGGTGCTCTTGCTGTTATAGTCCTTTTCATTATGCTTATAAAGCGTGCGATTGAAATAAGTATGCGAACCAAGGAGACCTACCCGTCACTGCTCGTCATGGGAATAGCAATACAGGTGGGACTTCAGACAATTATAAACATTGCGGTTGTGACCGATCTCCTGCCGAATACGGGAATCGGACTGCCGTTTTTCAGCTATGGCGGAACCTCGCTGATAATACTGCTGGCTGAAATGGGAATGATACTGAGCGTTTCTCGAAGTGCTCGGATAGAAAAAATATAAAATCGGAGGAGTCAATATGCTCAAAGCTAAAAGAATAATGATTGCCGCAGGCGGTACGGGCGGACATATAAATCCGGCTCTTTCCGTCGCAGCTTATATCCGTGAGCAGAACCCCACGGCGGAAATACTGTTTGTGGGCACGGCGGACAAAATGGAAGCAAAGCTTGTTCCGCAGGCAGGCTTTGATATAAGAATGATCGACATAAGCGGCTTCTTGCGTGAGATAAGCATTGAGGGACTCAAGCATAACCTCAAGACGGTCGTGAAGATGTTCCGTTCTTCCTCTCAGGCGAAGAAGATAATTGAAGATTTCAAGCCGGAGCTTGCAATCGGCTTTGGCGGATATGTCAGCGGCCCCGTTATACGCATGGCGGCAAAAATGGGCGTGCCAACGGCGATCCATGAGCAAAACGCATTTCCCGGTGTTACAAATAAGGCTCTGGCAAAGACGGTTGACTCCGTTATGCTCGCAAGCGAGGCGGCTGAAAAATATCTCGAGCCGAAGAATCCCTGTACAGTGACGGGCTTGCCCGTCAGAGCGGAATTTTTCTCGGCTGATAAGGCAACGAGCCGCCTTGAGCTCGGCGTCGATTCGAGGCCGCTCATACTTTCCTCCGGCGGAAGCCTCGGTGCTGCGCCGATAAACAGGGCGATAGTCGAGCTTATCGCCGCCCGTGCACCCAAGGGGGATTGCGTGTTCATTCATGCCACCGGCCATAACGGCACATGGGTTGCGGACGAGCTCAGAGAGCGTGGAGTCGACCCGGATAAATTTGAGAATGTAATAATCAGAGAATATATAGATGATATGTCGA
This sequence comes from uncultured Clostridium sp., assembly GCA_964386035.1. Lineage (GTDB taxonomy): Bacteria > Bacillota > Clostridia > Oscillospirales > Acutalibacteraceae > CAG-177. The sequence continues at coordinate 80,826 of CAYLQT010000004.1, read as the reverse complement.
GATGTATGGCGGCGTGCGATGTTTTCATAAACCGTGCCGGCGCTTCGACAATTTCCGAGATAGAGGCACTCGGCAAGCCGTCGGTGCTTATTCCCTCGCCTTATGTGGCGGAAAATCACCAGTATCACAACGCCATGACCCTCGTTGAAAAGAATGCCGCTGTGGTTATAGAAGAAAAAGACCTCACGGGCGAGAGGCTTATCACAGAGATAGATAACCTCCTCGCAGACCGTGCCGGGCTTGAAAAAATGGGTGAGAATGCACACTCGATGTGTGTGGATGATGCTACACAGCGTATTTATGAGTGCGTTTCAAGCTTAGTCGGGTAACAGCAAAACAGCTTTTCGCATATGATGGGACGCAGTGATTATTTTGAGTCCCGTGAGGTGCGAAAATGGAAACAGTGAGGATAACAGGAGACAGACGGCTTTGCGGTGAAGTGTGTCTGCAAGGTGCGAAGAACAGTGCACTGCCGATACTTTCGGCGGCGGCAAGCGTTCGGGGCATAAGCGTAATTCATAATTGTCCGAAGCTGTCCGATGTCGATGCGGCGATAAATATACTTCGCTTTATCGGCTGCGAGGTCGAGCAAAACGGGGACACAGTTATTGTTGATGCCACGGATGTCGGACGGTTCGATGTTCCCCGTGAGCTGATGTGCGAGATGCGCTCCTCTGTTATTTTTCTTGCACCTTTGCTCGCTCGAATGTGTGCCGCAGAGCTTTCTACACCCGGCGGATGTGAAATAGGACTTCGCCCTATCGATCTGCATCTGTCCTCTCTCATGGCAATGGGCGCCGAGATAAATACGCAGGGCGGCGTGCTCTCATGCCGTTGTCCGAACGGACTGCACGGCGAAAAAATAACACTTTCATTTCCGAGCGTCGGCGCAACCGAGAACATACTTATTGCGGCGGCAACCGCTCAGGGGGAGACGATGATTCTCAACGCCGCCCGAGAGCCTGAAATTGCCGACCTTGCCGCTTTTTTGAACTCCTGCGGCGCAAAAATCAGCGGTGCGGACAGCGGTGAAATATACATCGAGGGCGTAAAGAACCTTCACGGAGCCGAACATACGGTGATCCCCGACCGCATAATAGCTTCAACCTATATGTCGGCGGCGGCGATAACTCACGGCGATGTGCTGATAAAAAACGCCTGCCCCGAGCATATAACGCCGACTGTTCCTGTCTTTGAACAGGCAGGATGTAAAGTGAAATGTGAAAAAGACAGCGTGCGTGTCATTGCACCGGAGCGGCTTCGCAGTGTGCAAGCGGTGCGGACTATGCCTTATCCGGGCTTTCCGACCGACTCGCAGGCGGCTGTTATGGCGATGCTCAGTGTAGCACACGGCACGAGTGTTGTGGTTGAGAATATTTTTGAAAATCGTTTTCGCCATGTCCGAGAGCTGTCACGGCTCGGTGCTGATATTATGACAGAGGGCAAGGTGGCGGTAATAAAGGGAGTTAAGAAGCTGAGGGGTGCGTGCGTGTGTGCCGCAGACCTCAGAGCGGGCACTGCACTCGCCGTAGCCGGACTTGGTGCCGAGGGCAGCACGGTTATAGAGAACGTTCATCTTATAGACCGTGGCTGGCAGGATATGGAGAAAAATTTACGCCTGATAGGGGCTATGATAGAAAGAGAAGAACAGTAAAAAGGGGCGTGTCCAATGGGACAGCAAAGAGTAAATTCGAAAAATTCAAAGCCTGTGCCGAAAAAGAGAAAACTGAGCAAAAAGGCACGGCGCAAGCGCAGAATAAGAATAGCTATAGTCTTTTCTCCCGTTGTTATATTCATCTTGCTTGTGGCATTTTTGATAAGCAGCTTTACGGTTTTCAAAGTGCAGAGCTTTGACCTCAAGGGAAGCAGCCGCTACACGGCGGATGAGATAATCAGAGCCTCGGAGATAGAAAAGGGCGACAGCCTTATGTGGGCGAGGATCAAAAAGAGCGAAGAAAAGATAAGCCAAAAGCTGCCCTACATAAGCTCTGTGACAATAAAGAGAAGGCTTCCGAACACGCTGAGCATTGAGTATAAGGAATCAAAGTCGTTTTACGGTGTCTGCATAGGCGGCGTTTGGGTGCTGACGGATACGGAATTTAAGGTAGTTGAAATCTGTGGTGCAAACAAGCCTTTGGATGTGTCGATGACGGTGATTTTTCCCGAGAATATGACATATGAGCTCGGTCGGGTAATTGATCAAAAGGAGGCGGAGACACAGACGGACGAGGATGGAAATGCGATAGCCACAGAGCCTGTCGGAGTTGATGTATATGAGATATATGCACAGCTGACAAAGGCGGTCAACAACAGCACACTCAAGGGAAAAATAACCGCCATGGATCTCAGTACATCCGGAGCGTATTCGCTTGAGTACTCCGGACGCATTACGATAAAGCTCGGCTCGATAAACGGAATTGCGGACAAGCTCAAGCTTGCCGCCGGAGCTATAGCGAGCGAGGAAAGCGATTATCCCGATGAATACGGCACGCTGGATGTCTCGAGTCAGGGCAAGGCGTATTTCAGACCGGCTGCCAAGAAGGACGACGAAAGTGCAACAAAAGCGGTGGATTCTGTTGCGGATTTGCCCGAAAATGCTGCTGAATAATGTTTTTGAATTTTTCCTTGTCTTTTTTGACGATGTATGATAAAATTAAAATATCTAAATACCAATTGTAACTACTATTAGTTTGGGGGTTAAAAAATGGCGTTTGAACTCGACAATGACTGCGAAATAACTACGCAGATAAAGGTTATAGGCGTCGGTGGCGGCGGCGGAAACGCTGTCAACCGCATGATCGACAGTGAGGTTCTCGGTGCGGAGTTTATTGCTGTTAATACAGATAAGCAGATACTTAATCATTCCCGTGCAACCCATAAGATCCAGATCGGTGAAAAGCTGACAAAAGGTCAGGGTGCAGGCGGCAAGCCTGAAATCGGTGAAAAGGCGGCAGAAGAGAGCCGTGAGCAGATCTCCGATGCACTCAAGGGAACCGATATGATTTTCATCACCGCAGGCATGGGCGGCGGTACCGGCACAGGTGCAGCTCCCGTGATTGCACGCATTGCAAAGGATATGGGAATCCTCACAATAGGCGTTGTCACACGCCCGTTTAAGTTTGAGGGCAGCAAGAGACAGCGTCAGGCTCAAAAGGGTATAGAAGCCCTTGCCGAGAATGTGGACAGCCTTATTGTTATACCCAACGAACAGCTCAAGAAGATAAATGAGGGTCAGAAGCTCTCGTTTACCGAGGCGTTCAAGATGGCAGATGAGGTTCTTCTTCACGGTGTCAGAAGTATTTCCGAGCTTATTAAGGTTCCCGGTTTCGTCAATCTCGACTTTGCCGATGTTACCGCTATTATGAAGGATGCCGGCTACGCTCACATGGGCTTTGCCAAGGCTTCCGGCAAGGACAAGGCCGCCGAGGCAGCCAAGGGCTCTATTTCGAGTCCGTTGCTTGAGACTTCGATTGCAGGCGCAAAGGGCGTTATTATCAGCTTTACCGCCGCTCCCGATATTGACCTTGATGATGTTGAGGGTGCAGCAGATCTCATCACCGCACAGGCACATCCCGATGCGGACATAACATGGGGTATTGCATTTGATGATAAGATGGATGATGAGCTGTTGATAACCGTTATTGCAACCGGTTTTGAGGAAAAGCCCAAGTCAGCTGTTTATCCCGAAGATCAGACAGCAACTCAGGTTGCCCAGAAGGTCACTGCCCAGCCTAAGTATGAGCAGACAAGCATTGAACAGCCTGTCGAGCCGAAGCACGAGGACGCTTCTTTCATAGTGAAGAAGCCGCCCGAGATAAATCCGGACGACGAGTTCAGCATCATTCTCGATAGCTTTAACAGATAACGTAAAAGGTACATTTTTTGGGGCATACTCCGTGCGCGAGTGTGCCCCTTTTTTGTATTTTGTTTAAAAACGACATAACCTGCCGCTATAGTTTTTCAAAAAAATTACATTTTTTGAAAAACTTCAATATTTCTCTTGACAAATATTGATGGCAGGTGATAGTATTATGGTATTAAAAGAATTTTGACCGCTGAGTTTTGCAAAAAATAAACGGCACTCCGTTTCGGAGAACCGTTCGATTCAGACTGTTTTTATCAGCAGTTCAATTATCTTTTGAATTTCCGCTTCTTTTTCTTTGGGTATATGTGAGAGCATTTCCGTAATTTCGGGATTTGCACAGGTGTCGTCGGAATAGATAACACTGTCTGCGGAAATGTACAAAGCACTGCAAATTTTCTTGAGAGTAAGGGCAGACATTCCCTTTCTGCCGTTTTCTATCTCGGCAAGAAACTGAGTGGATATGCCGGAAAGCTCTGCAAGCTTTTCCCGTGTCAAGCCATGGTGCTCTCGGACACGGCGTATCTTCCGACTGAATACGGCGTTTTCACTACCCACGTCATATCACCCCCACCTCAAGTGAATCTATAGATATAATATACACTAAACTAAAGCAGATAAAAATCATCTATTGCTATTGACATAAAAAAACAATAGATGATATACTAAAAGCATATAGGAGATTAGGAACAGCGTAGCGCAACGCCGCAAAGGGTTATTTCACCTTTGCGGCGTTGCGAATTTTTATTCTTCCGAAGCTTTAGTTACCTTTTCGGCAATCGCCTTTAGCTGCTCAAAGCTCTCAAGCGTGCCGAGCTCACGGCGAAATGCAGCCGCCCCGTGAATGTCACGGATATACCACGACGAGTGCTTTCTCGCCTCTCTGATTCCGATATAGTCGCCCTTGTTGGCTATCAGCGCACTTATGTGCCGAAGCATTGTGTCCATTCGTTCTCCAACGGGCGGCTCGGGCAAAACAGTTTCATCTTCGAGATATTTTGCTATTTGCTTGAATACCCACGGTCTGCCCAACGCACCACGACCGACCATTATGCCGTCACAGCCGGTTATGTCAAACATCATCTTCGCACTTTTGCCGTCGATTATATCGCCGTTTCCGATGACGGGAATGTTGACTGCACGCTTTACTGCTGCTATTACATCGAGATCGACGGGCGGAGCGTACATCTGTTTTTTTGTCCTGCCGTGAACCGCTATCGCCGCCGCACCTGCCTGCTCGCACATGACGGCAAGTTCGGGGGCGTTGATGCAGTCGGAGTCCCAACCTGCACGCATTTTGACCGTTATGGGAACGGGGGAGACCTTGACGCACGCCGCAACTATCTCAGCAGCAAGCTCGGGGCGTTTCATCAGAGCGCTGCCGCCGCCGTTTCCTGCCACCTTGGGAGCAGGGCAGCCCATGTTTATGTCAATAAAATCGGGGTCGTATTTCATACAAAGCTCGGTCGCCCGTGCCATTATTTCGGGTACATCACCGAAAATCTGAACTCCTGCGGGACGCTCCGCATCGCTCAGACTCAATAATTCGGAGGATTTGCGGTCGTTCATGCTGATTCCCTTTGAGCTTGCCATTTCGCCTATGCAGGCGATAGCACCGTTTTCCATGCACAATTCACGCATAGACCTGTCTGCAACACCTGCCATCGGTGCAAGCAGTGCTCCGTTTTTCAGCTTTTCCTTTGATAAATACAAGGGGACACCTCCGAAAAAAATTACTGAATCGTCCAATAGATTTTAGCATAAAACCGCCGCATTTTCAACGTTCTTGTGATATAAAAAGAACCGCACGTTTTTGCCGTGCGGTTCTTTGATTGGATAGCTTTTAATTGTCTGCGGAAACAGTCTCTTTTTCCTCTGTGTTCTCGCCGGGCTCGTTGAATTGCTTGAGGGATTCCATCGCAGCAGCCGCCTCGTTTGCAAGCTCGGTAGCTCTGATGGTCTTCTTTGCGGCAGCATCGACAGCCTGAGCGGCAAGCTGAGTCTTGTGACCTGCATCCGGAGCACCGGCGGCCTCTGCGGCCTTTGCCTCTGCGGAGATTCTGTCTGCCTCTGCCTGAGCCTCGTCAGCCTCTTCTTTAGCCTTCATAGCAAGCTCGACCTTGTTGTTGGCATCGATCTCAGCCATCATCTTTCTGATAGCGTGAGTGCTCATGCCCTGCTTGACATACTCGAAGTACTGCTCGGACGGGATACCGCCGACAAACGTCTCTTTATACTTGACATTGATGCCCTTCTTGGCAACAACGATATTGATGACAAGCAGTGCAACAAGAGTAACAACGAAGATATAAGCACCGAAGCCGATCGAACCGTTGAATATGGTGGGGAAGAACTTGGTGATGTTTTTGGAGAAAAGTGCGAAGAAAACTGCGGAAGCCGCCGCAAGAGCGATGGTTATGCAGTTGAAAACGATGTTGCGGCGAGAGCCCTTCTTGGAGCAGGAAATAGCCACAAGCACGATGCTGACGATGATGAAAACCGCACAGAGCAGTATGGTCAGCAGTGACAGGAAGTAGAACAGGAAGGTGTTTCCGAAGAAGTCGGAGCCGATGTACTTAAACAGTGCATCGAAATCGAGTGCGGAAACGGTTTCGTATATTGTGATAGCGTTAACGGAAACCTTCTTCTCGAAGAAAGGACCCCAGAACGAAACGTTCGCAAGGGGGAGCATGAGTGCCGCGATGGGCAGAATGCTTAAAACAAGTCTGACTATCGCAAGAGGAGAGCCGATGAAGACTGCTTTAAGGCGATCAAGCTTCTTCTGGAACACAGCATGTTCGCTCTCGGCCTTGTCGGCATCCTCGAGCAGACGCTCTTCCATTCCGTAGTAGATAAGATTTACACCGCAATGAGGGCAGTTGGGACGCCAATCTGTAATTTTCAGATGTGCGCCGCACTTTGGGCAGTTAGCCATAATTCTTCCTCCAAACAGATTTTGTTGCTGCAGGCAGACCCTGCGGCATTATTTGTGTTATATTTCAATTGATTTTAACATAAAATCAATTGAAAATCAAGCAGAATTATACAAAAATTATAAAAATGTCGTGAAAAATTGCGGTTCGCTCCGCATTTTAGATAAAAGCGCCGTCAATACCTATTATCTGACCCGTTATGAAGTCGGATTCATGTCCTGAAAGAAACATTATCAGCGAGGCGACCTCTTCGGGCGTTCCGAAACGACCCATAGGGGATTCTTCACGCAGAAGCTCGAGAGTCTCGGCGCCGAGAGATGCGTTCATCTTAGTGTCTATAACGCCGGGAGCGATGCAGTTGACCTGAATGTTAGAGGGCGCAAGCTCACGGGCGAGCGCTTTTGTGAAGCCTGTCAGTGCGGATTTTGCCATGGAGTAGTGAACCTCGCATGAAGCACCGCACACGCCCCACATCGATGAGACATTGATTATTTTTCCGCACTTTTCGTGTACCATATCGGGGAGAACCGCCTGGGTGCAGTTAAAGGTACCCTTTACCGTAACGCCCATCATGCGGTCGAAGTCCTGCTCGGTTATGTCGCAGAACATCTTCTGCTGTGCAATGCCGGCATTGTTGACGAGCACGCCGATGTTACCAAGCTCGCTGTGAGCAAAGGCGATCATTTCGTCAACTTGACTGCGCTTGCTGATGTCGGCTTGAAAGCATACTGCTCTGCCGCCGCCGCAGACTATTTCCTCCGCAAGTTCTTTTGCGGATTTTTCGGCTGTTCTGTAGTTTATCAGCACGCCGAAACCGCTTTTTGCGAATGCAAGAGCCGCCGCACGACCTATGCCGCCGGCAGCTCCTGTAATTATCACATTTTTATTCATTGCCATCAGCGAGAGATCCCCGGAAGAGTGCCGCCGGAGGCGTAGAGCTTCGACATATCGGTGTAGTCGGACGGCAGTTCAAAGAGTGACTGCTCAACAGTGCCCGACACATGGATATTGTCAAGCACCATTATTCCATCTTCGCTGATTATTTCCATCTTCACGAGGTCGTCGTTCTTGCCTGTGAAGTAGAATTTTATGGTGGAGGAGTTCTGCTTGTATTCCTCGCAGATATAGGTGGTGTTGCCGCTTTTAATCTTGCTTGTGCTGATATATTCCATGCTTTCGTAATCCATGGACGAGGTAATGGAGGACATCGAGCCGAGTGCACCGTTGACATCGCCCAAATCCTCGGAGCTCATAGCCATATACATTTTAAGCTCGGGGAACACAACGTAGCAATCCTTGCCGTTGTAAATGGTGTTGAAGGTCATATAAACGCCGTTTTGCAGGGGCGTTTTGATGCTCATATATGACTTCTTGCCGGACTGAGCAACCTTGATGGGGATAGAGCCGGCAGCACCCTGTATATTTGAAGAGCAGGTTGCGGAGAAGGTCATATTGTCCTTTGTGTTGAGATTATTAAAGAATGTATAGAAACGGGTCTTTTTGATGCCGGATGCGGCGTTGTTGTCCTTGATAACATCGCCCTTGGGCATGGTTTCCGGCTCGGTTGCCGTAACTGTGTCGGAAGAGGAGTTTGCGGAGTCGAGACCCTCAAGAGCGCTTATGATGTCCTCACGGCTCGAGGTTGTGCCCTCGGCTGCGTCGGACACAGAGCCGTTGCTGCCGCCGTCATTTTCGTCCTTGTCATTCTTGCACGCCGCAAAGCTCAGTGCGAGTACAAGGCAGAGCAGAATACATACGAGACTTTTTTTCATTTTTATCATCATCCCTTGCAGAATTTTGTTTTGACCTACGCACGGTATAGCTTTGACAGCCGTACCGCTAAATAATAGAATACATTATATTTGGTTTAAAATCAAGTCAAACGAACAAATATGAACAATTTTGAAATTAAGCATTGCGTTTTGCCTGCCGTGTTGACTTTTTACATTGAAAAAAGTAAAATTACAGAAGAAACATTATCGGTTAAATCGTTTAATTTAACGGAGGTGAGCGTAATTGGAAATATTGGAGTCGGCAGGGCGTATTGTAATGCCCGTTCTCGCTTTACTCATAGCGGCGTTTTGCTTGCCGTCGCTTTTGAAGGGCAACAAGAAAATCGGCGTGACGGGTTATCTCGTCAACGAGGCAAACGGCGATAAGCTGCCGTTGTCCGGTTATGAGGTGTCGATAGGACGCAGTAAGGCATGCGATATAGTTCTCGGCTACAGCACGGTTTCACGCTTTCATGCGGTGCTCTCGAAGCATAAAAAAGGCTGGCGAGTGACTGATACACGCTCAAAAACCGGTACTTATATCAACACCGAGCGTATAGACAAGCCTCGTGCGCTTGAGGATGGGGATACGATAGTTTTCGGCAACGCCGTGTTTGTGTTTGTCGAAAATACGCCGATAGCTCCCGAGGCTGTTCCCGATGAGGCGGAATATGAGGAAGAGAGCTATGAGACTTTGCCCGAATGTGCGGACTATATAATAGATGAAAGAACAGGCGATGCCTATAGGATCGACGGACTCATCACCTGCATGATAGGCAGCGGCGGTGATGTTCAGATAAGGCTTAAAAGGCAGAATGTCTCCGCACGCCACGCCATGCTCGTGTTCGATGACGGAACGGGCAAATGGAGCATTATCGATATGGATTCGGCATACGGAACTCTTTTGAACGGCAGACCGGTCAGAAGAATGACTCAACTGCACGATGCGGACAGTATAAATATTTGCGGCAGTACGCTCATATTCAGAAGTGTGGGGGAGGAGAGCGTATGAAAACGGTGAGAAGAAAAAAATGGTGGATTCCGGCACTGGTGCTCATTACCGTGTTTCAGCTCATCTCCATGGCGCAGGTGAGCTTTGACGAAAACGGCGAGGCGGATATGCAGTGCCTGATGTTCTTCGGTATATATATAGCCGTTGAGTGGATATATTTCACCGCAATGTCAATAGCGAGAAGGCGTGCCGACCCTGCACTTGAGCTTGTGGCGTTTTTCCTGACGGGTATAGGTCTTGTGACGGTTACTGGTGCCGACAGAGCACTTCTCAAAACTCAGTTTATAGCCGATGTGCTCGGCATATTCTGTTTTGTCGCAATGCTGTGGCTTATATCGAATGTGGACAGAGCGATGTTTATGCGAACACCGATGGCGGCAGCGGCGATAGGGCTTTTGGCTTTAACGCTCGTACTTGCACGCAATATTCAGGGTGCGTTTAACTGGCTGCAAATAGGTGGAATGTCTATTCAGCCGTCCGAATTTGTCAAGGTTGCGTTTGTTTTCGTCGGTGCAGCAACGCTCGACAAACTTCAGACAACACGCTCGTTGACTAAGTATATAATCTTCTGTGTTGTGTGCGTGGCGTTGCTGTTCCTTATGCGTGACCTCGGTGCGGCGTTGATATTCTTCTTTACCTTCATCGTCCTTGCGTTCATGCGTTCGGGTGATTTTAGAACTATCGTTATGCTCTGCGTGGGTGCGGCAATGGCGGCAGGATTAGTTGTGCTGATTCGCTCGGATTTCGTCATGGCAAGATTTTCAACTTACCGCCATGTCTGGGACGATATGTACGGCAAGGGCTATCAGCAGACGAGAGTGCTCATCTACAGTGTCAGCGGCGGACTTTTCGGCGTGGGCATCGGCAACGGCAAATTAAAGGAGGTTCCTGCGGCGACGGAGGATCTCGTTTTCGGTATGCTCTGCGAGGAGTGGGGCATTATAATAGGCATACTTGTTGTGCTGTGCATACTGTTCATAGCGTTTCACAGCATCCGCTGTGCAAGCGGTGCACGCTCTGCGTTCTATGCGATTTCGGGCATTGCGGCAGGCTGTCTCATGCTCTTTCAGACGGCACTTAATGTGTTTGGTGTCACCGACCTTCTGCCGCTTACCGGCGTTACACTTCCGTTTATCAGCCGAGGCGGTTCAAGTGCAATATGCTGTTGGGCGTTGATAGCGTTTATCAAGGCGGCGGATAACCGTACTTGGATAGGCTCAAAGTATTACACCGACACTGAGGCCTGACGGCGGGGAAAGGACTGATAAAAATGAAAGGAATAGCAAGGCGTTCAAAGCTGATGTTAGCCTTCACCGCACTGTTTTTGGTCGGTGTCATCATCCTTGCGGCAACCTTCGGAATAAATGCCGAGTCATGGGTTTTCAAGCGTGCGAATAAACATATATATACCTCCGGTCAGATAGTTGCGGCAGGCACGATTTACGACCGCAACGGCAAGGTGCTCGCTCAGACGGTGGACGGTGAGAGAGCTTATAATTCAAACAGTACGATTCGTCGTGCTACCCTCCACGCTGTGGGCGACCTCGAGGGCTTTATTTCAACAGGTGCCCACAGTGCGTTTCGCAGTGAGCTGACGGGATACAGCTTCATAAACGGCGTATATGATTTGAAAAAGAACGGTGCGGGAAATGACATCACCCTGACTATAGATGCGGATCTTTGCGCCACTGCGTATAATGCGCTCAACGGCAGAAAGGGCACTGTGGGTGTATATAATTACAAGACGGGTGAAATACTCTGTATGGTCTCCACTCCGACCTATGACCCGTATAATAAGCCCGATAATATCGACAGCGACACGAGCGGAAAATATGAGGCAATATATCTCAACCGCTTTCTCTCGGGCGTGTTCACTCCCGGCTCGACATTTAAGATAGTAACTGCGATAAGTGCAATAGAAAATATTCCCGATATCGATTCACGCACATTCACCTGCACGGGTCAGTATAAGACCTCAACCGGTGCTGTCAAGTGCAACTCAACTCATGGCAAGCTTAGCTTTCAGCAGGCACTCAGCAAGTCCTGCAATAGCACATTTGCGTGCATAGCCGAGGAGCTGGGAAACGATACGTTGACAAAGACTGCCGAGAAATTGGGCTTTAACAAGCGGATAACGGTTGACGGAGTGAAGGTGACTAAGAGCTACTTCACCCTTGAAAACGCAGTCAGCGTGGACAGAGGCTGGGCAGGCATCGGTCAGTATGAGACACTTGCAAACCCATGCCAGATGCTTGCTATGATGGGTGCAATAGCCAACGGCGGCAGTACGCCGACACCGAAGATACTCAAATCCGACAGCGCGCTCTCATCCATAACCTCGCAGTCACTCAATTATATAGATGAGGCTACGGCGAACAAAATAGCCGGTATGCTGCGTACCAATGTCACCGACCATTACGGCGAGAGTAAATTTCCCGGGCTTCAGCTCGGCGGCAAGACGGGTACTGCACAGGTCACGGACGGCGAACCTCACTCGTGGTTTGTGGCGTTTTCCGAGCGTGAGGATCTGCCGCTTGCGATAGTGGTAGTCGTGGAGCACGGCGGAGAGGGCATAAGTGCCGCAGCCCCGATAGCAAACAAAGTGATGCAGGCAGCGGCGAAAAAGGGAATAAGCTAAACAGAGCGTCCGTACTGATTGTACGGACGCATTTTTTTGAAATTTTAAAAATTAGCGTTGACATTTAAAACAAATAATTATAAAATATAATTGCCAAAACGAATTGGCAATTATATTTTACAAGGAGGCTCTTTAAAATGAAAAAAATTGCAAGTCTGCTGATGGCTGTGTTGCTGTGTGCCGCATTTGTTCTTTGTGCAAGTGCCGAGACATCAAGATACGGCGGTGTTGAGAATCAAACCGTTATCGTTTACGGTAAAGACATCGTAATCGGTGAAACGGGCGAGCTTTGCGACGGCTACACCTATGTGGTCATTGAGGGTCGTGGCGAAATTGAAGAAGCCGTACCCTTGTCTGTTACCGATAAATCCAAGACCAAAATGTTTGTCAACAATCTCTATGATAAGAATGAAAGATTTATTTGCACATTGCAGGTTACAGTGAGCGGAATGTATTCTTCGCAGGACAGAGTGTCTGAAATATCGAGCGTGAAATACCTGTGTACGGGTGCACATTCCGATTATGTGACAGTCTCAAAGAGTGTGAGCGGAAACACTGCCGTGTTGAGATTGCATTATTTCGGCCAATATATCGGCAAGTTCACCTACACAATATCTTATACCGGCAATATTCAGCAGAGCTGAAGCTTAAACAAAGCGAACGGGGACTCTCTCGAATGAGAAAGTCCCCGTTATTATATGCGTTTGATTTATCTGAACAGTTTTATCAGTCTTTTTACCGAGAACACGGTATTGACAATAAACAGTACCGCCATGGCGAGATAGATATATTTTAAGTAGCTGTACTGTGCCCACATATCGATTCCTGCGAAAATGACCTGCGGCGATACGCCGGGGTTGATAAAATAACCGAAGAAAGGGATAACAGCACAGACAAACGGCACAAAATCAGCAGAAGTCATATTTCCTTTTTTGAGCCGCAGCGAGTAAATTATAAGCAAAACGGTGAATGCCGCCGCTCCGATTATCATTGACCAACCGTAGAAGAAAATCGTGGATTCCGAGCCGTCCAAAAACAGCTTGTATACCGAGTGAGCGTGGGTGAAAATGAAGTCGTGCAGCGGTTTTATGCTGTAAAACAGACAGTACACAGCGGAATAGATGTTCAGCAGTAAAAGCAGAATTTCAAATGGGATTGCACCAGCTTTCTTTTTCATGTAAGACACCTCCGTTAATTTGGGTAGAAAGGAACGCCTTGTGCAGTTGAAAATTTATACATGACCATTACGCTGTATTTGGCGGCACTTTGTATGCACTGTTTGCCAACAGTATTCCAGTTAGATTTGTTTAAAACATTATCTACAAGACTGGCTTTGGGCTTTGCAAAAACAGCAGCATTATGTGCCAAGGATGAGATGTTACTGTTTAGCGTGGTTGTATAGTAACTATTGGGAAGAGATGTGTAATCTTCAAGAAAGGTTTCTGCGTTTTCGTGTACATAATTCTCAAACGAGGAATGTGATATGTTTACGCCAGTTATATTCGCTGCGTGGTGCGGTACACTCATATCCTGTATATAATGTAGACAGCGACCTAAATATTCGTATGCTGAATCCATATCACCACGATAAGCAGCCGCAACAGCTGCGTAGTAATGGCTTTCGGCATGAAATTTTGCGGTATCTGTAGTGTCGTTGCGGTAGTTCATACCGGTATCGGGATCATAAAAATGTCCAGCGAAATACCAAGGAAACGAACCTCGTTCGTCTTTATCAGGAAGTATAGATGCTAAGGATATTAATAAGGAAATTGCTAATGGTTCAGCGGCTGTTTTTGAATAGAATCCTTTGTCATTGATGAGAATGCTACATGCGGTAGCGGTAATGATTTCGTGGCAACCAACCTCTACCCATTCGCCGTCTTCAACCGTTCCAGATGTCCAAAGAGGAGAAACAACATCTGAATTTATTGAAATGCTATCACATGCCGAACTTTCGGAAGAATAAGAACCGTATGGATCATATACTCGCTCGAAATCTCTGACAAGAGCAATATATTCTTCAATGGTCATGTTCGCAATATCGTCAAATGTATATTGTGTTAAATCTAATTCTTCATTGGTATATTTTGACATATCAATTGTTGCTGATGAATTGCTGTTTTCAGCTACAACGGTTAAAGGTGCTATGGCGAGGACAAAAGTACAGATTAAAATAATAGAAATGATTTTTTCATAAATATCTCCTTTCTATTTGTTCGGATAGTAAGTAAGAATAATAAAGCACAAAAGCACATAAGCCAAGCGGTTTTCGCTTTAACTTATGTGCTTAATGAACGCACTTAATCGTCCTTTCCATAATGACAAACCACACCAGTATTGTGCTGGAGGTGGATCGCTTAGTATGATTGTATACAAGAACATCAAATCACCCTTAATATGGACAAAACTAAGATTATAATATCATTATACAAAAAAGAAGAAAAAAGTCAATAGTTTTTAGTGAAAATTTTGAATTACATTCTTACTTAAGAATGTAATTTTGCCGATAGTACAACATGTTCCGAAAAGCTTTACTTGACATATACTATAGAATGATTTGATGATATTTAATTACTATCCGTTTTAGATAAGACTAGACTGCTTTTCGTCACACTATGTCCACACCCGTGTAATAATGCTTGATTATTTCCTGCCAGTCAGAGCCTTGCCGTGCCATATAATCGGCACCGTATTGACTCATACCCACTCCGTGACCGTAGCCCTTTGCGGTGATTTGAAAATCGTCGCCCGTACATTTTATCTCAAAGCACGCACTCCGAAGTCCCAACAGTTCACGCATCTTTGTGCCTGTGAACTCTTTTTTGCCTATCACCGCCGTGACTACATAGCCGCTGCCGGACTGTTGCATTTTGCCTACCCAGTCCGCCTTGTCGCCGTCAAGCTCCGCCCCCGAGCCGGCAAACGCCTTTTTAAACTCGTCGGCAGTCAGCGTGACGGTGGTTGAATAGTCGGGGGAGAGGCGGTCTCCGGCGCTTGTGACGCTTTTGAGATATGCAACCTCCTTGCCCCAAACCTCCTCGGCACTGTAGGTCTGTCCCGAGCTTATTGCGTGAAATGCGGCGGTTATCACCTCGCCGTCATATACTATCTTTTTGCCGAAAACCTCCTTTACCGCCTGCTCGATTTTTTCTTCGTAGCTTTCGTATTTGTCGCCCCACTTTTCTTTTCTTGCCGCCTTGTCAAGATAGCCCTGATGCACGGCGCTGTCGTCTGTTATGTCCGCACCGCCGAGAGACGGGTCTGCGTTCTCACGCTTTTTGACGGCATAGGTGTAGCACACCGCCGCCTGAGCACGAAGTGCCTGCGAGTGATAGGTGGGCGGCATTTCCGCCGCCACCGCCCCGACGACATATTCAAACATATCTATTTCATTTATCTTCTTCGTTGACGATGAGAGCACGAGAATTGAGTCGCCGCTGTCCGAACTTTCCACAACGGGCGAGGGGACTTCCTTTTCCGTTTTTGCTCCGCCTGTGGCGGCAAGTGGGCATATTAGCAGCACCGCAATGAGTATGATGAATAAAAAGCCTCTGTTTTTCATATTTTTCTACCTCCCGTGTCTTGCTGAACTTGACTTTTAACGCCCTTTTGGTGTAAAATAATAAATCTAAATAATTTGCTTTCGAGAAAGGAGAATGAAGCCCGATGGCAAACTATATATCCTCCATCCCGCAGGACGCCCTTAAAAGCTTATGCGGCGAGATAGACAAGTATAACAAAATAAATCCTGCGTATTTCGAGCGCTTCCAAGTCAAGCGCGGACTCAGAAATTCGGACGGCACGGGCGTTATGGCAGGGCTTACAAAAATCTGCAATGTTCAGGGCTATTATGTCAGCGACGGTGAGCGTGTTCCGATAGACGGAAAGCTCGTCTACCGTGGCATCGATGTTCGAGATATAGTCAACGGCTGTGAAAAAGAGGGTCGCTTCGGCTTTGAAGAGGTCGTGTGGCTTTTGCTCTTCGGCACTCTGCCGTCAAAGCGTCATCTGGAAATTTTCAAGAATGTTCTCTCTGAGAGCCGTGAGCTTCCCAACGAGTTCATTGAAGATATGATAATGAAAGCACCGTCTCATAATATTATGAACAAGCTTTCGAGAAGTGTGCTCGCACTCTATTCCTATGATGCGAATCCCGATGATATAGGCATTGAGAATGTGCTTCGCCAGTCGATTCAGCTGCTTGCACAGGTTCCCATGATAATGAGCTACGCATATCAGGTCAAGCGCCGCAACTTCTATCATGAGAGTATGTATCTCCATCCTGTTGATAAAACTCTGAGCACTGCCGAGTCAGTACTCTATTCCATAAGAGCCGACAAGCAGTTCACCCCCGAGGAAGCGCATATGCTCGATATATGCCTTATGCTCCACGCCGAGCACGGCGGCGGAAACAACTCGACCTTTGCCACCCGTGTGCTCACCTCGAGCGGTACGGACACATATTCAGCCATCGCCGCAGGTATAGGCTCACTCAAGGGCCCCAAGCACGGCGGTGCGAATATCAAGGTTACCGAGATGGTCGAATACATAAAACAGGGCGTTGAGAATATAACCGATGCCGATCAGGTTGCCGATTATCTTAAAAAGATACTCAAAAAAGAGGCAGGCGACCGCTCGGGACTTATCTACGGCATGGGTCATGCGGTTTACACACTCTCCGACCCGAGAGCCGTCATACTCAAGGAGCACGCAAGACGCTTCTCACAGAATACAGAGTATGAGGATGAATTTAAGCTCCTTGAGCTTATTGAAACCCTCACTCCGCAGATACTTGCCGAGCTCAGAGGAGACAGAAAGGTTATGTGCGCCAATGTTGACCTGTATTCGGGTCTTATCTACAAGATGCTCCACATCCCCGAGGATCTCTTCACTCCGTTGTTCACCGTGGCGAGAGTTGCGGGCTGGTCGGCTCACAGAATGGAAGAGCTGATGACCGGCGGCAGAATAATCCGTCCGGCATATAAGAGTGTCTGCGCCGAGCGTGCATATGTCTGCCTTGATGACAGAATCGATAACTATCCCGGCGAGCTTAAATACATACCCAGCGACGAGCACGCCTGATAAAATAATTTTTAGGACTTGATAACCATGCCGAAAAGAAAAGACAGCTCATCTCTCAGAGCCATGCTTATTTCTCTTGCCGCAGTGCTTGCGGTTATGATTCCGATACGCTGCTATCAGTTTGTGTCGGGGGTGCTTGAGGGACGCACGGGATTTTATTCTCAGTCGGAGTGGAGCATTTATGTCTCCTATGCGGTGCTTGTGCTTGCCGCTGCCGCATTTGCGGCACTCTCGTTCAAGGATAAAAGAAACGTGTCCTATTCACGCACGGCAATGCGTTCGACCGGCCTTGCGATAGCCGCATTCATGCTTGCGCTGACGCTGGTTATAGATGCGGTGTATCAGTATAAGGTTGTCATCGCCACAGTCACGGACGAAGCCATGACATATGCCACCGAGTCTGTTCAGTATTTGAAAACCGGCCTTGTCGCAAGAGGTATTGAGGGCTTTTCGGCAATAGTGTCCGCCGTGTTCTTTGTTCTTTTCGGAGTTGGCCATATAAACGGAAAGTCGATGGCATCCGATTCAAAGCTTATGGCACTTTTCCCTGTGATCTGGTGTGTGTGCAGACTTATGCACCGCTTTATGAGAACGGTGAATTTCCTCAATGTATCCGAGCTTCTTTATGAGCTGTTTATGTGCGTGTTCCTTATGGCGTTCTTCATGGCGTTTGCCCAGCTCAACTCGAATGTCAGCAGTGACGGACTCGATTGGAAGCTTACCGCCTACGGTCTGCCCGCGGCAATGATGTGCGCTGTGTGCTTCTTCCCGAGATTCATAGTCACTCTTGTCGGCAGAGACGATTGCCTTTGTTTGCAGTCACCGATAGAGTGGTGCGACCTCGGCACGGCGGTGTTTATAATCGCCCTGCTGCTTGCACGCCTCGGAGCTAAAGAGCAGATACAGGCAGCAAGCGAATCAGAGACCGATGAGACCGAAAGTGAAAGCTGATGTTTTTAGATAATTTTCTCATAGCCGCAGAAAATGTGGCAATACTCTATATCCTTGTTGCAGTCGGCTTCGCTGCCGATAAAACGGGACTTTTCACCGAAAAAGCCGCAAGGCTTTGCACGGATCTGATGTTCTATATCATCACTCCGGCGAAGATAGTGCAGTCGTTCCTGAATATGGAATTCAGCCGTGAATCTGCGATGAATCTTCTTTTGGCGGCGGCATTCGGCGTTGTGCTTCATGTTATCAGCGCAGGAATCAGCTTCGGCGTGTTCAACAAATCGCCCGTCAAGCGTTCGGCGGTGCTCAAGTATTCGAGTGCCTACGGCAACTGCGGATATATGGCTCTACCCATGTCCTATGCGATGCTCGGCAACGAGGGCGTGTTTTACAGCTCGGTCATTATGATGACCTTCCACCTGTTCTCGTTCACTCACGGCGTGTGGATTATGTCACGCTCGGACTCGGGGGAGAGAGCAAAGTTCAACTTCAGGAATATCCTTGTAAACCCCGGCACGATAGCACTTGTCATAGGACTGCCGCTTTACCTTTTGAGGGTGAAGTTGCCCACTATGATAGGCACACCGATAGATTATCTTGCGGAGCTTAATACTCCATTGGCTATGCTGATATTCGGTACATATCTTGCAAATGCCGATTTTAAGTCCGCATTCAAGGAGTGGCGCATACTCTGCGTTGCGGCAATAAAGCTTCTTGTCCTGCCGCTTGCGTGTATGCTCGTCTTTAAGCTGTGCGGCGTTACCGGCGATATGCTCGTGGCACTCATAATTGCGGCGAGCGCACCGTCTGCGAATATAACCGTTGTCTTTGCCGCAAAGTACGACAAGGATACGGGACTTGCATCACAGACAGTGGCAATAGTAAGCCTTCTGTCGATAATCACCATGCCCTTGATGATAGGGATTGCGAGTACGATATAAGATATAAATAAAAACGGGTCAATGTAAATGTACTTTACACTGACCCGTTGATTTTTTTGTTGCGGTTATATTCAGTTGTCCTGTTCCTGCGAAGCGGACGGCTCTTCATTTTTTATCAAGACCTCAATAACTCGGCGCTGTTCGACAGCCGTTACGGTGACACTTAGATTCTTGTATGTAAACGAGTCACCAACTTCTGCCATTTTCTCGAGCTGCTCGAGCACCCAGCCGCCGACGGATACAGATTCGGCTTCCTCGTCCTCATCCATCTCGAGATATTCAAACATCTTGTCAAGCTGTGCACCGCCGAGAACCTTTACTGTGCCGTCGGGCTGTGTCAGGAAGTCCTCAACAACCTCGTCGTTTTCGTCCCAGATTTCGCCCACAAGCTCCTCGAGAATGTCCTCCATTGTGACTATTCCGAGTGTGCCGCCGAACTCATCGGCAACCACTGCCATGTGTGTCTTTTTCTGTTGCATGAGCTTTAACAGCTCGCTTATCTGCATCTGCTTTGCGATATACACGGTCTTTTTGATGACCGATGCTATGGGCAACTGTTCGGTCAGGACATACTTGTTGAACTCACGGATATGTATAAAGCCGATAATATCATCCGTGTCGTCGGAATAAACCGGCAGGCGTGAAAATCCGGAGTCGTTGAAAACCGAGGCGATTTCATCAACGCTGTCGTCCTTTGACACTGCAATAACGTCAACTCTCGGAGTGAGAATATCACCCACGGGGCACTCATAAAAGGAGATTGCCGAGCGGATAAGGTCGCTTTCGTCCTCATCAAGTCCCCCGCCCGATTCTGCCTCGTCAACTATATTCAAAAGCTCATCGCCCGTTATTGTGTCATCCTGCTTGAAGTTGAAGATTTTGGCAAGCAGCTTCTTCCAAAGCATGAAGAATGCGACTATGGGAGTGAGTATAACAGTCAAGGCCTTCAAAAACGGAGTCGCAAACATGGCGTATTTTTCGGGCACTTCCTTGGCAAGAACCTTGGGCGATACCTCACCGAATATCAACAGCAGTGCCGTCATTATTACAGTTGATGTCGTGGGGCCCTTTCCCTCACCGAGGAGCTTTATAAACAGCACCGTTGCTACAGATGAAGCGGTGATGTTCACGATGTTGTTGCCGACGAGCACGGTGGAGAGAAGTCTGTCGTAATTCTCAGCCATCTTGTACGCCTTGGCGGCTTTTTTGTTGCCGTCGTCAGCCATAGTTTTTAAGCGGATTTTGTTGAGTGATGTGAATGCAGTCTCGGACGCCGAAAAAAACGCCGAAAACAGAATTAGCACGATGAGGCAAATTATCTGCACCCAACTGCCGGTAGTCAAAGCTTATTCCTCCAATAACAATACATATTAAATAAGATAATAACAGAACTTTTGCACGATTGCAAGAAAAATATACCGGCCGCCCCGAGAGCAGCCGATATTTTGGAATATTAAAGGTTTATCATATCACGGAGCTCAGCGGCGAGATCAGCTGATACACGCACGCCGTTTATCACCGCACGCTTGGGAAGTCTGTTGATGAAGCCGTCATCCTCGAGTGTGACGTCTCCTGAATAGTTTATGTCATGCAGAGCCTGAGCTATCGCAGTCCAGTTGAGGTCAAAGGTGAAGGGCATCATGTGGTAGTCATCGATATAGTCGTTGTCGTGAACATGGAGAGCTGTGAGCCTGTCGTGACCGAGCACTCTGATTGCGTGCGGCGCATCGTCACCGACAAGACCGCAGTGACCCAAATCGAGGCAGACGGTGAAATATCTCGGGTCGAGTGCATCGTAATACTCGGCAAGATCTTCGCCGTAGCTGCACACATTTGCAACCATAACATTACGTCTTCTGTCGCGGGCAAACATATTCTCGAGAGCTATTTTTGTGCCAAATTCTTCGCACAGCGGCTTTAATGAATTATAAAAGTCAATGTTGAACTGCTTTTGGTCAACTCCGTCGGGGCAGGCAGTCGGGTGGACGATTATCTGATCTGCACCTATCCTTCCTGCGATTCTGACGGCGAGGGAAACCTTGTCATAGATGAAGGTGTTGTACTGCTCGTCATCGAATCTGTAGCAGGGAAACGGGGCGTGAGCCTGATTGAACGGTAGACTGTACTTTGTCGAAGCCTCAAGAAGCTTGCCGACAAGCTCATCTTCGCTCATGTGGTTGAACTCACAGTCCTCACGGGCGTTCATATAGAACATGGAGAAATCAACGGCATCAAAGCCGGCATCCTTGAATATCTTCATGCCCTCATCGATTCCGAAATGCTTGAATACAGCATCTGTTTGTGTTGAAATTCTCATAATTAAAACTCACGCTCCTTTTTTGTTTGTTAATATTGTAGCAGATTGTGTTAAAAGATACAACTGTCCCAAATATGGTATAGCAAAATTTTCAATCTGTGATATAATCAATGTATAACTTGTCAGCGGAGGAAAGAATATGCTGCATTTGCTGCTTTCGCCGTCGGTCGGCGGTACAACAAAATATGTCTGCACTTCCATTGCTCAAAGCGTTGCCGTGGGTGCCGATACCGTGCTGATAGTCCCCGAGCAGTATTCGTTTGCCGCCGAGCGCACGGTGCTCAGTGAGCTTGGTATAGTTGAGGGTCAAAAGGTCGAGATAATGAGCTTTACCCGACTTGCGAATACGGTGTTCAACGCTGTCGGCTGGGATAAGGGCAAGCGGATAAACGAGGCGGGCAAGATGCTGCTGATGAGCCGTGCACTCGAGCAGTGTGCAGATAGGCTCGAGGTCTATCGACGCAGCTCGGAAAGTCCTGCCGTTGTGCGTGAAATGCTCGGACTCAGCGAGGAGTTTGAACGCTGTGCAATAACGCCCGAGACGGTTGTCAGCGCCATGAATCATATGGAGGATGGGCTTTTAAAAAGCAAGCTTCACGATATATCACTTGTGCTGTCGGTATATGATTCGTTCATTGCGGACGGCAGACTCGATGACAGTCAACTGCTCACACGCCTTAAAGCAAAGTTGTCCGAGTGCGGTTGGTTCAGGAATAAAACGGTATATCTCGATTCGTTCAGAGGCTTTACCGCACAGGAGATGGGCGTTATCGGTCAAATGCTCGGACAGGCGGCAGATGTCTATGTTTCGCTGACTGCACCGAATCTCGATGACCTCGGCAGTGACGATATATTCTATCACACCAAAAATACCGCCAAAAAACTCATTAAGCTTTCAAGGGGCCTTGATGTTGCGGTGGCAAAGCCGGTTGTTGTCAAGACTGAGTATCACGACACAATGCTAAAGGCGTTCTCTGAGAACTTTTTGAGTCCCGAGGCAGAAATGTTCGAGGGCGATTGCGACAGTATATCGGTGATTGCGGCTCCGGATGTACGCAGTGAGTGTGCGTATGTTGCCGCAAAAATCAAGCGGCTTTTGCGTATGGGCGAATACAAATGCCGTGATATAGCGGTTATATTCCGTGACGAAAGCACATATATGCGCCCGATGAGAACGGCACTTGCACGGTGCGAGGTGCCTGTGTTTGAGGACAGGCGGCAGCCTGTGATAAATCAGCCGTTGATGACCCTTGTCAGGGCGGCACTTAAAATGGCGGATGGCGGCTTCGACACCGACAGTATGCTCAGAGCACTCAAAACTGGACTTTGCTCACTCGATGCCGAGGAGGTCTCGGAGCTTGAAAATTATACTTATCTCTGGCAAATAAACGGTAACGGCTGGCTCAGAGAGTGGGAGTCAAGTCCCGATGGCTTCGGTGAGATGACCGAAAATGCCAAGACGGAGCTTGAGAGACTCAACGAGCTTCGCTTGCGTGCGACCGAGCCGTTTGTGAAGTTCAGAGGGAAAATGAAAAATAACAGCGCAGAGGGCTGTGCAAGGGCACTGTATGAACTGCTCGAGGATCTCAATACCGCCGAACAGCTCAGAAACTTTGCGGAGAATCTGGAGGATTCTGGCGAGAGTGCGCTCGCATTGGAAACCGAACGGCTTTGGAATGTGCTGTGCGATATGCTTGATACTGTGGCTGAAGCGTTGGGCAAGGTTCCCGTTCCGGCAGGGCGTTTTGCACATCTTTTTGACCTCATGCTCAACACGGTAACGCTCGGAGAGATACCGCAGTCACTTGAGGAGGTGGCTATCGGCTCGGCGCAGAGAATGAGACCGATGGAGCCAAAGGCGGTTTTTGTTCTCGGAGCGAACGCCGGAAAGCTGCCGCTGAATCCTGCCGAAAACGGTATGCTCAATGCCGCCGAGCGTGAGCGGCTTGCCGAGGCAGGGCTTGAAACCGCCTCATACGGTGAAGACAGCGTTGCCGAGGAGCGGTTTATCGCCTACAGTGCGTGCTGCTGTGCAAAGGAAATGCTGAGTGTCAGCTATCCGTCCAAGAGTATGCAGGGCGATGAGCTGTGCGAATCGGAGATAGTCACTTTTATCCGTGAGCATTTCCCGAAGGCAGAACAAATCGATACGCTGACTGCCGATAAGCTGACACTTGTTGAGGGCAAGGCACCTGCGTTTGAGCTGACTGCCGTGCTGACTCGAGACGGCGGCGAGCTTTATGAATCGCTGAAAAAATATTTTGCCGAGGACAGCGAGTATTCCCATAAGCTCTCGGCACTCGACAGTGCGGCGGCAGGCCGTAGCTTTAGAATAGACAGCACCGATACAGCACTTCGGCTTTTCGGTGAAAACATAAATATTTCGCCCTCACGTGCGGAGACATTCTATCGCTGCCCGTTTTCGTATTACTGCCGCTACGGACTCAAGCTCAAGGAGAATAAAACGGCATCGTTTGACCCCTTGCAGCGTGGTACGGTAATACATTTTGTGCTCGAAAAGCTGCTCTCGGAAGTTTCAGCAGAGGATCTGTGCGAGCTTTCGCCGTCGGAGCGTCTTGTGAAGATACGCAGTTATATGGATGATTATCTCTCACGTTATCTTGACCGCTCGAGCCGCTCGAAGAGATTTATTTATCTTTATGAGCGTATGGCAAGGAGCATAGATGCGGTTGCCGCACGCATGGCGGATGAATTTGCGTGCAGTGAGTTTCGTCCGCTTGATCTGGAGCTTGAGATTTCATATGACGGCAGTGTTAAGCCATATACACTCGAGCTTCCCACGGGCGGCAAGGTGCGTGTATCGGGCAAGGTTGACAGAGTTGACGGAGCCAAAATAGGCGACGATATGTATATCAGAGTTATTGACTATAAGTCCTCGGGCAAGGCGTTTGCCGTAGCTGACGTTTTGAGCGGACTTAATATGCAGATGCTGATATATCTTTTTACGCTCACAAAAAACGGTTATACACGCTATGGCAATGCTGTGCCGGCAGGTGTGCTGTATATGCCGGCAAAGGCATCGACGTTTACTGCCGAGAGAGGCTCTCTGCTTGACACTCAGGGCAAGGCGAGCGACCGCAAGATGCAGGGCTTCGTGCTTGAAAATGCAGATGTCATAATTGCTATGGAGCATGACGGCAACGGCGTGTATATTCCGGCAAAGATAGATTCAAACGGTAAAATAAAGGGCAATGTTTTAGATTTAAACGAGCTTTCCGAGCTTTGGAACAGAGTTGATGAGCTGCTTGTTGATATGGGCGAGGAGCTTCATCGCGGCGAAATATCGGCGTTGCCTGTTCAGGGCAAAAGGTATAAGGACATCTGCTCTTCGTGCGAATATTGGGACATATGCACAAGAGAGAAAAATATGCCTGTCAGAGAAATAGACGAGGATGCAACTGTCGGTGAGGAGGTGGACGAATGAGCATAAACTGGACTGAAGATCAACGCCATGCAATAGAATGTCGTGACGGTTCGGTGCTCGTCAGTGCGGCGGCAGGCTCCGGCAAGACCGCTGTGCTCGTCGAGCGAGTGATAAGATACCTGACGGACAGCGAAAACCCCTGCGAGGCAAAGGATCTGCTGATAGTTACCTTCACCCGAGCGGCGACGGCTCAGATGAGAGAGAAAATCGGTGCGGCAATATTAAAACGGCTCTCGGAGAACCCGTCGGACAAGCATTTACGCAGGCAGTATATGCTTTTGCCGTTTGCCAAAATATGTACGATAGACAGCTTTTGCAACGACCTTGTGCGTGAGAATTTTCATGCCCTCGGCATTTCGCCCGATTACTCTCTGCTTGACAATGAGACGGTCACGATAATGAAAAACGATGTCTGTGACGCATTGCTCGAGAGAATGTATGAAAGTTCGGACGACGATTTTATCGCCCTCAACGAGATGGTGACAACGGGCAGCAGCGACAGAGGACTTGCCGAGCTGATAATAAAAATTTATGATATTTCAACTGCCTATCCCTTCCCGAATCAATGGCTCGATTCGCTTATAACGGAATATTCTCAGCCGGATATCGAAAACAGCCGTTGGGGTGAAATTATCTCCGATTATCTTCGTGATATGCTCGAATACTGCATAAGAGCGAGCGAGGATATTGTCCGCCTTATGCAGGAGGATGCACCTATTTTTGAGGCATACGGTGAAGCGTTTTACTCGGATATTCGGATGTATAACGACGTTTTAAAAGCACTGAATACCTCGTGGGATGACGGATTTGAAGCGTTTAAACGGGCACAAAAGGGCTTCATAAAGCTTAAAACTGCGCCGAAAAAATACGAGAGCGAAGTTAAAACTGCGGCAAAGACCGTGCGTGATAAATTGAAAAAGCTTATCAAAAAAGCCCCCTCCATTATGTGTGTCACCACTCAGGAGCACGCCGAGGATGTGGAGCTTCTGAGAGAGCCTGTTACGCTTCTTGTGGAGCTTGTAAAGCAATTCGGTGAGGAGTACGGCAGGGAAAAGGAAAAGCTGAATTCATCCGATTTTTCGGATATTATTCACCGTGCGTTGTCTTTGCTCGTGCGTCCGTCGGAGGACGGATATGAAAAAACAGACCTCGCCAAGGAGCTTTCCGCCCGTTACAAAGAAATTTTGGTTGACGAGTATCAGGATATAAACGAAGCACAGGATATGATTTTCAAGGCGATATCCGTTGATGAAAACAATCTGTTCACAGTCGGAGATGTCAAGCAGAGTATATACCGTTTCCGTCAGGCGATGCCGGAAATATTCCTGCGCCGCCGCTCAAAGACCAACAGCTTCGAGAGCGGTACTTATCCTATGGGGATAACGCTCGGTGCAAACTTCCGCTCACGAAACGGCGTAACCTCGTGCGTAAACTATATCTTCCGTCAGCTTATGAGCGAACGTGCAGGCGAGCTTGAGTACGGAAATTCGGAGGCGCTCAACGCCTCGGCAGCTTATCCCGACAGAGACATTCCCGATTGCGAGCTGCATATTATCAGCGATTCCGACAATCGTGATGAGTCGCTTAAATCGCAGGCGGAATATGTCGCACGGTATATAACCGATGCTGTCAACAGCGGTATGCAGGTCACTCGCTCGGGCGAGCTTCGTAATGTTACTTACGGTGATTTTTGCATATTGCTTCGTTCTGCCAAGAATACCGCTCCTGTATTTGCCGCCGCACTTTCAAATCACGGCATACCTGTGTTCTCGCCCGAGACAGGCGGATTTTTTGAGGCACCGGAGATAAGCTTTGTGCTCTCGTTGATGCGTGTTTTGGATAATCCCGTGCAGGATATTCCGCTTGCCGCAGTTATGCTCTCTCCGCTTTTCGGCTTTACGCCCGAGGAGCTTGCGACGGTGCGAGCGGACGCAAAGGAGCGCCTCGGCTTGGCAGGGGAAGAACCGCTTTATCAAAGCGTTACAGCGGCAGCGCAGGAGAATGAAAGGTTTGCGGCTTTCCTTAAAAAGATAGATTCTCTGAGACGGCTGTCGCTGACTCTGAGTGCAGGGGAGCTTGTTATGCGCCTTTGCGAGGAGACGGGGTTTGATGCCATTGTCGGCGCAATGCCCGACGGTGAGCGGCGCAGACTTAATATAGAGCTGCTCTGCGACTATGCCGAGAGATACGAGGCGGCAGGCAATCTCGGACTCAGCGGCTTTATCCGCTTTATCGATAAACTTGCCAAGAATGACGGCGACCTTGCAACAGCGGCGAGACCGTCGGAAAATGCCGATATTGTGCGGATAATGACCGTGCATCAGAGCAAGGGCCTCGAGTTCCCCGTGTGTATTCTTGCCGATATGCAGCACGAGTTTAATGAGCGTGAATATAACGATGCCGTGCTGGTAAGCTCCAATTCGGGACTCGGCATGAAACGCAGAACGGCGGACGGAATAAGCCTATATGACACAGCCTCACGCCGAGCGGCGGTGATAACCTGCGAGGGCATGGGCAGAAGCGAGGAAATGCGAGTGCTCTATGTTGCGCTGACAAGAGCAAAGGAAAATCTTGTCATGGTAACTTCAATAAAGCATCTCGATAAAAAGCTCGCTTCGCTGGCTGTGGAGTGCTGTGCAGGCTATAAGCTTGACCCGTTTGCGGTGCTCAATATGAGAAGCTTCTCCGATTGGGTGCTGACAGCTCTGATGAGACATCCCGATGCACAGGCATTGAGAGCTTGGTCCGGTGTTGATGTGCAGCCCCTCCCCACCCTGCGAGACAGATTCAAGCTCAATGTGGTGGTTTCAAAGTGTATAGGGGAGGTGCGTATCGAGGCAAATTGGCAGTTGCGGCCCCCCGAGCCGACATTTTATGATGAAATTTGTAGCCGTCTTGATTTTGTCAATCCTCGCGCAGTGCTTTCGTGTGTGCCTGTGAAGCGTGCCGCATCAGACGGTACGGAGAGGGGCATCAACAGAGAATATTTCGCCTCAAGCCGTCCTGCGTTTATGAGCGCAAAGGGGCTGACTCCTGCCCAGAGGGGAACCGCAACGCATAAGTTTATGCAGTTTTCGGATTACCGTGCGGCGGCGGAGAATATCGAAAAAGAGCTTGCACGGCTTGTTGACGGAGGCTTTTTGTCCGACGAGGAGGGCAAGGCAGTCAATGTCGAGGCTATAAAGAGATTCTTCAATTCTTCGATAGCCAAAAGGATATTCGCATCGGAAAATGTTATGCGTGAGAAAAAGTTTTCCACATTTTTTCCGGCGGAGTATTTCTATCCCGAGCTTAAAGGGGAGCTTGCAGAGGAGCTTGTGGGCGTGCAGGGAATTGCGGACTGCGTGTTTGTCGAAAACGGCGAGCTGGTCATAGTCGATTACAAGACGGACAGCCGTGTTACACCCGAGGAACTTGTCGATCGCTATTCCGCACAGCTCGACATTTATCGCAAAGCACTTTCGCAAACCCTCGGAATGTCCGTCAAAGAGACGCTTTTGTATTCGTTTTACCTTAATTCTACTGTTAAAGTTTGACACAATTTAAAAAATATCAAAAAAGACTTGCTTTTTTGCCCGTCATATGATAAAATTTCGTTTGCTAAGCTTAAAGACCAAGTTATATGCAGATAAACCGAAAGAGGTGACAATAATGAAGGAAGGAATCCATCCTAAGTACGAGGCTACCGAGGTTCGTTGCGCTTGCGGTGAGGTCATCAAGACTTCTTCGACAAAGCAGGATCTTCGTGTTGACATTTGCTCGAAGTGCCATCCGTTCTTCACCGGCAAGCAGAAGCTCGTCGATACCGGCGGACGTGTTGATCGCTTCAAGAAGCGTTTCAATATGGCTGAGGACAAGAAATAATCAACTCAACAGAAGATGGGCGGCGTAGGATTTTATCCCACGCCGCTTTTTCCTTTTTATAAGAGTGCAATAGCTGTTGAACATCCAAGCATTGTTAATATTATTTTTCTCAAAAAGACTTGTAATGAGGATGAATAAGCGTTATAATGACATTGTTGTAATCTTTTTGTAATCTTTTTTAAGGGGGCAAAGCAATGGCAGGGAAAAAGGGAAACACCGCAGATCCCGCTTTGCACAGCTCAAAGTCCTCCGAGAAAAACGGAGACGAGCTTAAAAACAAAATAGAAGATAATGAAAAATATATCGGCATTTTTGACAGCATCGACGTTGACAGCGACTACGATGATATTCTTGCCGATTATGAGGAGACGCTCGATAAGCGCACCAGGGCGGCGATGATGAAGGTCGGCGGCGAGGCTTCGGGTGAAGAAGTCAGTGCCGACATGATAGAGGCGGACGAAATTATTTCGGACAAGCTCGAGGAGCAGGAGCCTGAGGTGCAGCCGTCGATCACTGATGAAAATGACAAAAAGGCGAAGCGAAAGGAAGTGTCGCAGAAGGCGGCACAGTCGGCTTACGAGTATATTACCCTGCTCGGTCTTGCAGTCGGCGGCGGAGTAAGGCGTGTGCTCAATAAGCCGAAAAAGCTTTGGCACACTGCATGCAACTTCTTTGTGTTCGTGTTCCGCTTTCTCTGGCTTGGACTGAAGAAGTTTGTGCATCTTATTACGCACACCTTCGTCGAGCAGGTCAAGGATTTCAGAAAAGACGTTCATAAGGCGTGGCGCTATCTCAAACGCAGTATACGCCACCCCAAAACCTTTGTTTCGATATTCAGACACTATGTCTCAAAGGCATTTAAGACCCATACCCAGCTTTTCAAGACCGTTGCGAATTTTGGCCTGCCGGTGCTTGCGGTTATAGCGTTCATCATAACCGTCAACTATTGGAGCAGTGTCACCTTTGCACTCAAGGTCAGCTATGATAACAAGGAACTCGGCTATATTTCGGATGAGTCCGTTTATAATGAGGCAAAAACTGCCGCACAGGCACGAATGGTCTCCACCGATGTCACCTCGGCAAAGCTTGTTGAGCCGAAATATGAGCTGTCGCTTGTCAGCGTTAATAAGCTTGTTAATTCGGATATACTTTGTGACAGAATTATTGAAAATTCAGAGAGCAATGTCACAAACGCTTGCGGAATTTTCATTGACGATGAGTTTTTGTGTTCCGTGAAGAATGAAACCGATGCCACGAGCGTGTTCAATGCCATTTTGGAAAAACACAAGGTCACTGATGAAAACAGCTTTGTTGACTTTGTTGAAAAGGTCGAGTATGTTCAGGGACTTTATCCCGATGAGTCGTCAACCATGTGGGATGCCTCAAAGCTCAAGGCGAAGCTCAATGAGACAAAGCAGGCAAAGAAATATTATACCGTCAAGGACGGAGACACCATATACGGTATCGCTATAGCGAACGGACTCACCGAAAAACAGCTAATAGCCCTCAATCCCGACATCGGAGATAATATATACACGGGCGATAAGCTCGTTATTTCAAACGAAGTAAACTATGTCCGAGTCAAGGTTATGAAGACCGAGACGAGGAAGGTTGAAGTTGCATACGATATCGAAAAGACAAACGACGCTTCTCTGTTCAAGGGTACATCCCGAGTTACACGCAAGGGCATCAAGGGCGAGGACACCGTAACGGAGCTTGTCACCTACATTGACGGTCAGCGTGTCTCGTCGCAGGAAATATCACGAGTGAGAACGAAAGAGCCTGTCACTGAAAAGGTCAAGGTCGGCACACGCTCGACCAAGGTCAACGGCAGCGGCGGATATAATATCAGCGTCTCGGCGAGAGGCTTCGTGTGGCCGGCACCTGCCTGCACATTCATCTCGTCACCCTACGGTTGGCGAATCCTCTACGGCAGAAGCGATTTCCATACAGGTATCGACTTGACACTTCCCGGCGGCGGCTCGACAGGAGCTATCATAGTTGCATCGCTTGACGGAACGGTTGAAAGCGTGCGCCGAGGCAACACGGGCTACGGTCACTGCATCGTTATAAACCATGGCGGTGGAGTTAAGACAAGATATGCACATTGCCTTGCCGGATCTATCTCGGTCAGCGTCGGTCAGCGTGTCAGCGCAGGACAGGCGATAGCCAGAGTCGGCAGAACCGGTTACGCAACCGGACCGCATCTCCACTTTGAGATAATCATAAACGGCAGCACAGTCAACCCCTTGCCGTATCTCAGATAAAACAAAAGAGTGGTACTCAGCCGAGTATCACTCTTTTTTACTTTGAATTTAAAAAAGCCTGCCGAGCATTTCCTCGACAGGCTTTTTTGCTGTCAGCCGGGCAATGTTGCATCAAGATCGAGTCCCGAATTGGGATTCTTGTTGAATTTCATTGTGGCGTTGTAGATGTAGAGATATTCACCCTCGGCAACGGTGACGTTCGTCTCCTTGCTGATGCGTGTGAGGTCGATTTTTGTTGCACTGTCGTTGCCTGTTGAGTCGGTGTATACTGCGTAGTGGGTTTTGCCGCTGCCATCGGGGGTTATTTTGTATGTGCCGGGAGCGATGTCCACACCGACCTTATACATACCTGCCGAATATACTCCGCCGTTCGGGGCGAGTATATCACCTGCATTGCTTGCAGGGGTAAACTCACAGCTTGTGACTATGATATAGCTGCCTACCTTTGACAGCGTATAGTAAATCGGAACATCAACAAAATTGAAGTCATTTGAGAAGTTCTGTACATAGGGGTCAACGCTGTGCTTGAAACTGTAACCGCCGTAATTTGTTTTGGAGACCTTTTTGACAACATATTCGCCCTGCGGAATATCTCTGCCGACCTTGTATACGCCTGGTGTATATTTTCCGTTGGTGGCGGTGGGATGCTCGATCTCGGTGTTAATGAACTTGCATCCGCTGATATAAAGCTCGTATCCGCTCTCCATTCGAATGAGCGTGTGACTGCCGTTTATCGTTATTTCATACGCAAGGCTCTGTCCCTGCTCGTCCTTGGCTTTGCCGTCCCAGAGAAGAATGGAATACTTTTCCGAATTTTTGACGATGTAATATTCGCCGGGCTTCAACATTCCGCTGCCGTTGCCGCATTTGTAGTTGCCGGCGGTGTTCCATGCGGTCGAACTGCCGCTCGACGGAGCCTGAGTGGAATCGCCTGTCGGCACATGGACAATGGCATTCGTTACGGTCTCGTCCGGCACAGACGGCTTGACCACGGGAGCCTGTGTGGCGTTGGCGTTCGCCAAAGTGCTCTGTTCGGTTTGCTCTGTTGTGGCTTCGGCAGCGGCAACCTCCGCAGAGGTGGTGTCTCCGCTCGGCTCCGAAGTGGTTTCGTTTTCCTTTTGCGACTTGCATCCTGCAAAGGCGACAATGCCGAGGAATATAACTGCACACAAAACGAGTGATATTATCTTTTTCATTGGATTTTCCCTTTCAATGTATTTGCGGACAGCGTGTGCTGTCGTCCCGTCAATTATATCAAATATGCACATTCAAGTCAACAAAGACGACGGTGCAAAAAATAGGGCACACCCGAGAGTGTGCCTTGATTTTGGATTTATCAGGAATCGCCTGCCGGCTCGGGAGTAACCGAACCTGCGGATTCTCCGCTCGATTCGCCGTCGGTCTCACCGGAAGGTGCGGTAGTAGTCGTGCTGTCCGGCTCGGTGGTTGTTGTATCGGCCTCGGTGGTCGTTGTTGTATCGGCCTCGGTGGTCGTCTCCGCAGTTGGAGCATCAACATGCGGTACGAGATTGCAGCCGACAAACTCGATATATTCGCCGTCCTTGAGTGTCACAACGACAGGTGCGACTATATTCTCGTCATAGGCTTTGCAAGAAAGCTCTATGTGCTTCAAATCATAATAGACTGCGTATGCGTTTTCGCTGTCGGTGGGGACAATGTCGTACTTTCCGGCATTTAGATCCTTGCCGACCTTGTACATACCCTCGCCATAGCTGCCGTCTGCTTTAGCGTCTGCAACATCTGCGCCGACGATGGCATCATCGAGGAACCATACGATTTGACCCTTCTTGAGATTCACATATTCGGGATAATAACCGATACCGACGAAAGCCATATTGTCCGGATCGAGATAGTCGGAGGAGTCATAGATGATGTATCCGTTGCCGCCTGCTACCTTGATGGTAGTCTCACCGGCGGGAATGTCAACGCCGACACGGTATGAACCGAGCTCATAGCTGCCGTTTTTGCCCATTTTTTCAACAGCGGAGGAGGCAATGAGCTTGCCGCCGCTCAGCTCAAGTGTGTAACCCTTTCGTATAGTTACAAACAGACCGAAGGGAAGCACATCAAAGTCGAGAATCTCATCCTCATCGAGATTTTTACCGTCGGTTATCTTGACGGAGCAATTTTTGCCTGTGGGGACTATGTAATATTCGCCTTCATCAAGGTTCTTGCCGCAGGTATATTCGCCCTCTTTCTTCCATTCATCCTTCTTGACGGCAGGAGTTGTGGTGTTCACCTTGTCGGTCTTTGAGGAGGTTACCTTGTCAACAGCGGAAGAAGCAGGCTTCTTCACTTCCTCGGCAGGGAGCGTGGTGCTCTCGTCTGCGGAGGTGCTCTCGTCATTGGTAACACCGTTTACGGGAGTGCTCTCGCCTGCAGGTGATGACGAGGGGCTGTTTTTCGTCTTCTTTAAGTTGCAGCCGCACAGCAGTACAGTAATAAGGCAGAGCATAAGTGCGACAACGGAAACGAGCTTTCTTTTCATCGCTTTTCCTTCTTTCTCTTGAGAAATTGTCTTTCCCTGTAACAAATCGCAATATTTTTCGGTATTGCGAATATCACATTTCGAGTATAGCGAAAAAGTCGAATTGTGTCAATAGAAATATTACAAAAATGTTTATTTATACGAAAATATGGCCTGCCGTTCCAATCTAAGGCGTTATTGTTGAAAATCAGGTTGGATGTTGTGCGGCTTTTTGCGAAAAATGCGGATTTTTTATAGCGAGGCACAAAAAATAATATTAAAAATGCAGATTGTTTATCGCTTTTGTATATTGTCTTTTGCATAGTTGGTGCTATAATTTAGTAACTGTGAAGAGAATGTATTTTTCATATATTAATGTATATAAAAGAGGTGCAAAATGGACAGCATCATCAGAACAATAGTTGATATGGATAAGCGTGCGAGAAAGCGCACAATGGAGGAACAGGAGTTCTTTGAGAAGGCGGATTCCGAGCTTGCCACACAGACTAAGGAGATACAGTCTGCCGAGCTTGAAAGAGCCGAAAAGGAGATAGCCGAGACTGCGGTCATCTATCAGCGCAAGCTCAAAACCGCACTTGAGGAGATAACCGCAAAGGCGGATAAGGTTTCCGAGGAGCTTGAACAGCAGAGGGAAAACAACAGCGAGAGCTGGGCAGAACAGCTCGCAGGCAGAGCGATAAACGAAAACTGACAGTAAAGCTTTTTGAAAGGAAGTGTGCCGTATGACAGTTTCGTCCGCCGCAAATGCAGTGCTTGCAAAGGCTCGTGCTATGTACGGCAAACGGCTTACAGCGCAGAATTATTCCGAGCTTCTCAACTGCCGCTCGGTCAATGAAGCTGCGGCTTATCTCAAGTCGCATACCGCTTATGCCGATGCCTTTGAGGGTGTGACTATGGGTTCATTGCGCCGTGCTCAGACCGAGCTGCTTATAAGAGGGCATTTGTCGGGGAATTTTGCCGCCCTTTGCAGATATGAAAAATCAATAGGGGACGGGTTTTACAAATACTTTGTCACGATGAGCGATGTTGAAATGCTTCTCCACGCAGTTCGCTGCCTCAACAGACGGCATCCCGAAAAAAGTCCGGCAAAGGCGACTGACTTTTTTGTTCGCAACTCTCAGCTTGATGCGTTGTCGATTGAGACGGTAAGTGATGCAGAGGGTCTTCTTAAGGCGGTTGACGGTTCGCCCTACAGTGATGTGCTTTTGCCGTTTGCCCGTGACAATGACGGTAGAGCGGATTACTTCGGTATGGAGCTGGCGCTGAATAAATATCTCAATTTACAAGCGGAGCTGCTGATTAAAAAGTATTGTAAAGGCAAGAGCAAAAAAGAGCTTCAGGCAATGCACGCTTTTGAAACGGATACCGAAAATATAGTTTCGCTTTACAGGCTGAAGCGGCTGACAAATATGCCACAGAGCGTGCTGGTCACAATGCTTATGCCCGGCGGCTCTCTCGGAGAAAAGGAGTTCACGGCTTTTATGCAGGCTCCCGATGCCGAGAGCGCATTGAAAACGCTCGAGAATACCGAATATGCGGCGTTCGCTCACCGAGGCGAGCTGTCCGTTGAACAAATAGAGTCAAGGCTCAAGTATGACAGAGCGAAGAGCATGGTGCGATTCTCCACCTTGCCGAGTGTCGTCATGATGAGCTATGTGACCCTCGCCAAAAACGAGATAGAAAATCTAACCCACATTATTGAGGGTATCAGATACAATATTCCGCCCGATGAGATAAGCCGAATGTTAATCGGCGTGGGCGACTGATTTTTTCAGAGTTTAAAAGGACGGTGATAAATCTTGGCAGTTGCAAAAATGAAGCTTGTTAAAGTTACGGGCCCGCTCGATCAGCTTAACAATTTCATTTCCACCTGCTGTCTGGACGGTACATTCCACCCGGAACAGGCGACACAGTATATGTCCGCCACTATGGGCTATACCACGCTCAACGAGGAGAACCCCTATGCACCGATGCTTCAGAAAATCGAGGAGCTTATCCGTGAAAACGATTCGGCACCCGATCCGGCAATAGTCGGAAGCCGATCGAGAGAGGTTCAGCTTGATGGGCAGACGAGCGAGTATATCGATGAGCTTGACGGAAGACTTTCAGCTATGCACGATGAGCGCAGGGAGCTGGAGGATCAGCTCGAACAGTGCAAAAACGGTATTGCCAAGTATGAGCACTTCACGGGCTTTGATGTTGGCTTTGATGAGATGTTCGGCTGTAAGTTCATAAAGACCCGTTGCGGTCATATGTCAAAGGAGAGCTATGAAAAGCTTGTCGCTTATGACGATGATCCCTATGTTCTCTTTATTCCGTGCTCAACCGATGCCACTGATTATTGGGGCGTTTACTGTGCTCCGAGAGAGAGGGTGGATGAGGTTGACAGTATCTTTGCAGGACTCGGCTTTGAGCGCTTGCAGATACCCGAGGCAGTCGGTACTGCCGAACAGGTTATAGATCAGCTCAAGAGCAATATCGAGATAATCGAACGAGATCTCAAGGAGCTGGATGAACGTGCGGCGGCTATTTGGAAAGAGAACCGCACTCGATGCAACGAGATATACACAAGGCTGGTTGATCTCAACACGGTTTTCGAGATGCGCCGATATGCGGCGTGCCACAATAAATATTTCTTCTATGTCGGCTGGGTGCTTGCCAATGACTCAAAGGAGTTTGAACGAAAGGCAGAGGCGATAGAGGGCGTTGAGGTTGAGGAGAACGACCCCGAGAGTGTCGCAGACAAAACTCCGCCCGTCAAGCTCAAGAATCCTACGATTTTCAAGCCTTATGAGTATTTTGTCGATATGTACGGACTTCCGTCATATACGGATATAGATGTCACCGGCTTTGTTGCGATAACCTATACTTTGCTTTTCGGCATCATGTTCGGAGATCTCGGTCAGGGACTTGTACTGTTTGTACTCGGACTGCTCGGCTGGAAGCTCAAGAAGATGGCACTTGCGAGAATATTGATCCCCTGCGGACTGTCGAGTGCGGTTTTTGGCTTCGTTTTCGGCTCGGTGTTCGGCTATGAAGAAAAGCTTGACCCCGTTTACCACGCACTCGGTTGGGCATCGAAGCCGCTGAGTGTTATGGATTCGATAAATACGGTTTTGCTTTTTGCAATCGGTATCGGTGTAACACTTGTTGTGTGTGCAATGGTGC
Source organism: uncultured Clostridium sp. (assembly GCA_964386035.1). Classification (GTDB taxonomy): domain Bacteria; phylum Bacillota; class Clostridia; order Oscillospirales; family Acutalibacteraceae; genus CAG-177. Next base: position 44,065 of record CAYLQT010000004.1, on the reverse strand, counting down.
TCAATGTTGTCTCCTGCCTTAAACATAAGAAGATAGGCGAGGCGATATTCAGCAACAACGGTGTCGTCGGTATAGTCTTTTATCTTGCGGGCGTTGCGTTCTGCGTAGCGTTTATGAACGGCCCGAGGATATTGCCCAATAGTGTGCTTTTGAGTGTTATGGGTGTCGGAGCGGTTTTGCTCTACTTCAAGGAAATAATCATCGGTATCATCGACAAGCATCCCGACTGGAAGCCCGAGAGTATGCTTGACTTCGCACTTCAGAATATCTTCGAGCTTATCGAATATGTTCTCTCTTATTTCAGCAACACCGTTTCGTTCCTGCGTGTTGGCGCATTCGTCATAGTCCACGCAAGTATGATGATGGTCGTATTTACCCTCGGCTCAAACGGAGACAATATCCCCGTTATTATCATAGGCAATATTGTGGTCATAGCTCTTGAAGGTCTGCTTTCGGGCATTCAGGGCTTGCGACTTGAGTTTTATGAGATGTTCAGCCGCTTCTATGAGGGCGGTGGCAGAGCGTTTGAGCCGGTGAGATTAAAACAGGCTCAGACAAAGGTAAAGGCAAAGCTTTCGGCCAAAAAAGCGAAAAACTAATCGGAGGTAAAATAAAATGACAACTCTTTTCTATCTCATTATGGCAGTAGTTCCCGCAGCGGTGCTCATGGCGAGCGTTGTTTACACACTTAAAAAGCACTATGAGGGTCAGAGCGTTAAGAAGAGCATGAGAATGAATGCCGCCACATTTATGGTTATGATACTGCTTGTGGCAGGCTGTGCAATGGGTGCATATGCAACAGGCAGCGACGAGACAGCTGCTCCGGCTGAGACTTCTGCCGCTGTGACCGAGACTGCTCAGACCGAGGAAGCGGCACAGGATAACTCCAAGGGCCTCGGACTTCTTGCGGCAGGCCTTGTTACCGGTCTTGCAGGTATCGGCGGCGGTATAGCTGTTGCGGCAGGTGCTCCTGCGGCTATTGCGGCAACCAGCGAGGATCCCAAGGCATTCGGTAAAGCACTTATCTTCGTTGCCCTCGGTGAGTCCATAGCACTTTACGGTGTCGTTATCTCAATACTTATTCTTAACAAGGTCTGAGTAAATGCGGCTGTTCAGCCGCCTGAAAGGAACAATAGCCATGCGTTTTTATTTGATAAGCGACAATGCCGATACGCTTGTCGGAATGCGTCTTGCCGGTATCGAGGGCGAGCTTGCCCACGATGCCGAGTCGGTTGAGGCGGCAGTGAACAACTGCCTTTCGGACGACTCTACGGGTATAATTCTGATTACCCGACCGCTGTGTGAGCTGTGCGGAGAGTTTATAACCGAGGTCAAGCGGACGCATGACAAGCCGCTGATAGTCGAGATTCCCGACCGCCACGGCTCACAGGGAAGCGATTCAATAGCACGCTATGTGCGTGATACCATCGGCATAAAGATTTGAGGTGTAATGGATGCTCAAGCAGGAAGAAAGAGCCGCAAAGTTTTTCGACGCTATAACGAAGGACGCAGAGGAGCGGCACGAGGAGCTGACACGCAAAAAGCAGGAGACCGTTGACGCAGGTCTTGAAAAAGCAAGAAAACGGGCGTATGCACAGGCTCAGGCGAGAATAGAGCATGAGCGCACTGCCTGTGAGCAGGAGTTCAACCGTGCCGTTGCAAGACAGAGAACCGAACAGCGTGCAAGACTCACGGCACAGCGCAACGAAATAACCGACGGCGTTTTCGCCGCCGCCCGTGAGAAGCTTGTGGAGTTCACAGGTACTGCGGAGTATTCTGAATTTGTTGAAAGCAGTGCCAAGAAGCTCGCAGGTGTTTTTACCGAGGGTGAGGTTACTGTTTTTGTGCGTGAGTGCGATCTTCACTTTGCGGATATGATAAAGTCGGCTTTTGGCAGGAGCTGTGCCGTCGAGAGTAGCGATGAAATAGAGATAGGCGGTTGCCGTGCCAAGCTGTGCGGCAGCGGTATCGTGGCGGATGATACGCTCGATAAACGCCTTGAGGCACAGCGTGAATGGTTCCTCGAAAATTCGGGAATGAAAGTTATTCTTTAATGCTCGGAGGTGAAAAGCTTGTCCGAAAATAATGTTATATACGGAATAAACGGCCCTGTCGTCACCGTCAAGGGCGAGACGGGACTCAGTATGATGGAAATGGTGTATGTTGGCGAAAAGCGGCTTGTGGGCGAGGTTATTCGCCTTGATAAGGAGCTTACCACCATTCAGGTATATGAGGAGACCACGGGACTTAAACCGGGTGAGCCTGTTTATGCTACGGGCGGCGCAATGTTTGCGACCCTCGGCCCCGGAATAATCAGAAATATATTTGACGGAATCGAACGCCCTCTTTCGGCAATAGCCGAGCACAACGGCGCATTTATCTCAAAGGGCTGTGCCGAGAGCGCACTCGATGAGGAAAAGGAGTGGGAGGTAACTCTCACTGCAAGGGTAGGAGATAAGCTTCACTCCGGCGATATTTACGGCGAATGTCCGGAAACACCGGTTGTCAAACATAAGTTTATGCTTCCGCCCGGAGTTGAAGGCGAGGTAGTCGAAGTTGCCCCCAACGGCAAATACAAAATAAACGATACGGTTTTAAAGCTAAGGGATAAAAAGGGCAATGTTCATTCGCTGACACTTTGCCAGCGTTGGCCAATCCGTATTCCGAGACCGGTAAGTCGCAGACTGCCTGCACAGCGTCCGCTTATAACAGGTCAGAGGGTCATAGATACGCTCTTCCCCATCGCCAAGGGCGGTGCGGCGGCAATCCCCGGCGGATTCGGTACAGGCAAGACGATGACACAGCATCAGCTTGCAAAGTGGTGCGATGCGGATATTATCATCTATGTTGGTTGCGGTGAGCGTGGCAACGAGATGACGCAGGCACTCAAGGAGTTCGGTGAGATTTCCGACCCCAGAACCGGCAGACCTTTGACGGACAGGACGGTGCTCATAGCAAACACCTCGAATATGCCCGTTGCCGCCCGTGAAGCATCGATATATACGGGAATCACTCTTGCCGAATATTACCGTGATATGGGCTACCATACCGCAATTATGGCAGACTCGACTTCCCGTTGGGCGGAGGCTCTGCGTGAAATATCGGGCAGACTTGAGGAAATGCCTGCGGATGAGGGTTTCCCTGCCTATCTGCCCTCGAGACTTTCGGAGTTCTATGAGCGTGCAGGCTATGTGGGCAATCTCAACGGCACAGAAGGCTCAATAACCATAATCGGTGCTGTTTCGCCGCAGGGCTCAGACTTCTCGGAGCCTGTTACACAGAATACAAAGCGATTCACCCGTTGCTTCTGGGCACTTGATAAGTCGCTTGCATATGCAAGACATTATCCTGCGATAAATTGGAATACGAGCTATTCCGAATATGTCAGCGACCTGTCTCCGTGGTATTATGACAATGTAAGCCCCGAGTTTACCGCCTGCCGTGACGAGATATGCTCCATTCTCCTTGAGGAAAACAGCCTTATGGAGATAGTAAAGCTCATCGGTGCGGATGTTTTGCCGGATGATCAAAAGCTGATAATTGAGATAGCAAGGGTTATCAGAGTCGGATTTTTGCAGCAGAACGCTTTCCATAAGGAAGATACCTATGTGCCGCTGACAAAGCAGATGAAGATGATGGAGATTATACTTTATCTCTATCATCAGTGCCGTGATGTGGTTGCGAAGCAGGTGCCTATCTCAAAGATAACGAAGCTTGGTCTGTTTGATAAGCTTGTCAAGATAAAGTATGATGTCCCCAACGACAGACTCGATATGTTTGAGGATTATCGCACGGAGATAGACAAGGCTCTTGCACCGCTCATGCGCTGAGTCAGCTTATTTCAAGGTAAGGAAGGATTTAAACAGCTATGATTTTTGAACACATCGGTTTAAATCAAATAAACGGTTCGCTCGTTGTGCTCGACGGCGTTAAGGGTGCAAGCTATGAGGAAATGGTTGAGCTGCGCCTTGATGACGGCACATCCAGAGCAGGACGAATAGTTAAGATAGACGGCGAGCTTGTGGTCATTCAGGTGTTCGAGGGAACCCGTGGCATATCGATGCAAAACACCACTACCGTCCTCTCAGGCAGACCTATGGAAATGCCTCTCTCGCCTGAGATACTCGGCAGAGTTTTTGACGGCCTCGGCAGACCCATTGACGGCCTCGGTGAGATATATCCCGAGTGCCGCAGAGATGTCAACGGCTCACCGATAAATCCCGTCTCCCGAGTTTATCCGAGAAACTATATAAACACCGGCATTTCGTCTATAGATGCCCTTGCAACGCTGATAAGAGGACAAAAGCTGCCGATATTCTCAGGCTCGGGCATGAAGCACAATGAGCTTGCGGTGCAGATAGTCCGTCAGGCAAATGTTGCGGACGGTGACGATTTTGCAATAGTGTTTGCGGCAATGGGCGTAAAAAACGATGTTGCGGAGTATTTCCGCACCTCGTTTGAAAACGCCAATGTCATGAACAGGGTCACGATGTTTATGAACCTCTCAAATGACCCGATAATCGAGCGTATCATTACGCCCCGTTGTGCGTTGACAACCGCAGAGTACCTGGCGTTCGATTTGGGCAAGCAGACGCTTGTTATACTCACGGATATGACCTCCTATGCCGAGGCTCTGCGTGAGTTCAGCTCCTCAAAGGGTGAGATTCCCGGCAGAAAGGGCTTCCCCGGCTATCTCTATTCCGACCTCGCCTCGCTCTATGAGCGTGCCGGAATAGTTGAGGGAAAGAAAGGCTCGGTCACTCAGATTCCCATACTTACCATGCCCAATGACGATATAACGCACCCCATTCCAGACCTCACGGGCTATATTACCGAGGGTCAGATAGTGCTCGACAGAGGACTTGATTACAAGGGTATTTATCCGCCCGTCAGCGTCCTGCCGTCACTTTCACGACTGATGAAGGACGGCATCGGTGACGGCTACACCCGTTCGGATCACAGTATGCTCGCAAACCAGCTCTTTGCATCCTATGCAAAGGTGCAGGATGCAAAGGCTCTCGCCTCAGTTATAGGCGAGGATGAGCTTTCCGCCGCAGATAAACGCCTTATGGAGTTCGGCAGAGCATTTGAGGATAGATTTATCAACCAGGGCTACAATGAGAACAGAACGATAGACGAAACACTCGACCTCGGCTGGGAGCTGCTTTCAATGCTTCCCGAGTCGGAGCTTGACAGAGTGGATGAGGATGTTCTCAAAGAGCACTATAAGCCTGCACAGCAATAAAGAAAGGGGAGAGCGTCATGGCTCAGGTGTTCCCGACCAAAAGCAATTTGATAAGCACGAAGAAGTCGCTTGAGCTTGCGAAGCTTGGCTATGACCTGCTCGACCGCAAGCGCAATATTCTGGTGCATGAAATGATGCAGCTTATCGACAAGGCTTCAACCATTCAGCAGGAGATAGATGAGACTTATTCAAAGGCGTATCTTGCATTGCAAAGGGCGAATATCACGCTCGGAATGTGCTCGGAATATGCTCAGGCAGTTCCCGTTGACGACTCACTGAATATCGATTTGCGTTCCGTCATGGGTGTTGAGCTGCCTGTTGTTACGCTCGGTGAAGAAAAGCTTGATATGTACTACGGACTGAATTCCACCAACTCTCAGCTCGATGATGCTTATCTTAGCTTCGTTGAGGTAAAACGGCTGACCGCAGAGCTGGCGGAGATAGAAAACAGTGTCTATCGACTCGCAGATGCGATAAAGAAAACGCAGAAGCGTGCAAATGCACTTGATAACATTATGATTCCGCAGTTCACCGAAACTATAAAATATATCACCGAAGCACTTGAAGAAAAAGAGCGTGAGGATTTCTCAAGACTGAAAGTAATAAAGAGTCAGAAAGAGAAATAACCGCTATCCCGCAAAACCGAAAAAGGTCGTGTATCAAATAGATACACGACCTTTTTGTATATATGCGAGCTTTGTGCTGTGAGAGTTGGAACGGACATGGTAAGTGGGGTTCGGTTGCTTATATGGTTGGCTCGGTTTTTGAGTTGTGCTACGGATAATGGTTCCGGCAAAAAAGCCGCATAACAAAAAACGCCCGAGTCTGATGCTCGGGCGGCGGATTTTATTTCACCAGATACACGGTAGTTGCCATTAGCACCTGACCGATATAATATGTCGCAAGCTCCAGCGTGACGAGCGGATTTTTCTTCTTCACGGGTGTGAAGTATATAAACGCAAGCACCGAATCGCTTATGACAAAGACGACGGAGGCAATGGTGGTCAGCACAAATGTCAGCTCATGCGTGAGATAGAGCATATATGCCGAAACGCACGCACCAAGGGCGATCACATAGAAATAGAATACGCACAGTGAGTACATTTTGCCGTCAAGCTTCATTTTAACAGCCTTCATTATCAAAGCAATCGTCACGGTGATGACGAGGGCAATAATATAGGGGATGAGCGAAAAGGTCGGCTCTGCGTTGTAAAATGCCGCAAGATAGAAGAAGTGACCTATCAAAAATGACACGGTACCCAAGGCGATGAGCTTGTTTTTGTACTTCGGGGCAATCTCTTTGATGCCGAGCAGTACATCGCCGCCCAAGCCGAAGAGCAGACCGAAAGCAATAAGGCAAAAGTAAAACGGTCTGTTTAGCTTGTCGGCAGCCTCTATGCGATAGCAAAAGCCGATGAAGGCGATTGACATAAATCCGAAGCTCGAGATGAATTTGCAAAGCATACCCTGAAACGACTTGCCCTGACGGCGCAGTACGATAGTAAGCGTTGCAAATATTGCGGTGACAACGGAGAGAATGGGAATGAACATATGCGGTTATCCTTTCGTTACAGCCGCAGTGCGGCATAATTTGCTGATAGCACGAACTGTTATTCTCTTTTCCTCTTTATTTTTTGACTTTCTCCCAATATTCCTTAGCGGTACGCTCGTTGCGATTATCTCCGAAATTATAATATACCGTGTCCTTTATGGCATCGGGCAGATATTGCTGCTGAACCCAATGGTTGCGGTATTCGTGCGGATAAATGTAATTCTGACCCTTGTTAGGGTTATCCTCACCGTCATAGTGGACATTCTGTAATTGCCTCGGAACAGGGCCTGTGCGGCCGTTCTGCACATCGGACATGGCGGCGGCTATTCCTTTGTAGGCTGAATTGGATTTCGGACTTGTGGCAACCAAAATCACCGCATCGGCAAGCGGCAGACGAGCCTCGGGAAGACCGAGCATATTCGCCGCATCGACAGCCGCCTTGACTATCGGGATTATCTGCGGATATGCAAGTCCCACATCTTCGCAGGCGCATACCATCAGTCTGCGGCAGGCACTGACAAGGTCGCCGGCTTCGAGCAGTCTTGCAAGATAATGCAGAGCGGCATCGGGGTCGGAGCCTCGCATTGACTTTTGATAAGCGGAGATTATGTCGTAATGCTCGTCGCCCTCGCGGTCGTAGCGCATTGCACTGTGCTGCGTCAGCTCCTGAGCACGCTCGAGGGTTATGCGGCAAATACCGTCCTCGGCAGGGGAGGAGAGTACGCATAGCTCCACTGAGTTTATCGCCTTTCTCACATCTCCGCCGCAGACGTTTGCAATGTGCTCCGATACGCCGTCCTCTATCTCGAGTTTTTCGTTTCGCTCGTTGCCGATAAAATCAAACGCCCGCTTGACCGCAGGGATGACATCGCTTGCACTGACGAACTTAAATTCAAACACCGTTGAGCGGCTGAGAATAGCGTTGTAGATATAAAAATACGGATTTTCGGTAGTTGAGGCGATGAGGGTTATGTCGCCGTTTTCTATGTATTCAAGCAACGTCTGCTGCTGCTTTTTGTTGAAATACTGAATCTCATCGAGATAAAGCAAAATGCCGTTCGGCGCAACAAAGGTGTTGAGCTTTGCAACAACATCCTTGATGTCGGAAGTCGAGGCGGTAGTGCCGTTCAATTTCACAAGGTGGCGGTCTGTCGTCTTGGCGATAATGCTTGCAAGCGTCGTCTTGCCGACACCCGACGGCCCGTAGAAAACCATATTGGGCAGCTCACCGGAGAGGATTATGTTGCGAAGCGGCTTGCCCTCACCGAGCAGATGCCGCTGACCGACAATATCATCAATAGTCTGAGGACGCATTCTCTGCGCCAACGGTGCTGACATAAGCTTCCTCCTCCTTTGTAGAACTATGTTATATTATATTAAATTTTTTCCGCATAGTCAATCTCCGTCGAAGATTATGGGTATAAAAAATCCGCCCGAGAAAAGCTCGGACGGACTTGAAAATTTTGTCTTTACACACCCGAATAAGCGGAGAAGCCGCCGTCTACGGGGAGGATAACACCGGTGATGAAGCCGGACTGGCTTTCATCGCACAGGAACAGGAGCGAGCCTGTCAGATCCTCGGGCACACCGAAGCGGCGCAGAGGAGTGTGGGTGATTATCTTGTTTGAACGGGCGGTAAGAGAGCCGTCCTCGTTGAAAAGGAGGGTCTTGTTCTGGTTTGTCGAGAAGAAGCCGGGTGCAATGGCGTTGACACGGATTCCGACATCGGCAAAATGCACTGCCATGAACTGTGTGAAGTTCGACACAGCCGCCTTTGCCGCAGAGTATGCGGGGATTCTCGTGAGGGGTCTGTAGGCGTTCATGGAGGAGACGTTGAGTATGGTTGTGTTCTCCTTGCCTATCATATCCTTTGCAAAGCACTGTGTTGTGAGCAGTGTGCCGAGGAAGTTGAGGTTGAAAACAAATTCAATTCCCTTTGCATCGAGGTCAAAGAAGGTTTTTACACCTTCTGCCTTGTGTGCAATGTCCTCAAGCTCGAGGGTATCCTTGGTTGTTGTGCCGAGAGGGGAGTTGCCGCCGGCACCGTTGATGAGTATGTCACAGGAGCCGAAAACGCTGTTTATCTTCTCCTTTGCAGCCTCAAGGCTCTCGCTCTCGAGGACGTTGCAGCCGACTGCAAGAGCCTCGCCGCCCTGAGCCTTTATCTCGTCTGCGACCTTCTGAGCGGCATCCTCACGCAGGTCGAGAATGGCAACCTTTACGCCCTGAGCCGCAAGATCCTTTGCAAATCCGCTGCAAAGCACTCCGCCGCCGCCTGTGATGACAGCTACACGGCCTTTGAGATTTTCGTGTATCATTATTTTTCGTTCCTTTCCGCCTTTGAGACAGCCTCCCAAAGACCGTTTATATATGCCGCACCGAGCGCACGGTCATACAGACCGTAGCCCGGACGTGCAGTTTCGCCCCAGAGCATTCTGCCGTGGTCGGGGCGGATATATCCGTCAAAGCCGCTCTCGTAAAGAGCCTTGACTATCTCGTACATATCAAGTGAACCGTCCGATGACAGATGAGAGGTCTCGTTAAACCAGCCGTCACGGATGAGAACGTTTCTAAGGTGTGCGAAATAGATTCTGTCACCAAACTTTCTTATCATCGCAGGCAGGTCATTGTCCTTCGATGCGCCGAGCGAGCCGGTGCAGAAGGTGATACCGTTAGCCTCGCTGTCAACGAGCGAGAGCAGACGCTCAAGGTCTGCGGTGTTCTTTATGATTCTCGGCAGACCGAAAATACCCCATGGCGGATCGTCCGGATGAATAGCCATTTTGATTCCGCAGTCCTCACAGACGGGGGTTATGCGCTCAAGAAAGTGTCTGAGATTCTCAACAAGATCATCCTCGGTCACGCCCTTGTATTTCTTGAACAGCTCCTTTATCTCGCCCATTCGCTCGGTTTCCCAGCCGGGCATTGCATAGCCGTTTGAGTTCTCGTCAATCTCACGGAACATATCCTCGGGGCTTTTGCCCTCTATCTGCTTGCCGTTGTAGGACAGGCAGGTGGCACCATTGCCCATATCCATGGCAAGGTCTGTGCGAGTCCAGTCGAACACGGGCATGAAGTTATAGCAAATAACCTTAACTCCTACCTTGCCGAGATTGCGGATGGACTCGATGTAATTGTCAATGTATCTGTCGGCATTTTCGTTGCCGAGCTTGATATCCTCGTGTACATTGACGCTCTCGATACACTCCATAGTCAGGCCTGCCGCCTCTATCTCGTGCTTCATATCCATGACCATATCAAGCGGCCATGTCTCGCCTGCGGGCAGGGTGTGAAGTGCCGGAACTATACCGCGCACGCCGGGAATCTGCCTTATCTGCTCGAGTGAAACCGTATCCTTGGTGTCACCGAACCAGCGAAATGTCATCTGCATTGTTTATATTTCCTTTCCTGTTCAGTTGAGGGCAATGCGCTCATTTTGCTCGGCACTCTTGTATATGGCGAGCATAAGCTCGACTGCCTTGCCGCCCTCAAAAGCGTCAAGAGTGAACGCTCTGCCGTTTTTGACCGAATCATAGAAGTCTCTTATCAGCGCACTGTGACCGCTGCCCCAGCACGCCTTGCCGTAATTCTCGAAGCTGTCTGCACTGAGCACGGATTTTATCTTTCCGCTCTCAAGTTCAAATACGCTGTCTCCCTCAATCCTGAGCGCTCTGTCTCCGAAATTGATTTCCACCATGACAGGTGATGTGACTGCGTGCGCTGTCGTGGCGTAGAAGAGACCTCTGTAGCCTTTTTTGAATTCGGTAAAGACGTTTACAGTGTCCTCAACCTCTATTATGCCCTGCAAATGGTCATTTGACGCATGAGCCGTGACTGCGGATACTCCGCCGCTGAGCATATTTACAAGGTCGAGCGTGTGCAGAGCCTGATTTATCAGCACTCCGCCGCCCTCCTGATCCTTTGTGCCTCGCCAGTCGGCACTTGCGTAGTAGCTCTCATCACGCCGCCAGGTGACAAAGGCACGTATGCCCGTCACTTCGCCCAGCTCGCCCGTGTCAATGATGTGCTTTAAATACTGCACGGAGCGATTGTAGCGGTTTTGGAAGCATACTCCGAATTTTCTGCTGGTTTTGCGCTGACAGTCTCGAAGCTCCTTTAACTGCTCTGCAGTCATTGCACACGGCTTTTCGCACAGCACATCGACTCCGTGCTCCATTGCGTAAACAGCCATGGGAACATGGAGATAGTGTGGCGTGCAGATGTGAATAACATCCGGCTTTTCGCCCTCTAACAGTTCTTCGATGCTGTAATATGCCTTAGCGCCACAACGCTCTGCCATTTCATCGGCGCGCTCCGGTACGCAGTCGGCAACGCTGATTATTTCGGCGTCCGCTATTTCACGGACGACCCCGATGTGGGTGTGGCTTATGCTGCCACAGCCCACAATGGAAATCTTCATAGTAAAATCCTCTGCTCGGTAATTACGAGCCGTAGGTTGAGGAAAGATCCTCAACAACACCTTCGTTGACTGCTTTTTTGTTGCCTGCGGACTCGGCTATTCTCTTCTGAAGCTCCTCATAGTAGAGATCCTCGTCTATCGGAAGCTCGATCTTCTTGCCGAGCCAGGAGGAAAGGTGAGCTGCATTGGAGATTGTGAGACCGTTGATGCCTTCTTCTCCTCGTGCTATGAGGGGCTCGCCACGGAGAATGTTTGCGGCAAATGCCTTGAGCACGCCGACGTGCTGCTCGCCGCCGGGCTCGCCGTCTATTTCAATATCCTCCCAGTGACCCTCGGGCTTGCGGAAGCCTGCGGACTGGTTGTGGCTGAACTCGGTCATGGGATGGTCGAGGATAAAAGCTCTTATCTTGCCGTTCTCGCAGATGAACTTGCCTCGCTCAAGAGTTATCTCAAGTCTGTTTGTGCCGGGAGTGTCACCGGTGGTGGTGATGAATACGCCGGTAGCACCATTGGGATATTCGGCGTAGATAGTAACGTCGTCCTCAACTTCGATGTCGTGCCACTTGCCTATTGAAAGCTGTGCCTGAATCGAACAGGGCATACCGGTTATCCACTGCCACAGGTCGAGCTGATGGGGGCACTGGTTGAGCAGGACACCGCCGCCCTCGCCGCTCCAGGTTGCACGCCAGCCGCCCGAGGCGTAATAAGCCTGAGTGCGGAACCAGTCGGTGATTATCCAGTTGAAGCGGTGGATCTCGCCGTATTCGCCGCTCTGAACAATTTCACGAAGTTTTCTGTAAACGGGATTTGTACGCTGATTGAACATCAGAGCGAATACCTTGTCGCTCTTTGCCGCAACCTCGTTCATCTCACGGACACGCTTGGTGTAAACGCCTGCGGGCTTTTCGCTGAGCACGTGCAGACCGTGAGTAAGACCGTACTCTACCAGAGGCGGATGGTCATAGTGAGGAGTTGCGACGACAACTGCATCAACAAGACCGGAGTCCATAAGAGCCTTCGCATCGTCGAAGTATGTGATATGTACACAGCTTCTCTCCTCGCAGGTCTTGCGTGCTCTTTCGATCTTTGCAGGGTCGATATCGGCAATAGCCGTAAGCTCAAGCTCGGGCAGATCGCCGTCGAGATAATAATGCAAATGTGATGAACCCATGTTGCCTACGCCGATTATACCGTAGCGAATGGGCTTTACCTTTGAAACGACCTCTTTGATTCCGCTTACTGCGGCGGCGAAGGAGGCGTTGTTGTCGGGATAAGCGTATTTATCCATCTTCAGTGCGAGAGTGTCATCCTTCTCGAGAGATTCGAGGGTTGAAAACACCTTGAGGTGAGGCTCAACGGAAAGGAACATTTCGCCCTCTCTCTGGTTGAGGCGGCGAATGAGCCACTCGAAATGAGCGTCGCCCTGACCTGCGGGGACAACAACCTTCTCGTCTGCAATAGCGTCCTTGACGTGCATATAGGTTATGAACTTCTCGAGCATCTCATATGCAGGGAGAATGTCAACATCGTTTAAGATGAAATTTGCAGGGTCGAAGATACCGCCGATAGTATCGCCCAGAGTATTGTGAAGATCGAGGCATCTTACGGGAGTATCACCGTAGATTCCACGCTCGTTTTCGTGACAGCAGAGAACGCCGTTCTCCTTTGCATATTCACCCATAGCCTTAACACGGCGGATAACCTCGTCACGGTATTCGCTGTAGCTCTCGCCCTTGGTGAAATAGAAGCTGAAGATTCTTATGTACTTCGCCTCGAGTATCTTGGCGACTTCAACTGTGTTCTTGAAAGCCTCAAAGTGAGGCTCAAAGTCATCGGTTATCTCGATCTTGCCGTAATGAGAACCGATTGACGAAACCTTCATACCGCTTTCGTCGAGCTTCTCCTTGAGAGCCTTTGCCTCGTCAACGGAAAAATTGGAAATGTTTTTGCCGTTAATGCCGCGAAGCTCCATGTGAGTTACGCCGTTCGCCTTACAGGCGGCTATCTGACCCTCGAGGTCGGCAGCTGCCTCATCGGAAAAAGCGGAATAGAGAAATCTTGCCATTTTTTACACTACCTTTCCCATAATAAATAAATGCTTAAAATCAAGCTTTACATAGTATATTTTACACTTGTTTGCATTTCATTTCAATACTGAGAGCGCATATTTTGTAATATATTTCAAATATCTTTAAGAAAAAAGAGAGCCTCGACAGCGGTTGAGCTGCCGAGGCGAGGCTTAGGCTTTTTTGTCACGCTTGCGGATACATATGAATGCCGCAGGGAGAGCCGCCGCAAGTGCGGCAAGGGCAGGGGAAAGCATAACGCCCGTGTCCGGTGTCAGCGGTTTATCCGAGGGTGCACAGTCGTCTTCGGTCTTGTCAATAACGGGTCTTGCCTGAGTGCCGAGAGGGGTCAGGGTCTTTGCGTTTACATCGTTTTGCAAAAACTGCGGATAATCCTCATTTGACCAGACATCAAGCTGACCTTCGGTGTAGAAGAACCAGTTGTAGAGCCTGTGGTGGCCATCGTGGGTCTTGCAGTGAAGCATATCACGCACGAACCAGGTGTTCTCGGGGAGCAGACATGTTGAAGCGTCTATAACTCCGTCCTTGGACAGATGATCGTGAACGCCGTTTTCATTTTTCTGAATATAACCGTCACCGAGAGTTTTGCCGAGGTCAGCGACAGTTGCACCTACGGATGCGTACATCGTGTCAACGGTTGCGTCACTGTTATTGTTGTAGGATTTTACAAGCGGAGTGCGCTGCTTGTTGTAGGCGGCGAGAATCATTATTTTCACTCCGTTATTCTTTGCTCTGTTCAGAATTTCGCCGGCCTTGCATTGAACATTGTAGTGATATTCGTCAAGGCGAGAGATGAGCTTTTCACTTGTACTCTCGTCAAAGGCGAGTCCCTTCGCCTTCTCATAGTCGCAGTCAGGGACAAAGCTCCAAATGCCGGGCATTGATGCGAAAACGGGGTACATAAATTCCTCAAAAACTCGGTCGGTCAGATTGTCGAGCAGCTTATCCGCAACGCCGACAAGTGCCTCAAAAACTCCGGCTCTGTGCAGGAGCAGAAGAACGGTCGAGAGTAGGTCGGACTGCCATTGCTCGTCCATGGGGAGCTGGGAGGCGTAGCGCACGAGCGCATCGGGATCTATCTCTATATCCTTTGTGAACAGCTCGCCTGCAACGGCGGTGCCGAGTATCGGACAGCACTGGAATATGCACGCATCAATTCCGTCTGTGCCGTATTTATAAAAATATGCCATGGTCATAACGCCGCCCATTGACGATGCACGCAAAAGCACCGTGTCATGACCGGTCAACTCTTTGACATATTCGATGTAATTGTGGAGTTTGTCCGCAACGGTCAGCGGATCTTCACGGAAATCGTATGCGAAGTAGTAGCTTTTACCGACTCCGTGCTCGGGATCGGTCGGCAAGGATGCGTTGGAGGTTACACGGTCGGTGGAATCGCCGTTTTCATCCATTTGAAGTTCACCGAAAATGTCGCTGACTCCGGCAATAAGCGCATCACCGAAGGCATCATAATCCTTATCTACGGCAAGCCGTGCAATGGCAGGCGCAAGCTTTGCGGCGAGAATGAGATATGTCTCGGTCTCGGGTCTGAACAGCTTTTGCTCATTCTCCGTGCCCTTGTCGAGATAGAGCGATGCACTGCCGAGCGCCGCAACATAGACAACGGGCGGAGTGCCGCAGTTGCATTTTGTGCTCTCTGCAAGCGCCGGAGCTGCGGCAAAGCTAACGATGACAGCCGCCAAAGCGATGCTCAGAATTCGTTTGAGAGTTTTTCGCATGGTTATTCTCCTTTTTGTATTAAGTTTTCTGATTTATTCTTATCGGAGCGTGCCTCCGAACAGCTCTGTTTTAAAACTATATTAACCATTTCCGGAAAATTTGTCAACCGTGATAAAGCCGATAAAACACGCATACAAATATAAAAAAACAAAGGGGCGAAAAATATGTTTGTATTTTCGGTGAGATCCTCGAAATTGAAGATAGCTTTGACCGCATTTACGGCGGTGCTTGCGGTGGCGGCACTGGTGATGCTCGCAAACAGAGAAAAACCCACCGTGAGTGACAGCACGATAAGCCTCAAGGCATCAAATGCCGAAGAACGCACGGCGTTTCTTTCTCAATTTGGGTGGGAGATAGACGAGGACCCTGCCGAAGTGGCGGAGGTGCTGATTCCTGCCGAGTTTGACAAAGGATATGAAAAATACAACGAAATACAAAAGGAGCAGGAGCTTGATCTGATGCCGTATGCAGGCAAGCGAGCGAAGCGTTGGACATACAACATAAAAAACTATCCCGGCTACGAGGGCAGAGACGGCGTAGTTCAGGCGAATATTCTTGTCTATGAGGGAGCAGTCATAGGCGGAGATGTCTGTTCGACCGAATTGGGCGGCTTTATGCAGAGCTTCTATTATCCGGCAAAAGCACAGTCGCAAGTGGAGAGCACGACGGGATAAAATAAGCCGCAGTTCACGGCGATAATGTGAATTGCGGCTTTGATTATTTTTTTGTTATTCAGTGTTCTTCGGAGCTTTCTGCTTCGGGTTTCTCGGCGGCGTTTAGCATTGCTTCAATTCTGTCAAGCTTTTTAGAAAGTTCTTCGTTCTGTGCTTTGAGCTCCTTGTTTTGCTCCTCGAACGCCGCATAGCGTTCGTCGAGCTCGTCGAGTGCTTCGTAGAGATTGTCTTTGGCATCGGCTGTGTTTCGATAGATCATTATTATCGTTATGACAAGGTAGCAAATCCAGAACGCACAAACGAGCCACGCAACAGCTTCGTTTATGAAAATGGCACATATGCCGCTGATAAATAGGAGCACTATCGAAGCAATCGAAAATTTCCGGCGTTGTGCCGTTATTGTACTGACACTTTCAAAGTTGTTTTCGGTACGTTTTTTGTCCATAGTGACACCTCACTTTTTATTTTACTTACGATTTGATTATAGAATAAAAAATGTAGATTGTAAACAAAAATCGTCGAGATAATTTGAAGAAAATATATAAAATGAAGATTTACATACAATAAAAATAACCGCCACTGTCGGCGGTTACTGTAATCAGCTTTTTACACTGTTATAAAAATCCAAAGTTCTCAGCTTGTGGCCAAGCTGCAAGAGTAAGTAGCGTTCCGATACCTCGCTGAGCAGTTTCAATGAGCTGTCCGGCATTCTGAATGAAAACAGTGCCCGCATATCGCAGGTGCATATGTGGCGCATCGCATTTATCACGCCCGGTGTCACGGGTATTCCCTCACCCTGCGGTACACAGTTTCGACAGAAAAATTCGGCTCTCTCCGGGCAGAAAACAGGCTCGTCGGGCAGCTCGTTTTGACATTGAGCACAGCCGCTGAGGTCAGGCATATAGCCGGCGAGTGTCAGCATACGAAGCTCACCTACGGGCTTTAAAAATTCCGCAGTTCGCTTGCCCTCCGAGAGCAGGTGCAGGAGATTTAGCGTGAGGCTCAAAAACTCATGAGCCTCGGTGTTCTCGGGCGAAAATTCACCTGCAAGCTCGCAAAAGTAGTTGGCGAGCGACAGCTTTTCAATATCGTCACGCAGACCGAAAAATATATCGATCGCCTTTGCGTCGTCTATTATGTAGCTCTCACGCCCACGGTAGAGGGTAAGCTGAGAGTATGTCATTGACGAAACGGCGGCACTTGCGGTGCGGCTTTTGACTTTTTTTGTGCCGTTAGTGAATGCCGAAATAAGGCCCAGCTCACCCGTGAGCACTTTAACTACAGTGTCGTTTTCATTTATATCCCTGGTCTTGATTATCAGACCGTTTGTCTGTGTCTGCACGGTTGCCCTCCTTTTCGGTCGAATTGCAAAGCTGTGCGAATGATATATAGTCCTGCGCCTTTCCGCTGGAATAGAAAGCGTTCCAGGCATTTTGAAGTCGGTCATCGTGTGGATTTTTCATCTATTGTAAAACACTCCTCCGTGCAGTGTAAAAATATTTTTTTCACCGCACGGCGGATTTATTATAGGAAAAATTTTATTCGTTATCCAGACCGAAGTTGTGAATAAGTCCCTCTCTGTTGCGCCAGCCCTCTTTGACCTTGACCCAACAGCGCAGGTTTATTCTGCACATAAAAAAGCGTTCCATGTCCTGACGGGCTTTTGTCGATACCTTTTTGAGCATCTCACCCTTTTTGCCGATGATTATACCCTTGTGGCTCTCACGCTCGCAGTAGATAGTGGCATCGATGTCGGTTATATCCGAATCCTCACGCTCGTGCATACGCTCGATACACACCGCAACTCCGTGCGGCACTTCGTCATCGAGAAGATTCAAAAGCTTTTCTCTGATTATCTCGGCGGCAAGTACACGCTCGGGCTGATCGGTCAGCGTGTCGTCGGGGAAGAAGTGAGGTGACGGCTGTGCCTGTGCGAACAGCTCTGCCTTCAGCTCCTTGAAGCTGTCGCCTTTGAGAGCGGAGCAGGGGACAATGGCCTCAAAGTCATAAAGCTCGGAGAACTGCGCCATGCGCTCGATGAGCATTTCCTTGTGCTTGACAGAGTCTATCTTATTTATGGCGAGGATGACGGGCATCTTCTCGTCCTTGAATTTCTTCAAAAGATCCTTTTCGGCATCTCTCAACTCGCCCGACGGCTCTATGACGAAAAGGCAGGCATCAACGCCGGAAATGCTGTCGCTCACAGCTTTTATCATCTTTTCACCGAGCTTTGTTCTCGGGCGGTGGAAGCCGGGTGTGTCGGTGAATACGAGCTGAACATCGTCCTCGGTGAGCACGCCCATTATCTTCGTGCGAGTGGTCTGCGGCTTCGGGGAAACCACGGCGACCTTTTGGCCGAGCAGACGGTTGAGTATTGACGATTTGCCGACATTCGGGCAGCCGACTATGGCGATGAAAGCGGTTTTTGTCTGAGACATATTTTCTCCTTTTATCTGCATTGACCGCTGAAAATCAGCGGTCAATGGCGAAATAGATGTTTACTTTTTCTTTTTGAATATGAACACAAAGCTCAATGCGAGACTGAGAATGAGTAAGGCGAACATATACGGCTTTTGCATATAATAGGCGAAGAGTGCTTGGAATGCTGCAGGCTGAGCGAGGATTGCAATGCCCGTACACACGGCGAATATTGCGGCAACAAGCACGGCACCTGCCGCCGTGTCCTTTGCGACCTTTGCAAGGCGGTTGTACTTCTCGTCGAATTTGTCCTCGACCATATCGACAACAGCCTCGATTGCGGTGTTGAACAGCTCGCCCATGACCACGATTGCGTTTGCAATGAAGATTATCGCAAACTGTGTGCGTGACACCTCGAAGAAATCGTGAACCAACAGATAGCAGTACATATATATCATGCACACCAGGTGTATTCGCATATTCCTCTCCTGCTTAATGCAGGTTATTATGCCCTCTGCGGCGTAGATAAAGCTTTTAAGCAGATCCTTCATCCTTATTCGTCACCCATGTAGTAGCTGCCGTTTCTGGGCAGACCGAGCTGAGTTAAAACGGTCTCCTCCTTCTCACGCATACGCACGCTCTCTATGCCGCCCTTTTCGTGGTCGTAGCCGAGCAGGTGGAGCATTGAATGTACTGTGAGGAACGCTATCTCTCTTTGCAGCGTGTGACCGAAGCGCTCGGCCTGATTTACTGCGTGGGGGATAGATATAACTATGTCACCGAGCATCTTTGCGCCCGTGTCGAAGTTGGTGTCATATATTCCGTCCTCGCCCAAGGGGAAGGAGAGCACGTCCGTGCTCCTGTCCACATTGCGGTATTCGAGGTTGAGCTTGTGAATTTCCTCATCGTCCACAAAACGGACGCTTATCTCCGCAGGGTCATCGAACTGCTCAAGCGAGAGTACGGCGGTACACGCACGGCGCACCAGCATCCTGACTCCTGTGGGGATCTTGACCTCACTCTGATCGTTTGTGATTATAACCTTTACTTTGCCTCTCATTTTCTCTTCTTCACATCCTCGTGTTTTTCGTAGGCCTTTATTATATCCTGAACGAGCTTGTGCCTGACCACATCACGCTCGTTGAACCTGACAATTTGAATATCCTCAACGCCTTTCAATACCTTTACGGCATCGACAAGACCGCTGCGCTTACCGTCGGGCAGATCGACCTGAGTTATGTCGCCCGTGACGACCATTTTTGAGTTGAAGCCGAGACGGGTCAAAAACATCTTCATCTGCTCAACGGAGGTGTTCTGTGCCTCGTCGAGAATTATGAAGCTGTCATCAAGCGTTCTGCCTCGCATATAGGCGAGGGGAGCGACCTCGATGTTGCCTCTCTCAAGCTGCTTTTGAAAAT
Source organism: uncultured Clostridium sp. (assembly GCA_964386035.1). Lineage (GTDB taxonomy): Bacteria > Bacillota > Clostridia > Oscillospirales > Acutalibacteraceae > CAG-177. The sequence continues at coordinate 24,511 of CAYLQT010000004.1, read as the reverse complement.
TCTCCGCACCGAGCATATCGAAAAGTGCATCGTAGAGCGGGCGCAGATACGGGTCAACCTTCTGCTGAAGATCTCCCGGGAGAAATCCGAGCTTTTCACCTGCTTCAACAGCAGGACGGGTGAGAATTATGCGGTTGACTTCCTTTGCACGAAACGCCGTCACCGCCATTGCGACTGCAAGATAGGTCTTGCCCGTACCGGCAGGGCCGACACCGAGCGTCACGGTGTTTTGGCGAATAGCCTCTATATATTTCTTCTGGCCGAGCGTTTTCGGCTTAACCGGTCTGCCCTTTGAGGTTATGCAGATGCAGTCGGCAGTCATCTCGGACAGCTTGTCCTCGTTGCCCTCGTTTACGAGCGATATGACATACCGCACATTCTGGTCGCTGAGAGCTTCGCCGCGGTTGATGAGCATGAGCAGTCCGTTTATGGCTCTTATGCCCTTTGAGACGTTCTCCGCTTCGCCCGTAACCTTAATATCCGAGCCTCGGCTTATGACCGAAACATCGAACTCCTGTTCTATCATTCTGATGTTCTCGTCAAAGCTTCCGAACAGGCTGACCGCCTGCTCCATCCGCTCAACGCTGATTGACTGTTCAAACATAAAAAATAACTCCGAATCGGCAAAAAAATATAAAATGAGTTTTCGTCATAACTCATAATATTATCAAAATATTTTGTTACATTATACCATATTTTTTTAGTTCTGTCACTATAAAAAGAAGGATTTTTTATTAAGATTCAATAAAATTTTTGTATTTTTTTGTACATCGAGTTCAAAAAGTAACTTTTTTATCGATAAAGAAGTATTTCTAAAATTTTGTGTCTTTGAGAAAGTGCTTTCAAAGTCCTTGAAGTTTTGTTCAAAGTAATGTAAAATATATATATTATTCATTAGGCAACGGAGGATTTTGTATGAAAAAGAGCAAGGTTATATCCGCTGTTGCCGTTTGTGCTGTTGCCGTGGCGGTAGTGTCGTTTGTGGTGCTCGATGCGGTAAAAAGCGGCCGTGAATATACCCACACATCCGTTTTGATGAATACGACCGTCTCTGCTCGAGTGGAGGGCAAGGGTGCGAAGAATGTGGGTGAGGAGATATTTGAGAGCATAGCGGCTCTTGAAAACAAGCTTTTGTCACGCCATGTTGAGCTGTCCGCCGTGAGTGAAGTGAATGACTGTGCCGGAAGCGAGACTGTGATAACGCTCTTTTCGCAGTCGGATGCAGACGGAATTGAAAGCGACCCCGCTTCTGATTTTTTGAATATTCTCTCACGCTGTCGGACACTCGGAGAGGACAGTGACGGTGCGTTCAACCCCCTGCTCGGCAGACTCAGCGACCTCTGGGGCTTCGGCACGGGACATGAGCGGGTACCGAGCGACAGCGAGATAAGTTCAGCTCTTCTCGGCACGAATGAACCTATAGAGATAAACGGCAAGAAAGTTAAAATTCCGCTGAATACAGTTCTTGATCTCGGTGCAGTGGGCAAGGGTGTCGCCTGCGACGAGGCGAGAAAGCTGCTTGCGAAATCAAAGGTAAAAAGTGCTGTCGTTTCCGTCGGCGGAAGCATATTGCTCTACGGAGAGGGCGAGCGTTTCAGCGTCGGAATAAGAGACCCGTTCTCGCAGTCGGGAACCGAGTGCTTTGCAACCCTTTCATTGACCGCCTGCTGTGTTTCAACCTCAGGTAGCTATGAGCGGTATTTCGAGTCCGACGGTGCTACATATTATCATATATTGAACCCCAAAACGGGCAAGCCTGCCGATAGCGGACTTGTGAGTGTGACGGTGGTGTGCGAGGATGGCTTTTTGTCCGACGCACTTTCAACTGCATGCTTCGTGCTCGGCTACGAGGCTTCACTGCCGCTTTTGGAAAAATACAATGCCGAAGCGGTGTTTGTCACGCCCGAGAAAAAGGTTCTTGTGACAGACGGACTTCGTGACAGCCTCGGCTTGGAAAAAGACGACTTCACCGTTGTTGACAGGCAGGGAAAATAATGCAGCGAAAATTCATAAAAAAAGCCGATATTGTTTTTGCGGCGGTAATATTGTGCGTGTGCATATTCTTCCTCCTTTGGCGCTCGCTCTCGAGTGATGGCGTTACTGCCGTGATTTATGCGGACGGTCGAGAGTATGAAAGAATAGAGCTTGACGAGGGCGTTGAGCGGACAGTCACTCCCGTTGAGGGCGTGGTAATCGGGATAAAAGACGGTGCGGTGTGGTTTGAAAGCTCGGACTGTCCCGACGAGCTGTGCGTTAAAACGGGAAAGCTTCGCAGGGCAGGGGACACGGCGGCGTGTCTGCCTAACGGCATTGTGATAACGCTCGAGGGCAACGAAAGGCGGCACGATGCAATAACGGGGAGGATAAGCCGATGAAAGCGAGAAAAACAGCACTTCTCGGCATACTCTGTGCTCAGGCGATAGCACTTTCCTTCCTCGAAAATCTTATTCCGGCTTTGCCGTTTTTGCCGCCGGGAGCAAAACCGGGATTTTCAAATATAGTTACAATGTTTACCGTCATGACAATAGGCCTGCCGCAGGCGATGTGCATAACCGTTTTCAAGGCGCTGTTTGCACTTATAACACGAGGGGCCACGGCGTTTTTGATGAGCCTTGCAGGAGGTGTTCTCAGCACCCTTGCAATGTGGGCGGCGGTGAAGATAAAGTCCGACCCGTTCGGGCTTCTCGGTGCATCGGTCATAGCCGCCGTGTGCCATAATATCGGTCAGCTTGCCTGTGCTGTGGTTCTCACGGGAACAGGTGCGGTGCTCGGCTATGCCCCTGCACTTTTGATATTTTCGCTTATAACCGGAGCTGTTACGGGTACTGTGCTTCGCATAGTTATGCCGGCACTCGAAAAGCAGACTCGGTCAGTTATAAAGAAACAAGCAGATTCAAATAAGGAGTTGAAGAAATGAGCTCGGTAAAAATCGACGGTGTTCTCAATGCTGTCAAGCAGGTGCGCGGAGGCGTACATGTGTCGCACAACAAGAACACTGCGGACTGCGAGGTCGTCAGAATGCCTGTGCCCGAAAAGGTGATTCTGCCGATGCAGCAGCATATCGGTGTGCCGTGTACTCCGACTGTTAAGGCAGGGGACAAGGTCTCTGTCGGTCAGATAGTGGGTGACTCGGACAAATTTATGAGTGCGCCGATACACGCCTCGATTTCCGGTACGGTCAGTGCCGTGAGACAGGCAACACTTGCAAACGGCGTAGTAACTCAGGCTGTGGAGATTGAATCAGACGGTGAAATGCGTCTGTTTGACGGTCTTGAGCCTCCTAAGGTGACAGGCAAGGAGAGCTTCCTACGTGCTGTCAGAGATTCGGGACTTGTAGGCCTCGGCGGTGCGGGCTTCCCCACACATGTTAAGCTTCGCATACCGCCCGACAAGCAGGTGGACACCCTCATAGTCAATGCCGCAGAGTGCGAGCCGTACATAACGGTTGACTATCGTGAGTGCCTTGAAAATTCGTGGGATATACTCTCGAGTATTTTCACCCTCAAGGAGATGTTCGGCTTTAAGCAGGTCGTCATTGCCGTTGAGGACAATAAGCCCGAGGCACTCAAGGTTTTGAAGGCTATAGCCGATAAGGACGGCTCCGGCAACACTGTCAAGGTAATGACACTCAAATCCAAGTACCCTCAGGGTGCAGAGAAGATGATGGTGCTCTCCGCAACCGGCAGAAAGGTGCCGCCCGGAAAGCTTCCTGCGGATGTGGGTTGTGTGGTCATGAATGTTGCATCGGTGGCGTTCATCGCAAGATATTTGAAGACGGGCAAGCCCCTCGTCAGCCGTTCGCTCACAGTTGACGGCTCGGCAATTGCGGAGCCTAAGAACGTGCGTGTGCCCATAGGCACAAATGTCGGTGAGATAATCGACTTCTGCGGCGGCTTCAAGGCAGAGCCCGGCAAGATAATCACGGGTGGCCCGATGATGGGACTTTCCGTCATCAATACCGATATTCCCGTGCTCAAGCAGAACAACGCAATTTTGGCTTTCGCAGACGATGCGTCAAAGGTCAAAAAAGAGCGTGACTGCATCCGCTGTGGCAGATGTGCGGCGGCGTGTCCCCTGAGCCTTATGCCCACACTTATTGAGCGTTATACCAAGGCAAAGGATGTAGAAAGACTCGAAAAAGCGGGCGTTACAGTCTGTATGGAGTGCGGCTCGTGTGCATATTCCTGCCCTGCCGCAAAGCCTTTGGTTCAGTATATGCGCCTTGCAAAACAGCTTTTGAGAGAGGAGAAGAGCAAAAATGTCTGATAAAAAACTCACAGTCAGTGCATCACCGCATGTGCGCTCGGCTCAGACGGTCAGCGGAATAATGCTCAATGTCATTATTGCAATGCTACCGGCATTTGCGGCATCTGTATGGCTCTTCGGCCCCCGTGTGCTGCTCGTATGTGCCGTGACAGTCGGCGCGAGCGTACTTGCTGAGTACGTGTCGAGAAAAATAATGAAGCGCAGTAACACCCTGGGCGACCTGAGTGCTGTTGTCACGGGACTTCTGCTCGCTTTCAACCTTCCTGTTTCCATTCCGCTGTGGCAGGCGGCTATCGGTGCTGTTGTCGCAATAGTCGTTGTAAAGCAGTTCTTCGGCGGTATCGGTCAGAACTTTGTCAACCCTGCCATAACCGGCAGAATAATCCTCATGGTGTCGTTCCCCACGGCAATGACAACATGGGCAAAGCCGCTGTCTTATCTCAACGAGGGCGGAGCGGTTACTACCGCAACACCGCTTGCGATGAACGATTCGGAGCTTCCGAGCCTTCTTGATATGTTCCTCGGCATAAGAGGCGGCAGCCTCGGTGAGACCTGCGCCCTTGCGCTTATCATCGGCGGCGTATATCTTATGATTAGAAAGATAATCTCCCCTGCGATTCCGCTGGCGTTTATCGGTACCGTCGCAGTCGTTATGCTCATAGCAGGTAAGGGCGACCTTGAGTTTGTTGCTTATCAGTTGCTCAGCGGCGGACTTCTTCTCGGAGCCTTCTTCATGGCTACCGACTACACCACCTCGCCCATCAACCTCAAGGGCAGAATAATCTTCGGTATCGGCTGTGGACTGATAACCTCGCTTATCAGAATATTCGGCTCGCTTCCCGAGGGCGTTTCGTTTTCAATAATCCTGATGAACATCTTTGTTCCTCATATTGAGCATCTCACAACTCCCAAGCCGTTCGGCACTCCCAAGGAGAAGAAAGAAAAGGGGGCGGCAAAGGCATGAAAAACTTGAAAGAATTTGCAATCCCGACCGTCGCACTCTTCCTCATATGCCTTATCGCAACAGCCCTGCTCGCAGTCACCAATGAGGTCACCGCTCCTAAGATAGCAGAGCTTGCCGAAAAGACGGAGATAGAGACCAGACAGCTTGTTTTGCCGAGTGCGTCTGACTTCGGTGAAGTCAAGGATATTCCCAACGGCGGAACATATGTTGAGGGCAAGGACTCAAATGGCAATTTAGTCGGCTATGTTTTTGTCACCACAACCAAGGGCTACGGCGGAGATGTCAAGATAATGACGGGTATCGACCTTGAGGGCAAGGTCGCCGGCATTTCTCCCCTTGAGCTTAATGAGACCGCAGGCCTCGGCATGAAGGCTCAGAACGAGAGCTTCCTGAGTCAGTTTGAGGGCAGGGTCAAGGATATAGCAGTCAACAAGAACAGCGCTTCCGGCAATGAGATACAGGCACTCACGGGTGCTACAATAACCTCAAACGCCGTGACGGGTGCGGTCAATGCGGCACTCGATTATTATGATACGAATTTGAAGGAGGCTCAGTGAAATGGCAAAGAAAAAGAGTCTTTTTCACGAATTCTCCAAGGGCATACTCGTTGAGAACCCCGTTCTCCGTCTCGTCCTCGGAACCTGCCCCACGCTTGCAACCTCGACCTCGGTTGAGAGCGCACTCGGTATGGGCATTGCGGCTTCGATAGTTCTTGTGTGCTCGAACATCGCAATTTCGGCACTGAGAAAGGTGATTCCGCAGAAGGTCAGAATCCCTGCATACATAGTTATAATCGCATCGTTTGTTACGATAGTTCAGATGCTCGTCAAGGCGTTCGTGCCGCAGATAGACGAACAGCTCGGCGTTTATCTGCCGCTGATAGTTGTCAACTGCATCATTCTCGGCAGAGCCGAAGCATTTGCCTGCAAGAACCCCGTTGCCGCATCTGCGGTTGACGGTCTGGGTATGGGTGTCGGCTTCACCGCCGCACTTCTGCTCATGAGCAGCGTGCGTGAGCTGCTCGGCACCGGTGCTATAGCAGGTTTCCAGATACTTCCCGCATCGATAGATCCCATGCTTATATTCATCCTGCCTCCCGGCGGCTTCTTCGTGTTCGGTATACTCATGGCTTGCGCCAATAAGATATCCGACAAGAAGGGTCTCTCCAAGGCGGAGCTTAAGGGCTGTGAGGCTTGCCCCATGGCGGCATCCTGCGCTATCAGATGCGAAGTAGAAAATAAGGAGGAGGCGAGCAAATGAAGATAATGCTTTCAATTCTCTTGACAGGAATACTCACCGAAAACTTCGTGCTTGCAAAGTTCCTCGGTATTTGCCCGTTCCTCGGAGTTTCCAAGAAGCTCAACACAGCAGTCGGTATGAGCGCCGCAGTTATATTCGTTATGGTGCTCGCTACTGCCGTTACTTATCCTATAAATCTGCTGCTCGTCAACAACGGTCTTGAGTATTTGCAGACGATAGTTTTCATCCTCGTCATAGCGGCTCTTGTTCAGCTTGTCGAGATAGTGCTCAAAAAGTATATGCCGGCACTTTACAATGCACTGGGCATATATCTTCCGCTTATCACAACAAACTGTGCAGTGCTCGGCGTTGTACTGCTCAATGTTGAGAATAACTACAATTTCGGCCAGTCCATCATGCGTTCGCTCAGCGGCGGCCTCGGCTTTATGCTTGCAATGGTAATGTTCGCAGGTGTCAGAGAGCGTCTTGAAAGCTGTGATGTCCCGAAGTTCCTTCAGGGACTGCCGATAACTCTCGTTGCCGCATCGCTTACATCGGTTTCGTTCCTCGGATTCTCCGGCGTGGTAGACGGCATCGTTGAGAGCATATTTGGTTAAGAAAGGACGGGATAACTTATGAATTCAATTTTATTAGCGGTTATCATCGTCTCTGTTATAGGCTTTATCGCAGGTCTCGGACTTGCCGTTGCTTCCAAGGTTATGGCTGTGCCCGTTGACGAAAAAGCGGAGGAGATACAGGAGGCTCTGCCCGGTGCAAACTGCGGTGCTTGCGGTTTCTCGGGTTGCTCGGGCTATGCGGCGGCACTCTCGCAGGGCAAGACCACCGACACAGGACGCTGTGCCCCCGGCGGCGCAGAGGTCAGCAAGGCGATAGCAAAGATAACAGGTCTTGCCGCAGGCGATGTTGCCGAGATGACGGCGGTGGTTCTGTGTCAGGGCAATCACCACAACGCAAGCACAAAGCTCAACTACTCGGGCGTTCTGAGTTGCAAAATGGCAACTCAGCTTTTCGGCGGCCCGAAGGACTGCGTGTACGGATGTATCGGCTTCGGAGACTGCGTTGAAGTGTGCCAGTATGATGCGATACATATCTGCGACGGCGTGGCGAGAATAAATCCGCTTGCCTGTCGTGCGTGCAAGATGTGCTTGAATACCTGCCCCAAGGGTCTTATTGATCTTATGCCCATGCATGAGGCTAAGGCGGCTGTCATGTGCAAAAACCATGACAAGGGTGCACAGACCCGAAAGGAGTGCAAGGCAGGCTGCATCGGTTGTATGAAGTGCGTGAAAGCGTGTGAATATGGTGCAGTTACCGTTGAAAACTTCTGTGCCAAGGTCGATTATGACAAGTGCGTAGGATGCGGCAAGTGCCACGAGGCGTGCCCGGTCGGCTGCATAGATGTTATAAAGCCCGGTGTGAAGATAACCGAAGCAAAGCTCGGCTGATAAAACGAAATATTATAAGCACCCGATGCTGTGAAAAAGCGGCATCGGGTGCTTTTTTTGTGCTGCGTTTAATTTTTGCATGAATTTTACATATTATCAAAAAACCGTTGACAAAAAATGTCACAGATGATAATATTAGGGCAGGAAGATTCGGAAATAGAAATTCACTGCGAAAGGCGTGTTTCCAATGGGTCGTTGAATGTAGAGGAATATTTTATGGGCTGTTTGATTTTGCGTTTCGCAGATAGCAGATAATTAATATGGAGGTAATACTATGAAAAAAGTTTTATCAATGGTAAGTGTTGTTTTAATTGCCTTATTATCACTTCCGAACTTATATCTTACTTCAAATGCGGACATTTCACAAAAAAGTTCGAAAATTTCAGATGCGCTTATGAGTAAGATCGATGAAGTGTCTAGTGATGATGAAATCAGTGTATATATATGGTACAAAGATATTGATTATGGAGAGGTTGAAGAGAGCGCACTTGAAATGTTTTCGATAACCTTAGAAAAAATCGAACTGTCTGAAAAAGAAATGGAGAGTATTGAACCCAGTGTCCTCATGGAGGAAAGTTCAATTAGTGCTAAAAAAACGGTTGAATATATAGAGAGAACCAAAGAAAAACGTGAAAATATTCAAAGTATGGTTGAACAATACATTGATGCTAGACGTTTGACTGCTAGTGAAATGTATAAAGCTCAAAATGTTTTAAATCAAAATGAAATCGGACTAAAAAAAGAACAGATTTTATATTCGTCTCGATATTCACCTGTGACAATTGCCAAGCTAAATAAAGAAGAAATAAAATTGCTGTCTAAAAGTCCGTTGGTTTCGTCTATAGAGCTAAGAGAAACTGTTACACCAGTGAACGATTTAGCTTGTGCTTTGCCGGCAATTGATGATGATTATGTGCGTGATACCCAAGGATTTGATGGCAACGGTGTGAAAGTTGGGATTATTGAGTGGAATCGAGTTGGTGTTCATAGTGATCTTTCAAGCACGGATATTACGAGGTTGGATCCGTCGAAAGCCGTTGCGGATCATTCTACTACAGTAGCGAGAGTTTTAGCAGGGAAAAACGGACCGGCGAAGAACGCAAAGCTGTATACTATTTCTCCTACGGGAGAAGGAGTGGAAAGTGCGTTTGAAGAGGCTCTAGAGACACTTTTAAGTTATGGCGTATCCGTTATAAATATGAGTATTGGAATTAGTCGTCCAAGTAATGATTATTACTCTGGATTGGAAAAATGGATTGACCATATTGCGAATCAACACAAAGTTACAATAGTGAAGTCAGCGGGCAACAGTGGAACATCATCGGTAATAAATATGCCTGGGTTAGCTTACAATATAATTACGGTTGGTGGTTCGTTAACCAATGGCACTGTTTCAAAAGATGATGATACATTTTACACCATGACATCGGCTGCTAATGGTGGAACTGCTGGATGTGCAAAGCCGGATTTTCTTGCACCAGCCAACATGGTCGGGTGGGAAGGAACAAGCTTTTCTGCACCACTAGTAACAGGTGTAATTGCTCAAATGATTGAGTATAAACCGTCCATTGCAACTAATCCGGAATTAATAAAGGCTATTTTAACTTCTAGTTGTACAAAAAAATTCCCCAATCAAACAGGGGAAACGATGGAGCAGGGTCTGACTGCAAAAGAGGGCTCGGGTCAAATCAATGCTAAATTTGCGATTTGGATTTTGGCATCTAATAGATATGACACGGGGACACTGTATAGCGGAACTGTCACAAAAAATATATCTGTTACTAGTGGCGATGTTTGGATAAATTCAAGTATTGCGTGGCTTAGAGGTAATACGGTAGGGACAAGCCATGATAACGGTACATATGTTGAGGCAACAGCTGCTAATTTGAAACTTGAGGTGTATAGGCCAAGCGGAACCTTGTTTAAAAGTTCTAATATTCCCACTAGCTCTGTAGAAATGCTGTATTTTAAAGTTGATAATGTATATGGAACATATAAATTGAAAATTTCAAGAATGGATTCTGGAACAAATCCTATAAAATATGCCGTTGTATGGTGTTGAATTTTTTAAAATAAAACTTTAAGGTGAACACTATGAAAAAAACGATAATTTGTCTAATCCTTTCCGCTCTGCTCATAATGGGTTTTGCGGCTTGCGGAAAAGAAAATACGCCGGATAAAACAGAAACAACCACTTCGGAGAATACCTCTAATGAAATGAGTGCCGTTTCACAGACCATTGAAAAGACGCTCGACGGAGTGACACTGAAGGTGTATATAGAAAATCCGAAAGTCACTTCGGGCGGTGAAGTGCATATCACGGCAACCGTCACGAATAACAGCGGAAAAGATATTGTGTCAACCCTCCCTATATATAATCAGTTGCATTACGAGATACGCACACAAATTTTGACGCAGGACACAAAAGCGTTCTATGACAAAGACTACCCCGTAGAAGTGGGTGACGATGCCATTCGTCGATTTATCGTGGAGAACGGAAAAAGCTATGTCCAGGATATGTATCTCGTCGCCGCCGAGATGAACCCGAACATGAACAGCACCGCCGATGCAGTGCCTTACGGTGCGGGAAAATGCACGGGAACTTCAACTTTTAAATGGGACGGCGATGCAGGTGCGGAGAAGTCTCTGACGGTTTGCTTTGATATAGAGATAGTGGAATGAAGATAGCAACTACAGTTCCTATGACCGATTGACAATACAGAAGCTGTCATGTTGTAAACCGAGATATTATTGTTAAGGGAGAGTGAAACCGTGAACAGAAAAAGTGTGCGAAATCTGCTCAAAACCGTAAGTGCTATAGCGGCTCTTTGTATAGTGGCACTTCTGTGTGCCTCGTGCGACAGCACATCAAGCTCAAAATATGTTACGGCTATTGCGTTCCCGAGTGAAAACCGACTTGAGATACCCATCTCTTCGAGAGTGAACTCGGAGGATCTCAGACTGTGCGGCGGTCAGGAATTTTACGGGAACAAAACCGTTGAAAAGCTGAAAGAAAAAATAGAGGCTCTGAATGTTTGCGATGAAATAAGCTGTGTTGATTCAAACAGGACGGTTATAGTCCTGAAAAGCAAAAACGACGGTTATACGGACTATTACTGCATACAGAAAAAGAGCGACGGCAGTTTCAAAGCCGAGTATATTTGCAGGGGAATGGGAGCGTACATAACCGACGGGGAGAAAACCGTTACCGCCCCGTTGCCGATACATCTGATAACCGATGAGCGGATAGCGCAAAAACTTGACATCCGACTTGTGTCAGGAGCGGATTATGAATACGGCGGTGTTCTTGACTCAAAATCGGACAGCGTGCCGATAGAGGATATTACGGCACAGTTTGTTGAATTTTATAAAGAAATCGGCTGTACCGTGACTGCCGCAGACGGCGAGTACAGCATAACTCTGCCGAGTGGAGAAGTTACATTCTCGCTTTCGTTCAAGACACACGCAGACAAGGCGTTCTTTGAAGTGGATATATAAGTGAAGATACAGGAGATAGAAATCTATTGCGAAAGGCGTGTTCCCAATGGAATGAATACAGGTCGTTAAGTAAGTGCAAGTTAAAAAGCTCAAAGTATGAATATCTTTTTTACAAGTCTAAAAAGGAGTAACTCATGAAAAAACGCATTCTTTTGATATTCACTGTGCTTGCGGTCGTTCTGTGTTCCTGCGGCTGCTCGGGAAACAAAACCGACGGAAAAACGACTACGGGAGAAGAAAGCTCGACAGAGCAAAAGCAGATATACACCGAAATTACGGCAGAGGGACTTGTGCTGCCGAGAGTGTCTGAAGAAAATAAGACAAAGCATTCGCTAAAACGCATCTGTGACGATTCGTCATTCTATGTGCAAAATGTGACGAGCGACTACTTATATGGTCAAGAAGAAGTTTTGGGCAATGACGGAGCGTCCGAAACAGTCAGAAAGGTTCGAAATATATCTACAGGCAAAGACACGGTCGTGAATTTTCACGACAAAGTTAAAAATTGGCGTTATGCGGCAGGCTCGTACATAGTGATGCAGGACAGGTATCGTTATGAGTGGTATGAGGGCGAAAACAGTAAGGTATATTTGACAAAAATCGATTTTGCTACGGGCGTAATGACGATAGAAGATGAAGTGTCAAGCACCAGTCCGATGATCTATCTGTGCAAGCTCGATGAAGAAAACTTTATTTCCTTTTACCATTACAAAGAAACTGCCATGAAAACGCCCTATTCCGTTATGACGACGCTGACAATATATAATGTTGACGGCGTAAAAAAAGAAATCATCAAAGAGGGCTATGAAAACAGCACAAAGTGGTATAACAGCAAAGGCGTGCTGTTTGAAAGATTTTTCTGCGATAACGGTGTGATTTACGGACTTGAGCACGGCCAAACGGATGGCAAGGAATTTTACAGACTTTGTACACTTGACCGTGACGGCAATATAACTCAGAAAAAAGAGCTTTCAGGCCTTGACAGAATAGTAGGCTCGAATTCGTTTATAGTCATGGAAAAAAGAGGCGATTACCTTGCGTTTCGCCTTTATGACGGACTTGTAAACTGCGTATGTCGCATATCGGCAGACGGAACAGTTCAGACCGTCACGCTCGGGAGTGCTACCGCAAAATGTGCATGGGCTGTAACCGATAATTATGTTATTCTTTTGGAAAGCAATGTTGACCCGAACAGTGGAAAGGTGAAAAAAGAGCCGTGCCCTGTCTATGCCGTAAATGCAAGGACGGACGAGACAACCGAGATAGATGTTGATGTTCCGGTGAATGAGGCGGCTTTTGAATTTATCGAAGCGGTTGCCGATGACACGGTTGTATTGTCGTACTGCGAAAACGGTACATACGATTCACTGAAATTTTTCCAATTTTCACTCAGTGAAAATGATATAAAAGCAGTTTCATAAAAACGAAAGAGCAGGAGCGAAATGCACCTGCTCTTTTCTGTTCTCATATCCGAAAACTCAGCCGAGCTGAGTCACCCAATAAACTTTTTTAAATCCACTCTTTGATTATCTGCGGATTGTCGAAAACCTCGTCTATAGCCTTGAGAAAAGGCACAACATCGCCCATATCGAGCGCACGGTGGTCAAACACGACCGTAAACGGAAGCTTCTTGCCGGCTTTTACCGTGCCGTCCGAATCGACGATCGCCGTGTCACGGGGAGCGCCTATGCCTATTGCGGCGACCTGCGGCGGGATTATTTCAAGCAGACCGCAAATACCGTCCCATGTCTTGTAAAGCGAGCCGAGGTTTGAGACTGTGACAGTGCCCTGCTCGAGGTCGTGGAGGGTCAGTCTGTCACTCTCGGGGATTTTGAGATACTCTCTCTTTTCCTTGCCCGAGAGGGTCTTTACTCTGTGCTTGCCGGTCTTTGAGCCGATAAGACGAGTCAATGCCTGAATTACCTTGCCGCGCGACAGTCCCGTTAATGTGTCGTGAAGGGATACATCGTACATAACCTGCGACATATCGGATTTTTTTGCTCTGCGCTGAACATCTGCGAGCGTGTCACGAATTTCAGCGAGGCTTTTGCTCTCCATGCCGTGCAGATTTATTGTCATCATGTCGCCCGACTCGAGGAGCATGGGCATTGAAATGTTGACCTCTTCAAACTCCTTTATGCAACCTCTTACGAGGTGACGCTTGAATTCTATATGTGCGTTCATTGCAGGGCATCTTTTGAGTGCCTCGGTAACGATTTTGAGAAGAAGTGCGTTGAGCGAGATCTTTTCTTCGGCACTGCGGCCGTTGTTTATCTCTTTGAATACTTTCAAAAATTCGGTTGCCTCGGGCTCGTCGGTCAGCACAACATGAGGAATTTCACGCCAGCTTTGAGCCGTCATATTTGCAATTATCTTTCTGTTTATCCCAAAGTGCTCTGTCCTGCGGACGGTGAGTGATTGCTTCATTTTAGACCACCTTTAACTTTTCGTGAGTCAAAACTCACTGTTAAAAGTATAGCCTACCAAAACAGTGTGTACAAGGAACAATATGCAACAATGTGTCTATAAAGCGACACAACCGCAAATAGCGTTGCAAAAATATATTAACAAACTAAAAATATTTTCTAAACCCGTTGAAATATATGCTTGTGACAAAATTTACGATCTCGGCAGGGTCGGGCTCAAGTCCGGCTCGAGTCCATTCCGCAATAACACCGACAATTCCGTTGAAGAAAGCAACATACATCCATTGGAACTGCTGGTCGGTTATGCCGGGGAAGAAATTCTTCCATTTTTTGTATGTTCGGTCACGATTCTCCGCAAAGATTGAGGCGAGAAGATTTCTTCTTATCTCGCAGTTGAGCAGATAGCTGCAAAGATCCGAGTTTCTCTTGACGACCTCAAAGATGCCCAAAATGGCGGCGTCGAAAACATCGGGATCCATTTTCTCTATCTGATGGTTTATCTCTGCGGCAAATTCATCCTCGATGCTCTGCATGAGGTCGTTTATGTCGATGTAATGGCGATAAAAAGTGCTGCGGTTTATGTCCGCACGTTCGCATATCTCGCGCACACTGATTTTGTCAAGCGATTTTTCGTTCAACAGATCAAAGAAGGTGCTGCGTATGACCGAACGGGTGTATGCCGTTCGTCTGTTACGTGCCGAGCCTGCCGTTGCGGAAACTGCCATTCCTATCACCTCAAAGAATCTTTTTCCTTATATTACAATTATTCTATCACGCAAAGTCGAGTTTGACAAGAGCTAACAAAATTTTTACAGAATTAACACGGATTATATTTATATGAAAAAAGCGGTTGACAAAACCGAAAAACACTGTTAAAATAACTTAGTTGCCGAAGACGGCGACTAATCCTTGCTGCGTATAACGCAGCCAAAAGACCAGAAGGAGGTGCTTTAGAATGTCAGCAAACAACAACTATGAGGCAATGATGGTTTTCTCCGTCAAGAACGGCGAGGAGGGTATTCCTGCTCTTATCGAAAAGTTCAAGGCTCTCATTGAGCAGAACGGCACTCTGGACAGCATTGATGAGTGGGGCAAGCGCAAGCTCGCTTACGCTATCGATGATGAGCCCGAGGGATTCTATGCTCTGTTCAATTTCAGCGCTGCTCCCGAGTTCCCCGAGGAGTTTTACCGTATTTCCGGTATCACCGAGGGTGTTCTCCGTTCACTTATCGTGAGAAAGTGAGGCGTGGTTAACTATGCTTAACATTGCAATTCTTATGGGCAGACTTACTGCCGATCCCGAACTGCGTACTACCCCCTCGGGTGTCACAGTTGCGAGATTTACCGTTGCGGTCGATCGCCGCTTCCAGAAGCAGGGCGAGGAGAAGCAGACCGATTTCATCCGTGTTGTCGCATGGAGACAGCAGGCTGATTTCGTTTCACGCTTTTTCCACAAGGGTTCTATGATAGCTGTCCGCGGCAGCATCCGTATGGACAACTATGAGGACAAAGACGGCAACAAGCGCACATCATTTGAAGTCGTTGCAGATGAAATAAGCTTTTGCGGCTCCAAGAGTGAGACAGGCACAGGTGCCGCTCAGTCTCAGCCTGCAAGAGTTCAGCCTGCCGCAAGCTTCGCTACGGGCGGTGCGGACGACTTCGAGGAGATCCCGATAAGCGACGATCTCCCGTTCTGAGAATGATCACACCTCGGCGTGAAGCCGAAATAATACAGCCGTATAGCGGCTGCCATCTTAGCCAAAGAGGAGGTTAAACACCATGGCATACGAGAAAAACGACAGAAGACCCAACCGCAAGGGCCGCAAGAAGGTTTGCGCTTTCTGCGTCGAGAAGGTTGAGTGCATAGATTACAAGGACACAGCCAGACTTCATAAGTATATCTCCGACAGAGCAAAGATTCTTCCCAGAAGAGTCACCGGCAACTGCGCTGCTCATCAGAGAGAGCTTACTACTGCTATCAAGCGTGCCCGTCACGTTGCTCTTCTTCCTTATACGAGCGACTGATAACAGCCTTTCAAGACCTGACTTTGTTTAAAGTCGGGTCTTTTTTTACTTTACACGGCGGCTCGGATGTGGTAACTTATTAGTATGATTCAATGTAAACAAGAAGGATTTATTATGTCTGAAAAAATGAGCCGTCACCAAACGGCATTGGAATTTGATAAAATACTCATGCGCCTTGCAGACTTTACCGCCTGCGAGGATGCCCGTGAGCTGGCTCTTTCTCTGCGTCCCGAGTCTGATCTCGATTTGGCACAGGCGAGCCTCAACCAAACACGGGATGCACATATGCTTTTGGCACGCTTCGGCGGCCCGTCCTTCGGGGGACTGAAGAATGTCAACAATGCGGCGGCTCGTGCGGGTGCAGGCAGTACGCTTTCCATGCGTGAACTGCTCGATGTTGCCGAGGTGCTCCGAACCGTGCGTGCTCTCGCTCAGTGGCGCAGCACAAATGCCGGTGTCGAGAGTGTGCTCGATCCGCTTTTTTCGGCGTTGCAGCCGAATAAATACCTCGAAACTCAGATAACCTCCGCAATAATCTCCGAGGAGGAGATTTCGGACAACGCTTCGCCGGAGCTGTTTGAGATAAGGCGAAAGATCCGTGTTCAGGAGTCGAGAGTTCGTGAACAGCTCGATAAAATGACACGTTCGGCGCACTATGCAAAGTTTATGCAGGAGAATATAATCACTCAGCGAAACGGTCGCTATGTCGTGCCTGTCAAGGCGGAATACCGTGGCGAGGTTCAGGGACTTGTGCATGACACCTCATCCTCGGGTGCTACCGTATTCGTGGAGCCGATGCCCGTAGTTGAGGCGAATAACGAGATAAAGGTTCTGCGCTCCAAGGAGCAGGACGAGATAGAACGCATACTCACCGCACTTTCCGCTATGGTGGGTGAGTTTGAGCAGGGGATAAAGAACAGCTATGAGTGTGCGGTTGAGCTGAATGTTATCTTCGCAAAGGCGCAGTATGCCTATTCAATAGGTGCAACCGTGCCGATTTTGAACGGGGATGGCGAGATAGAGCTTCGTGCCGCCCGACATCCGCTGATAGATAAAAATAAAGTCGTACCCGTCGATATAAGACTCGGTACGGATTTCGATACACTTGTGATAACCGGCCCGAACACGGGCGGCAAGACTGTGTCGATAAAAACGGTCGGTCTGTTCAGCCTTATGGCAATGTGCGGATTGATGATACCGGCAGGCGACAGAAGCAGGCTTTCCGTCTTTGACGAGGTGCTTGCCGATATAGGCGATGAGCAGTCTATCGAGCAGTCTCTTTCGACCTTCTCGGCACATATGACGAATATAATCGATATTATGTCAAAAACGGGCGAGCACAGCCTTGTGCTCATAGATGAGCTGGGCGCAGGCACAGACCCTGTTGAGGGTGCGGCGCTTGCTATGGCAGTGCTTGAGGAGCTTCACTTCAAGGGTGCGAAGATAGCCGCAACAACCCACTATGCGGAGCTTAAAGCTTATGCACTCGAAACACCGAGAGTTGAAAACGGATGCTGCGAATTTAACGTTGCAACCCTCAGCCCGACCTACAGGCTCTTGATAGGCGTGCCCGGTCGCTCAAATGCACTTGCGATATGTGAACGCCTCGGCATGGATATGCGTGTTGTTGAGCGTTCAAAGGAGCTTGTGAACAACGAGAATGTTCGCTTTGAGGATGTTGTCGATAAGCTTGAGGAGAACCGCCGCCGCATGGAGGAGGAGCACGAGAGGGCTAAAGAACTCAGTGCCAGAGCGAAAAAAGAGCTTGAACGAGCCGAACAGAGGCTTGCCGAAGTGGATGCTCTGCGTGAGGCAGAGATAGAAAAGGCAAAGGCACAGGCGGAGAAGCTGACCCAACAAGCAAAGCGTGAGAGCTACGCTCTGCTCGATGAGCTTGACAGGCTCAAGAAAGAAAAAGAAAAAACCAAGGATGCCGCAGAGCTTGCACGCCGTGCGAGAGCCGCAGTCAAAAAGGGCCTCGGTGCTATTGATGAGGCGGTTGATCCTGTTGTTACAAAGGGAGTTGTCAACGACGGCTATGTTCTGCCCCGTGAGCTAAAAAAGGGTGACAATGTGCTCATAGCCGATATAGGCAAGGAGGCGACTGTGCTTTCTCCGGTTGACCGAAGCGGCAATGTCGAGGTGCTTGCAGGTGCGGTCAAAACCCGTGTTAAACTCAAAAATTTGCGTCTTATCGAGAATACCCCGAAGAAACGCAGCCCCAATTCTTCGGCACGCAGAACTGGTGTCGAGAGCAAGATGAATATGGATGCCTCATCACGGCTCGATGTGCGTGGAATGACCGTTGATGACTGCATAATGGAGCTCGACAGATATATAGATTATATGCTCAGAATGGGACTGGGTGAGTTCACGGTAGTCCACGGTAAGGGCACGGGTGCACTCAGGAGCGCAGTCAATCAGTATCTCAAAAAGTCGCCGTATGTAAAGAAGTTTCGTTTGGGCGTATATGGCGAGGGTGAGGACGGCGTTACGATAGTCTCGCTCAAATAAAAAAGTTTTCCACATGCTTTTCCATATGCTCGGCATTGCAACAGGGCATATCTTGTTGCCTTTTGTCGGGTAAAGCACAAGCGCTTGACAGCAAAAAAAGTTTTTCGACTTTTCCTGCGGTTTTCCACATCCGAAATGTTGAAAAAACTCCACCTTTTCGGAAAAATAGTGCTTGACAGCAGATGATATTTTTAGTATAATAACCCCCTGTAAAGCGAAATAACTTTACAGGGGCGTTTTGATGCGTCTGTAATCTCGGAAAAAGGAGGAGTAGATACTGTGGCAAAGAATCTTGAGATCGTCGGCCTTTTGGATCTGTACGGCGATATGCTTACCGAAAAGCAGCGTGATTTTCTGGGCTATTACTATAATGAAGATCTGTCTCTCTCCGAGATTGCGGAGAACGAGGGCATAACACGCCAAGGCGTTCGTGATGCCATCAAGCGTGCCGAAGCTCAGCTTTTTGATATGGAATCCAAGCTGTGCCTTGTCTCGAAGTTTGAAGAGATCCGCAACGGACTCACCGAGATAATCGACTGCGCCGGCGAGATAGGGGACTACAATCTTCATCACAGCCTGTCGAGAGAGGTCAATGATTATACGGTGAAGATAAAGGCGATCGCCATGTCTTTGATGGAGTGATCGGACTGCGGAAAAATCGTCCATAGCGGCGTTGTGAGAACCTTGCGAAATCGGTCACATACAAGAGTATGCTCCCTCATTCGCAGAACCTCACGCCTTGCTCTGAACAATTTTTCTCAGTCCTCGGAGCTGTGAATTGCGGCGGAAAAATTGCCCATAGCGGCGTTGTGAGAACCGTCACTGCAACACAAACAACTTTTTTACTATATAACTTACCGAACAGAGGTGAAAACATTGGCATTTGAAGGTCTTTCCGAACGCCTTGAGGCGGCGTTTAAACGTCTTAAAAGCAAGGGTAGCCTTAACGAGGCGGATGTCCGTGCGGCTATGCGTGATGTGCGTATGGCACTGCTCGAGGCCGATGTCAGCTACAAGGTTGCAAAGGACTTCACGGCCAAGGTTACCGAGCGTGCGATAGGCGCAGATGTTATGGAGAGCCTTACTCCTGCACAGATGGTTATAAAGATAGTCAATGAGGAACTCATTGACCTTATGGGCGGAACAAAGACCCGCCTTGCCTCTGCCGCTCATCCGCCGACAGTTATAATGCTCTGCGGACTTCAGGGTGCAGGTAAAACCACTCATTGTGCCAAGCTTGCGCTCATGCTCAAAAACCGTGGCAGCAGACCGATGCTTGTTGCCTGCGATATTTACCGTCCTGCGGCTATTAAACAGCTTCAGGTGCTCGGTGAGAAGGTTGGCGTGCCGGTGTTTGAGTGTGGCACTCAGGACCCTGTAATGACAGCTAAACAGGCGGTCGCTCTTGCAAAAGATGAGGGCAATGATTATGTCCTTATCGATACCGCAGGCCGCTTGCATATAGATGAGGAGCTTATGGACGAGCTCAAGCGTATAAAGTCGGAGGTCAGACCTCATGAGATACTGCTTGTGGTCGATTCCATGACAGGTCAGGATGCAGTCAATGTTGCATCCTCCTTCAACGAAGCTCTCGGTATTGACGGACTTATCCTCACAAAGCTTGATGGTGATACCCGAGGCGGTGCGGCACTCTCTGCCCGTGCGGTCACAGGCAAGCCGATAAAGTTCATCGGCGTGGGTGAAAAGCTCGGAGATCTCGATACCTTCCATCCCGACCGCATGGCTTCGAGAATCCTCGGCATGGGCGATGTACTCTCGCTTATCGAAAAAGCGGAGACTGCTATCGACGAGAAGAAGGCGGCGGAACTTGAGGCAAAGCTTCGTCAGAACAAGTTCGACTTGAACGATCTTCTCGACCAGATAACCCAGCTTCGCAAAATGGGTTCCATTCAGGATACGCTTGCAATGCTCCCCGGTATGGGCAAAAAGCTTCAGGATGTGGATGTTGACGAGAAGCAGTTTGACCGTCTTCAGGCACTCATCCGCTCAATGACCCCGAAAGAGCGAGAGAATCCGGATATTATCAACCCCTCACGCAAAAGGCGAATCGCCGCCGGCAGCGGACAGAAGGTAGAGGATGTCAATAGGCTTCTCAATCAGCACAAGCAGATGCAAAAGCTCTTTAAACAGTTCAACGGCAAGGGCTCGAAGAAGAAAATGCGCCGTATGGGCTTCGATCCGAGAAGTCTCGGAATGTAATAACGGATGTTAATCCCTTTGGGTTTACATTATAAATAACTTTGTATTTTTTTTTGGAGGTACATTTATTATGGCAGTTAAGATCAGACTGCGCCGCATGGGCGCAAAGAAGAACCCCTTCTACAGAATAGTCGTTGCAGATTCAAGATATCCCCGTGACGGCAGATTCATTGAGGAAATCGGCACTTACAATCCGCTTGCAACTCCCGCTGATGTAAAGATCGATGCAGACAAGGCAAAGCAGTGGATTGCTAACGGTGCACAGCCCACCGACACTGTTAAGGACATCCTCAAGAAGAACGGCGTTATCGACTGATAAACTTTTCTTGAAGTGAAATTCGCAAAAACACGGCTCTCGGCGGCTTGCGGAGAGTTTTGTTTTTCTATGAAAGGAAATCGACATGAAGGATTTGCTTGTTTCCATTGCACAGGGTCTTGTAGAAGATCCCGATGCAGTCACCGTTACCGTTGACGATGCGGATGACGAGGGTGTTATAACCTATCATCTCCATGTCAGCGAGAACGATATGGGCAGAGTAATCGGCAAGCAGGGCAGAATAGCTAAGGCTATCCGTACTGTTATGCGTGCTGCCGCAACACGCTGCGACGAGAAGGTCGCAGTTGAGATAGACTGATGATAAAGGACTATCTTGAGATAGGGCAGATAGTCGGCACTCACGGCGTGCGTGGGGAACTGCGTGTTCAGCCGTGGTGCGATTCGCCCGAGTTTTTTAAAAAATTCAAGACGCTGTATTTCGACGCACACGGTCAAAAGAGCGTGGGCGTTGTTTCTGTGCGTCCTCATGGCAATATTGCTCTTTTAAAGCTCACCGACTGCGACACGGTTGAAAAGGCATCGGCACTTCGCGGCAGGGTGCTCTATATGCGCCGCAGTGATGCAAAACTCAAAAAGGGCGATTGGTTCATAGCCGAGCTTATCGGCTGTAAGGTCGAGGATGCCGACAGCGGCAAAGCTTACGGCACCGTCACCGATGTCAGTCAGACAGGCGCAAACGATGTTTGGCATATCACGGACGAGGGCGGCACGGAGTACCTTATTCCTGCTATCCCCGATGTTGTGAACAGCGTTGATGTCGAGAGCGGCATTGTCAAAATAACACCGTTGAAGGGATTGTTTTCCGATGAGGATTGATATTCTGACGCTGTTCCCCGAAATGTGCTGTGAGGTACTGCGTGAAAGCGTTATCGGCAGGGCACGGGAGCGTGGCTGTGTTGAGATAAATTGCCGCAACATCCGTGATTACACAACGGATAAGCACAACCGTGTTGACGATTCACCTTACGGCGGCGGTACGGGTATGATAATGCAGGTTCAGCCGATATTTGATTGCTACGAGTCGCTTTGCAGTGACACGGGCACTCGCCCCCACTTGATTTATCTCACTCCGCAGGGAAAGACGCTCACTCAAAAAAGAGTGGTCGAGCTGTCGAAGCTTGATAATATAGCCCTGCTCTGCGGCCACTATGAGGGCGTAGATGAGCGAGTTATAGAGGAGCTTGTGGACGAGGAAATATCAATAGGCGATTTTGTTGTCACAGGCGGCGAATTGCCGGCACTGATGCTTGCCGATGCCGTGGCGAGAATGCTTCCCGGGGTGCTCGCAAACGAGGATGCCTTTGAGCTTGAGAGCCATTATTCCTCCTTGCTTGAATATCCGCAGTATACCCGTCCGGTTGAATGGCACGGCAGAGAGGTGCCGCCGGTTCTGCTCTCGGGTCATCATGCCAACATTGAAAAGTGGCGCAGACAGCAGAGTCTGGAGCGTACTTATCGCCGCAGACCCGATATGCTTGAAAAAGCACAACTCGACAAAAAAGACAGAGAGTTTCTCTCAACTCTCGAAAAAAACAGCTCGAAATGAGTATAAGACGAATTTTAATGTGCAAGGTGCATTAAAATGCCCTTTAACTTATGGTCAAAATGAACAACAAAGCCCTCGCCCGAATTTTCAACTTTGGAACAGGCAACGAATTATCGCCATTCCAATCGAAAGTCGCAAGTAAATTGTTGACGGGGACAAGTTTTATGATATAATATATAAGTAAATAAATTTGAATTTGTGTGTGGGAGATTATATATTATGTATGTTAAAGATGTTATGGTGCAGAATCAGGTAGGACTCCACGCCCGTCCGGCAACTTTCTTTATCCAGAAGGCTAACGAGTTTAAGTCCTCCATCTGGGTTGAGAAGGACGAGCGCAGAGTAAACGCAAAGAGCCTCCTCGGTGTCCTTTCTCTCGGCATTATGGGTGATACTCAGATCCGCATTATCGCTGGCGGCCCCGATGAGGAGCAGGCTGTTGATGAGCTTGTCAAGCTCGTTGAGTCGGGCTTTGCAGAGTAATTTAAATGTGATTTGAAAGCAGGCGAAAAGCCTGCTTTTTTTCATTCCCTGATACGTTGCGGCATATACTGTTCTCGAGGGGGATTGCTTATGTTTTCGGTTCTGGTGATTGAGGACGGTGCCGGTTTTTTCGCTCGCAGGAAGCTTTATAAGCACCCACGGGTGCGTGATGTGCGTGTCTATGGCGGCTTGCCGTTTCGTGAGATAACCTCGGCAATACGTAGGGGGAAAATTAACCGTGATGCAATCGAAACGGTGGCAGGCGGTACTGTAGGCTTTATGCTGTTGCCCGACGGTATAACACAGCAGGGCAATATAAAAGAACCGAACATCTTTCCGTATACAAAGCTTGTCTTTTTCAACACCGCCTGTGAGTTGTTACGCTCGGCTCTTGGCTGCGGAGTGCGTGCAACGCTGTGTATAAAAGACAAAAATGCGGCTGCGGCAGGTCGGTTGAGCCTCGCTGTGCCGTTGGTGTCTGATGTGCGTGTTGTCACCGAATGCCCCGAGGCTTACACCCGAGCTAAAGAGCAGGCGATGGAGGAGTTCGGTGCAGCGGTCGTTTTGTCGCAAAGCGACAACGGCGATATTATAATAGATTTGGATGCCGAAGAGCCGTATCTTGCGGTTGACGGCGAGTGCTTCACGGCAAGCAGCATCACGTTGCCGACTGCTTATGCACGCCTTATGCCGCCCGATGCCGATGAGCTGAAATTTGCCGCCGCGCTTTATGAAATAAGCCGAATATACTCGCTTTCGGCACTCGGCTTCAATAAAATATTTTATAACGGCGAACATATCGCAAAAGACCGTGCCGCTGTGCTCATAACTCGCTTGCTAGGGCTCTAAGCTATTGACAACAGGCGATAAAATGAATATAATAACAATATTATGGAGAAGTATCTATGGCACTTCTCCGAACAATAATTCTTTTAAAATTTAAGGAAGAAGGATGAGCCTTAAAATGGAAAAGCAGATAGTACTGACAAGAGAGAGCTATGACGCCAAAGTTAAAGAGCTTGA
Source organism: uncultured Clostridium sp. (assembly GCA_964386035.1). Taxonomy (GTDB): domain Bacteria; phylum Bacillota; class Clostridia; order Oscillospirales; family Acutalibacteraceae; genus CAG-177. The sequence continues at coordinate 504 of CAYLQT010000004.1, read as the reverse complement.
GCAGCTCAAAACCGTCGGCAGAGATGAGATAGCTGAGAGAATCAAGGTAGCCCGTTCGTTCGGTGACCTTTCAGAGAACTCCGAGTATGATGAGGCGATGAATGAGCAGGCAAAGCTCGAGGCTAAAATAGCTCGCCTTGAAAATGATATTCGCAACGCCAATATCCTCGACGGTGACAACCTCAGTGCAGGTGTCGTTCACCCCGGTTCCAAAGTCAAGGTTGAGAATCTCGATACCGGCAAAAAGTCCGAGTATACCATCCTTGGCCCCAGTGAGTCCAACCCCTCTCAGGGCATAATTTCCGACCAGTCGCCCATCGGCAAGGCACTCATCGGCAACCGTAAGGGAGATGTCGTTGATGTTCTCCTTCCCACGGGAAAGGTTATTAGGCTGAAGATTACTGCTATTTCTAAGTCTAAATAAATCGGACTGCGGAAAAATCGTCCATGCGGCGTTGTGAGAACCGTGCGAAATCGGTCACATACAAGAGTATGCTCCCTCAT